>JBILPT010000008.1:0-64350 GCA_044373675.1 Crocinitomicaceae bacterium | reverse complement strand
GGGAACTTGGACTAATCTAGGATTGGTTTATACTTATACAGTAAATGCTACTTCACCATGTACAACAGCTGCCACAGCTACTGTAACTCTAACACAACAAGCTCTTCCTAACGCTGGAACGAATGGAGCACTTACTGTTTGTGCTGGAACAACTCCAACCAATGCGCAACTATTTGCTTCCTTAGGGGGAACTCCAACAACAGGGGGAACTTGGACTAATCTAGGATTGGTTTATACCTACACTGTAGCCCCAACTAGTCCTTGTACAACAGCTCCTGCAACTGCCACAGTAACTCTAACAGAACAAGCCCAACCAAATGCAGGAACCAACGGAACACTTACTGTTTGCGCTGGAACAACTCCAACCAATTCGCAACTATTTGCTTCCTTAGGAGGAACTCCAACAACAGGAGGAACTTGGGCTAATATAGGATTGGTTTATACCTATACTGTAGCCCCAACTAGTCCTTGTGCAACAGCTGCTACAGCCACTGTAACTCTATCAGAACAAGCTCTTCCTATAGCTTTGATTACAGGGAGTCTAAGTATTTGTTCCGGGGAAACAACGACATTAACGGCAAGTGGTGGAACAAGTTATTTATGGTCAAATAATTTAGGAACTAATGCTGTGACTACTACAATTAGTTCGGCAGGAACTTACTCGGTTACTGTAACAGGGCTAAATTCTTGTACAAACACAGTTAGCGCAATTGTAATGGTTAATTCAAATATTGTTCCGAGTTTCACACAAATAAGTAATTACTGTAGCGGGGCAACAATACCTAATCTGCTAACTACTTCTTCAAATGGCATTACAGGAACTTGGTCCCCAGCAATAAATAATACAGCAACAACAACTTACACTTTCACGCCTTCAACTGGACTTTGCGCTACAATACAGACAATGAGTATTACAATCACGCCAAATATCACTCCTTTATTTACTCAAGTTGTTTCTTACTGCTCGGGCGCTACGATACCACAACTAGCAATAAGTTCTACAAATGGTATTTCTGGAAGTTGGTCTCCAGCGATTAACAACACAGCAACCACAACTTATACGTTTACACCAACGGCAGGACAATGTGCTACAACACAAACAATGAGTATTACAATTGCAACAATTATAACTAGTACAAATTTTGTAGACTTATGTGATTCAGAAGTTCCATTATTTTGGAATGGGAATTCATATAATGAAACTGGTATCTATACCTATAACACAGTGACAGCAGGGGGTTGTGATTCTATCGCTATTTTGGATCTCACAATAAACCCAAACCCAATAGCATCTTTTACTCCATCTTTAACTTCTTTTACTGAATCTCCTCAAGCAATTGCTTTAACAAATACTAGTTTTGGAGCTGTAAATTACACTTGGGATTTTGGAGATGGAAGCTACTCAACAGATGAAAATCCATCACATATTTTCGCTGATAATTCAAATGGGCAGATAATAACACTTTTTGCAGAATCAAGTGAAGGTTGTATAGGTTCATATCAAATTACAATTGAACTTGAGGAGGAATTAATCTATTATGTGCCAAATACATTTACCCCAGATGGAGATGGGTACAATCAAACTTTTAAACCAGTATTTACCTCAGGTTTTGATCCTTACAATTATGAAATGTTGATATTTAATCGTTGGGGAGAAATTATATTTGAAACACATGATGTTACTTATGGGTGGGATGGAACATATGCTCTAGAAAATTGCCAAGATGGAGTATATTTATACAAAATTACTTTTAAAAACCCCTTTTTAGACGAGCCAAAAGTAGTATGTGGTAGTGTCTCCCTACTGAAATAATTTTCGTGAGTCAAAACTCATAAGAAAAAATAGTAAAGTCTTTAGTTGGATTAGTTTAATATATTAATTAAACTAAAATTCATATTTTTTCGTTTCTTTATAGTATATCTACACGATTAGTATTTCTATCTTAATATGAATAAAAGAAAATCCCAAGCTTTTTAAATGCCCTCAACCTTTATATCAAATTTATTGTTAATGATTTTTCTCAATTTATTGATTAAACCATTAGCAATATTTGGAATAGATGCATCCGTGCAAAATGAAGTAGGATTCGTTCAATATGGAACTTACTTTTCCTTGCTTAACCTTTCACTAATTCTAAATATATTGCTTGATTTAGGCCTAAACAATTACACGACAAAACAAATAGCACAAAATCCTGAACTTGCAAGAAGATACTTCGGGAAAGTATTTTCGTTTCGACTAATTCTTTTCATTGTTTATTACCTTATTCTTTTACTAATCGGAATACTAATTGGTTATTCGTCTCACCAAATGTATCTTCTTTTCTTATTGGGAATAAATCAGTTTTTCATAATTTCTATTGCTTATTGTCGTAGTCATTTTGGAGGTTTCCACTTTTTTAAATTGGATGCTATTATTTCTGTTATGGATCGTTTTCTATTAATCTTATTAGCAGGAATAATTCTTTTGTTTCCAAAAGCAACATTTGTTATGACAATAGAATTATTTGTTTGGATACAACTGATTTGCTACGCTAGTACATTAGTTATTGCACTTTTACTCTTACTAAAGCACATAGAAAAACCCTACTTTGAATGGAATATTAAGTTTAGTCTTTCCCTACTAAGAAAAAGTTATCCCTACGCATTATTAATTATCTTAATGGTAATCTATACAAGAATTGACGGTGTAATGCTTGAACGAATTAATGGGCCATACCAAGCTGGGATATACGCCCAAGGATTTCGCTTACTCGATGCTTTGTATATGTTTGGAATGATCTTCGCAGGATTATTGTATCCTATGTTTTCAAGAAACTTGAAGCAATCGAAAGAATCTGTTAATGATTTACTAACTACTTCAGCGAATTTGTTAATGGGAGGAGCTATCGTAATTGTATTTGTAACTATTTACAATAGTTCTTATCTCTTATCGCTAATTTATACAGATTATCTTGTTGCAATTCCTGCATTTAATTGGTTAATGCTTAGTTTTCTTGCTATTTGCATGAATTTCATTTTTGGTACTTTATTGACGGCTAATGGAAGTCTAAAAATATTAAATTACTCCTCATTTATTGGGATTATTCTAAATGTTGCATTAAATCTTTACCTTATTCCGACAAGAGGCGCAGAAGGCGCTGCATTTGCAACATTTATTACTCAAAGTTTTACAGCAGTTATTCAATTTGGGTATTGCATGAAATTATTTTCCATTAAAATAAATAAGCAACGTGTACTCTATTTTCTTTTATTAATTGGATGCTTATATGTTTTTTCAGCTAGTTTTATTAATAGCGGTTATTTTCTTTTTAAACAACTAACTCTTGGAATAGCGCTTCTACTTCTATTATCATTTTTTCGAGTAAATGACTTAAAACAACTAGTAAAAAGCCAAGATTAATAAAATAAATCCCAAAAAAAGTAGTTTATAAAATAGCTTAATTAAAAGTTATAACTTCGCGCAGATTATTTAAAACATGGAAAATCTAAATTTAAACAAAGAAAGAAATAACCTAATTCAATTTGTCTGGGCACAGAGAAAGTCATTACTTATAATAACAGGCATTGTATTTGTTATTTCAACTATCGTCTCGCTGTTAATTACACCACTTTTTCTTTCTACTGCTATTGTTTTTCCGGCTGCTTCAAGCAACGTGTCATTTTCTGACCAGAGAAATGTAAAAGCTGCAGCAATGGACTTTGGGGAAGAAGAGCAGGCTGAACAACTCGTTCAAATCCTTCAGTCCTCTCGAATACGAGACAAAGTTGTATCAAAATTCAATTTGCTAGATCATTATAAAATTGCGGAAAATGATAAAAATAAATACTATAAATTAAACAATGAATATACTAGTCATTTTGAATTTACAAGAACTCGTTATGGTTCAATTCAAATTGATGTTTTAGATCGAAATGCTGAACTAGCCGCAAAAATGGCTAATTCAATTGTTGATTTAATTGATACGGTTAAAAATGATATGATAAGAGAGCGAACGAAGCCTGCATTTGAAATCAATAAAAGAAAAATGGGGCAAATGCTTCACGACCGTGATTCAGTTTTGAATTTATTGGATAGCCTTTCTGCCCTTGGAGTAGTATCAATGGATATACGATCAAATTTATTTCAAGCATTAGTGGATTCTAAAAATACTACAGAAAAAGCCGATATTCAATCAAAATTAAGAGTGAATGCGCTATTTGGTGCTAAGTACGATGCCTTAGAACATATGCGAAATGAAATGATTATCAAAATTGAAGAATTTAGAGTTTCATACGAGCAAGCAGAATCAGATGCAAATGCAAATTTCAATCATAAATTTATAGTTGAAAAAGCTGTTAAAGCAGACAAAAAAGAGAAACCAAAAAAAATGATTATTGTTCTTGTTTCAAGTTTTGGAGGCTTTATTTTTGGTGTATTATTCCTTTTAATTCGCCAACGTTTTCAAGAACTTAAATCTCAGGCTTAGTCTGATGCGTAAGAAAGTTGAATTACTAGCTACATTAGCACTTTTACTAGCTATTCTCTTTTCCTATTTTATTTGGAACGATCTTGCTGAACTAAGCTTATTTCCAATAGCTTTATTACTCATATATTTTGCTATTTTTCAAACAGAAAAACTGTTTCTTTCGCTAGCTTTCTTTACCCCATTTTCTATAAATATTGAGGAGTTTACCAAAAGTTTTGGGCTCTTCATTCCTAGTGAGCCCCTCCTTTTTGGACTAATGTTAATTCTTTTATTCTTTCAATTCAAAACGCCATTTGTAGACAAACAGATATGGAAACACCCGATAATAATTTCCGTGCTTGTTTTTATTAGCTGGATGTTTGTTACTGCAATCACAAGTTCTCATGTTCTTGTTTCGCTTAAATTTATTCTATCAAAGCTGTGGTTTATTATTCCTATCCTATTTTTTGGCACACATTTTTTTAAGAAAAAAACGAATCAAAACTGGTTTTTACGGCTATTTATCATTGCAACTAGTTGTACGATTATTTACACATTGATTCACCATTCCATGTATGATTTTGGAGAAAAAGCAGGCCACTGGGTAATGTCTCCCTTTTTTAAGGACCATACGATTTATGGAGCAATAATAGCCATGATTATCCCTTTACTTTTATCCTGGTATTTTTCTGAGAAACATGCGCCCTTAATACAGATTTCATTGATTGGAATTATTATTATTGTGTTTTTGGGCTTATACTTTTCCTATACACGAGCAGCATGGTTAAGTATTGCCATTGCTATAATTGTAGGACTTATAATACATTTTAAAGTAAATTTTAAAATACTACTTTTTCTTGCTTCAGCAGCATGTGTTTTTCTATTTTTTCAATGGGACGCCCTTCAAATGGAACTTGCGAGGAACACGCATGAACATACAACAGAAGCATTTGATGAAAGAATTCAAAGTGCAGCAAATGTCACTACAGATGCATCAAATCTAGAGCGAATTAATAGGTGGAATTGTGCCTTCTCTATGTTTCAACAACGCCCTGTTTTTGGCTATGGACCTGGAACATATGCTTTCGAATATGCACCATTTCAAGAGGCAAAAAATCTAACAATTATCTCGACAAATTTTGGAGATATGGGAAATGCACATAGTGAATATTTAGGTGCTTTAGCGGAAATGGGCTTGATTGGTTTATTATTATTTATAGCCATAGTTGCCGCTATTTTTTACTCTGCAATTCAACTTTATTACAATTGGCCAGCTGAGGATAACAAGACAAAAATTATAATTTTTGGAATGATTTTATCACTCATAACCTATTTTTCACATGCTTTCTTGAATAATTTTTTAGATACAGACAAAGCTGCAGTGCCTATTTGGGCAATGTGCTCTATTATTATTGTATTGGATTTAGAAAGAAAAAAAAGAATGCAATAATTACTTTGAAATCCAAAGTGATGGATTCAAACTTTGTGTTACTCCATTAATAACTTGATGAATTTCAAAATGACAAATAGAAATATTGCCTTCTTGAATTAAAGAGCCAATATTTTGTTTTGTAGCAACTTTTGCACCAATTTTAACATATGCATCTTGGATATTACTATACACTGAGCGATAGTTGCCGTGTTTCACTATAATTACTTTTCCAGCTCCTGGAATGTTAAAAATACTTGACACTTCTCCTCCAAAAACTGCTCTGACATTACTGCCAATAGAACAAGTAATATCAATTCCATTATTGTTAGTTATAACTCCATTTAAGGTGGGATGTGGATTTTTGCCGTATTTTTCTGTTATACTCCCACTATTTACTGGCCAAGGTAAAAGTCCTTTGCTTAGTTGAAAGTTCTTTCCTAATGCAATGGATTCTTTCGGTTCAACGTAAGCCGTAAAAACTATATTTTCTTCGTTATTGAGTTCCTTACTTTCTATTTTTTCTTTTTTTGGATCTGTATTTAATGCTGTTTTTGTTTCATTTGCTAATTTATCAGCTCTTGCTTTTTCTTTTTTTATCTGCTCTTTTTTAGCAATCTCTGCTTGCTTTTTTTGTTCAATCATGATTTCCAACTTTATTGCATTTGCAATTTGTTGTTTTAAATTTTGCTTTTTCTTTTCTGCAACATCTAATTGATTAAACAACTTCTTTTCTTCTTGTTTGAATTTATTAAAGGATAGTTGTTTAACCGCCCTATCGATTTCAATAAGTTTTTTTTCTGTCTTTTTTTCTTCAATTATGCTTAATTTTTCTTGTTTATTATTATCAATGGTTTTGATGTCACTATAAATTACTTTTTGAGTTTGACGAATAATTGCAACTTGTTTTTTTTGTATCTCCGCCAATTTTTTTAAATAATTATTTCGTTTATACGCTTCATTATAATTTTGAGAAGACAATATAAACATTATGTTTCTGTGATTTCCTCGATGTTTGTACGAATAAATCATCATTGAACGAAATTGACTTTTTAAATTATTCATTCGTTTTTTAAGTCGAATAATGCGGTGTTGTTTTTCTGTAATTTCGACTTCGGCGACCCTTACCTGGTTGTCAAAAACTCGAACGAGTTCCTCTCTGCTTTTAATTTGGTTATCAATTAAGCGTAATGAATTTAATGAATTTTGTTGACTGCTTTTAACTTGTTTCAGTAGCTTCTTTGTATTTGATATTTTGTTTTCAAGTTGTTGCTGTTCTTTTTTTAATGATTTACTGCTTGTTTGACAAAAACCAGATTGAAAGAAAAAAAATAAAAAAAGGCTAATTACAAATTTCATATTTCTGAGGGATTACAAAATTTATTTCTGTGGATGGATTTACCTCTAATTTTTCGTATTCCAATTTAGTAATTAAATTGTAACGAGAATTGGAAAGTGTAATAATGACTTCATAAGGTAAATTATAACCGGACATAACTTGACGCTTGACATATTTAATTATTATCTCTGTAGAGTCTGATGCTCGAAATATTCTTGTTTGAAAAATATCTTTTAAATCTTCGGTTAAAATATAATTTACCATTAAATTGCCCATCAAAAGGCTATCAAGTGGAGGATTTATAGTGCTATCTTCTATAGATTTTGTTAATTGAGCATCAAATTGTTCCTTTTCAACAAAATACTTTTGATTGAACTTATCAGTTAATGGTCTCCCCAATAGGATATTTTCTAAATTAAAATAATCCATTTCAATATTTAATAAGGCGCTAAAACTATCCCATGAATTTTTTTTGAAACATTTTTCTGGGATGTTTAATATTTTTACTGAGTCTAACGATATTAAGGCATTCACAATTGGAAAACCAGCTTTTGTTACAATTGCATTTAGCAGACTATCTCTTTCAAGTTTTATAGAGGTTTTAAAGCTCATATCTGTATAATTATCTTTAAAATCTATTTTTATTTTGGTGTAAAAACTAGATGGTTTTAATATAGAAAGACTATCTAGGGTTTTAGCTAAAGCTCTATCTTTAATTTTATATTCAATGACAGGAGTAATGGGTAATTCTATATTTTTTTTAGCACAAGAACTAGCTAAAACAAGAATAAATAGAAAAATACTAAGGCACTTTTTCATAATATGATTTAGTATTTATTTTAAGTTCTAAATATTTATTTTTTGACCCTAATAATTTTGCTTTGGACCAGAAATCGCTCGCCTTGGAAATTTCGCCAAGAAAATAGTGCGTATTGCCCAAATAATCATTTAATACGGCATCATTTTCTATTTGTTTCAATGCGCGAAATAAAAACTCAAGTGCTTCAGAGTATCTTTTTTCATAAAAAAGTACCTGCCCTTTCGCGCTTAGAGATTTAGCATCATTACTATCTAAAAGAAGTAAATTATCTATAAGCTTATTAGCTTTTGAAAAATCTATCTGATTTCGGGCTAATTGTATTGCGAAAGTTTGAACTATTAAATTATTTCTTGGAGCTAATTGCAAGGACTTTTCAAATTTTTGATTCCCAAGTTCATTCTGTTTTAATCCGAAATAGGAAATGCCTAATTGACTGTTAATTTCAGCGTCTAAACTAACATCATTGACTAAGAAATCTAACCCTGCACCTAAGCGCTCTATAGCCTTGTCAAACAAAAAAAGTTTGTTTGCAGCTACTCCGCAGAAAAAATAAACCATCGGTTGAGTTGGAAAAAAAGCAAGTGATTTTTCACTGTCTACGAATAATGAATCCCATTGCTCATTTTCATATTCTAAACTTATTATTTGAGTCCAAATTTGGTATAAGTTGGGGTCACAAGCCACAGAATTTTTATAAGATTCAATTGCAATAAGTGGTTGATTGAGTTTAAAATAATGGTCGCCTTTAATAGCATGGGCTTTCGCTTCTTTTGGATATGTAATTGCTAAAAAGTCGACTAATTCTGTAATTTCAATCACATTTATATTTTTTTCTTTTTGTAAGCGTATTAAAATTTCCATTCGTTGATCTATGTTCAAGCCATCTGCTTTTACAGCTTTTTTTAAATTAGCAAGACCTTCAGTAATTTCTCCATTATCAACTTGAATTTCACCTAGCAACATGAATCCAAATCCATTAAAAGAATCTACATATAGTAATTCTTTTAAAACTAAGACAACCTCAGAATAAGATCCAAAATCCAAATAATAGTCAACCAAAGCAGCCAATATAGCTGGTTCTCCTGGAAATGTTTTGTTCGCTAATATCAGAAAAGAAAGGGCTGTTTTATTGTCATTTATCAATAAAGAAAGGGTGGCTTTTTGAAGTAAAATTTGGGGGTCATATCCTATATTATATTCTAATTTATTTAACACGACAATTGCTTTTTTGATTTTATTCGCTTTTACCCAATTATCTGAAGCTTGTTGATAAAGCTCACTATTTTGAAGGTCATTTTTAATTAATTCTTCCAATAAGAGTGCTGCTTTTTTATACCCGCCTGTTGCACTGTAAATATTAACTAATTCGAGTTTGTAATGTGTATTAGATGGATCAATTTTTAATGCCCACTTTATATGTATCAAAGCTAGTTCTAATTCATTCTTTGTTAAGTAAATTTGAGATAATGCATAATGCACTGCATCATCATTTTGATCTTCATTCAAACATGCGGTAAATTTTGAGATTGCTTGGTTAATTTCACCATTCAATTTATGTCTTACTCCAGCATGAAAACTTGAAATATAATAGGGAGAATGAGCTACTTGTGAAACTATTTTATCAGTTTTGCCAGCTAAAAAAATCAGGACTAAGAAAAATGAGCTAAAGACTTTATTCATTAACTATTGAAAAATCCCCAAGACTGAGGTCGTTTGCTTTTCCATTGTAATTGACATGTGAGCCAATCATTGAATTAAAAATCACCGCATCTACAATGTTGGTATTCTCTTGAACATTTGAGTTTTTTAGTATAGAACTTTTGATTTTTGTATTTGCTCCTACAGAAACATGAGGTCCGATAATTGAATTCTCAATACAAGCATTTTCTCCAATAAAACACGGTGGAATAATCTGACTATTTGTAATTTTAGCTGAGGCATGAACAAGTGGTCTATTTTTCTCAAAATCAAAGTCTAGAACACGTTTGTTTGTTTGCACTGTTACTTCTTTATTTCCACAATCTAGCCATTCTGAGACTTCACCAGGTTTAAAAACACAACCTGAACTTGTCATTCTTCTCAAAGCGTCAGGAAGTTGGTATTCTCCACTTTTCATGACATTATTATCAATTAAATAATCTAACTCCTTTCTTAATCTTGTTCCATCCTTAAAATAATAAATGCCAATCATGGCCAAGTCTGAAACAAATTCTTGAGGCTTTTCAATAAAATCAACTATTTCCCCTTCAGAATTTAATTTGACAACACCAAATGAACTAGGATCTTCAATTTGCTTCACCCACAGAATTCCTTCGTCTGAAGGCGAAATCTTGAAGTCTGCTCGAAATAAGGTATCTGCAAATGCAACGACAACAGGGCCAACTAGTTTTTCTGCAGCACATAGAACTGCATGCGCCGTTCCTAAGGGTTCTTTTTGGTAATAAACAGATCCCTTTGCGCCCAATTTTTCTGCAACTTGAAGTAAATCTTTCTCCACTTGTTCTCCAAAATCCCCAATTACAAATGCTATTTCGTCAATTTTATCTGCACAAACTGCAGCAATATCCTCAACCAATCGATATACAATTGGCTTTCCACCTACAGGAACTAAAGGTTTTGGCAAAGTCAAGGTATGCGGCCGCAATCGATTTCCTCTTCCTGCCATTGGTACGATTATATTCATTTTATTTATTTTAAACCAGTACTTCCAAATCCTCCAACTCCACGTTCTGAATCAGTTAAAACGGTAACTTCTGTTAATGATACATGCTCTACACGACAAAAAACTAACTGTGCAACCCTTTCACCATCTTCAATGCTTACCGATACGTTTGATAAATTCACTAAAATAACGCCAATTTCTCCCCGGTAATCAGCATCAATTGTTCCTGGAGTATTTAACACGCTTAATCCCTTCTTTAAAGCTAAGCCACTTCTTGGACGGACTTGACATTCCAAACCATTTTCCATCTCTAAATACAGCCCTGTTTTTATCAAAACACGACCTAATGGTTCAATCTCAATCATTGTTTCTATATCTGCACGAATATCCATCCCAGAAGCCCCTAAAGTTTCATACTTTGGTAATGGATGCTTAGATTTATTCGTTATTTTAATAAACATAATTTAGTTTATAGTTTCAAAAGTATAAAAATCTTAGCCATGTGGCACTTATATTAGCTTGATTAATCAACAATGAATTGAATATAACTTTGCCAAAGTTTAGGGGCTAAAAAAATCTAAGTTTGTAAAGTATAAAGATTAAAGTAGATTAAATTCACGGCATTTCATTAATTTTGTTTTCCAATAAAGCAATTAAATGTTAGAAATTCAACGAATAAGAAACGAAAAAGAGTCAGTATTACAAGGGCTCAAAAAAAGAAATATCGATGCATCTCAAGCTATTGATAAAGTATTGCTTATTGACCAAGAATGGAGAAGTAACAAAACAGAATTAGATAAGCTATCATCAGAATTAAATCTCTTAGCTCGAACTATTGGTGAATTTTTTAAGTCTGGAAAAGTAGCTGAAGCGAATGAATTGAAAGAACAAACTACTGCTCTAAAAGTTAAAGAAACACTTCTTAAAGCAAAGGTAGAGGAACTAGAGGGGGAACTTACTAAATTACTCTATACGCTACCAAATGTACCAAATGAAGCCGTTAAACAAGGGAGAGAAGCTGCTGATAATGAAACAGTTTATGAAAATGGTTCAACTCCACTATTTTCTTTCACTCCTCTTGCTCATTGGGACCTTGCAAAAAAATATAATTTAATTGATTTTGAACTTGGCGTAAAAGTTACGGGTGCAGGATTTCCTTTTTATAGGGGTAAAGGAGCAAAATTACAACGTGCTTTAATTGCATTTTTCTTGGATGAAGCAACAAAAGCTGGCTACGAGGAATTTATGGCTCCACTTCTTGTAAATGAAGCAAGCGGAATAGGAACTGGTCAATTGCCTGATAAAGAAGGGCAAATGTATTACATGCCGGAAGATGATTTGTATCTGATTCCAACCGCTGAGGTGCCATTGACAAATATTTACCGAGATATTCTACTGCCAACAAACGACTTTTCAATTAAAATGACAGGCTACACTCCTTGTTTCCGTCGCGAAGCAGGTTCCTATGGAAAAGATGTTCGCGGCTTAAATCGTTTGCATCAATTCGATAAAGTTGAGATTGTACGTATTGAGCACCCTTCAAATTCAGCTCAAGCACTAGAAGAAATGGTAGAGCATGTTAAAGGATTACTAGAGAAATTAGGTTTGCAATATAGAATTTTGCGGCTTTGTGGAGGAGATATGGGCTTTGCTTCAGCGATGACTTACGATTTTGAAGTTTACTCAGCAGCACAAGACAAATGGCTCGAAGTTAGTTCCGTTTCTCGCTTTGATACCTTCCAATCCAATCGTTTGAAACTACGTTTTAAAGACGCAGATAAAAAATCGCACTTGTGCCATACTTTAAATGGTTCTGCCTTGGCTTTGCCGAGAATTGTTGCAGCCATGTTAGAAAATCATCAAACAGTAGATGGGATTAAAATTCCAAAAGCTCTGCAAAGTTATACTGGCTTTGACCTCATCGCATAGTCCAAAATGAAACAATACGGACTTATTGGAAAATCGCTATCTCACTCATTTTCTCCGTTATTTTTTAAGCAATTCTTTGAAATAAATAATATTTCAGCTGAATATAAGAAGTATGAGATCCAAAGTATTGAAAAAGTAAAAGAGCTTTTATCACAAAAAAATGCGGGGTATAATGTTACAATACCTTATAAAGAAAGTATTCTTCCTTTTTTAGATGAAATTGATCCAATAGCAGAAGAAATTGGGGCTGTAAATACAATTGTATTTAAAAACAATAAAAGTATTGGATACAATACAGATGCTTTTGGTTTCAAGCAAAGTATCAAGCCATTTTTAACCAATAAACACGATTCTGCTCTTATTTTTGGAACAGGAGGCGCAGCAAAAGCAGTTGCATTTGTTCTCAAAGAAATTGGCATTAAAGTTTTATATGTTTCTCGCCAAGCATCTGGTCTCAAAAATCATTTTGCATATACAGACGTTAATGAAAATATGCTTAGTGCTTGTAAATTACTTGTAAATTGTACTCCTCTTGGTATGTTTCCGAAAACTGAAATAAGTGTAGACATTCCTTTTGATGCACTCGGAAAAGAACATTTAGTAATTGATTTAATTTATAATCCTGAAAAAACTCTTTTCTTAGAACGTGCACAAAAACAACAAGCAACTATTTTAAATGGCGCTAGTATGCTTAAAGAACAAGCGATGGAAAGTTGGAGATTGTGGAATAAGTAAGAATAGGGAGTACAATAATTCCGCACAAAAAATAAATGCATATTTTATTTTTATCCTCGCCTAAAAAAAATAAAACTTATTATTGAAAAAACCTGAATTGTTGGTTTAGTATACTATTTTTTTCCCTATCTTCAATATGTGAATTTAAAAATACAAGAAAGTTTCCTTGACCCTGCGGTTTTTACTGAGCGATTTATCAATCAAACAAATCGGAGCATTTTTTTAACAGGAAAAGCAGGAACTGGTAAAACAACTTTACTTCACAAAATTGTTTCTTCAACCCATAAAAATACAGTAATTGTTGCGCCAACTGGAATTGCCGCTCTGAATGCTGGAGGAGTGACTATTCATTCTTTTTTTCAGTTGCCTTTTGGAGCATTTATTCCAGATTTTAAAACACCACAAATAGGAATTGCTATAAAGTCAGAAAACAAAACAACATTAAAAAGACATTTTTCAATGAATCGCCGTAGAATTTCTCTAATACGTTCATTAGAATTGTTGATTATTGATGAAGTGAGTATGCTTCGAGCAGATTTATTGGATGCAATCGATTGGACTTTGAGGACAGTTCGTAGAATAAATTTACCCTTTGGCGGCGTGCAAGTCCTCTTTATAGGAGATCTTCATCAGTTGCCTCCAGTTGTTAAAAATGATGAGTGGGACTTACTGAAATTATATTACAAAGGAATTCATTTTTTTAACGCTATTGTTTTTGCTGAAGAGCAACCAATATATATTGAACTCGAGAAAATTTATCGGCAAGTTGATAGTGTTTTTATTGAACTTTTAAATCACTTAAGAAATAATACTATCTCAGAAGGAGATTTAACCTTAATTAATAAAAACGTACAACAAAATTTACGAATTGAGGATCGCAAAGGCTATATAACTCTGACAACACACAATAACAAAGCAGATGAAATGAACCTTCGTGAACTTGAGTTTTTGAAAGAAATATCATATTCATATCAAGCAGAAATCACTGGAGATTTTCCAGCTCATCTTCTTCCATTAGACGCGCGACTAGAATTAAAAGTTGGGGCTCAAATTATGTTTATTAAAAATGATGTTTCATTTGACAAGCAATTTTATAATGGCAAAATGGGTTTTGTTGACTCACTTTCAAAAGATGAAATAATTGTGAACTTCCCTGAAGAGAAAAAGAAAATTGTACTAGAAAAATTTGAATGGACAAATATTAAATATTCCTTAGACGAGAAAACACAGGAGATAAAAGAAGAAGTCTTGGGAACTTTTGTCCACTATCCGATAAAATTAGCGTGGGCAATTACCATACACAAAAGTCAAGGCTTAACATTTGAAAAAGCAATCTTAGATGTGGCAGATGCATTTGCTCCAGGACAGGCTTATGTGGCTTTTTCTCGCTTAAGATCGCTAGAAGGACTGATTCTATTAAATCCATTAAAGCTAAATGGCATTCCAAACGACCAGCAAATGATCGCCTATTCTAACTCCAAATTTAAATTAAGTGATTTAGATGTTGCACTCCAAAAAGAAACGTTTGTGTTTTTAAAAAATAAAATTTTAGAAGCATTCGATTGGTACGACACATTTGCTTTATGGACATCCTACTCAGGTTCAATTTCAATTTTATCAGCAAAATCAGAGAAATTTAAACAAACTTCTTGGGTTAAGCGAATTACCGATGAACTTGCAAAAACAAATGAGCCAGCTACAAAATTTAGGAAGCAAATTTCTGAATTGTTTCAAGCTGAAAAAACAGATGTAGTATTTATAAATTCAAGGATTAACGCAGCATATTCTTATTTCTTTGAAATCTTAGACCCTTTAGTTTTAGAAAGCTTCCGCAAATTACTGGAGCTTAATCAAGTTAAAAAGACAAAGCAAGTAGTTGAAGAATTAGAGCCTTTATGCGAAGAATTACTGCAAATAGTTTTAAAGCTAAAGCGCCTTCGTTTGTTTTTTGAAGCAATAACTAATGGAAAAGAAATCACAAAAGAAATTTATAGGGTTTCAGAAATAGAGAACTACAAAGTATCAAAATTAGCAGTAATACAAAATGATTTTAGGCAAAACAAAACAACTTCATTGCTAGAATTTGATGATGGCATTGGATTTATTCCACTAAAAATAAAGAATAAAGTGCCTAAAGAGCAAAAAAAATCAACCTATGATCAAACGCTAGAATTAGTACACCTTGGGAAAGATATTCAAGAAATTGCCAAAGAAAGACAGCTTTCAGTATCCACAATTAATGGGCATTTCGCACAGTTAATTCGAGTAGAAAAAATTGAACTAAGAGATGTGATGGAACAAAAAAGAATTGCAGAAATAAAAAACCTTCTAGAAGGGAAAGAATTTTTCTCGCTATCAAAAATACGCGAAGAACTTAATAACCAAGTATCTTGGGACGAGCTTAGGCTTTATCAAGCATCTACAATTATTTAGGCGCTTATTCAAAAATTAAATAAAAAAATCCTTAATCAAAGGTTATTTTCATTTCAACTCGTCGGTTTTTCTTCCGGCCTTCCAAAGTTGTATTATCGATTAAAGGTTGAGTCTCTCCAAAATAAAAGGTTATTAAACGGTTTGTGTCAACTCCCTTAAAAATTAAATAGTTTTTTAGGGCTTCTGCGCGTTTTTTAGAAAGCACAAGATTAAAGTTTTCACCACCTATATTATCTGTATGACCGGATATTTCCAACTTCCACGTTGCTTTTTTAATAAGTACATCTGCAAGCTCATCTAATGCAACTTTTGAAACTTCCAGTATAATATCTTTTCCACTTTCAAATTCTAAATTATCAAATGCTGTTCGTAAAACTTCAACTATTTCAACTTCAATAATTGGGCAACCTTTATTTTCAATTGGACCTGCTGTATTAGGGCAGTCATCATCTTTATCCAAGAGGCCATCACCGTCGGTATCTTTATAAGGGCATCCCTTATTCGCCGCAGGTCCTTTTAATAATGGACAAGCATCATCTTTATCTAAAATTCCATCGCCATCAGTATCTGGCCAAGGGCAGCCATTATTTTCTTTTGGACCTGCAATTTCAGGGCAAGCATCGATAAAATCGAATAAACCATCTGAATCTTTATCAGGGCAACCTTGGTTTTCCTTAGGTCCAGCATTTTGAGGGCAAGCATCATCACTGTCTTTGATTCCATCTGAATCTGAATCTGGGCAACCTTTGAATTCAGCTAAACCAGCAACCTCAGGACAATCATCTAATTTATCGATTATTTTATCTCCATCTGAATCTGGGCAACCTTTGAATTCAGCTAAACCAGCAATTTCAGGACAATCATCTAATTTATCGATTATTTTATCTCCATCTGAATCTGGACAACCTTTGAATTCAACTAAACCAGCAATTTCCGGGCACTCATCTTCTTTATCCATTAATCCATCGCCATCAGTATCAGGGCAGCCTTTAAAAGCCCAAATTCCTGGTGTAGAAATACAATTATCCTTTAAATCAGAGACTTTATCTTTGTCTTTATCTTTAATTGCTGAGTAAAGAATCGGTAAGCGCAGACCTAGATAAAATTCAGTCCCCCTAACCTTTCCAACTGAGAATAAGGCACGAAAATCTGTAACGCCTATACTCAAAGGACCAAGACGAGAAGCAAGGCCTGTTTTAAAACCTGAATATTCATTCATGGAAATTGGTAAAAAAAGACCAAACCATGACCAATCAAAACTTGGTGTGATAGAGAACTGATTTGGGACAATTACTTTTGTGTCTTTTTTCTTTAAAATAACATTCATTACGCCTGAAACATTTACATAGAAATACTTTCCTAATTGGTAGTCTAATTGCAAACTAAGTGCTGTTGGCGTGCGCATAACAAATGTGCTATTGGGACTTTGTTCAGAAGTCCAATTAGTATTTCCTGCCCCTGAAGATTCAAGAATAAGTGAATCTATAATTTGATCAAAGTCGGATAGACTTGATGTTGTTGAAAAACTTTGCAGATCAAAGGGGGATGAATTATTCACTGAAAAATTGCGACTAAGCCCGCCCTTTTTAAATCGCATGCTTCCTAAATCAATAAGTGAAATTCCCACTTTTGCTTTATATTTATTTTTATTTTTCATCCAAAGATTTGATTCACCATCCATATCATATTTAAAATCTTTATATTTTGGACGCCATTCATAAACAAATCCCAAATCTAAGCCTACACCAAAATTAGAATTGAATTCATTATCTAACCCATTTTCGATAAGACCAGGAAGATTATCTGAATAGCCGTAATTGAAATTTCCAGTTATAAGCTGCGTTGTATCATTATTCTTTAAATTAAATTGTAAATTGCTTGTTTGAAAATATGCTGCTGAATAACCCTTTAAATATTTTATCGTGCCACCTAATTTTAGGAAATGTTCTTTTTTATCTAATACAACTTGACCATAATTAAAGCCCACTTCAGCCCAAGTGAGATGATTTACATTTAAAAATTGCTCTTCGATTTTTTGATTCCACAATGAAGGATAATCAAAACCTTGTTCTATAAGTATTGCAAAACTCGGGTCAACGTTGCCAATGTTCGTAATACTTCTGACTTTTGCTTTTAGTCCTATCGCTATCTTTGAATTAATATGAAAAGCAAAGTTGAATAAATCCATCTGTAAATTAATGTTTACCCCCATTTTATCATTCGAATTATCAGTATATCTTTTTACAATATGACGATCCATAAAGGTGCTGTCAGGAAGAGCCCATGAGTTATAGGCTTCATCATTTTTAAAAGATTTCAACCATCCTCCAGGCATACCACTTGTATTAAATGATACAAAATTTTGATAGGCATTTACATTAACGCTTCCAAGGTTTAAGTCGAATAGAAGTCTTCCATCAACAAAACTAGCAGGTTGTAAATCTGTTGACATCACGCCACCGTAATTACTAGTCATTACGCCTAAATAATTCTGAGCATTTACTTGTAATCCAAGGAAAAAAAGTAGTGTTGCAAGTTGTGTTTTTTTCATTTTCTTAACGTTTTGTATATTGAATTACCGCATTTCCAAGAACTGTTGAAATTGAAAATGCATTTTCACCAAATTGTGTTATTTGTATTTTCTCTGAACCTTTTAAGTCCTGATTAGCTATAAATTGACCTGAAGTATTTAATAAATACAACTTATTCTCTATTGCATCAAGAATCCCAATTAAAATTATTCCATTTTTACCTGACTTCACAGAACAACTGCTTATATCAGACAGATTCATTGTTTTCTTCCACTTAACAATACCATTATGATCTATAGCGCTTAGTTCATTCATATTTTTTATTAATAGAACAAGGTTGTTATTTTCAAAATAATGACCTATAATACTAGAATTTGATTTTATCTTCGATATTTTACTTTGTGCGTTTGAATTAATTATTTGAAGTGAGTTATTTATTATTCCTGCAAAAAACAATGAAGAATTATCTGTAAGTAATTGAAAGCTTGAGTCACAAGATATTTTTTTAGTTACTGAGCGACTTTGAGGATTCAAAAAGTAAATCATGTTTTGAGTTAATATTCCAATTTGATTTTTTTTATCTTTTTGATACTGCCCTATCTGTTTTATTAATCCATTTGTTGAAAATTGCTTGATTACAGAACCTTTTTCGTTTAATAGCGAAAAATTATTTGGTCCATTAACTGTAAAAAATTCTTCTTTTGAACTAAATTTTAGTGGAGCTATGCCATTAGTTGCAAGAAGACGATAAATAATCCGACCATTTTTGTCAATGACTTGACATTCTCCGTTAAGTAAAAGAGATACGTAGTTTTTATCTGATTTGAAATCCTTTAAAATCACATTATTATTGAGCAATTGTTTTTCCCATTTTCTAAGTCCATTTATATAGCCGATTAATTTATTGCTTTCAGTTAAAGCAATTATATTTCCTCTTTCATCTAAGGCTATAAAATCATTAATCCTTTCGCCAATATTCATTGTAAAATAATCTTTGTCATTTTCTTGCTCCTCGACATTGATATTCTTTGATACAATGTATTCTGTTTCAATTTTTGTGAATCGAAAAATATTGATTGCTTTATGTTCCTTATTACTTACAATCCGAGAAGCTACTTTAACAGGAAGTTCGCTATAAACAAAATCCATTTTTTTTTCATCTTGTGAAAGTGAATTACCTAAATTTATCTCTGTTACAATCTCGTCTAAATAACTTTTATCAGTTGATATAACAGCAAAATTATTAAATTCCTCTATAAAAAACCCTGTGGCAATATTTTGCTTAAAATAGCTGCTAAAAGGAATGTTTTTAAAATTAGCAGAGCTTTCATTTTTCTCCTCAATATTTAATTTTTCATTTAAATTTTGAATAGGATTTTGTCCTTCTTTAAAGTAAAAAATAGCCGCATTTTGATTTTTATTTTTTATAAATACAATCCCTTTATCAAGCCATTTCGAGAAATTACTATCTTTAAATTCTTTATCTATTTCTTTTAAATAAGAAATGCTAAAAAAGGCATAAGACGAAAAAAATTTTGGTAAAATCCCTGCAAATAATTTTGCGTCATCAAAAGCACTAATTTTAGTTTGATTGTATTTAGTTTTCGTGTATTTATAAGTGCCTTTTTCCTTATTGTAAAAATCTGAAGTTTGGATATTTTTTTTACTCAAATAGACTACTGAATAAGATGCTTTATTGTCTACTTCATACTTTAGGTTTTTATAGAAATATAAATCTCCTTGAAATAAAAGGAGTTGATTTTTAAGAAAGCGCCCCTTATACTTTCCAAAAGTGAAATTGATTTTCCCTTGAAATTTTAATGGGAACAAGCCCTTACCTAAAATTGCTGTAACCTCATTTTTAGTCCAGTTGTCTTTGCGCTCAATTAATAAAATAGGTCTTTTTGTACTTAAAAAAATTGAGCTTTCATAAGTTATCGCACTAATAATTGAATTATAAAGAGTGAAGCTTGAACTTAAAACCTGCAGGTTATTTTCTTTCCAATTTATCTCCCTCGGATTGTGAGATACAACTATGGATTCATCTTTAAAAGAAAAGCAATCACGAAGATTTGTAGAAGTCTCTGTACGAATTAAATCATATGAAATATAAGAAATCCAAGTAATTAAACCCAGACAAATAGTTATTATAAACCCGCTATTACGCATTTGTTATTTTTGACAAAACTATCGATTTCTTTGTGTGTTTAGCCTTATAGCTAATGAATAAATCAACACTCTCTTGTTCAATTGAATAAATTTAATTGACTATTTACCGCAAATAATCGAAAAGTTTTTCGGTGATGTATTGAAACACCAAAGTTCTGAAGTGCTTTACGATGCTTTAACGTTGGATATCCTTTGTTTGTTTTCCAATCATAACTTGGGTTTTTTTGATGCAGACAGTTCATCAAATAATCTCGATGTGTTTTTGCAAGTATAGAAGCCGCAGCAATTGACTGAAATTTGCCGTCTCCTTGGACGATGGTTTCATGAGGAATAGAAGGATAAGGGTGAAAACGATTACCATCAATTAGTAAAAATTCAGGCCTGATTTTTAATTGACTAATGGCTTTATGCATTGCTAGAATACTTGCATTTAAGATATTTATTTCATCGATTTCTGATACCTCAGCAACCCCTATTCCAAAAGCAAGGGCTTTTTTTATTATTTCATCTTTCAATACTAATCGTTGTGTTTCATTCAGTTTTTTGGAATCGTTCAAGCCTAATATTACATTATTTTGATCTAAAATAACTGCAGCAGCCACAACTGGTCCGGCCAAGCAACCTCTTCCAGCTTCATCACACCCTGCTTCTAATCGATTTTTTTGTAAGAAAAGAGATAATTCTATCATTTTTGTAAAAGTGATATTAAATTTAGTAACTTAGTTTCAAATTTTAAATTTAAATTCATGAAAAATCTTTTTTGTTTATTCTGTATTCTTTTTTTTAGTGCTTCCTTAAATGCCCAAGTAGTGGGCTCTGCTAGTTGTAAATCCAAGGCTAGTTTACTTGCTGGAAAAGAAGCTGGGGTGATTGAAATCACACTTCCAAAATCTGTTATCAAAGAAAATGTTGAAGAATATGGTAGTTATTATGTAAAAATATTAACCATTGGCTTTGATGAAAAGACGCACCTTGCTACTTTTAACATGGTTACAAATGATGAAAATTCTAGACGCGTAATTCTCCGCTTTTTAAGTGCTAATCAGATACAATCTGTAGTTGTAGAAAATAAAGTTTTTACGCTAGGGGATTTCTACGAAAATTTTCTTAAATAAAAATTAATTCTATTAGAAATAATCTTTCTTACAGGATTAGATATTTAGCAATAAAAAAGAGAAAATTATAATCGAATTCGTAATTCATTTAATTTACGATTATCAACAATGTCTGCTTTCTTTCTTAAAGCACCTAGGGCTTGACCTTGAACAGACCCCTTAAGCGCAGTATACATTTGATCTCGTTCAATTTTATAATTAGCTGCAGATGGGGCTTTATTTGTCTTATCGACAAGAATAACATAAACTCCTGTTTTTCCTTTTAAGGGCAACGTTCTTTTTTTATCTTTTATCACTGAAGCGAATAATGCGCCAATTATTTCTGGTTCATAGCCACCTCCAGTAATTTGAGGATTTGAGAAGGAAATCTCAGCATTCATAATTGTTGTATTGAAGGCTTTAGCAAGTGTACTCATTGATTTATATTTAATCATTTGATTTATTAATTTTTTAGCTTTCTTTTCAATTAAAAGATCTCCCTCCATTTTTACTTTAATATGCTCATATTTAGGCTCTCCTTTTTCTTTGATTGAAGAAATCATAGCAATCACGTATTTATCTTTATCTTTTATGGGATAAGAAGTTAAATTACCAACTGATGCATCCTCTGCATAAGCCAATTCAAGAATTTTATTCGACGCTGCAGCAGTAGTGAAGCCGGTTACTTTTGGACTATTATCTTCAATAACAATGGAGCGAGGGAAATATTTTGACCTTGCCACAATTGTATCAAAAAGGTTACTTTTTTTAATTGGGTCTTCTACTTTTGAAATTGACCGATCTAACTTATATAAAATATTAGTAATTTCACTTTCCTTGTTTTCAATTGTCTCAATAGAAGCTTTGAATGTTTTTGAAACCGAAACAAGTAGCGGGAATTTAGTCGCGTCTCTTTCAAGGACTTCGATAATATGAAATCCAAAATCTGTTTTTACAACTCCTATTTTACCAATAGCTTGTGTTGCACAAAAAGCACCAAATTCCTTAACCATTTCAGCTTCTAAAAAATTTTCATAAAGACCACCCGTTGTTTTTGATCCGGGATCTTCTGTGTACTTCGAAACTAGCTCAGTAAAATTTTTAGTGTTTATCACTTTTAATAAGCTATCTGCTGTTTTTCTTTTAGCAGCTATAACTTTTTCATCTTTTGAACTATTAGTAGAAATCAATAAGTGGCGTGCCTTTAAACGAGTTGGGGTAAAGCCAATCACTTTAGAGATGATAACATTTTCCTGCATTGTATATGGCCCAACGATTTGACCAATACTTGCAGCTTTAAAAATAGAATCTAGAATAGCTGGATAGCTTTGAAATTTATTAGCTTTTTCATTCCCTTCTGGTACTGCTGTTGCACGTTTATCTGAAAAATAAATATTGCGATCGCTATTCTTTGCTACAAAAATAGAATCATTGGTAGATTGTAAAAACGTAGTCTTTAATATGTTTAGGTTTTTATTAAACATTAAGCTATCTTTTCTGGAAGGAGCGACAGAAACATCAAATAATTTCACTTCTCTAGAAGATGAGCGATTGGCATACTTTTTATCTGATTTATGTTCTTCGTAATAATTTTTTAATTCACTTTCAGAAATCTTTACAGAAATATCTTTAATTTCATCATAGCGTCTAGCAACAAAAGAAATCTTTTTTGTTTCCTTTTGCGCTAAATACTCTGCTTCTGCCTCTAATTTTGTAACATAGGCCCCTTGATCTAATAATGCAAGGTATTTTTCTTGCTTGCGACGGTCTGTGTAGTATTGCTTTGTTCCCTGCCATTGTTGAACAGCTTGAGGTTCTTTGCTTGCTTTTAGTTTGTCTATTGTTAATTTTAATTTTTGTCTCCCCTCGATTGTCGATTTTTCTGAAACAAGCCCGGTCAATGAATCAGTAAAAAACTGCGCTGATAAATCTTCTAAAATAGGAAAGCCATCAGTTGCCATTAAATAAGCATTAAATTCTCTATCACTTACTGAAACTTCAAGAGCATCGTATTCTCTTCTTAGTATTGTCGAATCTACTAAAAAATTCCACGCTTTATCTGAAGAAGCCTCAATATCTGCTTCAGCATATTCTTTCTGTTCCTTTTGGGCTTGACCTCTATCTTGATCTTGAACTTTTCCATTAGTTTCATTGTATTTATTGGCGTCTATTTTTTCGCCATAAACTGTTCCAATTCCATATTCTCCCTCACTTGAGCCAAAGAAACTTTGATAATCACCAAGAATAAATGAAAGTAGAGCAAGACCAATAATACCTACTAATAATCCTGACTTTGAACGGATTTTACCTATAATCGCCATAATATAATTTTTTTAGAGTTTGCGAAGATAGAGAAAAAACGTCAATAAAAGTAGCAAAAGCAAGAAAAAATAACGCTTTTAACCCCCTTCTTTTTCTTTTCCTTTTGGTGGATTTGCTTTAGGATCTTTCTTTTCCTCAACTGGTGGTTTTGGGTTCGGCCTAGGGATTGTATAAATAATGGCAATTGTTTTAGAGTCGGTACCACAATTTCTTACTGCACTTATGATTAATTTATTTTCTCCTGCTTGCAAATTTATAGTGCTTGTTAATTGACCATTAGAAAAAGTAAAGTTTTGAGGAGAGCCGTTTAGAGTTACAGTAATTCCCTCCCTTGAAGGCATATTCACAATACTTGCTGACAATGAATAGACAGCAGTAGAAACTGTAGTATTTCTACCATTAATTGTTACTACAGGAGTAATACAATCGTCTAAATTTATAATAATTGTTTCACTATCAGATCCGCAATTATTATTAGCTGAGATAATTATCGTATTGGTTCCGGTAGAAAGTTGTAAGCTAATATCTGCAGTTTTAGTTGTTGTATTGTATAAGATGGTGTAAACTTGTCTTCCATTTATTTTAACTGTAATATTCTCCTTGGATGTTATATTATCAATTGCAGCTTTTAGGCGCAAAGCGGGCAGAGAAACTACTGTATTTGTTATAGGATTAGTTGAGGTTATCCTAGGTATTATGCAGTTCTCATAGGTTACAGAGGTGCTTGAAGAAGTGCTGCCACAATTATTGGTTAAGGAAACTGTAAATGTATTTTGGCCTGGCAGAAGCGTTACATTTGATTGTAAAATATGGGTTGTAGGGTTAAAGCTAATGTTGTTTAGCAAAACTCCATTCTGGAAAACTAATATGCCTTGAGTGGACTGTATTCCGTTAATTGTAGCGCTGAAGGTAAAAGACGGAACACGAACAATTGTTCTTTCAGAGGAAGGATTTATAAAAGTTAAACTAGGATCTACACAGTCCTTGTATTGAATTGTAATCGTTTTTTGATCCAATCCGCATTCATTAGTTGCGGTAAGTGTAAATATATTTATCCCTGGATTAAGTATGACATTTGCGCTTAATTGATTCGAATAGCTATCGTAGCTATAGGGAACCATAATGTTTGACGAGTTTAGGAGTGATATATTTGACATCCCAGCAACGTTCGTTACAGAAGCATTAATTGTAAATTGTGGTGAAGTGCTAACACTGTTTTCCCTGGAAGAATTACTGAATTTAATAATTGGTTTTGGACAGGAAACTGTTTGATTTGGCAAGGGATTTTCCCTTGGAGTTTTATTAACTCTAAATTGAATATACAATGAAGTATAATGGTAAAGATCATTTTTAGACCTTGGACTTGAATTACTTACTCCATCAAAAACATCTTTTTGAGTGAAGGTGGTTTTGTGTTCTATACCAATTGTAGTTGCTTTTCCAATTTGGTAGCCTAAACCAAAGCCTAAACTTGGCATTACATTCACCTCATATTTTTTTGCGTCGTAGCCATCTAAAACAGATTCGTAGGTATCGTCAAGTGCATTTAAATCAGCAGGGTATTGATAATTTGATAGACTGTCAATTTGTAATAAGTTTCCATACGTTCGGTTGAATGTTAGGCCGATTCCACCAAAGACATAAGGATCTATGCCTGTTTTTTCTGTCAGACCATTCAAGTGGACGACTAATTCTAAGGCTAAACGGCGTGTTTTAGATTTAAAGTTGTGAATGATTCCTTGGGGTTTGTAAAACGAAAGCGCAGCGCCAGAATAGTCTGCTAAACTTGAAATGCTTGTATCTTGTCCATACCAATTACCAGATAAGTACCTTGCACGAATATCAAAACTCACTATTTTACCGTAATTGTAATTATATGATTTGCCTAATGTTAATCCCCATCCGGATCCAAGTTTGTACTTAACATCTGTTGTGTTCCATGTTCCACCTAGATTGACACCCATAAATAATTTTGAAGTATTATCATAATCTACCTTTTGGGCGGAAATAATTATACAAAAAGAAAAAGTAAATAGTGTTAATAAAATTTCTTTCATAGCATGAAGTTTATGGTAAATTTAAAGCTCTTAGAAAATAAACTAGTTGTTTAACAAAAATATAACAAACGATTAATAAAACTTATAATCTTTAAAACGAACAATATACATAAGATTTGAAGCTACTTCTCTTTGGATAAAAGACCCTAAAAGTTGGGTTTTGTTATCATAAATAATCTGTAAATCTTTTATGAAAATGCCGTTTCGCTTCGTGTGTTTTTCGATAAGATTGCCCATGGCATCGTATTTAAAAATAGTCTCTTCAATCGGATTAGGTGCATTATTTTCATAAATTGCAATACTAGAAAGCAATCCTTTTTCATTGTAAAAATATTTTTTGCTTTTTAAAAGTTCTATCATTTTAAAGTTTTCTATACTTTCTAATAAATATCCATCTGCATTTCGTATTTCCCATTCTTCTTTGTAGGGCAAATTATAGTTATTAGAGACAATTGTTTTAGAGCCAAGAGAACTCTCTTCATAGCTTTTGTATTCTTGGTTCATTAAAAAACTTTGCTTGAGATTTCCAAACTTGTCAAGAACATCTCTTTTTTGAGTTATTTTAACAACTCGACCAATAGAATCAAAGTCGAAATAATAGGCGGAAACTCCTCCAAATTCTGTTTTACGCTGCATAATAAGTCGATTGAGCGAATCGTAAAAATAAAACTGTACAGTAGTATCTTTTTTAAGAGCATCAGTTTTAGTCTCCAAAATAGCTTCAAGACGACCTAAAGAATCAAATTTATAGATAAAGACATCATTTGTTGGACGAATAATATCTCCATCTTTTTTACGTGAAAAAGTCCCCTCAATTGATTTTATTCTGTTTGCATAGATTATCTTTTGGTCAAAATAGGGAGCGTCCGTGAAAGCATTGCCAGTGATATTATTAATCATCTGACCCCAAGAGCAAAAACTTAAAATTATTACAAAGAAAAAGGGAATAGTAATTTTTCTCAAAAACTGAAGTTATAAATTAGATAAGATTGTTTTCCAACTTGCCTTCTTTTCAATCATTGAACTAATCTCAGAAACTGAAATCCTTTGTTGAAGCATCGTATCTCTATCGCGAACAGTTACCATATTATCTTCCAATGTTTGATGATCTATTGTAATTGAAAAAGGTGTTCCTATAGCATCTTGACGACGGTATCTCTTTCCAATTGAATCTTTTTCATCGTATTGCAAATTGAAATCGAATTGTAAGTCCTTCATAATTTCTCTTGCTTTTTCAGGCAAACCATCTTTTTTAATTAATGGAAGTATGGCTGCTTTATACGGCGCCAGAACTGCAGGTATTTTTAGAACAACGCGCTCAGATCCATCTTCAAGAATTTCATTTGTATATGCTGAACTCAAAACGGATAAAAACATACGATCCAATCCTACTGAGGTTTCAATGACAAAAGGAACATAACTTTCATTCATTTCAGGATCAAAAAACTGAAGTTTTTTTCCAGAATGCAACTCGTGTTGTTTTAAATCAAAGTCTGTTCTAGAATGAATTCCCTCTAATTCTTTAAATCCCATCGGAAAATTATATTCGATATCGGATGCGGCATTTGCGTAGTGTGCTAACTTTAGGTGGTCATGAAAGCGGTAAAGATTATCGCCAAGACCAAGATTTTTGTGCCATTTTATTCGTAAATCCTTCCAGTATGCATACCATTTCATTTCTTCTCCAGGTCGCACAAAAAATTGCATTTCCATTTGCTCAAACTCACGCATTCTAAAAATAAATTGTCGTGCAATGATTTCATTTCTAAAAGCTTTCCCTATTTGTGCAATTCCAAAAGGAATTTTCATCCTGCCTGATTTTTGAACATTTAAGAAATTAACGAAAATACCTTGAGCTGTTTCAGGACGCAAATAAATGGTAGAAGCATCTCCAGCAACTGAACCCATTTCAGTAGAGAACATCAAATTGAATTGCTTAACATCCGTCCAATTTTTAGAGCCAGAAACGGGGCAAACAATCTCTAATTCTACTATTAAATCACGAACAGCATCAAGATCATTGTTTTCCAATGCAGTCTTCATCTTTATTTCAATCGCATCAATTTTTTCTTGATTTCTAAGAACATTTGGATTGGTTTTTCTAAACTGCTCTTGGTCAAAATCATCACCAAATCGTGCTATTCCTTTTGCGATTTCCTTATCGATTTTTTGTCGGATTTTCTCAATATGCTCCTCAAGTAAAACATCTGCACGATAGCGTTTTTTTGAATCTTTATTGTCAATCAAGGGATCATTAAATGCATCAACATGACCAGAAGCTTTCCAAATAGTAGGGTGCATAAAAATTGCTGCATCAAGCCCAACAATATTTTCATGCATTTGGACCATTGCTTTCCACCAATATGTTTTTATATTGTTTTTTAATTCTGCACCGAGTTGACCATAATCATATGTTGCTGCTAGACCATCGTAAATCTCTGATGAGGGAAATACAAATCCATATTCTTTGGAATGAGAAATAATATCTTTAAGCCTATCTTGATTTTGTTCCATGTTACAAAGATAAATTAGATTGATGAAGGACAAGCGGATTTTTGAAAAACTATTTCAACAATGAAGTATGAATAGCACGATAGAAATTCTTATTTTTGGATTATGAGATTATTTCTTAATTCAACTCAATTCATAGATACCGACAAGCCATTGGATTTATCGATGGGTTTAACTGCAAGCTCTAAAAATGTGCGTGCTTGGTATGTTGATCAGCCAAGATTTGTCCCCGTTCGGGAAAATGGATTTTTGGGAAGCGTTGCTGAAGGTGGAAATGTTAATTTTCGTGATATTTTTTTCAATCCTCATGGTCATGGGACGCACACAGAATGTTGTGGACACATTACAGAAGAAGTTTTTTCCGTAAATCAGACATTAAAAAAGTATTTTTTTAAAGCGACATTGATCTCAATAACACCAAAAACGTTGGCAAATGGAGACAGTATAATTACTGCAGAGCAATTCACTAAAGACATAGATAAAGAATTTTCTGAGGCACTATTAATTAGAACATTGCCTAATGAAAAAGATAAATGTGAAAAGAATTATTCAAGTACAAATCCTCCCTATTTGGATATTTCGATAATTCAACTGTTCCAAGAACTTGAAGTAAAACATCTATTAGTAGATTTGCCTTCTGTTGATCGCGAAGAGGACAAAGGCGAACTTGCTTTTCATCATGCTTTCTGGAATGTTCCAAACAAGCCAAATTTAGAGCGGACAATTACTGAATTAATTTTCGTAGAAAATAAAATCCCAGACGGTAAATATCTTTTAGAAATACAAATGGCGCCTTTTGAAAATGATGCTAGTCCAAGCCGACCCGTTTTATATAAAATTGATTTTCTAGAAGTTTAATCCTTCAGCAACAAAATTTCCAAAACACTTTCGTTTTATTTACGTTTATTAAGTTTATGAATAAGAATGTCTTATTGTTTGGCTGTGGTTACTTGGGATTCCCTTTGGCTAAAGAATTAAAAACTCAGGGGTATTTTGTGCAAGTTGCAACTCATTCTCCCGAGAAATTGAAGGGCTTTGAGGAAGATGGATTAACTCCTTTTTTAGTAAGCCTGGATTTTGATAATTTTTCAGCGGATAGTATCAAAGAAAAATGTAAAACTGTAGATAGCGCAATTTTAATGTTGCCTCCCTCTAATTTTAAAAATTATGCTGCCACAATCCAGTCAATTGCGGATTGTTTTCAGAAAAATACACATGTTATTTTTGTCAGTTCGATAAGTGTTTATGAAGACGGCAGCGAAATAGTAAACGAGAATAGTCCATGTAAGGAAAATCACACTTTGATTTTTGCAGAACAGTTTTTGCGAAGCAATAAGTCAATAAAAACTACTATTTTACGTGTGGCGGGATTGTTAGGTAATGGTCGACACCCAGTAGTCTCTTTTTTAAACAAAGAAAAAATAGCAAATGGATTGGCACCAGTTAATTTAGTTCATCAACAAGATGTTGTGTCTGTTATAACAAAAATTTTAAGTGAAAATATTCAAAATGAACTATTTAATATTTGTTATCCTGAACATCCAACAAGAAAAGACTTTTATGAAAGTGCTGCAGATAAACTATTTTCAAAAAAAATTAAATTCCTTTCTAAAGGAAGTGGAAAAATTGTAGATGGTCAGAAAATTGTGGAATTTTGTGGATTCACTTATAAAAATACTATTTATTAATACTATTTCTAATAAAAAGACCCAACGTTTAGCTTAATTTTACGTTAGTTATTACAATGAAAAGATTATTTTTTATTTTCCTATTATTTATAAGCTTTCAATCGAAGGCCTCACATATTATTGGGGGAGATATTTATTATAATTATTTAGGCAATAACCAATATCGGTTTTTTATCACACTATATCGCGACTGTAACTCAACAGGAGCAGCTTATGACGATCCGCTTGCTCTTACTATTTTTCTTGCAAATGGTGCTGTATTTCAAAATTTAGACGTTCCTTTTCCGGGAAGTGTAATCCTACCAAACACATTCAATAACCCTTGTGCTACTCCACCTTCGAATATCTGTGTTGAAAGAGCCATTTATACGATAGTAGTAACTCTACCACCAGTAGTAGGTGGATATAATGTGTCATACCAACGATGTTGCAGGGGGCCAAATATCTCAAATTTGGTTAATCCTGATAATACTGGAATTACACTTACTACTCATGTTCCAGGATCTGAGACTGGTTTTACTGTTAATAGCAGCCCAAGATTTACAAATTATCCGCCAATTTTATTGTGTAATACCGAACAGTTGACTTTTAACCATGTTGCAACAGATCCCGATGGAGATCAACTAGTTTATTCATTAGTCACACCATTTGCAGGAGCAAATTCTGTCAATCCTATGCCAAATCAAGCTCCGCCTCCTCCATATGTTCCTGTTCAATGGGATGTTGCTTATTCAGCAGCTAATCCTTTAGGTCCAGGCTCTAATTCTTCCATAAATCCAACTACAGGAATACTAAATGTTACCCCAAATATGATTGGATTATTTGTAGTAGGAGTGAGAGTACAAGAATATCGAAATGGAGTTTTAATCGGTGAAACCGTAAGAGATTTTTTATTCCGAGTATTTAACTGCAATATAACATTACAAGCTCTTTTACCAACACAAGATCAACTTCCAACTTTTATTTCTTATTGCCAAGGATTAAATGTAAGTTTCGTTAACAACTCTTTTGGAGGGTCAACTTATGCATGGGATTTTGGTGTTTTAACTACAACATCAGATGTTAGTTCCTTGTTTTCTCCTTCTTATACCTACCCTGGGCCTGGTAACTATACAGCACGTTTAATTGTTAACCCTGGCATGCCTTGTACTGATACTGCTTACATGGATATTATTGTTGATATCCCTTTTATTGTATCTTGGTCGGCCCAAGATTCTATCTGTATAACAAGTAATGATTTGAATTTTATTGGTCAAACATCACATCCAAATGCAAGCTATTCTTGGACTTTTGATCCTGACGCTTCAATTCAAAATGCAACAACAATAAATGTTCAAAATGTAAATTTTACAACTCCTGGTTTTCATACTGTATTGTTAAATGGAATTAATGGAGATTGCCAAAGTAGTTTTGTTGATTCAATTTTTATTGTTTCTGAACCAATAGGAAGTATCTTTTTATCTCCAAATATTGAATGTGATGGGTTAACAGTGCAATTTCAAACAAATGTAATAAACACGAATTTCTATCAATGGGATTTTGGAGTTTTAGGGACCAACTTGGATCAAAGCTCTCTTGCTCAGCCTTCTTATTCATATCTTCAAGCAGGCACTTATACCATACAATTGGTCACTACTAATATTCCTGGTTGTTCAGACACAACTAGTTTAACAATAAATTTAAATGAGCCTTTAGCCATTTCTTTTACTCATTCAGATTCTCTTTGTGGTGTCTCAGAATTATATGATTTTAATGCTAGTGCATCAGGCCCAGCATCAACTCAATATTCATGGTATTTTGGCCCAAATTCAATACCAAATTCAGCAGCCACCTTAGATGTTTTTGGCGTTCAGTTTACAAGTTCTGGAAATCAAGAGGTAATGCTAATTGGAACTTACGAAGACTGTGCAGATACTGTTATTTCAACTGTATTTGTGTATGGCGAGCCGGAAATAAATTTCTCTTATTTAAATAGTTTGCTTTGCGCTCCTGCAACTGCTCAATTTGTAAACTTAAGTCAAACAGATGCTCCAGTTTTGTATACTTGGGATTTTGGAGATGGAGGAACTTCGACTGATTTTAGTCCAGGGCATTTATACACAAGCGTAGGAAATTATAGTGTTGGGTTAACAATGATTACGTTAGCGGGTTGTATTGATACCCTTTATATGCTTCAGCAGGATATTATTAACATTTACCCAAAACCCACTGCTGGATTTTCAGTATCTCCTCAAGAAACAGACATTTGTGAAGCATTAATCACTTTTAGTGATTTGTCTCAAGGTGCAAATTCATATTATTATAATTTTGATAATAATGGATTTACTTCAAGTGCCGCGAATTTTTCTCATAATTATATTACTTCAGGTTCAGATTATCCTATTCAAATTGTTACAAATCAATATGGCTGCAAAGATACCATGATTCTCACCGTAATTATTCAGCCTATCTCTTTATATATTCCAAATACCTTCACTCCTGATGAAGACGAGCACAACACACTATTTAAGCCAACAACAGATTTTGAAATTTTTGAATGGCAGCTAAGAATTTACAACCGTTGGGGAGAGCTTGTATTCCAATCTAATGATTATTCAATTGGATGGGATGGGCACTTTGGAGAGATTCAATGTCAAGATGGCATCTATTCTTATGATCTACAATATCGTTCTTGTGAGCAAGAACAAAAGAAAATTCAAGTTAGCGGTCACGTAAATCTAATTCGATAAAACCCCCTTAATAATTTTTATTAACATCCTGTTATTTTCTTAAAATTGGGTAGATAATATAGTTATTTGTTTTGCCATAATTTGTGATAAAAATTTAATATGAATAACTTTTTTTTAAAACATGTGATTTTTAAAAAACAAAAAATATAAATTTGTCAAAATATTTTAAAAACAATAGAATTAAATATGACAAAAAGAAGGGGAATAATTAGTTACGATAAATTAACTGTAGATCAAAAAAAACAAATTTTAAGAGATTATCCAGATGGCTATATTAACCATTTAACTACGATAAAGACACCAAATGGTGAAACCCTTGATGCTTTAATTTGGGAGACAGATGAAGTTATTTATTTGGTTAAAATAAAACAGCCGGCAATTAAACAAGTTAAAAATGATGATGTCGAGGAGGAGGATTTTGAAGATGAATTAGATAAAAATGATCTTGATGACCAAGATATAGACGATGCTATAGTAGAGGAGAATGACGAGGAAGAAGAAGAGTATGATAAACCTACAGAAGATTCTGACGAAGACGAGTAAAAACTTTTTTATGTTGCCCCCTGCAATTGTTTTTGAACAAAAAGAGAAGTTTTAATAGCCATTAATTGACTAATTTAGTCTTCTGAAGCAGTTTTATTTATCAAACTAAGCTTATCTTAAATTATGATCTATTCATTAAAAAATAAAATTGCGCTAGTTTGTGGGAGTACACAAGGAATTGGAAAAGCAATTGCGCTTAAGTTATCTGAAATGGGATGCTCTATTATTCTTGTTTCTAGAAATGAAGAAAAATTACAAGCTGCCCTTACTGAATTAGACACTTCGCAAGGGCAAAAACATCAATTTCTGAAAGTAGATTTTTCAGATCCCGTGCAAGTAAAACAAGAACTTGATTCCTTCTTAAAGAATCACTCTGGAGTTCACATCTTAATTAATAACAGTGGAGGTCCAAAAGGCGGCCCGATTAAAGATGCAAGTACAGAAGAATTTATCTCAACGTTTAACCAGCATTTAATTTGTAATCATATATTAGTGCAAGCACTTTATCCCAAAATGATAGAATTAGGATACGGAAGAATTATAAATATTATTTCAACTTCTGTAAAACAACCGCTTCCAAATTTAGGGGTTTCAAATACAATTCGAGGCGCTGTCGCAAGTTGGAGTAAAACTTTGGCGAGTGAATTAGGGCAATATGGGATTACGGTTAATAATATTCTTCCTGGAGCAACAGATACTATTCGCTTAAAGGAATTGGCAGAAATAAAGTCCCAAAAAACGGGACAAAGTATTGAAGAGATATTTGAAGAAATGGCAAATGAGTCTCCTATGAAAAGAATTGCAAAACCTCATGAAGTTGCTGCTGCAGTTGCCTTTCTTGCTTCTCCTGAAGCGTCATATATTAATGGGATAAACTTACCGGTAGATGGCGGCAGGACAAAAAGTTTGTAATTAGTTTATTTTATTGTTTACTATACTAAAAGTAAAAAAACGCCGATTCCAGCAAAATAACCTGCAATTGCTAACAAAGAAATATTCTTCAAGTACCAAACAAAAGAAATTTTCTCCATTCCCATTGCAACTACACCTGCAGCTGATCCGAGAATAAGAATACTACCTCCAGTTCCTGCTGCGTATGCGATAAAATGCCAAACATTTGCGTCAGGAGCTGCAGTAAACATTCCTATGCTTGCAGCAACTAATGGAACATTATCTATAACTGCAGAGCAAAGACCTAGTAATGTTACAAAAAGTGTTTCTGGGATATATTGACTTACAGTTTGCCCAAAATTTGATATCGTACCTATAGATTCCATTGCAGAAACAGTCATTAATACTCCTAAGAAAAATAAAACGGAAGGAATATCAATTTTACCCAATGCGCTTAAGGTTGGACCAGTATGTTCTTCCTTTCTTTCAACTTCTGATTTAAGTCGAATCATTCGATTACTAAGTATTTCAGCTAGAACAGCAAAAATTGACAATGATAGCATCATGCCAATGTAAGTTGGGAGGTGAGTGGTTGTTTTAAATATAGGAACAAGAATAATTAACACTAAGCCTGCAATTAAAATTATGGAGCTGTATTGTTTCTTAACCCCATCATCTTCGATTTTTGTAACATTTCCTTTAAAAACAGGCATGAAAGAAGCGATAATTAGTGGGACTAACATATTAATAAAAGAAGGAATGCTTAAAAGTAATATTAACTTTTGAGTAGTTACCTTTTCTGCCATCCAAAGCATTGTCGTAGTTACATCCCCAATTGGAGTCCATGCTCCCCCTGCATTTGCAGCGATTACGATTAAGCCAGAAAACCACATGCGATCTGATGTCTCGTGCAGTATTTTTCGGATTATTGTTATTAAAACAATCGTTGTTGTGAGGTTGTCAATAATTGCAGAAAGAAAGAATGCGATAAAAGAAATGATCCAAAGCAGTGTGATTTTTTTATTTGTTTTGATGAGGCGATTTATAGAATTGAACCCATCAAAATGATCTATCATTTCAACAATAGCCATGGCTCCAATAAGAAAAAAGAGTATTTCAGCAGTTTTTCCAAAATGGTGCAGTAATGTTTGTTCAAGTAAGACCATTCTTTTTTCAAAGCCAAAAGAAGATATATTTATTAACTCAGAAGATTGAGGGTCAAGCCAAGAAATTATACCATTAATGCCAAAAGAAATGCTTGCCCAACAAATTCCCATCATCAACAAGGCTGGGATAAGTTTATTAATTTTTATGGTGTGTTCTATAGAAATAGCGATATATCCTAAAACAAAAACGATAATTAAAAAAAGTTCCATGGCATTAAAATTAGTGTTCTAAAAAAATTATAAACGCATTTTTAGCAATATTTGTTTAGGCTCTCTTGATTTTGTGTGTATAAAAGCATACTTAAAATTAGCTGCAAGGGCATTCAAAAAAAAATTAATCTTAACATCCATTTTTTTATGATTATTCTCGTTTATCGAGGGATTCTTTCATTATAATTTCAACTTAAGTCAATTTTATCCTCAAAAATAAGAAAATATCAAAGTTATATGATTAACTAAAGATTAAATAAAGCTATCCAATATCTTAATCAGAGAATTCTCTTAATTTTGATAAAATTTTGAAAAATGAGTGAAACAACAACAGAAATGCAGCAAGTATTAAAAGACTTGGGCATTAAGCCAGTAAATAGTGGGGCATCCACAGGGGCCGATTTCTTAAATACTAAGGGGGAAGTGATTTCATCTTTTTCGCCAGTTGATGGAAAATTAATCGCTACAGTAAATTCTGCAACTGCTCAAGATTATGAGCTTGTTGTAAAAAAAGCGGAAGAAGCTTTTATTTATTGGAGAACTCTTCCTGCTCCTAGACGAGGAGAAATTGTGCGACAATTAGCCGAAAAAATTCGTTTTTATAAAGAGCCTCTAGGCCGCTTGGTTTCTTATGAAATGGGGAAGTCTTTGCAAGAAGGACTTGGGGAAGTCCAAGAAATGATTGATATCTGTGATTTTGCTGTTGGCTTATCGCGCCAACTATATGGTTTAACGATGCATTCTGAACGTCCTGGTCACCGAATGTATGAGCAATATCATCCACTTGGAATTGTAGGAATTATTTCTGCCTTCAATTTTCCTGTTGCAGTTTGGAATTGGAATACAGCCTTAGCTTGGGTTTGTGGGGATGTTTGTATTTGGAAGCCTTCAGAAAAAACACCTATCACGGCTCTTGCTTGTCAACATATTACGAATGAAGTTTTTGCCGCAAATAATGTTCCGGAAGGAGTTTCAGGATTGATAATTGGCGGGGCTGAAATTGGTAAATTAATGGCCAACGACAAGCGTTTACCGCTTATCTCAGCAACTGGATCAACACGGATGGGGAAATCTGTTGGTGCCGCAGTTGGAGAGCGCTTAGGTCGATCTTTATTAGAATTAGGTGGAAATAATGCAATTATTATCGCTCCAAGTGCAGATTTAAAAATGGTAGTTCCTGGAGCTGTGTTTGGTGCTGTGGGCACTGCCGGACAACGTTGTACATCTACAAGGCGCTTAATCATTCACGAAAGTGTTTACGATAAGATTCGCGATGCTGTTACAGGGGCATACAAACAATTGCGAATTGGAGATCCTTTGGATCAAGCAAATCATGTTGGTCCACTTATCGATACTGATGCAGTAAATGCTTATTTAGCTTCTATTGAGGCAGCTAAAAAAGAGGGCGGAAAAGTGCTTGTTGAAGGCGGTGTTCTCAAGGGAGCTGGTTACGAGTCAGGATGCTATGTAAAACCTTGTATTATTGAGGCAGAAAATCATTTTGCAATTGTTCAACATGAAACATTTGCTCCAATTTTATACTTAATAAAATATAATGGAGGTCTTGAAAATGCCATTAAGTTGCAAAATGCTGTTCCCCAAGGCTTGTCTTCTGCAATTATGACGAATGATTTAAAGGAATCGGAAGCATTTTTATCTTCTGCTGGATCTGATTGTGGAATTGCTAACGTAAATATTGGCACTTCAGGAGCAGAAATTGGCGGAGCTTTTGGTGGAGAAAAGGAAACTGGCGGCGGAAGAGAATCGGGTTCTGATGCTTGGAAGGTTTACATGCGAAGACAGACAAATACGATTAATTATACCGATAGTCTTCCGCTTGCTCAAGGAATAAAGTTTGATCTGTAAGCGTTAAAAATATGCTCGAAGCTCCATGCTTCCGCTATGAATAGTTCGTAAAACCTCAGATTTTCTTCCTAAATAGTTGATTGAAAGCTGTAGATTTTGTGATAAAGTTCTCTGGTAAGTGCAGGTCCAGGTGTAATTTAAACCAGGCTGTAGGGATTCTAAAAGTTCAAATCCAATCGCAGAATTTGGATTTCCACTATATTTCATGGTAAGCATTTTAAATTCACTTTGGAAACTTCCCTTTTCAGTTTGATTGTATTTTAGTGTTCCACCTATTTCGCGCGTTAAGCATTTTTCTCCACCTAAAAGAAGATCATTGATTTTATTTGCTGCTCTTGTCTGTAATGAAATTCTGAAATTACTTGATTTCTGAAAGATAATTTTACCAGCAAAGGATTCGGTGCTGTAGGCATAATTTCTACCGATAACATAATCTGCGAGAGATTTTTTTACCCCTTTTAAAGCTGATAATTCTAGAGAAAGAGTAGTTGTGATATTCCATCTTATTAGCGCTTGATTAAATTGATTTTGTTTTGAATCAAAGCCAGAAGTTAACAGCGTTTTAGATTTTGATGTTTCACTTGTAATTTCTGCACTAAAAACCCGTGATAAACGGTTAAAAAAAAGTGTGTTCCGAATACTTGTATTTGTGCTTACTAAATTCGGAAGATCAATATCACTAGCAAAAGGATTAAAAATAACCCGCGCATCAAATTCATTTACTTTTTTTGTGATTCTTAAACGAGCTTGGTCTGAAAAAAGGTTTAAAAATTTAAGTCCTCCTTTCTTCTTTTCCCAAATTCTTTCTGGGCGCCAAAATAAACTTTGGTTTAACTCATTTGAATATGTTTTGATGTACTCACTGCTAGGAGTAAATACACGAATATAACTCGCTTGATCGATGAACTGTGCGACTTCAAATTCATTTAAATCCTTAATTCCATCAGAGTTATAATCTACCCAAGCATAAATTCCCTGACCATCATTTACTTTTAGGTAAAGAAATTCTCTTTTTTGCTCTAACCCGGAACCAATTTCATAAAAACTATTGAATGTGAGTGCTGACTTCCAAAATGTAGCATCGTATTCTATGCGCCCAACAAAGGAATTTTCAGGTGTTTGTGGAAGCAAAACAGAATCTAAAATAGCCAAGGAGCGATAAGCGCTGAGAATACTCAAGCGTTGATTTTTAAATTCCGATAATTTCAATTCTGCGCCAATTGTTTTGGCCTTTGCAACGGCGGTTAATTGCAAAGAATCTCCTCGTTGGTCAAACCTTTCTCTCCAAAAAAGTTTATAATTTACTTTTGATGAATCCCTATTGGAAATAAAAAATTGGTAATCGAAAAATTGATAACTATTCTTTAACACAAGCTTGTTTGTGTCACTAAATATGTTTTTTTCATGATCATCTTTAAATCCTATAGTGAGCCATTTTACATCTTTAGAAATTGCAGCACGATGACGGACAAAGGAGTTTTTTGAATTCGATTCACTTTTTAAAGCGCTTCCATCCCATTGTATTTTCCAACCATTTTGTTGCCAAGCACCATTTGTCGCCAATCTATTTCCAGCGTAATCATTCCCAATGCTAAAATATTGCCCCTCAAGATTAATTTTTCCAAAGTCCTGGTGTGACAAATGTGTTCCTAAAGCTGTAGCTAATTGATCGCCAAAGTATCCTTTATTTCGCGTATTCCAATCTCTGTCAAATTCTACGCTGCGGTATTGTTCAATAGGACTAAAATTTGTAGTTAAATACTCCACATCACCACTTGCTTCAAACTTCCATTTTTTAATGGTATCAAGTCCGAAAGGAAGTGAATAAATCCCCTTGAACTTTTGTGCAAAGCCATTGTTATCGCTACTTCCAAATTTTGAGAAAGTGTTGAGGTCATTTGTAGAAAGAGCACTTTCACTTTCCATAAAAAATCGCTTACCCAACTTTGCCGAAAAGCCTGAGCTTACAACCTGTTTTTGTTTGGGTGTAATAATTAAACGAGATGGTGTGTGATCTCCTTGAGGAATTCCCGCGATTGGCGCAACCCATTTAAAAACTTTCCCAAGAGCAGTGTAATTACTGAAGATATAGTTACCTTGATTTGCTCCCACAAATTGAAAAGTTGCACGAAAAACCGCTAACGCAGCATCATTACTAAATACTAAAACTGAATCATAGGAAAGAGAATCCATCATTTTATACAAGACCTGATTTTCCAAATAACCGACAGAATCAATACTACTTATCCGCGCTAGATCTAAATTATCACCTATTTGAGAAAGATAAAATTTTTGATCGCCACTTAAAGTTTGCTGTAATGTTTGATTTTTAGCATCTTGTTCACTGTATGCGTTGACCCAAAACTGCATGTTTTTACTTTTGTAACTTAATGATGACTGAAAAAGTGAACGCGCATAATTTTGATCTGAGTACTGAAATTCAACAACAATACGGATATCTTTTGTGATTTGATTTCGTGCTGTAAAAATAAGTTCTGAGGTATTGTAATCTATTGTATAGTCTAATTCTTGCCCTCTTTGAAGTAATTTTCCGTCAATGTATACGCGTTCTGTACCCGACAAGATCACAATAAACGGTTCGTTTTCAGCGCCAGTTAGCCGATAAGGACCTTGGTTTGCCTCAATGCCTTGAATAATTTGCCTATTAAACTTTCCTTTTGATAAGGCGGCACTTGCTTGCGACTTCCACTGATTTTGATTTTTGGTCAACCAAGAATAATCGCCCGTTAAACCTTGCCCACGTTTTTTATAGTTTAAAAAATAACCTTGTGGCTTTGATATCCAAAAATCCCCTGCAATTAATTTAAATTTATCATTATAAACTTGTATGAAAACCTGATCGAATTCTTGTAGTTTATTCGTATTTCCGTCGGGTTGTATGGGTAAATTTGCGTCAGAAACTGCAGCTAGAAGTTTTAAATTTGGACTTAAATCCCCAGATAATTCTAGGTTTAGATTAGAATTGATTCCCAAATCTTGATTATTCCCAAATGAAACTCCACGAGAAATACTTCCGCTTTTACTTAATTCATTTCCTCCAAAAATATCTTGAACTGAATAAGAGGCTGGGATTTTAAATTTTTCTCTTTCATCGCTTTTACTATTAAAAACTATTTTTGAATCGCGCAATTGATTTGTTTTTTGAAAATTGAATGGCAAAACCTTGTAATGAAATGTCAAAGTATCTTTTTGAGTTTCATACAATTGAAATTTATTACTTCCGAAACTCAGCGAATATTTTTTTGAATCGAGCGTGTCATTGCCAATTAAAACAATAAAACTATTTGGATAAATCGCGAGCGTATCAATTGTGATTATCTCCTCTCCAACTAATTTCTTGAAGCTCCGCTCATTTGATAATTGCGCGTTCGTGAAAAAAGTACAGTAGAAAATAAAAAAACAAGAAATTAAAAGTAAACGCAACATGTACAACGAAGATACGGGCTTGAGTAGAATTAACGCAAAATATCGTTTAAGATTGCTAATTTTTGACAGAACAGCTAAATAATAAAGAGATTAAAAAGAATAAAACATAAATTTGTAGTACGCTATGCAAGGACTTGTTTTAAAATCTACAGGAAAAATCTACAACATTATTTTGGAGGATGGAGAAATTATAAAAGCTACAATTCGAGGGAAATTACGAATTGAAGGTTTAAAAACAACAAATCCTATAGCTGCTGGCGATCGTGTAGTATTAACAGCTTCATCTGACACAAATTCTCAAGATTCTCCTGTATCATATTCAATTCAATCCATTCTTCCTCGAAAGAATTACATTGTACGGAAATCGACAAATCTGAGTAAGCAAATGCAGATTATTGCGGCAAATGTTGACCATGCTTATTTATTGGTGACCTTAAAATCTCCAGTCACGCAAATTGGGTTCATCGACAGATTTTTAGTTTCTGCTGAAGCCTTTAGAATACCAACAACCTTATTATTCAATAAAATCGACTTGTTTGGTACTGAGGAAGAACGCTTATTTACTGAGCTTTCGGCAATCTATACTAGTTTAGGCTATACTTGTCATCGAATCTGTGCTGAAAATGAAGCACAAATAAGTTTTCTTCGAAAGGAACTCAAAGAGAAACAGGTTATGATTTCAGGAAACAGCGGTGTTGGAAAGACAACCTTGGTGAATTCATTGGATCCAACTTTAACGCTACGAACAGGAGAAATTTCAAAGGTGCACGAGCAAGGAAAACACACCACTACTTTTGCAGAAATGCACAGCTTAGCAAGTGGAGGTTATATAATTGATACACCTGGAATTCGTGCTTTTGGCGTAATTGATTTAGAAAAAGAGCACATGGCACACTATTTTCCGGAAATGAGAAATCTAATTGGCGCTTGTCGTTTTCACAATTGTCTACACTTAAATGAGCCAAATTGTGCTGTGAAAGACGCTGTAGAAAAAGATGAGATTTCCTTTTCTCGTTATCAAAGTTATTTAGATTTAATGTACGAAGACCCAAGTGACCCTCATCGTAGAAAGACTTTTGCATGAGAGTAGTAATACAACGTGTAAGAGAAGCATCCGTAAAAATAAACGGAGAAATTGTAGGAGAAATACAACAAGGACTTCTTGTTTTACTAGGAATTGAGCATGTTGATTCCGAACTTGATGCTGATTATTTAATTCAAAAGTTAATACATCTCAGAATTTTTGGCGATGACGAGGGGAAAATGAATCATTCTGTCTCCGACATTTCTGGCGACTTGCTTATTGTAAGTCAATTTACATTATTTGCAGACACAAAAAAAGGAAATCGCCCAAGTTTTATTCTTTCTGCAAAGCCGGAACAAGCAATTCCTTTGTATGAATATTTCTTATCCCAACTTAAAAAATCATTTAGCGGAAAAATTGAGAAAGGTGTTTTTGGCGGAGACATGCAGGTTGAACTTATCAACGATGGACCAGTAACGATTATCATGGATTCTAAGCATTTATAAGAATCTTTTTTTTTAATTTTAGACATGAAATATTTTATTTTAATTTTTTTATTTGCCTTTGTTTCCTGTGATACAGAAACAAGACCTTCTTCTATAATTGAGAAGGATAAAATGATAGATATAATGGCAGAGGCACTTGTTCTCGAAACGTACTACCAGTCGCTTCCAGGAAATCCAGCATTAAACAAACAAGCCTTAGACTCAACTGTTAATCTTGTGTTTAAGAAATCTGGTATTACAAAAAATGATTTTGAAGAAAGTTATCTCCATTATTCTAAAAACCTACCAGAATTTCAGAAGATGCAAGAAGAAATAATGGAAAAATTAGAAAAGAAAGCCCTTTAATTTTATAACTCAATCTGCTGTGCATTTATTTCCTCTCCTAAAAACTGAGAAGCTTTCTTATTGAAAATAATGGCGTTTTCAGTTGTTCTGTAGCTGCATGTTCCTCCTCTAGAAATACGTGCTTCCATGTCTTTGTTTCGTTCTAAATAAAGACTTAATTTTTCTGCAACTATTGGCCCTTGAGAAATAACCTTAACTTTTTCTCCAACTATTTTTTGAATTTGTTCTTGAAGAATAGGATAATGTGTACATGCTAATATAATAGCATCAATTTTTGGATCCATAAGCATGAGTTTCCGAACATCCTCTTCGATAAATAGTTTCCCTGCAGAGGTTTGGTGAACATCATTTTCAATTAATGGAACCCACATGGGACAAGCGTGTTGAGATACAATTATTTCTGGGGCATACTTTTGTAATTCAATCCTATATGAATCAGATTGTATTGTTCCAATAGTCCCCAAAATTCCTACATGTTTAGTGCCTGTTAGAAAACCGATTTCTTCAGCGCTTGGTCTGATAACGCCTAAAACGCGTTTTGTAGGATCAATCTTTTCTAAATCTTTTTGTTGAATTGTTCTCAAGGCTTTTGCTGATGCTGTATTGCACGCTAATATCACCAATGGGCAACCTTGAGAAAAAAGATAATTTACGGCTTCCAAGGTGAAATCATATACTAATTCAAAAGACCGATTTCCATATGGCGCTCTTGCATTGTCTCCAAAATAGATGAAATCATAATTTGGCAACGATTTTCGTATCTCAGAAAGAACTGTTAAACCACCATATCCAGAGTCAAAAATTCCAATAGGAAAATCATTTTTCATAGAGTAAAACTAAATAAAAAAAGGCAACCGAAAGATTGCCTTTTACGAAATCAAAAAATTATTTATTTATTTTTAATGGCTTCTGCATCTAGTCGTAATAGTTCAATCATTACTTCTGCTGTACAGTCAATTCCGCCTTTAGAATAAAGTGTTGCGCTTTCATCAATTATGTAACTCATTTTCTTCCGATCTGCAACGATTTCTATTGCTTTGGTTATTCTGTCTAAAATAGGCTTGTTGAGTTCCTCATTGTAGATTTGTAGCCCTTTTTCTAATTCTTGCTGCCGTGACTCTAATTCTTGCTGCTTACGCCCCAATTTTTCCTGCTCCATTTTTAAAAGAACAGGGGATAAATCTTTTTCTTTCTGCTGAAAAATTACATATGCTGCTTCAAATGCTTTATTCATTTCTTGTAGTTCTTTCATACCTTCTAATTTATAAGCATCAAGTTCCTTTATTGCTTGTTTTCGTGATTCAAGGGTATCTAATAGAATTTGAGAATTTACATGCCCGATTTTTGACTGAGCAAAAGAGCTAGCGGAGATAATTAAAGAGATTGCGATTAAGATGTTTTTCATATTATTTTATATTTATTTAGTTATTCCCATTTCTTCCAACACATCATCGCTGATATCTGATTCCTTTGTAGCATAGACCAAATTACTTTGGTTTGCTTTATCAAATACAAACGAGTAACTATCGCGTTTTGCAATTTTTTTCATTGCAGTAAATATTCGGTCTTGTATTGGCTTTACTAATTCTTGTCGTTTTTGAAAATAGTCGCCATTTGAACTAAAATGCTGTGTTTGTAGTTCAATGGTTTCTTTTTCAAGTTTTTCTATTTCACTTTTTCTTTTTTCCTTTTCTTCAGCGGGAAGAAGAACTTCCTCACGGTCAAAATTTGCCTTTTTTATTTTTATTGCAGCATAGCGATCTTCAACTTCTTTTGTCCATTTTGTCGCTAAGCCATCTAATTTTTCTTTTGCCTGGATATACTCAGGAACATTTTTTAAAATATATTCCGAGTCGATATAAGCAAACTCTTGTCCATTTACTATATTTCCTCCAATAATCAAAAACAAAAAGAAAATGTATTTTAACATAGTTTATTTTAGTTTGTAAAGAACGGCGAATATAAACAATTATTGTTGAATTCTTCTACAGTTCTCCCAAGTTCATGCCAATGGAAAAACTCAATTTTGGGTAATATCCTATTCTTTTTATTGACTCATCACTTACTCCTCCAAAACCTGTTGCCCACGGATCTAATTTATCAAAGCCTAATCCATAGTCTAAACCTAACATTCCAAACATGGGTAAGAAAACCCTGATTCCAATTCCTGCAGTGCGTTTCACATTAAACGGATTAAATTTATCAAAAGTAGGGAAAGTGTTTCCGCCTTCTAAAAATGCTAAGGCAAAAAATGTTGCTTGTGGGTTTAATGAAATAGGATATCTTAATTCTAGTGTGTACTTAGCTACGATGGGATCCCCACCTCTTGAAGAAATTGACTGGTCTTCATAGCCCCTCAAGGCAAGAATTGAAATTCCCCCAATTTGGTTAACTCCAGATCCAGACAAACCACTTCCACCCATAGCATACCTGTCGAAAGGACTAATCCCCTTAGATTTATTGTATGAACCCAAGTATCCAAAACCTATGCGCGGCATTAGAATAAGTTTTTTGTCTTTACTTAATGGAAGAAACCATTCAGCAGTAAACTTTAACCTATAATATTCTAAGTATTTATACTTTTCTTGTTGAGAAGCATTACTATAATCCTTATCAGAAAAAAGAGAATAAGGAAGGGTTGCTTTTACCAAAAAAACAAAATTGGACCCACTTTGCGGGAAGGTAGGGGCGCTAACAGAAGTCCTCTGTATTGTTTGTTGCAAGGAGATGTCATTTGCAAATCCCTTAGAAAAAATAGGAAACCTAGTGTCGTTTACTACATCATAATACTTATATCCAAGTTCGTACAATGTTGAAAAATAGTCGTCGGGCCACTTATTTCTTTTTCCTAATGAAACACCAACTCCAGAGATAGATAATCCTGCATATCCGTCTTCTGACTTAAGTTTCCCGTTGGCAGATAAGGCAGTATGATTCAACCAAAAAGAAAGAGAATTTGGTTTTTTACCGCCTAACCATGGCTCAGTAAAGGAAGCTGTATAACTCTGATAAAACCGGCCATTAGATTGTGCTCTAATTGATAGGCGCTGGCCATCTCCTCCAGGCAAGGGCGACCAAGCATTTCTCTTAAAAAAATTGCGTGTTGAAAAATTATTAAATGTTAAGCCAAGTGTTCCAATAATGCGCCCTGAAGAAGTTGGCCCGGCTCCTCCGTATCCACCTGAAAGTTCTATTTGATCAGAATTTTTCTCCTCAACAACATATTCAATATCAACTGTCCCCTTACTTGGATTTGGCAATGGATTCACCTGAAATGCTTGTTCATTAAAATAACCAAGTTGCGCTAATTCTCTTTGAGTTCGCATTATATCTCCTTTATTAAATAAATCTCCAGGTTTTGTCCTGATCTCCCTAAGAATTACATAGTCATTTGTTTTTGTATTCCCCTTAATTGTTATTGTTCCATTTCGAGCTTCTTTCCCTTCAATAATTCGAATTTGATAGTTAATCATATTTTGGTTAACGTTAATTTCGACTGGCATGACTTGAAAAAATAAATATCCCTGATCCATATAAAGAGAGTTAATATCTCTTCCATCTCCAGAGCCGTTCAATCGTTGCTCAAATAAATTACTGTTATATAAATCCCCCTTTTTAATTCCTAAAACAGTATCTAAAAAACTAGAACGGTATTTTGTGTTCCCAAGCCATTCAATAGTACCAAAATAATATTTCTCTCCTTCAGTTATATTAATTTCTATCATTAGATTTTTAGAATTTAATTGATAAACTGTATCAAATGAAATACTAGCATCTCTTAATCCTACTTTATTAAATTTTGCTAAGAGCGACAACTTGTCTTTTTCGTAACTTGATTCAGTAAATTTAGACCGCTTAAAAATTTGAAGAATACCTCTTTGTTTTGTGTCCTTCATGGCCCATCGTAACTTCCAAGCTTTTATTTCAGTATTTCCCCTAATCTCAATTTTTTTAATTCCTATTTTATCGCCTTTATCAATTTTTATAATAAATATTTCAGAGGAATTTATAAGCGTATCTTTTACTCTTGAAATGTCGACTTTAGCATTAAAAAATCCTTTTTCCCTGAAATACCCTCTTATTTTGGCTTTGGTTTGAAAAACTAGATTTTCTGTAATGGTTTTCCCAGTAAATAATTTTATTTCTTCCCGTAATTTATCTGCATCTCTTTTACCAATTCCTCTAAAGCTAAACTTAGATAATTTCATTCTTGGCTCAACAGCAATTGTTAGGTAGACAACCCCAGCAATTTCTTTCGTGACGTAAATAGCGACGTTTGAAAAAATCTCTTCTTTCCATAAATTTTTTATGGCATTTGAAATATCATTGCTAGGTAAAATGATTTTCTGTCCCTGCCTTAACCCTGCAATTAATTTTATTGCTTGATGATCAAAATTATCTGCACCAGTTACACGAATAGGACCAAGTTCATATTCTTTTGGTTGGCTATAGCTGAAATCTATATCTCCTACAGTTATTCCATTTTGTCCGAAAAGGAAAAATGAACTAAGGATATATAAGGACAAAATATACCTCATTTTTTTGCTTCTAATTGAATAGAAAGTTTTCCAAATCGCCTTTCTCTATTTTGATATTCTATCACTGCACTAATCAAATCATTTCTCCTAAAATCTGGCCAATGCGTATCTGTAAAGTAAAGCTCTGCATATGCAATTTGCCAAAGTAAAAAATTACTTATTCTTCTTTCTCCACTTGTTCTAATAAGCAGTTCGGGGTCAGGAATCCCTTTAGTAGATAGATGCTGACTTACCAAGTCATCTGTAATTTCGTTAGTAGCGAGAGCTCCAGTATTGATAGCATTAGCAATAGACTTTATTGCCATTTTAAGTTCCCATTTTGCACTATAATTTAAGGCAAGAATTAATGTTAGGCTCGTATTGTCTTGTGTTTCTGTAATTAAATTTTTTAGACTTTCAGCACAATTTTCTGGAAGGCCGTCAATATCACCAATCATTAATATCCGCACCCCATTTTCCATAAGTTCAGGTGCTTCTGTCGTAATGGATGCTACCAATAAATCCATTAATCCGTCAATCTCATCTTGTGGGCGACTCCAATTCTCTGTAGAGAAGGCATAAAGCGTTAAAAATTTAATTCCTAATTCTTTCGCTGTTTTAATACTGCTTCTAACAGATTCTACCCCTTCACTATGTCCAAATAGTCGATTTTCTCCCCTCTCTTTAGCCCAACGACCATTCCCATCCATTATTATGGCAAGGTGTTGTGGTATTTTTTCAGGAATTATATTTGCTATTAAATCAGTCATAAATTATCTGAGGAAAACGAAAGTAACTAAATATTCTTGCCCAATCAACTAAATATTATTTTTACAAAAACCCATGATAAGGAAAAGTAGGATTTAAAACAATATGTCGGCGAAAGAAAGTAAGGTTATTCAGCAAGAACAATTAGCTTATTGTCAATTAATTCAACCACGCCACTATTAATGGAAATTGAAATGTGATTAGCATCTATTTGTTTAATCATAGCATTACTTCCAGACGCTTCAAATTTTTCTGCTAATTCCACAATAATTTCTCCTGTTTTTAAGGAAGAAATAATAGGTGTGTGGTTATTTAATACTTGAAAAATTCCAGCTTGCCCGGGAAGTGAAACTGACATGACTTCTCCGTCAAATATTTTGTTCGTAGGCGTGATAACGTTTAATTCCATGATTTAGGCTTCAGCTAACATTTTATCTCCTGCAGCAATTACATCTTCAATTCCTCCTTTTAAATTGAATGCAGCTTCAGGATATTTATCAAATTTTCCGTCTAGGATGTCATTAAATGCTTTGATTGTATCTTGAATATCAACTAAAACACCTGGTATTCCCGTAAATTGTTCTGCCACGTGAAAGGGTTGAGATAAGAAACGTTGAACTCTTCGTGCACGATGAACAATTAACTTATCCTCTTCAGATAACTCGTCCATTCCAAGAATTGCAATTATATCTTGTAATTCTTTGTACCGTTGAAGTGTTAGTTTTACACGTTGTGCACAATCGTAGTGTTCGTCACCAACAATTTCTGCAGTTAGAATCCGTGATGTAGAATCTAAAGGATCCACAGCAGGATAAATTCCAAGTTCTGCAATTTTACGAGAAAGTACTGTTGTAGCATCTAAGTGAGCAAAAGTGTTTGCTGGTGCCGGATCTGTAAGGTCATCCGCAGGAACATAAACCGCCTGAACAGAAGTGATGGAACCACTTTTTGTTGAGGTAATTCGTTCTTGCATTGCGCCCATTTCTGTTGCCAATGTTGGTTGATAACCTACTGCTGAAGGCATTCTTCCTAGTAAAGCAGAAACTTCTGATCCTGCTTGTGTAAAACGGAAGATGTTGTCAACGAAAAATAAAATATCTTTTCCTTGCTCTTCGCCGTCTCCATCTCTAAAGTATTCTGCGATTGTTAAACCAGAAAGAGCAACTCGGGCACGTGCTCCAGGAGGCTCATTCATTTGTCCAAATACAAATGTCGCTTTTGATTCTTTTAAAACTTCTAAGTCTATTTTTGTAAGGTCCCAGCCTCCAGCCTCCATTGAGTGCATGAATTCATCGCCATATTTTATAATTCCAGACTCGAGCATTTCGCGCAACAAGTCATTTCCTTCTCTTGTTCTTTCTCCAACACCTGCAAAAACAGATAAACCTCCGTGTCCTTTTGCGATGTTGTTAATTAATTCTTGGATCAAAACTGTTTTTCCAACTCCAGCTCCTCCAAACAAACCAATTTTCCCGCCTTTTGCGTATGGTTCGATTAAGTCGATAACTTTAATTCCTGTGAGTAAAACCTCAGTTGCTGTTGAAAGTTGGTCAAATTTTGGCGCTTCACGGTGAATAGGAAGTCCACCTGTGCTATCCATAACATTGATTCCGTCGATTGCCTCACCAACTACATTAAATAAGCGGCCTTTAATTTTGTCTCCAGTTGGAACTTTAATGGCCATTCCGGTGGCAATCACAGGCATTCCGCGCATGAAACCATCAGTTGAGTCCATGGAGATTGCACGTATAGAATTTTCACCAATATGCGATTGCACTTCTAGAACAACTCTAGTTCCATCAGTCCTTCTTACTTCAAGCGCATCATAAATATTTGGTAGAGAGACTCCGATTTCAAATCGAACATCTACTACTGGTCCGATAACTTTTGAGATTTTTCCTTCAATAACTGACATCTTTACTATGGGTTTTAATTTTGCGCAAAGATACATATTTTTTTAGGTGGCACATGTTTTTAAGAAACTTTTTAAATCTTATTTCTGTAAATTCTTAAGTAAAAAATTTACGGGGAAATACGAAAATAAAATACTGAGTGTGCTTACTGAAAAGAGAACTAAGAAAAAATCCTTAAGTACTAATTTTACGGGAAATGGCATTCCAGCTCCAGGAATCTGAAGTAAACCAAATTCTTGTTGCACTAAACAGACGATATATCCAACAATCAAACCTAAAAAAATTCCAGCTCCCGAAATCAATAAGCCCTCTAAGAAAAAGATTTTAAAAATATTGTTCTTTGTGAGGCCCATACTTTGAAGGGTCTTAATATTTTCTCGTTTTTCAACAAACAACATTGTCAGAGAGGCAACTAAATTAAAAGATGCTAAAATAAAGATAAATAACATAATAAAAATAACGATTAATCTCTCTGACTTGCTTGTTTTAAAAATCAATTCGTTTTTTTCATAATTTGTTTTTACAACAAAGTTATCTCCAAGGATACGCATGATTTTAGTTTTCATTTCGTCATTTGACAAGTTGGGCTGTACGTCAATATAAATATGAGAAAGTTCGGTGGAATAGTTTAAAAGCATCCTCACATTATTCAATGGCAAGAGGATTTTTTCTTGGTTTATTTCTCTGTTGTAATTCATTGCGCAGGAAACTTTTATTCTATTCGTGTAAAAAGGGGTTTTCCCAAAGCTGATTTTAAGGTTTCTTTTTGGAGCATAAATTGCGATTTGTTCAAATTCAATTTTATCTTCTAAATTTAAATTCAACTTTTGCATTAGCTCTAGACCAATTATTCCATAAAAGGCACCATTTTTTTCTTCGAATAATTGTTTTCCATAGAGCCAATGTTTGTTTATTTTTATGGTCTTCAAAAAAGTGTTTTCAGTTCCCATAAGTGTTGCATTTACCCATTTCTTTTCATGTCGTAAAACGACAACTTCTTCAAGTCCTTTTGAAAAACTTGAAACTCCCTTACATTTTTTTATTTCGCGCCAATTTATTTCGCGCTCATCAAATGTTTTTCTTTTTTTTGCTGTAATCGTTATATCCGGTTCAAATTCACTGTAAAGTGATTCAATCATTGTTTCTATTCCATTAAATGCTGAGAGCAAAATAATCAATGCTGCAGTTATTACAAATACACCAACAATAGATATTCGCGTAATTAAGGTAATAACATTCTTCTTTCTTGAAGAACGGAGGTACCGAAACGCTATGTAAAAAGGTATATTTATGATTATTTTTTTAGAAGCTCATCGATTTTCATTGCATAATCAATAGAATCGTCAATATGGAAGGTGAGATTTGGTATTTTTCGCATATTTTTCAGGCGTTTCCCTATATCTAGTCTTACTTTGCCTTTGTTTAAGTTTATATTTTCCAACACAGTTTGTTTATCCGGCCCAGTAAAAATACTGAGGAAACACCTTGCGTGAGAAAGATCAGATGTAACGCGCACTATTGTAACTGTAACCATTGCACCAAGGCATATTTCTGCACTGTGTCTTTGGAAAAATACAGCAAGCTCAGTTTGAATTACTGCCTCAATTTTATTTTGACGAATTGATCCCATAAAAACAAAGTTAAAGAATTTAGACGGATACAACCCCATACGCTGCGGGATGGAACGCCTAACTATTTATAATAGTTGTGCCAAAACGAGCAAAGACAATATTGTCAGGCATAATTATAAAAAATAAATTCTTATCCTAATTCAACGATTATTGCCTTTTTCTTTCATTTTTAGGGATTAGTGTATCTTTGCATCATGAATTCCATTCGTCAAATTTTTAATTATTCGTTTAAGTATAAGAAGCTTGCTTTTTTAACTATAATTGGGAATTTACTTTTTACCTTTTTTAATCTCCTTTCCCTAGTTTTATTTATTCCTTTTTTACAACTTATTTTTAGTTCTGAAAAGCTGCAAACAGTAATCCCAAAGCCCACCTATTCTGGAGATATTTCCTTGCTCCCCGAGTTTATAATAAAGAGTTATAATTTCCAGATGCACGAAATGGTTATTCACGACCCAAAGCAAGCATTATTTTCCGTTTGTATTATGGTATTCTCCGCTTTTTTTCTGAAGAATCTTTTCAGATATATGGCAATATGGTTTCAATCGGAATTGCGTTTTTCAGTTGTCCGAGATGTCCGAGATGAATTATTTGAAAAATCCATTCACTTACCCTTATCTTTCCATACGCAAGAGCGAAAAGGAGATTTAATTTCTCGAATGAGTAGCGATGTTGGTGAAATAGAAAATGGCGTAGTTGCACTACTTGAAATATTATTTAGAGATCCCATTTCAATTTTAATACATCTAGTTTCATTATTTTATATCAGCCCTACTTTAACTTTAGCATCTTTTTTCTTGCTTCCTATTTCTGCATTTGTAATTTCTCGAGTAGGAAAAAGCCTAAAGAGAACAGCCCAACAAAACCAAGAACAGCTCGGCTTACTAATATCATCAATAGATGAAAGTTTAAGCGGGGTTAGAATTATAAAATCTTTTAATGCAAGTGGATTTATTTTTAATCTGTTTAAAAAACTAAACCTACGCCACCAAAAGTTACATACTAAAACAATGCGTAAAAAAGACGTTTCTTCTTTGTTAAATGAAACAATAGGAGCGGGTGTGATGATGTGCTTGGTTTGGTTTGGAGGACAAGAGATTCTTGAAAGCACAAATAATGGTCTTACTGGAGAATTATTTTTAACCTTCATTATTATTTTTTCGCAATTATTACGTCCCATACAGTCAATATCTAATGGGATGGCATTAATGAATAAAGCTAAAGTTTCTTTAGATCGAGTGAATGAAGTGCTTCAGACAGATGAGAAAATTACAGAAAAACCAAATGCAAAAACGATTTTGGATTTTAAATCACAAATCAGTTTTGAAAATATTTCTTTCAAATATGCTGAAGAAACCATAATTTCTTCATTTTCTTTAGAGGTTAAAAAAGGAAAATTAATTGCTATTGTTGGTGAATCAGGAAGTGGAAAGTCAACATTAATGGATTTACTCCCTCGGTTTTACGATGTAAATGAAGGGTCTATTCTAATTGATCAAGTAGATATTAGAGACTATAAAATTGCAGATTTAAGAGGGTTAATTGGAATTGTATCTCAAGAGTCTATTCTTTTTAATATTTCTGTTTTAGAAAATATTGCTTTTGGCGACCCAAATCCAGATAGAAATAGAGTTATTGAAGCTGCTAAAATTGCAAATGCCCATGGTTTTATTTCTGATATGGATGAAACTTATGATTCAATTGTAGGCGAGCGCGGCAATAAATTGTCTGGGGGACAAAAACAAAGATTAAGTATTGCTCGAGCGGTATATAAAAATCCAAAAATTTTAATTCTAGATGAAGCAACATCTGCTTTAGATACAGAATCAGAAATGTTGGTTCAAGAAGCTCTTGAAAAATTAATGGAAAATAGAACCTCTTTTGTAATCGCCCATCGCTTAAGCACAGTAAGAAATGCCGACGAAATAATTGTATTAGCAAAAGGAAAAATTATAGAACAGGGCAACCACGAAGATTTAACGAAAAAAAAAGGTGCATATCATAAGTTTTGCGAGCTCCAAGGATTGAAGTGATTTATCGCTTTTAAACAATAGTTAAATCTATTTGTTAAATTTGCACCTAAAACTAACAAAAAATGTCTCTATCAAAAATTACATTTTCCCCAGAAAAAGAAACTGACTTTTATAAGGTCCTTCGTTCTAGAGTCAATAATTATTTTAAAGAAAAACAAATTTCACGGCACGCAAATGCTAATATGGTCTTCAAGACTATCTTTATGTTGGCCCTTTATTTAGTTCCTTTTGGCTTTATCCTTTTTGCTGAATTATCAAATCCTGTTCATTACTTCATGTGGGTACTAATGGGCTTTGGAATGTCAGGAATTGGGCTTTCTGTAATGCATGATGCCAATCATGGAGCGTATTCTAAAAATGAAAAAGTAAATAAATTTATTGGTAAAGTGATTTATTTTATTGGCGGAAGCGATGTCAATTGGCGTATCCAGCACAATGTTCTTCATCATACTTATACAAATGTTGCTGACATGGATGAGGACATTGAATCAATTTCATTTTTACTCCGATTTTCCCCTCATACAAAAAGACACAAAATCCATCGTTTCCAATTTATCTATGCTTGGTTTTTTTATAGCTTAATGACAATATTATGGTCTTCCACCAAAGATTTCAAGCAAGCCGTTCGTTATAAATCAAAAGACTTAATCAAAACGCAGAACTTAACATTTACTAAGCATTTGAGTTCAATTATTATTACAAAATTATGTTATTATGGACTTTTTATTATCGCGCCGTTGATGTTGTCGAATGCACCATGGTACATCATTATTGGAGGATTAATAACAATGCATTTGATTTGTGGTTTGGTACTAGCTGCAATTTTTCAACCTGCACACGTTGTTCCTACCTCCGACTATCCTTTACCAGATAGTACAGGAAACATTGAGACAGATTGGGCAATCAATCAATTATACAACACTACTAATTTTTCTCCAAAACATCCAATTTTTACATGGTATGTAGGAGGTTTAAATTACCAAGTTGAACATCATTTATTTCCAAATATTTGTCATGTTCATTATCCAAATATTTCTAAAATAGTGAAGCAGACGGCCCTTGAATACAATTTACCTTATCATTCTTATAAAAACTTCACCTCAGCATTAAGAGCACATACTAAAATGCTTTATAATCTTGGGAAGTATGATGATGCTCCTGCTATACATTAATTTATTCTCTTGAAACTTTAGAGGATACCGGTTTTTTTGGTTTAAAAATTAATCCTTGTTAAAAATACGCTTAGATAAATTTGTTTGGTGTGTTCGACTTTGCAAAACGCGATCTCAAGGGACAGAACTTATTTCAAAAGGACAGATTAAGCTTAATTCTCAAACTACAAAGCCCTCAAAAGAAGTAAAGCTTCAGGATGTAATTTCACTTCACAAAAATAATGCGGTTTTTTCATATGAGGTTATAGAATTGTTAGATAAACGCGTTGGCGCAGCGCTCATTGAAAATTTTATTTTAGATATTACTCCAATAGAAGAAAAGGAAAAATTCAAAGCATATCAGCTAGTGCGGCAAATTTATCGTCAAAATGGCGATGGTAAACCTACCAAAAAAGACCGTCGAGATTTGGAGTCTTTTTTTGAAGATATTGATTAGAAACTTAAAAAAATTTAGTTTTTTTGAAAAAGGTCTCTTATACTTTAAAAGTCAATCTTTCTCCGAATATATCATTTATGATAATTCCATCTTGAAAAACAATATTGCCATTAACAAATGTCTTTTCTATGGTATGTGAAAATTGTATTCCCTCAAAAGGCGACCAAGCACAAGAATACAAACAATTTTCCTTTGTAACGATCGGCGATTTCTCTTGGGAAATAACCACTAAATCTGCTTTATAGCCCTCTCTAATAAAACCTCTCTCTTTTATTCTAAATAAAATAGCAGGAGAATGACACATTTTATCTACTATTTTTTCTAAGCTAACTTCACCTTCCTTTACTTTTTCTAACATTGCAAGTAGCCCGTGTTGCACCAATGGGCCTCCAGAAGGAGCATTAAAATAGGATTGGTTTTTTTCTTGAAAAGTGTGTGGCGCGTGATCCGTTGCAATCACATCAATACGATTATCAAGCAAGGCCTTCCATATTCCTAAACGGTCACTTTCTTTTTTTACAGCCGGATTCCACTTAATGAAATTCCCCTTTGAATTGTAATCTTTTTCTGTAAACCATAAATGATGAATACACGCTTCTGCAGTTATTTTCTTCTGTTCTAAAGGAATTGTATTGTCAAATAAGTGTGTTTCTTTTTCCGTAGAAATATGTAAAACATGCAAACGGCTCCCATATTTTCGCGCCATAGAAACAGCAAATGCAGACGACTTATAACAGGCTTCTTCACTGCGAATTATAGGGTGTTCTTGTATCGGAATATGTTCACCATAGAGCGTTTTTGCTTTTTCCAAATTTGCTTTTATCGTATTTTCGTCTTCACAATGAGTTGCAATTAACATTCCCACTTGAGAAAAAAGTCCTTCAAGTGCTTTTTCATTGTCAACCAACATGTTTCCTGTAGAGGAGCCCATAAAAACTTTAATTCCGCAAACATTTGCAGGGTTCGTCTTCAAAACCTCATCTAAATTATCATTTGATGCCCCCATAAAAAAAGAAAAGTTAGCTATTGAGCTTTTTGAAGCTATCGCATATTTTTCTTCTAATAATTCTTGAGTTAATGCATTTGGAACTGTATTTGGCATTTCCATGAAAGAAGTTATTCCTCCGGCAACAGCTGCCCTAGACTCAGAAAAAATTGTCCCCTTATGTGTCAGTCCTGGCTCTCTAAAATGAACTTGATCATCAATGCAGCCTGGAATAATTAATTTCCCGCTTGCATCTATTTCAACTGCCCCACAGTTATTTTCAATGACGCCACCAATTTTTTCGATTCTATCCTCTTTTATTAGTATATCAGAGGTAAATACTCGCCCCTCATTTATAATAGTTCCGTTTTTTAATAAATAATTCACAATTTCATTTTTTTCATTTTCCAAACACCAAAAAATGCTTCTTTAAAAATCCCACTGCTCATTTTGGAAGTACCATAAAGACGATCAATAAAAATAATTGGAAGTTCTTTGACTTTAAAACCATGTTTTAGCGTAGCATATTTCATGCAGATTTGAAAGGCATAGCCTTTAAAGGGATTGTTTTTTAATTGAATTGTTTTAAGAACATCTTTATGGTAACACTTGAAGCCAGATGTTGTATCGCGAATATGTATTAATAAAATTAATCTGACATAAACACTTGCAAAATAGGACATTAGAATGCGCTTCATGGGCCAATTTTTTATCCCTCCGCCCTTACAATAGCGCGATCCTATCGCAAGTCCTGCACCTTCAATACAGGCCCGTCTTAAGTCTTTTAAATATTTTGGATTATGCGAAAAATCGCAATCCATCTCAAAAATATAGGTGTAATCATTTTTTAATGCCCACTCAAAGCCATGAAGATAGGCGGTTCCCAAACCCATTTTAGCACTTCGCTTTTCTAAATGTACAAGTCCCGGGAATTTTATTTGTAGTTTTTCTATCTCTTGAGCCGTACCATCTGGTGAATTATCGTCAACAAAAAGAATATGATATTCTTCTTTTAAACCTATTATTTCCTCTGTAATTAAGGAAACATTTTCGATTTCATTGTATGTTGGAATTATAATTAATGTATCGGTTAGCATCTTAAAAACGAAGTTACGCAATAAAGATCAAAAAATATTGTGACTATAGCTTTTAAAAAATCAATGAGGCACAAAAAAGCCCGATTTTTTAAAATCGAGCTTTTATTAAATATCTTAATAAGATTAAGCTTCTTCTGAAGTTGCTTCTTCTTCACTAAGCTCAGGGCTAGTTGTAGAATTTTCAGTATTTTCTGCTGCCTCGTTAACTTCTTTTGCAACAGCCACTTCTTCTTCAGCCTCGCCTTCAGCTTCTTCTCCTTTAATCGCTCCACGAGCCATTTTTACAGAGACAACAACTGCATTTGCAGGGTCTAGAAATGTAATTCCTGGTATATTTATGCTATTTACTCGGATAGCACCACCAATATTTATTGAAGAAATGTCTAATATAATTGCTTCTGGTAAATCTTTGGAAAGACCAACACATTGTAAGCTCCTAAAAACAAGCATTAATTTTCCTCCAGCCATAACACCAGGAGAAGAACCAACAAGTCTAACAGGTAATTTTATACGAATCAATTTAGTTTCGTTTAATTCTAAAAAGTCTACGTGTTGTATGGTATCTTTTGTAGGATGTTGCTGTAATTCTTGGATAATTCCAACTGCAGTTTTTCCATCAATATTTAACTCAACTTGGTAAACATCTGGAGAGTATACGATTTTTTCAATCGCTACTTGCTTTACAGAAAAATGGGTCTGTTGACCCTGTCCGTAAAGTACACAAGGAACTAGTCCTGCAGAGCGCAGACTCGAAGCATCCTTTTTCCCTACGTTCGCTCTAAGCGAACCGCTCAATTGTACTGTTTTCATTTATATTTAATTTTAAGAGATTACAAAATGTGAACTAATTGATTCGTTATTTACCAATCTTTTGATAACATCCGCAAACAATTCTGAAACAGAAACGACTCTGATTTTAGAATTCTGCTTCATCAATGGAATTGTATCAGTAACAATTAGTTCCGTTAATTTAGAGTTTGATATTCTATCATATGCAGGACCACTCAAAACTGCATGTGTACAAAAAGCTCTAACACTTTTAGCGCCTTTTTCAATTAATAAATCTGCAGCTGTAGTAAGTGTGCCAGCCGTATCACACATGTCATCAATAATAATAACATCTTTTCCCTTAACTTCTCCAATGACAGTCATTTCTGCAATTTCATTGGCTTTCTTCCGGTTTTTATGGCAAAGAACCAATCCGCAGTTTAAATTCTTCGCGTAGGAATTCGCTCTTTTAGCTCCACCAACATCAGGAGCAGCCACCACTAAATTATCAGTATTAGTAGTAGATATTTCTTTTAAAAATAATGTGGAAGCGTATAGATGATCTACTGGGACCTCGAAAAATCCTTGAATTTGATCTGCATGTAAATCCATTGTAATAACACGATCAACTCCTGCAGCCATTAGCATGTTTGCAATTAATTTTGCGCCAATTGCAACTCTAGGCTTGTCTTTTCGATCTTGTCTTGCAAAACCAAAATAAGGTATAACAGTAATAATTTTTCGTGCTGAAGCCCTTCTTGCAGCGTCTACTAATAAAAGAAGTTCGAAAAGATTTTCAGTGGGAGGCATTGTCGATTGTACAATAAATACATCTTGCCCTCTTACCGTTTCTTCAAATGAGGGTTGGAATTCCCCATCACTAAAGACAGTAACTTTAACATCTCCAAGTTTTCCACCAAAATTTTCGGCAATATTGTTCGCCAATTTTAATGAAGCCCTACCCGAAAATATTTTTACGCCCACTGTATTTTTTGTTGCTGAGGTTGCAAAATTAAGGTTTTTATTTTTTATAAAAAAATCTTAGTCTTGATAAGGTTTTAAATATGCAAAAGTAATACTTGAGTTTTGGACAATTAGACTAATTTTGTGGTGATGTCAACCAAAAATACCATTCCTTATTCTCTCTTTGGGCGCTTAATTAAGTATGCCCTTCCGTACAAATACTTTTTCGGGATTTCCGTCATTTGTATCCTCTCCTTATCAATTTTAGGGCCTTTGAGGCCATATATTATTGGAGATATGGTTGACAAATACATTATCAAAAGTCAAAATCAAAATAAATTACTTTTTTGGTCAATGATTGTCGTTCTAATTTTGACATTGGAGGGAATCTTACAACTATGCTCCACGTACATATCTAATTTATTAGCGCAATCTGTCATTCGCGATTTACGAAAAAAGATTTTTCAGCATTTATTGTCATTTCGCATGCGTTATTTTGATAAAAATCCAGTTGGAGCAATGGTTACACGTGTTGTTTCTGATCTTGAAGCGATAACGGAAGTGTTTTCCGCAGGGATAATGGAAATTGCTGGAGATATTATTTCATTGTTTTTTATTCTAACGCTAATGTTTATTACAAACTGGCAACTTTCGTTAATGACATTAATCCCAATTCCATTTTTATTAATTGCTACCCGAATTTTTGCGCGCGCTATGAGAGACTCTTTTAAGCTTGAGCGACAGCAAGTAACGCGGCTAAATACATTTGTTCAAGAACGCTTGACTGGTATGTCGATTGTACAGCTTTTTAACCGGCAAAAGAAAGAGTTTGAAAACTTTGAAGAGATAAATAAAGGTCATAGACAGGCACATGTAAATGCAGTTTGGGCAAATTCTATTTTTTTTCCAATAGTTGAGCTTTTATCTTCCTTATCTATTGCCTTTCTTTTGGTTTGGGGAGCACTTAACGTAAGTGGAAAAACACAAGTAGAGATTCGCTTAATGTATGGACAGATAATTGCTTTTACTTTATGGATTTACCAACTTTATCGGCCAATTCGACAGTTAGCAGATAAATTTAATGTTTTACAGAGAGGAACCGTTCGAGCAGAACGTATTTTTGATGTTTTAGATGAAGAAGAAAATGTACAAACAAAGGGTTCAATTGCTAGGCTTGACTTTAACCAAGCGATTATCTTTTCGAATGTTTATTTCGGATATGATTCAAAAAATAGTATCCTAAAAAACATTAACTTAGAAATAAAGCCAGGAGAAACACTCGCTTTTGTTGGTGCAACAGGTGCTGGAAAATCTACAATCGTAAATCTTTTAGGGCGTTTTTATGAATATGATAAAGGTGTAATTTCTATTGGCGGAACAAATATTAATGAAATAGACATTGCTTACTTAAGAAGTAATATTGCAATTGTTTTACAAGATGTTTTTCTTTTTTCAGACTCTGTACACAACAACATTACATTAACGGATGAAAATATTAGTAGAAACCAAGTAATAGAAGCAGCTAAAGCAGTTGGGGCTCATGATTTTATCATGCAGCTACCAGGAAATTATGATTATAAAATTGGCGAAAGAGGAGGCGTTCTCTCCGTAGGTCAAAGGCAATTACTCGCATTTATTCGTGCTTATGTATACAATCCACATATATTAATTTTGGATGAAGCTACATCAAGTGTTGATAATGAATCGGAAGAATTAATTCAAAAAGCAACTGTGGCGCTTACTAAAGGTAGAACGGCTATTGTCATAGCGCATCGTCTGTCCACAATACAAAAAGCAGATAGAATTGTTGTATTAGAAAAAGGGGAAATTGTGGAACTTGGAAGCCATAAAGAGCTTCTGAAAAAAAATGGCGCTTACCGTAAATTAAATGAAATGCAGTTTTTTGCAAGAAACGTAGAATAATAAACAATGTCTATTTAACCATTACTGAGCTTTTTTTATTTGAAAGCATGAGATAATATTCCAATTACTAACTTAAATAATAATTCAAACCTATCAAATTATAATTAGTAGCCGCAAATTATATAAAAGGGATTGAAATTCAGGTACATACAATTTATATTTATTATAAATTATAAAAAATGAAGCCTCTTTCATCTTGGCTATCTGATCCAATGACTATTGCAATTGCAACTATTGCCTTTTTGGTATTGATGGTTCTATTCATGATTAAAAATACTAATGCCAAAGATTAGTCTTGCCTTAGCAAGTTTTGTCATATTTAATGCTTCAATAATTTTTGGTTAGCCAGCACTTTTTTTATTCCAAAACGCTCATTTTTTAGCCCATAGACGATTGTGATTTGATCTATAGTTGAAATTTCTATAACTAGAACTTTTGAATATATCTTTTGTTAAGTAGAATCAGTATTTTTGCATTAATTTTTTAAAATGATTAAAACAGACATAATTATTATCGGTGCTGGACCAGTTGGTTTATTTACAGTTTTTGAAGCGGGTCTTCTAAAATTAAAATGCCATTTGATTGATTCCTTGCCTCAAGCTGGAGGACAGTGTTCTGAAATATATCCTAAAAAACCAATTTATGATATACCAGGTTTTCCAACTATTCTAGCTGGTGAGCTAGTTGATAATTTAATGGAACAAGCTGCACCTTTCAAGCCAGGATTTACGCTCGGTGAAGCTGCTCTTTCTATTGAAAAAGATGCGGAAAACCAATTTATCGTTAAAACTGAAAAAGGCACTGAACACAAGGCTCCTATAGTTATTGTTGCGGGAGGGCTTGGTGTTTTTGAGCCACGCAAGCCACCAATTGATAATTTAGCAAAATATGAAGACAAAGGCGTTGAATACATTATAAAAGATCCTGAATTTTATAGGAATAAGACCTGCGTTATTTCTGGGGGCGGTGATTCTGCATTAGATTGGGCTTTTTTTCTAGTTGATCAGAAAATTGCCAAAAAAGTCACTTTGGTACACCGAAGTAGCTCTTTTAGAGGGCACCTTGATTCTGTGCAAAAAATAATTAATCTTGCTGAAGCTAATAAAATCGAATTAATCACTGAAGCAGAAGTAATTGATTTGAAGGGCACAAATCATTTAGAACGAATCGTTGTAAAACATCAAACCACAGGAAACAGGACAATAGAAGCAGAGCATTTCATACCTCTTTTTGGTTTAAAACCTAGTCTAGGACCGATTGCAAATTGGGGTTTAGAAATTGAAAAAAATGCGATTAAAGTTGATCCTAAAGATTATTCAACTGCTATTCCTGGAGTTTACGCTGTTGGTGACGTAAATACCTATGAAAATAAGTTGAAACTCATTCTTTGTGGGTTTCATGAAGGAACAATGGCTGTTCAGTCAGCATTTGCGAGAATATACCCAGACAAAAAAAATATCTTGAAGTACACAACTGTAAATGGAATACAAGGGTTTTAAGCATTCATTAATTGCCATACTTAATAAGTAGTTTTAACCTTTATTGACTTTATGAAGAGATTCAGAATAAATGCGGTTATTATTTTAGGAGTGATCTCCTTGTCAAGTATCTTGCTGGTTCAATTGCTTTGGGTCCGAAAAACAATTGAAATTCAATCAACTAGTATTGCAATCCAACAAAAATCTGATAGCTTAAATTTGAAGGAATTTTCAGAACAAACAAACTTAGCATTGAGAAATGTTTTGAACATTATTTCTAGTGCAATAGAAGATAGCTCTGATCAATATGGCGCGATTAAACAGCTAAACGTCAATCAATTTAAAGTTGATATAATCCAAGAACTTGATCCCTATTATTTAGAAACATTATTAAAAAAAGCGCTTTACAATCAAAACATTCACGAAGATTTCACTTTTGGTATTTATGATTGTTTTACCAATCAATTAACTTTTAGTAAACTATATAAATTCACCGATGACTCCTTATATACATTAGTTAACAACAATATAATTGGTTTGGATTCTGCGCGACTAAAATTAAAAAATGATGGTCATTATTTCACTGTTTTTTTTCCAAATGTGCAAAATAAGCTTCCTCAAAACACTGTTTTTCTGTCTCCTTGGATTTATATATCAACAATCGTGTTCTTAGTTTTAATTTTTTTCGGTTTTAGTTTAGCTACTATTATTAAGCAAAAAAGGTTATCAGAAGTGATAACAGATTTTATAAATAATATGACACATGAATTAAAAACACCCATTGCAACAATTAGTTTGTCTAGTGAAATGATTCTACGACTAGAGACCGATGATGATTTAGAAAAAGCTAAAAAATATGCCGGAATTATTTTTAAAGAAAATAAAAGATTAGAAACCCAAGTGGAAAGGGTGTTAAATATTTCTACTTTAGATACAGAAAATACTTCCTTAAATAAAAAATCTTTAGATTTTCATGAGCTCCTTATTGAGGTTAAAGATACTTTTGATTTTAATCAATTGGCAAATGGCGGAAAAATATTAATTGAAAACAATGCAAGTGTTTTTACAATTCAAGCAGATCCTATTCATATTACTAATGTAGTTTATAATTTACTAGATAATGCTGTAAAATACTGCTCTACAAAACCATTCATATCGATTACAACAAAAAATGAGCGAAATTATTTAATTATTGAAATTAAAGATAATGGAATAGGTATTCGGAAAGAGGATCTTAAAATGATTTTTGATAAGTTTTATCGGGTTTCAACAGGAAATATTCACGATATAAAAGGATTTGGGCTTGGATTGTTCTATGTTAAACTAATTATTAATGAGCACAATGGATCTATAGATGTAAAAAGTAAGCTTGGAGAAGGAAGTACTTTTACCATTAAACTTCCTTTTTAATAACAAATAATACCACTGAGCCTAATATTATCGTCCTATCGCCATAAGATATTTAGAGTTTATTAACTCGAAGTTACAAAACATTGAGAATAAAAAAAGCCACATATAGTGGCTTTTCTTTTGGTAAATTAATTTTTAATTCTTTATGATTCGCTCGATGTGAATCAGCTCACCAATTGTAATTTTAAAAGTATACATCCCCGGTGTAAATGTGCTTAGGTTAATTTCATCGCCGTTGTTAAGCGTATTAACTGCCAGCACTAATCTTCCCTGTGCATCATAGATGCTCAAAGAACCTTCATTATTTGCCGGTAATGATACTGTTACACTTCCATTCGTTGGGTTAGGACTAACTGTTATTG
>JBILPT010000054.1:0-7028 GCA_044373675.1 Crocinitomicaceae bacterium | reverse complement strand
CTGCAATGACAGATTTAAAATCACTTATTGAGCAGTACAATCCTTGTGCGAAAATAATCACCTATATGACATGGGGAAGACGATATGGTGGTCAACAATGCGGTCCGGGCGCCACCTATTGCAGTCCGGTATTTGTTGATTTTAACCATATGCAGGATTCGCTAACGAGTGCTTATCTTGAGATAAGCGAACAGTTGAACATCCAATGTGCACCCGTAGGCCTTACTTGGCAGAATATTTTGAATGACACAACATTGATTCTACATAGCAATGACAATAGCCATCCAAATATAGATGGTAGTTATGTTGCAGCGTTAAGCATTTACAGTTCGATTTGGAAACAGCCCTCAAACGGCATTGCATTCAATGCTGGATTAACCCAGTCTCGTGCACTATATTATCAACAAATGTCTGATAATACGATCTTTAATAGCCAAAATGATTGGAACCTTCTCATCAATAACCCTATCGCTAATTTTAGTGATGCAATATCAGGCTATACGGCCACATTCACTAATTTATCAACTTCTATTAATAATACACTAAATTATTTTTGGGATTTTGGAGATGGAAACACTTCTAGTATTCAAAACCCAAGTCATACGTATACAACTAGTGGAACATACACTATAACTTTAATTGCATCAGATTGTATTTTTGCAGATACCAGTATTTATACCATTCAGATTGGAACCAATGGTATGAAAGAAACCTCCGATAGTGAATTTGAGCTTTACCCTAATCCAACAACAAAGCAAATAAATTTAATGGTAGATAGTAATTTGCTAGGTTCAGTTTACACTGTTTATAACAACACAGGGAAATTAGTTTTAACAGGAAAAATAAACACTGAAAATACAAGCGTTGAATTGGGAAATTTATCAGGTGGTATTTATTTATTCAGTGTGGGAGAGAATATGAAACAGACATTTAAAGTGATTAAGGAATAAGCCAGCCCTTAACAGCGTGTAAGCGCAACCCTCCGGGTATGCGCCTACACGCAAAACGTTAACACTTTTCACTACCAAAACAAAGCCATAAAAAAACCCAGTAAAGCCATATATTTATTGGGTTTTAAGATGTGGAGTCGGAGGGGTTTATCTCGACTCAGCAAAAGCCTAGCTCGGCATAAACTTCTCACCCCTCATTAAAATTATTTAAAACAAAAAAGGAAACATTTCTGCTTCCTTTTTTTAATCGTGGAGTCGGAGGGGTTCGAACCCTCGTCCAAACGACGAATACTCTAGCTTTCTACATGCTTATTTCTTGATTGGTTTTAGATTGTGAGACGGACAAGAACACCCAAACTCCCAACTTAGCTTCTAAAGTTTCACCAGCGCTTAGAAACATCACACCGGCTAGCCTGATGGGATGAACTTCCGATTGGTAAATCTAACAGGCAGAAATTTACCGGAAGTACTCGTCCAACCTACTATACTTCGATCGGATAAAGCCAACTAACTATCAGTTAATTAAGCAGCAAGTGCGTATGACGTATTGTCAATTATTGTTCGAGACAAGATATTTAAGAGGTTCATCTCAACCCTCTGCATGCTGACACTTGACTACCGCTATCGCTGTCAAATCCAATGTCGACCCCAAAGAACGTTTTCTTTAATAGGAATCACAAAGATAGATGTTCCTACTCAATCTTTTCTGCATAAAAGCAAATTTTATTTTTGTAAAGCAATTACTAATGCCGAAACAAACATTCGCAGCACGTCATTAGAGTTAATTGTTTCAGATATGGTCTTTTCATCCGTATTTTGAGCTAAACCTTTAATTCCATATGTTTCATCGAAGGTTTTAGATCTTAATTTTTCAAAGTCTTTTAAAACTACATCTTTCGTTTCAATCAATTCTTTCTCTTTGTTAAATATTTTAATTGATAAACTTAATTTGGGTTTAATTTTAGAATATGAATTATTCGAAAAAGTAATTTTCTCGCCTCCACTTGCAGAAATATAACAGGCTATATCTATAAAAATATTTAATGAATCAAATGTTTTTGCTGCCTTTTTGAAAAAATTTGCTGGTAAATACATAAGATGTTGTGGTAATGCACCCATAAGAATTTTTTCTTCCGGCACCATACTCACAATTTTGGCATCGAGAAAAGCCCCCAACATATTTTCACTAATTAAAACTAGCGTATCCGAAAGCTCTTTTGGCATATCCTCAATAGTTGAAAGATTAAGAATTTTATAATCCTTATTTTGAACTTTCATTTGTGTAATAAGTTCGTCATCTATTCTGAAAGAAAAATTGTAAATTACTCCTGTCTGAGCATTTAATATAGAAAAAGATAATGTTAGAAGAAGAAGTAAAAGTGAATTTTTCATAAGTTTTGAATTTTGAGTGATAAATATTATAAATTAGTTAGTTCTATAAAGTTAAATATTTTTAATTTGCAAGTCTCTTACTAGTCTAAATAAAACATAAAAGCAGAAAAAAGAGTAATTATAGTCCAAAAAAATAGATCGTCTTGTTTCATAAGAAACTATTCTCAATCTGAGTTTCCTGTCAGAGAGTCTATTTTTGAGCTAATTTTCCTATTTCCTTTGGGATTCTTACTGAAAAAGCTATCTTTGCAAATTCAATTTTCTAATAAATCAAAATGATTCAAATTACCTTGCCAGATGGCAGTGTGAGGGATTACAATAAAGGTACTTCTGCAATGGATGTTGCCTTGAGCATATCTGAAGGTTTAGCACGAAATGTTTTAGCTGCAAAAGTTGATGGCTTTGTTCAAGATGCAAATTTGCCGATTAATCAAAATTCACATCTTCAGCTACTTACATGGTCTGACTTAGAAGGGAAATCTACTATGTGGCATTCTTCTGCGCACATCATGGCTGAAGCTTTAGAATTTTATTATCCAGGTATTAAGTTGGCTATCGGTCCACCAATTACAAATGGTTTTTACTACGATATTGACCTTATGGATTATTCTATTAAGGAAGAAGATTTAGCAAGAATTGAAGAAAAAATGAAAGCATTGGCGAAAGAAAGAAACCCTTTTATTCGCAAAGAAATATCAAAAACTGAAGCGCTTGCTTATTTTGAGAAAAAACAAGATCCTTACAAATTAGAACTGCTGTCTGAATTAGAAGATGGGACAATTACTTTTTATACTCAAGGAAATTTTACCGATTTATGCCGTGGTCCACATATTCCTGATACTGGTTTTATAAAAGCAGTAAAATTAACCGCTATTGCAGGTGCATATTGGCGAGGAGATGAAAAAAATAAGCAGCTAACTCGTATTTACGGAATTACTTTTCCTAAGCAAGCTGAGTTAACGGAGCATCTTGAGAAATTAGAAGAAGCAAAAAGAAGGGATCACCGAAAATTGGGGAAAGAATTGGATTTATTTACCTTTTCTCAAAAAGTTGGTCAAGGTCTTCCTCTCTGGCTTCCAAAAGGCGCAGCTTTGCGAGAGCGCTTAGAAAATTTCTTGAAAAAAGCACAGCGAAAAGCGGGATATCAACAGGTAATTACTCCCCACATTGGAAATAAAGAATTGTACGTTACTTCGGGTCACTACGAGAAATATGGAGCTGATTCTTTTCAGCCTATTAAAACTCCAGATCCAAATGAGGAGTTTTATTTGAAGCCAATGAATTGCCCACATCATTGTGAGATATTTAAGTCTCGACCTCGTTCATACAAGGATTTACCTGCACGCTTTGCGGAATTTGGGACAGTTTACCGTTACGAGCAGTCAGGAGAATTACACGGGCTTACAAGAGTTCGCTCGTTTACCCAAGATGATGCGCATATTTTCTGTACGCAAGAACAAGTTAAAGACGAGTTTAAAAAAGTAATCGATATTGTTCTTTACGTTTTAAAAACATTGGATTTCCAAAATTTTACAGCTCAAATTTCTTTGAGAGATCAAAAAGATCGTTCGAAATATATTGGTTCTGAAGAAAATTGGGAGAAAGCTGAAAATGCCATTATAGAAGCAGCTGCAGAAAAAAATCTTACTACAGTTGTTGCTTACGGAGAAGCTGCATTTTATGGCCCGAAACTAGATTTCATGGTGCAAGATGCGCTCGGAAGAGAATGGCAATTGGGAACAATTCAGGTTGATTACAATTTACCGGAGCGTTTTGAATTGGAATTTACAGGGGCAGACAATCAAAAACACCGACCTGTTATGATTCACCGAGCTCCATTTGGTTCGATGGAACGATTTGTTGCAGTATTGTTAGAACATTGTGCTGGAGATTTCCCACTTTGGCTGACTTCAGATCAATTTATTATCCTTCCAATTTCAGAAAAATTCAACGACTACGCAGAAAAAGTTTCAGATTTCCTAAATAATTCCGATATTCGCGGACTTGTTGATGACCGAAATGAAAAAATAGGCAAGAAAATACGAGATGCGGAGCTTGCGAAAATTCCATTTATGCTCATTGTTGGAGAAAATGAATTTGCGAATAATCAAGTATCAGTAAGACAAAGAGGAGGAGGAGACATGGGTGTTGTTTCTTTTGAAGAATTTGGAAAAATCGTACAGGAAGCTATTAATAAGGAATTGACAGTAGAACTTTAAATATATTAATGAGAAGAAATTCAAAACCGTTTGTAAAAAGAGAAGAGGAAGCGCAACACCGCATAAATGACAAAATTAGCGCACAAGAAATCCGCTTGGTAAATGAAGGTGAAGAACCGAAAGTGTTGACGCTAGCAGCGGCACTTGAAATGGCAGAATCACAAGATATGGATTTGGTAGAGATTTCACCAAATGCTAAACCACCGGTTTGTAAGATTATGGATTACAAGAAATTCTTGTACAACCAAAAAAGAAAACAAAAGGAATTAAAAGCAAAACAGAGTAAAATAGTTGTAAAAGAAATACGTTTCGGACCTAACACAGACGATCACGATTTTAACTTTAAATTGACACATGCAAGGAAATTCCTTGAAGAAGGAAGCAAGGTAAAAGCTTTTGTGTTTTTTAGAGGTCGCTCAATTGTTTTTAAAGATAGAGGAGAAATATTATTATTGAAATTCATGCAAGAATTAGCAGATGTTGGGATAGTAGAGCAGTTGCCAAAATTAGAAGGAAAGAAAATGATCGTAATGATCAACTCAAAAAAGAAATAAAGAAGCTGATATAGTTGTTTAACTCAAAAAAAAGAAGAAAAAATGCCTAAAATGAAAACTAAATCCAGTGCGAAGAAGCGATTCACAATCACTGGGAGTGGAAAGATAAAGCGTAAGCACGCTTTTAAAAGCCACATCTTAACTAAAAAGGCTAAGAAACGCAAACGTAATTTGACACACGCAGGACTTGTACACAATGCAGATCTTTCGAATATCAAATTACAATTATGTATGAAATAGTCCTTTAGAGGTTTATCTATTGTTTAACCAAATAACGAGTATACAAGTCTTCTGAAACAATGTTGCACTCCTTATTAAAAAACTTAAAATTATGCCAAGATCAGTAAATCACGTCGCATCAAGAGCTAGAAGAAAGAACTTGATGAAATTAGCCAAAGGATACTTTGGTAGAAGAAAAAATGTCTGGACAGTTGCAAAAAATGCAGTTGAAAAAGGACTAGTTTATGCCTATTCAGGTCGTAAGCAAAAGAAAAGAAATTTCCGTTCTCTTTGGATTACCCGTATAAATGCAGGTGTTCGTCAATACGGAATGAGTTATTCTCAATTTATGGGTGCAGTGCACAAAAGTGGTGTTGAATTAAATCGTAAAGTTCTTGCAGATTTAGCGATGAATCACCCTGAGGCTTTTAAAGCTGTTGTGGACTCCGTAAATAAATAAGTGTAAAAAGTATCAGCAAAAGCCATTAGTCCTTGATTAATGGCTTTTTTTTGTTGAAAAGTTATGAATATGCATTTATTTTATGAGTAATTAGATCGTAATTTTGAAAAAAAAGTCATGTTGAAAATCGGTCTTATTGGTGCAGGGCATTTAGGAAAAATTCACCTTAAACTTATCTTGGAATTATCTGATTACTTCGACTTAGTAGGTTTTTATGACGAGGACAAAGAGAATTCCGCTAAGGTTTCTGCTCAATTTAATGTGAAATCTTTTAGCAGCATTAATGAATTACTTCAGCAGGTAGATTGTGTAGATATAGTTACTCCAACGCTAGTTCATTATACAACAGCTGCCGAAGCTTTGCGAATGAGAAAACATGTTTTTATAGAAAAACCCTTGTCAGAAACAATCGCTGAAGCCCAAAAAATGGTCTCGCTAACAACAGAGGCAGATGTTAAAGTTCAAGTTGGACATGTAGAACGTTTTAATCCGGCTTTTCAAGCCGCACTACCCTACTTTGATAATCCCATGTTCATAGAAACTCATCGCTTGGCGCAATTTAATCCTCGAGGAACAGATGTGCCAGTGGTTTTAGATTTAATGATTCACGACATCGATATTATTCTCAGTGTTGTTAAATCTCGTATTAAAAAAATATCAGCATCTGGAGTAGCAGTTATTAGTGATACGCATGATATTACAAATGCGCGCTTAGAATTTGAAAATGGAGCAGTAGCAAATCTTACCGCTTCTAGGATTTCGTTGAAGAACATGCGGAAATCACGGTTCTTTCAAAAAGATGCATACATCAGTGTCGATTTCTTGACAAAAGAATTAGAGGTTGTAAGAATGCAAGATGTTGTTGGTGAAGCTGACCCTTTTGATATTGTCCTGGATTTAGGACCAAACAAAGCGCCAAAAAAGATATTTATAGACAAGCCAGAATTGCAAGAAATAAATGCTATAAAAGAAGAATTAAAATCTTTTTATGATGCAATTACTCAAAATGTAAGTCCTAAAGTTACTGTGGAAGATGGTTGTACTGCAATGGAAGTGGCAATTGAAATAATTGAAAAATTAAAGCAAAATCAAATTCATTTTTAGGCAATAATTTCTCTTTTACTTCGTTTTTTTTTCAATGAGTCGTTTATCCTTTTTCTTACTCCTTCTTCTCGGTTTTACAGCTTGTGTTAAAAACAATCCAGATCCATCTTGGTTGGAAGTAACAGCATGG
>JBILPT010000026.1:0-23307 GCA_044373675.1 Crocinitomicaceae bacterium | reverse complement strand
AGATGAATACATCGGGCAGGAGCATATTTTATCAACTGATGCATCCTTACGACGCGCATTGGATTCAGGAATGATTCCTTCAATGATATTGTGGGGACCTCCAGGTGTCGGAAAAACCACATTAGCACATTTGATAGCCAAGCACCTCAATCGTCCATTTCACACGCTGTCAGCTATCTCATCTGGCGTTAAAGATGTACGAGAGATTATTTCCAATATTGATAAAGGCGGACTTTTTCAAGCGAAAGGAACAATTTTATTCATCGATGAAATCCATCGCTTTTCTAAAGCACAGCAAGATTCATTGTTAGGGGCTGTAGAAAAGGGTACGCTTACTTTAATTGGTGCAACTACAGAAAATCCATCATTTGAGGTGATCTCCGCCCTACTCTCTCGCTGCCAAGTCTATAGTTTGGTGGAACATACAAAAAGTGATTTGTTAGCAATTCTCGAGAATGCGATTCAACAAGATTCAGTTTTTTCATCAAAAAAGATTCATTTAGTTGAAACTTCTGCGCTTCTTCGTATTTCAGGTGGAGATGCCAGAAGATTACTCAATATTTTTGAAATTATTATTGGTACATTTCAAGATCAGCAAGATATTGAAATAACAAACGACCTTGTGATGAAAAATGCACAGCAAAGCTTGGCGCGTTATGATAAAGATGGAGAACAGCATTACGACATTGTTTCTGCTTTGATTAAGTCAATTCGTGGAAGTGATCCAAATGCCGCAATATATTGGCTTGCCCGAATGATTGAAGGAGGTGAAGACCCCAAATTTATTGCTCGTCGTTTGCTTATTTCTGCTTCGGAAGACATTGGACTTGCAAATCCAAATGGACTTTTAATGGCGAACGCGTGTTTTCAGGCGGTAGAATCTATCGGATGGCCAGAAGCAAGAATAGTTTTGGCGCAATGCACTATGTATTTAGCAGCTTCTCCAAAAGGAAATGCCGCGTATATGGCGCTCAATAAAGCGCAGCAAGCAGTTCAAGAAACTGGAAATCTTGGTGTCCCCCTGTCCTTGAGAAATGCTCCAACAGCGCTTATGAAAGAATTGAATTACGGTAAGGATTACCTTTATAGTCATGATTTCCCGGGTAATTTTGTAGCGCAAGAATTTTTACCTGAAGAATTAAAAGGAATGAATTTTTTTAATGCTGGATCAAATGCCAAGGAGCAAGAAATAGCAAAAACAATTCAAGCACTTTGGAATAATAAATATGAAAACTAATGGCACGCCTGTTCTATTTTTTAATTGTAGCTCCTCTTTCGCACTTCCCTTTATGCATACTTTATCGCATAAGCGATCTATTTTACATTCTGTTAATAACGATTATTCCTTATCGAAAAAAAGTAATTGAAGAAAATATCCTGCGTTCTTTTCCTGCACTAGATAAATCTGAAAGAACGAAACTTAAACGCGATTTTTATAGGCATTTTGCGGATATTCTTATTGAAGGAATAAAAAATTTAAGTATCTCAAAAGTAGAACTTGAAAAACGCATGATTCTTCAGAATCCTGAAATAATGAGGGATTTATTCGAGAAAAACAAAAATGTTATACTTGTTTCTGGACATTTTAATAATTGGGAATGGCTTATTACTGCTCAAAGCTTCTTAATTCCTCACAAAGCCTTTGGAATTGGAATGCCACTTACAAATCAATTTTGGGATAAAAAATTAATGGAACGAAGATCCCGATTTGGAATGAGCGTAATTCATTCTAAAAACTATAAGTCTGAATTGATGAATTACACTGAAAAACCTTTTGCTGTACTAACTTTATCCGATCAAGCACCAGGAGATTCAATAAAGAGCTATTGGACTGATTTCCTAAATCAAAAAACTCCTGTTTTATTTGGAACTGAATTTATGGCCAATGAATTTGATTTAGCAGTTGTTTACTTTACAATCCACAAAGTAAAAAGAGGACATTATTCACTTGAACTAAAACTTTTATCAGATAAACCTAAAACGTTAGATTACGGATATTTAACGAGTGTCCACACTACTCTTTTAGAGAAAGATATTCTACTTAATCCAAGTCATTGGCTGTGGTCACACAAGCGTTGGAAACGAGAAATTCCAGAGAATTTAGAAAGCTTAAAAGAACAGCAAAAAGACCAATTCGATAAGCGATTTCGTTCTCAGACTAAATAACAGATGAAGCTACTACTTTTTTCAGTTCTCTTTCCTTTTTTACTCATCTCACAAGAAGTTGAGCTAATTCAGTATTCAAGAGATCCAATTCATTCTCGTGCGCTTACTATTTACAACAAACAACTTTATATAGGAACGAACAATGGTCAGCTATTCGTTTATCCATTAAGCGATTCAAGTTTAGCAAAATCTTACTTCCTGAATAGCTTGTTTCCTGAAATTCGTGATATTCATTGCGATAAAAATGGCATTGTCTTAATGCAAACTGGTGACTTCGCCTCATTGATTAAAATTGACAGTAATGGAGTTTTAAAGCAAGAGCCCTATTACACTTCTTCTGAATCTAATAAAACACTATTTCTCGATGGAATGGATTTTGAAAACAACTTAGGTTTTCTTATGGGAGATCCATTTGATGGTTTTTTCTCCTTGTTTTATTCTGAGGATAATGGATTAAGTTGGAAATCCTGTTTAACAAAAATTCCTGCAATTGATGGAGAAGCTGCTTTTGCTGCAAGTGGAACCACAGTAAAAATTAGTAATGGAGATTTTATTTTTGTAAGCGGAGGCAGACAAGCTCGCTTTTTTAGAAGTTCAGATAAGGGAATTTCCTGGACGATAAGTCCTCTGCCCTTTCCATCTTCAGAATCTTCTGGTCCATATTCACTTGCTATGATTGACGGAAAGAATGGAATTGTTGTTGGTGGCGATTACACTCAGCCAAACGAGAAACAAAATACTAGTTTTTATACTAAAAATGGTGGAAAAACATGGAAGAAACCTAAACAAGAAGCAAATGGTTATCGTTCTTGCGTTTATTATTACAGAGGAATAACTTATTGCTGTGGGACAAATGGCATAGATTACTCGAAAGATAATGGTAAAACTTGGAAAAAACTTGCCACGAATAATTGTTTTGCAATCGTTGCGCACGATGACTTTATTTATTTCTCAAGCGTAAATGGAAGTATTTTAAAAATGAAAGCGATAAAGCAGTAAAAAACTTATTTTATTTTTAAAATCTGATTTATTTGAATCGTTGTAGTTGTTAATTTATTTAAAAGTTGAATTTCTTCTACCGTAGTAGCATGTTTCTTTGCTATTTGATATAAAGTATCCCCCTTTTTTACCACATATGTCAGAGTATTATCGTTTTTAATGATTAAAGATGAGGAATTTAACTCTTCATCAAAATCTTCATTAGCGTTTGATTTTAAAGTTTTATTCATTGCATTACCATAATCTACTCCACTTTTTGAAAATATTTTTGACGATTCGATTTTTAACTGATCCATTTTTTTTGAATCTTGATTTAAGGCAAATTGAAACATCCAATCATAAATTTCATCGCGGTAAAATTCAGATGCTAAATCACCATGATCTGCATTTGGATATGAAGTGAAATAACAAATTGCATCAGAATCACAGGCTTTTATTGCTTCATACATTTTTTCAGATTCACTATGTTTTACTGCTTTATCGAGTTTTCCGTGTTGAATCCAAATATTTGTTTTTGTTAGATTACAAGCATCAGATAAATTACCACCACCACAAAGAGCTACAGCCGCCGCAATTTTTTCAGGATAGGTTCCAGCAAAATAAGTTGTTCCATAAGCTCCTAGACTCATCCCAGCTACATAAACTCTATTTGCATCTGTTTTATAATTTTCTTGAACATATTCCAATACACTTAAAATTTTTGATGGTTCCCAAGAACTTCCGGAATTCACTTGCGGAGCAATAACGATCGCAGGAATTTTTCGACCGCTTTCGATTGCATCAATAACACCATATTTTCTAACTAAATTTAAGTTGTTGCCGGACAAGCTTCTTCCGTGAAGAAAAATTAATATCGGTGGTATACTATCTAAAATAACTTGATCTGGTAAAGAAAGTAAGAAGGGATAATCCGCTTTATTTTGAACCTCTATGATTTGTTGTGTAAAAGAAAAATACGGGATAAATAAAAATGATAGTATAATAAGTTTCATCTATATTTTATAAATAGTTGTTAGTGATGTCACCATTACATTTGAAATTTAAATTGATAAAGCTTACCTGACTTTATTAGGTTTTAATATATTAATAAAATGAAATCCTTTTGGACTAAATCCTTGATTGTAAAAGAATTTATGTGCTTTAAAATTATGCGTGTATGAATCCAATGAAAGCATAGTGCAATCGTTTTCCACAGCTTTTTTGTGAAGAAAGTCAAAAAGTAATTTTCCAACGCCTTTACTTCTGTATTTTTCTAGTACAACAATATTATCTAATTCCAAGTATTTGCCGCACCATAATTTTGTGCCAATCCAAAATCCACTTATTCCAATACAAATTTCATCGTCAAATACAGCAACTTGACCATAATTGTGAGGTAACATTTGATCCAACTCACGATCGTATTCTTCAACCGTTAAACTAGGATAAATAGCATTAAGAACAGTGATGTATCCCATCATTTCATTCTTCCCCTGTAATTCTCTAATAGTTAACATTTTACTTTATTAAATTCTTTTCAAATAACTCAAATATTCTTCTGTATTCATCATACCAAGAATAAGCTTCTCTAAAACCGTGTGCTTCAACAGGATAAACTGCCAATTCCCAGTTTTTCTTTCCAAGTTCAATAAATCGCTGACTTAAACGAACAACATCTTGAAACTGCACATTGTCGTCAACCATTCCGTGAAGCATTATGAGAGGCTTACTTAAATTCTCAGCAAAATAAATCGGAGAACTTTTGCGATAAGCCTCAGGATCTGTTTCCGGATAATTAAGAATATTACTAGTGTATTCGTGGTTATAATGCGCCCAGTCTGTAACAGAACGCAAAGCAGCAGCGCAATTAAATTCATTTGGCTTTGTAAGTAAACCCATTAAACTTATAAATCCACCATAAGAGCCACCATAAATTCCCACGCGATTAGAATCAATTCCATGCTGTTTTACCAAAAAATCTTTGGCGTCAATAAAATCATCTAAATCCCTCCCCCCCATAAAACGATAAATTGCGGTGCGGTAATCTCGACCATAGCCTTCACTTGCTCGGTAATCAACATCTAAAACAGTGTATCCAAGATCGCAAAGTAAATTGTGGAACATATATTCTCGGTAATAATTACTCCAATAGTTATGAGCATTTTGTAAATATCCTGCTCCATGAACAAATAATACAGCCGCGCCATTTTTAATTTCTGTCTTTGGTTCATAAATTCGAGCTGCAACTGCAATGCCATCACTTGCTTTAAATTGAAAAACTGGAGGTTTCCGCCAAGAATAAGACTGGAAATTTGAGGAAGTAGAATGCGTTAGTTGCGTCATTTTTGTATTTGGGGAATTACTTGCAAGGTATAATTCCCACGGAGTATTTGAGTTAGAATAACGAATTAACAAAGATTTTTCATCAGGTGAAACTTGTACATCGTGAAATCCATCTGCACTTAGAATTGTTGTCCAAGCTAAACTTTTGATCTCCAAATGATAAAAATCTCGATTTCCAGGATGCGTTTTGTTTGCTGTAATAAAAAAGCGCTTTTTATCTTTTGAAAGTTGTACTTGGTGTATTTCAAAATTCCCAGAACTTATTGCTTTTTTATTTCCTGTTTCTATTTCACAAGTATAAAGATGAGAATACCCTGTTTCTTCAGATTGAAAATAAAACGACTTTCCATCTTCCAACCAATCTAAAACAGCAACTTCTTCATTCCAAGAAGATATTCCTGGTCCACCAATCCATGCATCATCATGTTGATGATTCAATTCTTTAACAATTAATTTTTCTAAATCAACTAAGACAATCCAACGATCCTTGTTGTCAGCACTGCGAATATCACACAAAGCCAAATTACTCGTTTTGGAGAATTTCAATGGGTGAATAAACAAATTCCTATCTTTTTCATAGTTTGAAGATGTTAATGTATCAACATAACTCGGTTTTTTTCGAATATCTGTCAAGCTAGATAAATCAATGGATACCAATGAATCTGATTTTAAAGATAGAATATATAAGCGCTGACTAGGTTCATTTTTACTTACTTTGGCTCTGGCATTTGAGTTTTTAACCTTTCCATCTCGCGTTATAAATTCAGGAACTAAAGTTTCTTTTTCAAGTTCTTCACTGCGGACTATTGCAGCAACGAATTCTCCGCTTGGATTTATCTGAACACTTGATAACGTAGAAAGCCCTAAATAATTTAAGCGCGGTCGAGGAAACAACTGAAATTCTCCCTGAGTTTTCCTCCACTTTTTATTTTTATCCTTGTCTTTAAAAAACTCAAATAACTCCTCTTGTTGCATAAATAAATAATTGGAATCAATTTTTTCGTCTTTAGATTCTTTCAAAATAAAATTTGTTAATTGCCGCATTGATGATTTTCCATCCCTATTCTGCCATTCAAAGAGATTTATTCCTTGCTGAAAAACAAGTTTATTTTCATCATTTAATCGCTGTATATTTTGAATACTCTCCATTCCCTGATAACAAAGTGAAATGCGCTTATTGATCTTGTCAACTGAAGCAAGTGTATTGTCTCTTTCAAAATACAAGTGACTGAAAGCATCTTGACTCAAATCATAAGCAATTGTTTGGACCCTAGCTATTGAATCTAGCTTTTGAATTGTTTTATATTTAAAATCAAATTGATGCAAAGAATTACCACGATCACTTTCCGCTCTGTAATCGAAATAAATTTTTGTCCCATCGTATGACCAGTATGGATTTTCAGGAAGATGTCCAACAAAGTCTGGTCCCTTCATGATTTCTTTTAAGTCTAACTGTGAGTAGCAAAAGTCAGTAGAATAAAATAATCCAAGAAATAGAGAAATGTAAATTTTCATTGCTGTAAAAATAGCTTTAAATTCTTTTTTTATTGCTATTTTAGCAATTCAAAAATCAAAAAACTTAAAATTATGACTAGATTAAAAAGTACACTTGTAGCTATTGCTTTATTTCTTGGCTTTTTTGTAAGAGCAGACGAAGGAATGTGGTTCCTAATGTTCATTGAAAGATTGAATCACCGCGACATGCAAAAAATGGGACTCCAATTGACAGCAGAAGAAATTTACAGTATAAATAATTCAAGCTTAAAAGATGCAATTGTTCAATTTAATGGTGGTTGTACAGCAGAATTAATTTCCAAAGATGGCTTAGTATTGACAAATCACCACTGTGGATTTGATGCAATTGCTGAACTTTCAACTCCAGAGAAAGATTATTTAACTAATGGCTATTGGGCTGCAACTAGAGCAGATGAGTTAAAGCCAAGCTCATTATTCGTTCGCTTTTTTGTGAGAATGGATGATGTTACTAAACGAATTTTAGGCAAGTTAAATGACTCTATGTCAGAAGCTGAACGCGAAAGTTTAATAAAAGAAGAAATTACAATGATAGAAAATGAAAATAATGGTGGTGGAAAATATACTGTTAGTGTACGCCCATTTTTTCAAGGAAATGAATATTATTATTTTGTTTATGAAGATTTTAAAGATGTTCGTCTGGTAGGAACACCTCCAAATAGTGTAGGGAAATTTGGTGGCGATACAGACAATTGGGAGTGGCCAAGACATACCGGAGATTTTTCTATGTTTCGAGTGTATGCTGATGCAAATGGCAATCCAGCAAATTATTCTACATCAAATGTACCACTCAAGCCAAAGCATCATTTACCTGTAAATATCAAAGGATTTAAAGAGAATGATTTTGCTATGATTCTTGGTTATCCCGGAAGAACAAATCGTTGGTTACCAGCTAGTGGAATTGATCAAAATGTAAAATTTGCATACCCAGCTTGGGTAGAAGCTGCAAAAACAGTTATGGATGGGATGAAAAAATACATGGATAAAGATGATGCCGTTCGATTAAATTATGCTGCTAAATATGCATCAACAGCCAACTATTGGAAAAACCGTCAAGGAATGATTGACGCATTAACTAAATTTAAAACTGCAGATTCCAAAGCTTTAAATGAAGCAAAATTTAATAAATGGGCAAATAAAAAGGGAAATGCAGACAAATACGGAAAAGTAATTGAAAAAATAAATGCATACTACGCTGCAACGAATGAAAAATCAAGACATGATAATTATTTAAATATATTATTGAGAGGTTCAGCTTATGCAGTAATATCTCGATCATTAGGAGCTCAAATTGAAGCGTATGGTAAAGCTGATGAAGCTAAAAGAGCAACAATGAAGGATGGCTTAATTTCTTCAGTAAATGATTTTTTTAATAGTATTTATCTTCCTGCAGAAAAAGATATCCTTGTAAATGGTTTAAATCTGTATGCCAAGAAAGCTGGATATCCACTAGTTTCTTCATTAACATTAACGAAAGAAAAGTACAATGGCGATTATACATCGTTTGTTTCAAATTTATTTGAATTAAGTCTCTTCACATCTAAATCCAGACTTCTCGCATTTATTGAATTACCAAACGAAGGTCAAATTGGAGCAGATCCTCTTTTTCGATTTTCAGCTGAAATGATAACTCATCTAGGTTATCGTTCAGAGGAATTGAAAACACTGCAGATAGAGTATTCTAGAGCTTTTCGCTTATTAGTTGATGGTATGCGCCTTTCTGGTTTAAGTCCTGTTACTTATCCAGATGCAAATAGTACACTACGTCTAACCTACGGAAAAGTAAGCGCTTTACCTGCAGATAAGAGAAATGATGCAAAAGTGAATTATTATACAACTTTACAAGGGGCAGTTAATAAATACAAGCCTAAAGATGAAGAATTTGATTTACCACTTCGTTTAATGGAATTAAATGATAAAAAAGATTTTGGGGAATATGCTGATAAAGATGGATATATGCCTGTAAATTTTTTAACAGACAATGACATTACTGGTGGAAATTCAGGTTCTCCAGTACTGAACGGAAAAGGAGAGTTAATTGGATTAGCTTTTGATGGCAATATTGAAGCAATGGCAGGAGATGTGATTTTTGACACAAAACTTCAAAAAACAATAAATGTCGATATTCGCTATGTTTTATTTATTATTGATAAATATGCTGGCGCAAAACACATTGTTGATGAAATGACGATTATTCGTTAATTAAATTCAAAGAATCCATTAAAAAATCCCGTGCTATGCGGGATTTTTTTTTATCCATTCTTTTTTAAAGAAATAAAAATATTAGCATAAATAATTTTAGAAAGCGAAAAAAGTAGTGGCCCCAATAATATGGATGAAATTGCTACTAAACTAATTTGAAACCAAACGCTTAACGAAGGAAAAAATAAGGTGCACAAAAGCCATATTAATAGAAATAAAGCTACACCAAGCCCATAAGCAACATATAATGCTCCTTGATAAAATCCAGGTTCTAGCATATACTTTACACTACATTTTGGACATTTATCCAAAACATCTCCAGTAGTTTTAAAATTATAAGGATGTGAAATAAAGAAGTTACCTTCATGACAACTCGGGCATTTGAATTTTATAATACTGTATAATTTTGTTCCTTTCCTCATTTATTAGAATTTACATTAAACAATCTTTCGGTATTTTATTCTTCTTGGAGAATTTAATTAATGGGCACAGTGCACCACATAAGTACCCGTAGAATCAGTATAGCCATTTGTCTCTAAAGCTTCAATTTCTTCGCCACAAATTTCACCCAATTCGATTTCAGCGCCATCTTTATCGTAGTGGCATTCTTCACATTTGTTTTTCTTGCAAGAAGAAAATAATACAGCTACACCAAATGCAGCAATTAAAAAAAAGTTAGTTTTCATTGATTTGTTTTTTAGATTTATTAATAATATGGTAATTAAAGGATAGGTATAAACCTCTACCAGGTGAAGGTATACCAATATTTTTTAATCGGGAGAGATGATCGATATATCTTGTATTGAATAGGTTTCGAACGCCTATATTCATAGTGAACTGCTCCTGCTTTCCTATACTTATTACTGCTCCAAAATCAAGTAAATGATAGGCTTTTGAAACTTGCTCATTAAAAGCCACTTGATTTTGAGGACCAAAAAGCATGGATTGTATATGTATATCTTTCAACTTTATTTTTTTACCAAAACCAAATTCATACTTCAGCATATTTTGTAACCTTGGTTGAGGAAGCAAGGAAACAGAACTGTCTTGACCTGTAAATGGTGCAATATAAGAAGCTGATATTTCCCAGTGCAATTTATGGGCAAAATGAGGGTGAAAATGATAGGCAACATCTACGCCTAAAAAGAGTACTCTTGGTGCTTGTTCGTAGATAAAAACAGGCATTCCTTGTACCATAGAATCAATGGGTTGAATGTAAATATAATTCTGAATTAAGTTCACAAAAGGATTAAAGGTAAATGCACTATGTTCTTGGTTAAGTTCGAGCGTTACATCTAATTGAATTGCCTTTTCAGAAATTAAATTCTTGTCTCCAATTTCGTATCTTAATGCGCCATGATGAAATCCATTTGATAATAATTCGGTTAAATGAGGAGCTCGATAACCAGTTGAAATATTGCTTCGGAATATCATCTGATTTTTGGAGAAAACAGCACCAATACTTCCATTGAGTCCATTGAAATTAAATCCTAAATCCCCATATAAATTTTTGTCAATATCAAAAATAGAACGCATGTCGTAGCGAAGACCAGATTGAAAAACCCAAAATTCTTTTGACCATGTTAGTGTGGAATAGACACCAAAATCAATGGAATTTGAATTTGGAATCAAGGTATCTGTTGCATTAGGTGCATTTCTATTCGTTTGAAACATAGCTTGCGTTCCTGATATCCATTTCAAATCTTTCCACTTTTTGACAGTAAATTTTGAGTTTAATAAACTATTTTGCAAGTTCATACTCAAAGATGGTATGGTCACTTTTTCGTCATATTCGACCAATTGATTAGAAGTATAACCAATCATGAGTTGAGCATCTAAATTTTTCAAGTACCATGTCGATGTTTGATGCGCAAGATAATTTCTAAAGAACTGAGAAGGAAGCAAGTATTTTCTGGCTTGAGTTAGTATCTGAAACGTTTCTGGTGTGGCTAAAGAATCGTGTGTATGTCCTGGGATTCCAGAAACGGAATGATCCATTATCATTCTCCATTGATGTAAACTTTTTTTTCCTTTAAAAGAAATACTCCCTTTCAGTGAAAAAGCGTTAAAACGTGAATTTTTTGCGAACCTCCCATCTGGAATTTGAAAGTCTGCATGATTGGAATAACTTCCTCCCACTAACCACCTCCAATTGGTGTATGATTTCTTAATTAATATCCTTGACACACCTCCAAGGGTATTTTGATTCAAATTTGTTTGCAACTGAATGTCAGAAGTATTAACTGCAGCATAAGGTACATCCATGAGGTAAATTACACCGCCTAAAGCATCAGCTCCATAAATAAGACTAGCAGGACCTTTAATCACTTCAACTGATCCAATGCCCAATTCAGATAATCCCATACCGTGATCACCACCCCACTGCTGACCTTCTAAACGAAGTCCATTTACCATTGTAATTACACGCATGCCCTGCATTCCACGAACTACCGGTTTTGAAATACCATTTCCTAATGATGATTGATAGACCCCCGGAATTCTTCCGATAAGTTCACCAAGGTTTATGGCAGGGATTTGATTTAAATCACTGATTTTCCGTGTTTCAATATGAAATGGATTCTTATTTTGAGAAACCGATGAGCCACTAGAAATAGTAACTTCTTGCAAATCAAGATGAATGGGTTCTAAATACAAAACAATAGGGAATTCCTTTGGTATCTTTTGTAGAAAACTTCGATAGCCATTGGCTGAAATTTTTACCTGATATAAATCCAAAATAGAGTTAGGGATAGTTAATTTTCCAAATTCTGAAGACTTGAAGCTTTGATCTGTTTCAATGACAAAAACTTGTGCATTCGCTATTGGGTCTTTTGATTTTGAATCCAATAAGGTTATTTCAACTCCCTGAGAAAAAAAAGAACTTGATGCTAAACACAAAAAAATCAAGAAAATAGATTTCATTTTTTTCTGCTAAATTTTATTCGCAACTTTGATGCGTTTACAAATGTACTTAAAATATGCAACATTGTTGCGTTAATAAATTAAAATAATGGCAATAATAAGAAATACAGTAGCAAAAAAAGCAGTTTTTGACATTATACAACTAAACAAAACAGCGATGAGTCAAGCTGAAATATATGCAAAAGTAAATAATATTTGTGATCGAGTAACAGTATATCGAATTTTAGAGCGCCTAGTAAAAGAATTCAAAATTCATAAAATCGTAAATATCAACGGCGTGATAAGCTATGCTCCATGTAGCAGTTGCAGGCATGAACAATACTTGTATCATGATCATTTACATTTTAGTTGTACCACTTGCAAAAAACTCACCTGTATCCCAAACAAGCACATAGCACTCAATATGCCATCTAACTATCAAGTAGCTGAAGTTTTTTTTACGGTCTCAGGAATTTGTCCGGACTGTATTTCATAAATCTTGAAAATTTAAGTTGCTCACTTTATTTAGAAAACTAAACAATCTTTCGGTATTTTATTCTTCTTGGAGAACTCTCACCCAAACGCTTCTTTCTATTCTCTTCATATTCAGTGTATGAACCCTCAAACCAATAAACCTGAGAATCTCCTTCAAATGCTAAAATATGCGTGCAAATACGATCTAAAAACCACCTATCGTGGGAAATTACAACCGCACATCCTGCAAAATTTTGAATTCCTTCTTCAAGGGCACGCAAAGTATTGATATCAATATCATTTGTAGGTTCATCTAATAAAAGAACATTTGCCTCTGTTTTTAATGTCATTGCAAGGTGCAAACGATTTCTTTCTCCACCAGATAAAATCCCTACTTTTTTATTTTGGTCTGACCCATTAAAATTGAATTTTGATAAGTAAGCCCTAGAATTTATCTTCTGATCTCCAACTTCTACATATTCTAAGCCATTTGAAACAACATCATAAACTGTTTTATCTTCCTTTATATCTTTGTGAGTTTGATCTACATAACCAATCTTAACTGTTTCTCCAACAAGGAAATCACCATTGTCAGCTTCTAGTTCATTCATGATCATTTTAAAAATCGTGGTCTTCCCTGCCCCGTTGGGACCAATTATACCCACGATCCCTGCTGGAGGTAATTTAAAATTCAAATCATCGTACAATAATTTTTCTCCAAAGCCCTTTGAAACATGAATGGCATCAATAACATTTGCTCCCAAACGCGGACCATTCGGAATCGGAAGTTCCAAGCGATCTTCTTTTTCTTTCAAATCTTCGGAAAGCATTTTATCGTAATTTTGAAGTCGCGCTTTACTTTTAGCTTGTCGCGCTTTAGGATTCATTCTTACCCATTCTAATTCCCTCGCCAACATTTTTTGGCGTTTAGATTCAGTTTTTTCTTCACCTTTTAAACGCGCACCTTTTTGCTCTAACCATAATGAATAGTTACCTTTCCAAGGAATACCCTCTCCTCTATCTAGTTCCAAAATCCAACCTGCAACATTGTCTAAGAAATAACGGTCGTGGGTTACTGCAATTACGGTTCCTTTATATTGCTGTAAATGTTGTTCAAGCCAATCAATTGATTCTGCATCCAAGTGATTCGTGGGTTCATCTAACAATAAAATATCGGGATTCCTTAAAAGTAAGCGACACAATGCAACTCTACGTTTTTCTCCTCCAGAAAGTGTTGCAATTAATTGATCATCTGGCGGACAGCGCAAGGCATCCATTGCACGCTCTAATTTTGTATCTAATTCCCACGCATCAGTAGCATCAATTTTATCTTGAACTTCACCTTGACGAGCTATCAATTTATCCATTTTATCAGGATCATTTAAGATTTCCTCATCCATAAAAGACGCATTAATTTCCTCATATTCCTTCAAAATATCTACAATATCTTGAGCACCTTCCATTACAACTTCCTTCACCGTTTTTGTTCCATCAATTTCAGGCTCTTGAGAAAGATACCCAATTGTATATCCTGGTGAAAAAACAACATCTCCTTGATATGCCTGATCTAAACCAGCAATAATTTTCATTACCGTAGATTTACCAGAACCATTAAGACCAATGATCCCGATTTTTGCGCCGTAATAAAAAGAAAGATAAATATTTTTGATTATTTGTTTTCCTTGAGGTGTAGATTTGGAAACTCCCACCATTGAAAAAATGATTTTTTTATCGTCAGACATGTTTAGATTTTAGCTTTTTACAAAGGTAATTTTAAAATAAGAATTACAATTTCAAAGTTGACCTAAAATCAAACATTTTAATAACAATTAATCTAGTTTAACTGAATTATATTCTTTTGAACGAATAATTTTAAGAGCTCGTTGAACAATCTCATTTGAATCATTATAAACTTGATACAACTCACTTACACCCCATAAATCTTGAGCAATAATTGATTTTATTCGTAATTCAATGCTACGCTTACTTATATTGTAGTCTTTTTCATCAAAAATTAGTGTTGAGTCTTCTTTTTGAACATAGGCAAAAAACTCAGCCATAAATTCTTTTCCACACTCAAAATTTTTGTTAAAAAGAGTAAAAGTTGGATAATACTTTTTTAATTCTTCTTTGCGATCAGTGACAAAACGATATGAAAAGGTGTTAATATGACCTCCACGAATAAGTTTTCTGTAATACTCAGAACTTTGAGTTGTATCCAATGGAACAAAGAAATCAGGCATGATTCCGCCACCACCATAGACTGTTCTTTTTGTAATAAGTGTTTTAAAAAGTAAAGAATCAGGCATTTTAATGGAATCAGCATGTACAAATTCGCCGTTCAAAAAACGCTGAGTTAAATCCTTCTTGTAGCGCTCAGGATCGTCATATGGTTTTTGAATAAACCTCCCAGTTGGTGTATAATAGCGAGCTATAGTTAGTCGAATTTCAGAACCATCACTCAATGACATTGGACGCTGTACAAGTCCTTTTCCAAAGGTTCTTCTTCCTACAATCAAGCCTCGATCCCAATCTTGAATTGCGCCAGACAAAATTTCACTGGCACTTGCTGAATATTCATCTGTTAACATTATCAATTTACCTTCTTCAAATAATCCTTTTTTGCTAGCTTTTAAATCAGTTCTTGGCTGAGATCTTCCTTCTGAATAAACAATTAACTTATCACCGGAAAGAAACTCATCTGCTAAACTATGTGCAACATCTAATAAACCGCCACCATTTCCTTGAAGGTCAAAAATAAGATTTTTCATTCCTTTTTCTTTGAGTGAAATAAGAGCATTTTGCACTTCTTCTACACTTGTTCTTGAGAAACTATTTAATTTTATATAGCCAGTTTCTTCATCAATCATGTAACTAGCATCAACAGAGTAAACAGGAATTTTAGCACGCGTAATTATAAAATCAATTTGATTTCTTTCATTTTTTCTGAGAATTCCAACTTTAACTTTTGTTCCTAAATCTCCCATTAATTTTGAACGAACATCATTGTTTTTTAAACCAACTCCTGCAACATTTATGCCTGCAACAGAAACAATCTGATCGCCCGCCAATATTCCAAGTTTTTCTGAAGGTCCACCAGGAATAGTTGCAATGACATTTAAAGTGTCCTTGATAATTTGAAAACGAATTCCAATACCGACAAAATTTCCATTAAGTGAAGACTGAACTTCCTGTAATTCTTCAGCAGGAATATAGGTCGAATGTGGATCTAATTTCTCTAATAATGAAATAATTGCTGTTTCAGTAAGGGATTTTCCATTTACCGAATCAACATAAAATCGTGAAATATTGTCCATAACCTCATAATATTTTTGTGAAACATTATTGTCTGCAGGATTAAATTGTGCTGATACGTTCGTTGAGATTAAGATACTTAGTAGTAAAATATATTTATTCATTACGTTTGAATTATTTTATAGATAGATTAAACTTTTTTTACAAAAATAGTAACACATTTGTTAAATTTAAATCAAAGACTAACTTTGTTACAAATAAATTACTTTAAAGCTTTACAATATAGGATTTAGGTATGAAAAATAAACAAAAACCTTCTTTCATTAAAAAATGTTTTCGTTTTTTAATTTTCTCAGTTCTTATTTTTATTAGCTTTATTTTAATTTATCTTACTTGCGCTTTTATCTTTTCAAGAATTACAATTGAGGAAAATAAAGAAAAGAATGCAATACATACAGTATTTTTAATGAAATCTGGAATTCACGTGGATTTTCTTCTGCCAATATGTGATGAATTCAAAGATTGGCGCAAAGAATTTCCGATTGCAAATACCCGTTCAAAAGATTCAACATACAATAAAATTGCAATTGGATGGGGTTCAAAAGATTTTTATATGAATACACCTACTTGGGATGACTTGACCTTAAAGATTTTTTTAATTTCAAGCTTCGGCTTTGGATCTTCAGCGATTCAAGTTAAATATTATACTGACACTTTGCCAAAAGATTCAAAAATTACTCCATTAAAATTAAGCAATAATCAGTACAAGAAATTAGTCCATTACATTGAAAATAGTTTAAAACGAAATGGTTCAAATAAATCCTCATTCATACTCCCTAAAAACCCAGAAGTTATGACTCAAAATAATGCATATTATGATGCGAAACAAACTTATAGCTTACTTTTAACTTGCAATACTTGGATTAATAACGGACTCAAGGCAAGTGGTCAAAAAGCTTGTTTATGGACGCCCGATGCCGGAGGGATTTTTTATCAGTATGAAAAATAGCTTTTTGGTCTTATTTCTTATTGGAATTCCATTATTTTCTTTAGCCCAAGAAAATTTTGTTGCCAAAACAAGTGAAAAACACATTCTTATTTTCATAAATGGTTATCGTGGTCCTAAGTTCAATAAGTTAGAAGTTGATAATACTATGTATCCTAAAGATCCAACAGGTTATTGGTACAAGTATGACGATACGATAATAAATCGTTTTAAACCCATTCAAACACTTTATTTTAGCGCTCACCACCCTATTTCAAGCTCTGTTCATAAAACAAAATTAAATCTTGCTACATCATATATTTTTTCAAGATTTTGTTGGATTTCAAAAAAAAGCAGATGGGTCTTAAAAAATAATTATAATCCTGAAGGTTTTGAGCTTCGTTTTTCTAATGGAATAATTGCAGGGCAAAATGTAATTGACTATTTAGAAAAGAATTTTTTAGACTCAACTATAAAAGTTCATATTATAAGTCACAGCATGGGCTACGCATATAGTTTAGGACTCGTTTCCCAAATAAAAACAAAGGTGAAATTCGGTAAAATGCTTGCTATTTCTCCTGAAAGTGGCGGATTTCAAGGTGCTGATTGGAACTTATTTGATGAAGTTTGGCAATATGGCTGTAACATGGGAGAAAAAGATAGCGAAGTTATTTTTTATCAAGATGGTATTGCACCGCAACAAACTTTAAAAGGATTAGAAAAAGTATCAAGAAATAAAGGTGGTAGAATTTATCCACCTACTTCATGGTCAAAAAAGAATAAAGGGTTTAATCGAAGTCATCATCTTCAATGGTTTCAATGGTTTTATACTATTAAAGAAGAAGACCCTGGATTTTTCGGACCTAATTTATCTATAAATAGTACTTTTGAAAAATGATTCAAACAAATAAAAATCTCAAAGAATACAATACGTTTGGTATATCTGTAAAGGCAGAAATGTTTGCGGCATTTTCATCAATTGAGGAACTAAAACAAATTTTAAGTTTTAGAAATAACAAAAAACTACTTGTTTTAGGAGGTGGGAGCAATTTACTTCTAACAAAAGATTTTGATGGACTTGTAATAAAAAATGAAATTAAAAGATTTGAAGTTATTGAAGAAACTACCAGTGAAGTTATTGTTGAATCTGGTGCAGGTGAAAATTGGCATGAATTTGTATTAAATTGTATTGATAAAGGTTTTGGGGGAATTGAAAATCTTAGCTTAATTCCCGGAAGTGTTGGTGCTAGCCCAATGCAAAATATTGGCGCTTATGGTGTAGAGATCAAAGATGTATTTGAATCTTTATCAGCATATCATATCGCAAGCGGTGAAATTCATTATTTTGACAAAAAAAAATGTGAATTTGGATATCGAGAAAGCATTTTTAAAAATAAAGTCAAAGGAGAGTATATTATTCTAACAGTAACTTTTCGTCTGACAAAAAATCCCACTATTAATTCATCTTATGGTGCTATTAATGAGCAGTTAAAAGTTATGGGAATTCAAGTGCCAACAATTAAAGAACTTAGTGCTGCTGTAATTGCTATTCGACAGTCTAAATTACCTGACCCAAAAATTATTGGAAATGCGGGTAGTTTTTTCAAAAACCCCACAGTTGAAATTGCCTTACTTGAACAAATTCAAAAAGACTATTCAGATATTCCAAATTACCCTGCTGAAAATGGAAGGAAATTAGCAGCTGGATGGCTCATTGAAAAAGCCGGATGGAAAGGAAGAACATTTGATAATTATGGCGTTCATAAACTACAAGCTTTAGTTTTAGTAAACTACGGAAATTGTACTGGACAAGAAATACTTGATTTATCCTCTCAAATAATACAAGATGTTTTTGAGAAATTTGGAGTTTTACTAGAAAGAGAAGTAAATATTTTGTGATTTTTACAACTCAAAATCATCTTTTACACAGCGTTCCACAATTTTCGCACTGTTTAATGCAAGTGGAATTCCACCTCCCGGGTGAACTGTCACTCCGGTAAAATATAGTCCTTTTAATTTTTTAGAAAAATTGGGATGCCTATAAAAAGCTGCGGTTCTAGTATTTGATGCATTACCATATATTGAACCTTGTTTCCCTGAATACAGAGCTTCGATTTTTGTAGGACACATAACTTCTTCTACCTCTATTAAAGATTCTATATCTGTTTTTAAGACCTTAGATAGTTTTTTGAGAATATTTCTTCTTGTATCACTTATCATTTCATTCCAATTTTGACCAACATTAATAGGTGCATTTACCATTACAAACCAATTTTCAGAATTAGCAGGAGCATCCTTTTTCTCTATTTTTGAAGTTATATTTACATAAATAGTTGGATCCGAATCCATTTCTTTCGTTTCAAAAATTGACTTAAATTCTTTTTTGTAATTTTCTGAGAAAAATATATTGTGTAGCCCTAAATCAGGAAATTCACTTTTAATTCCCCAATAGAAAACAACTCCAGAACTTGATTTTTCCTGTGCTAATATTTTTTTTGGATGAAAAGGGAAATCTTTTAAAAGTTTCTCATATGTAAAATGGACATCCATATTACTTACAACAATATCAGATAAATATTCTCCTTTTATTGTATTTATTCCCAAAACTCTTTTATTTGAATAAAGTATTTGCTCAACCTTCTCATTAAAAGAAAAAGTAACTCCTAATTGAACAGCAATATCGTAAAGTGTTTTTGTAATCATAAACATTCCACCTTTTGGTAATGCCGGACCTTTATTCAATTCTAAATGTGAAATGATATTGAGCATTCCTGGAGCTTCGTAAGGATTACTTCCATTATAGGTAGCAAAACGATTAAACAATTGAACAGTTTTAGGATTCTTAAAATAAGAGGCATTAACTTTATTCATAGAACTATTCAATCCATACTTAAACAAACGTTTTAGGGCACATAAGATTTGTTTGTTCAGAAGCTGTTTGATTTTATGCAAAGAAACATGAATAAAAACTGGTGCAACAGCTGTGTAATTCTTTTCCATTCTATCTAAATAAGAAAATACTTTTTCTTTATCCTCTCCTAATTCCGTAGCGATTTTTAATGAAACCTCCTTTTTCCCAACTGGTAAAGTAAATGAATGAGAATCAGCAAAAAAATAACGACAGGATTCAGAAAGAAGAGAATAATCAAAAGTTATCGTTTTTTGCTCTGACAATTCAAGTAATTCATCTATTAAATAGGGTTCCGTAAAAATTGAAGGACCCATATCAAATCGATAGTTTTTAAATGTCTTAGAATTTATTTTCCCACCAACAAATTCGTTTGCCTCAAAAACATGTACAGAAAATCCAAGTTTTGAGAGTCTAATAGCAGTAGCCAATCCACCAACTCCTGAACCAATAATAATTGCTTTTGTATCTTTCATTTGAATTCAAAACATTTAAAAAGTAATTCTGTTCTATAAAACACAAGGTTTTTTAAGAGCTGAATTTAGCTCAACCCCATATAAATATAGTGTTTTAAAGCAACTTTATTAACAAAATAGGTCATTTTTCAACATTTTGTCGTTTTTTTTTGATAGATATTGATTTTCGCTTACTTATTCAGATATATTTGTTGAGATAATTAATTATTAATTTTTTTTAAAAACACATTATTATGAACAAAGCAGAATTAATTGATGCAATGGCAGCTGGATCAGGTTTGTCAAAAGCAGATTCTAAAAAAGCGTTAGACGCTTTTGTAGCATCTACAACAAGCGCGTTAAAAGGTGGACACAAAATCTCTTTAGTAGGATTTGGTTCTTTTGACATTTCTAGAAGAAATGCACGTAACGGTCGTAACCCTAAAACAGGTGCAGTTATCAAAATTGCAGCTAAGAATTCAGTACGTTTCAAAGCTGGATCAGATCTTTCTTCAAGCGTAAATTAATTTCACACTTTAAGGAAATTAAAAGAGGTTGTTTTGCAACCTCTTTTTTTTGTCTAAAAATTTAGATATTTTCAATAATAATTGCTGAAGCACCTCCGCCACCATTACAAATTCCGGCGCCCCCTATTTTACCAGAATTTTGTTTTAAGACGTTAATCAAAGTAACAACAATTCTAGAACCTGAATTCCCAAGAGGATGACCAAGTGCAACTGCACCACCATTTACATCAACTTTTGAAGGGTCAAGACCCAAAATCTTAGTGTTTGCAATACCAACAACTGAAAAAGCTTGATTCAATTCCCAAAAATCCACATCTGAGATCTTTAGATTCACTTTTTCTAATGCTTTTGGAATTGCCAAGGAAGGAGCGGTAGTAAACCATTCAGGTGCTTGCGCTGCATCGGCATACGAAACTATTTTTGCGATTGGCTTCAATCCGTATTTGTCTACAGCTTCTTTGGAAGCAAGAATTAGAGCAGATGCACCGTCGTTTATCGTAGAAGCATTTGCAGCAGTGATTGTTCCGTCTTTATCAAAAGCAGGACGCAAACCTGGAATTTTATCTAAAAAGACATTTTTATATTCCTCATCTTCTTTGATGACGATTGGATCTCCTTTTCTTTGAGGTACTGAAACTGCAACAATTTCATCGTTAAATTTTCCATTTGTCCAAGCAGCACTTGCTCTTTCATATGATGTTATTGCGAAATTATCTTGATCTTCTCTTGAAATTTTATGTTCTTTTGCACAGATCTCAGCACAATTCCCCATTGGAACCTTGCTATATACATCTAGCAAACCATCTTTCGAAATTCCATCTTGCGTAATAATGTTTCCAAATTTTGTTCCATTTCGAGCATCTAAATAATGAGGTGTTTGTGACATATTTTCCATTCCACCTGCAACAACAATATGGTTGTCTCCTGCTAAAATAGTTTGAGCTCCAAGCATTATTGCCTTCATTCCAGATGCACAAACTTTATTAATAGTAGTACAAGGAATATTTTGACCCAATCCAGCTCCAAGAGCTGCTTGTCGAGCTGGCGCTTGACCAAGTCCCGCTTGCAAGACATTTCCCATAAAAACTTCATCAATTAAATTTACAGGAAGATTTGATTTATCAATGGCTCCTTTTATTGCAATAGCTCCTAATTCTGTTGCTGAAACAGTGGATAAGCCACCCATAAACGCCCCAATTGGTGTTCTAACAGCTGCTATAATATAAACCTCTTTTGTCATAATAAAATTTGATTTTAGAGTGTAAAGTTAGCACTTTTGATCCCAAAAATACCAATCACAAATAACAAAAAAAGTGAAAACATTAAAATCATACTTAAACAATAAAGATTATGACTTTTGGTGAAATATTTCCTATATTCTAACTAATTTTGTTAACGATGAATTTAATTACTGATCACTCATTTTTCTGGCTTATCCCCATATTTTTTATTTCGCTTGGATTAACTTTTCTGATTTATCAAAACAAAGGTTGGGTAAAGGAATTAAAATCAAATCAACGATTGACACTACGATTTCTTAGATTCTCTTCTTTATTTTTAATCTTATTTCTTCTTTTAGGAATTATTTTACAAGCTACTAATTACAGAGAAGAAAAACCTGTTTTTATAAGCTTAGTTGACAATTCTTCATCTATGTTGAATTACGAAGACAGTTCAATTATTAAAAGTCAAATAGAGAATTTCAAAAAGGAGTTAGGTAAAAAATTTAAAGATCGATTTGAATTAATAGAACTAAATGTTGGTACAGTCGTTTCCAATGATTCCTTAAAATTTAATGAAAATACCTCGGCTTTAGAACTTGGGTTTGAAAAAATAAATGTTGATTACTACAATCGAAATGTTGGCGGAATTGCTTTTATTTCAGATGGGAATTACAATGTAGGAGCTAACCCTAGTTATGCAGCAGAAAAAATCAGCTTAACTCCAATTTTCACCTTAACTGTTGGGGATACAATTCCAAAAAAAGACCATTTTATTAAACATATTACAGCAAATGATATAGCCTTCTTAAACAATGAATTTCCAGTTGAGATTGATGTTGAAGCATTCAAAATAGGAAAAAGAAATGCTAATATTAGTATTTACAAGAATGGACAAAAAATTGCAAGTCAAGTACTTAAATACGAATCCGGTAAATATGATTTCACAGAAGCTAATTTTATTTTAAAAGCAGATAAAATTGGATTCCAAACCTACACAGTAAAACTTGAAGCCATTGATGGTGAGTATACTTTAAAAAATAATCAACGCAGTTTTTATGTGGAAGTAATTGATTCAAGAAATAAGGTTTTATTGCTTAGTGGTGCTCCGCATCCAGATATATCAGCACTTAAATCAGTTTTAGATGAATATGAAGGAGGTGAAGTAATTACAAGTTTATATTCTGAGTGGAATAAATCTCTTGATGGTGTAGATCTTATCATTTGGCATGAACCAGGTATAAATTTTGATCAAAATACGCTGAAGCTTATTAAGCAGAAAAACATTCCGATTTTTTTTATAATTGGCCCGAATACAAGTAGTGGCGCTATCTCTAAATTAAATATATGCATTACAGTT
>JBILPT010000053.1:0-7404 GCA_044373675.1 Crocinitomicaceae bacterium | reverse complement strand
ACAGACAATCAAAGTTTACAAGAATTAGATTTCCAAAAAGTAATTTCACAATTGGCAAGCTTTGCTATTTGTAAAAGCGCGCAAAATAAAATTTTCACGCTTCAACCGTCAGGAAAATACAATGAGGTTTTAGAAGCGCTTGAAACAGTTCAAGAAAAATTATACATCAAGAATAAAGGTTTAGTTTTTCCAGCGCTTGAATTTGAAGAATTAATAAATGAATTAAAAATTCTTCCGATTGAAAACTCGGTTCTATCTTCCGAAGGTGTGCAGCGCATTCTCTTAGCTAGCAATATGGTAAATGCTATTCTTCAATTTTTAGAGAAAAATCCAAGCTTTATTCATGTATCTAGGCTCTTTAAGTCCTGTTATTACTCATTAGAACTCATTCAGCCGATTCAAAAGATATTTGATAAAACAGGTAAAATTAAGGATGATGCATCTCCCTATTTATTAAAAATTAGAATTTCTATTAAAACTATACGCAATCAAATTAATAGAAATTTTGATAGAGAAATGCGTCGTTTTCTAAAGTCAGGATATTTAGGGGAAACTTCTGAAAGTTTTATTCAAGAACGCCGTGTTCTTAGTGTTCAGTCTTCTTATAAAAGAAGCGTCTCAGGTGCGATATTAGGATCTAGTAAAACTGGAAATCTTACCTATATTGAACCGCAGGCTAATGTCCCTTTAAATCATGAAATTGAGGCCTTACAAGACGATGAACAAAAGGAAATTCGCAGAATTTTATGGACTTTAACCCAAGAATTGAGGTCATTTTTTCCGCTTATCAAAGCCTATCAACAGTCACTTGTATCGTTAGATATTGTTAATGCCAAAGTTAAACTGGCTGAATCTATGGATGCTTGTATGCCCAAAATGCAGAAAAATCCACTGATGAATTGGAATACGGCCTTCCACCCTATTCTTCGAGATAAAAATAAGTTGAATGGCAAGACAACAGTTCCTCAATCTATAAATCTCAATCCTGAGGCATGTGTATTGGTTATTTCTGGTCCAAATGCTGGTGGAAAAAGCCTTACCTTGAAAACATGTGGCTTACTTCAATGTATGCTTCAATCTGGCTTGCTAATTCCTGTGGAACCAACTAGTAAAGCCTGTGTTTTTAGTCAAATTTATACAGATATTGGAGACAATCAATCTATTGATAATGAATTAAGTACATACTCTTACCGCTTAAAAAGGATGAAGTTTTTTTTAAGCCAGGCTGACGACCATACACTTTTATTATTAGATGAATTTGGAAGTGGCTCCGATCCTGAATTAGGAAGTGCTTTGGCAGAGGTTTTCTTTGAGGAGTTGGTGAAAACCAATGCTTTTGTGATTTTAACGACTCATTACTCTTCAATCAAAAGAAAAGTAACGGAATGCCCAAGCGCTATAAATGGTTCAATGCGCTTTGATGAGTCAAATTGGCTTCCATTATTTGAGCTTCAAATTGGACAGCCAGGAAGTTCATTTACTTTTGAAGTAGCTAAATCGAATGGAATTCCAAGTTCTTGGATTGACAGAGCAAAAAATTTACTTTCTCAAGAAACATTGAGATTTAATCAAATTTTAGTTGACCTGCAGCAGGAAAAGAATAAACTCCAATTAAAAATGGAGGAAACAAAACTACTAAAGAACAATTTGGAGGAACAACTCTCTAACTCATCTGGTGCTGAAGAAAATTTTGCTTATAAAACCAAACAACTGAGAATGCAAATTGAGGAGCAAGCTAAACTGATTCAGCTGGGTTCTAAATTACAAAAGTGGATGGATGTTTTTAATGCCAACGCAAAAAGAAAGGATATTCATGCCACTTTATTTGATGAGTTTAAAACGTATCTTTTAAAAGAACGTGCTAAACGCAGTCAAAGTCCTAAAAAAGCACCACAAATAACATCTAAATCCTCTAATAAAGCTACTACTCCAAAGGCGCAAACATGGACTTGGGTTCAAGGTGATAAGGTGCGCATTTCTGGTATTCGTGATAGCGGAATTGTACAATCTGTAAAAGGCGACACAGCAACTGTTTCCGTTCGCGCTTTGATTTTAAAAATCCCACTATTTAAATTATCTCCTCTTTTGGAATATGAATCTTGATTTCAAAGGATTTTAACATTCTTTAGATTAAGTGAACTCGAAGTCATAAGCTCATTTTTTAGCTTAAATAAAATTCGTAATTTTGCGCTCACAAAAAAATAAATTAATAAAATGAGTACAGCTTTAGGAAATCATATTTTGGTAGAATTTATGAATTGTGATCCACACATCATGAACGATGTCAGCGCAATTGAAAGAGACATGGTTGGAGCTGCACAAAAAGCCGGCGCTACTGTTATTAATTCTACATTTCACCATTTTTCGCCCTATGGTGTTTCTGGCGTTGTAGTTATTCAAGAAAGTCACCTTGCAATTCATACTTGGCCAGAATACGGCTATGCTGCGGTTGATTTATTTACGTGTGGAGAAATGAATGCATGGATTTCATTTGATCATTTAAAAGAATGCTTTGGAGCAAAATCATACTCTGCGCTAGAATTAAAGCGTGGTTCTGTCAATCTATTACAAAGAAATGACTTTGATATTACTAGCATGCGTCAAAAAGCTGCAGAATGGAAAAATCCTGATTTTTATACGCGAAATGTTTGGTTTACAGACAAAGACGAAGAACAAGCGCTTTCACTTCGCTTTACGGGAGATGTTTTATTTGATGTGCAATCGCCATTTCAGCGTGTTCGAATCTTAGAATCCTATAAATACGGGAAAATGCTGGCTTTAGATGATATGGTAATGACAACAGAAAAAGATGAATTCCACTACCATGAAATGATTTCACATCCTGCACTTTTTTCACTTCCAAATGCCAAAAATGTACTCATTATTGGTGGCGGTGATGGTGGAACAGCAAGAGAAGTGCTGCGACACAAAAACATTGAGCAGGTTACAATGGTTGAAATTGATGGTGAAGTAATTGAAGCGTGTAAAATTCATTTGCCAAAAATCGCTGCAGCATTCGATAATCCAAAATTAACCTTGCTTGTAGATGATGGAATTGAATTCCTAAAAAATGCTACACCAAATTCGTACGACCTTATTATCGTTGATGGATCTGACCCTGTTGGTCCAGCTGAAGGTTTATTTTCTGTGGAATTTTACACAAACTGTTATGCCGCTTTAAAAAACGACGGAATTTTGGTCGCTCAAGGAGAATCTCCAAAATTTAATGAGAAAGCATTTGTTGAATTAAATCAAACCTTACAAACTATTTTTGGTCTTGATAAGGCCCCTATTTCCTTATTTTTTGTCCCTACCTACCCTACAGGAATGTGGAGTTTTCAGTATGGAATTAAAGGTAATATTGCTATAAATGAGGTGAAAAGTAAGAATGAAATACAAGAATTTGTCGCAAAAGAAGGTCTCCGTTATTACAACGAAGACATTCATGCCAATACATTTGCACTTCCTAACTTTGTGAAAGAATTGGTGCGTAAAAAATAATAATACGAATCTACTAAGCTAAACTACTTATGAAAATTACAGCAAATTCAGTTGTTTCTTTGAAATACAAACTTTCAGATCAAGAAACCGGAGAACAAATTGAAGAAACGACAAATGAAAACCCACTTGTATTTTTATACGGAGTTGGTGGAATGTTACCAGATTTTGAGTTAAATATTGAAGGAAAAACAAGTGGTGATCTTTTTGATTTCCACATTCCTGCAGCACTCGCTTATGGTGAACACGATGCGCAACACATTGCAATGATTCCCACAACTATTTTTCATGATGAAAAAGGGATTTTTGATACCGAAATGTTCAAACTTGGAGCGCTTGTTCCTATGAGTGACAATGAAGGAAATCAGTTGCGTGGTAGAATAATCGAAGTGGATGACCAAAATGTAAAAATGGATTTTAATCACCCGCTAGCAGGAACTGCTTTACATTTTTCTGGAGAAATTATTTCCGTTCGTGAAGCAAATGAAGATGAAATTTCACACGGACACGTGCACGGAGAACATGGTCACCACCATTAAATAAATTAGAATAAAAAGAAGGCTAATAATTTTTAGCTTTTATTTCAAATTTTTAAAATAATTTTTTATATTTGCACTCTCAATTTTTGAGTGAAATTCCTCCTTAGCTCAGCCGGTTAGAGCATCTGACTGTTAATCAGAGGGTCCTTGGTTCGAGTCCAAGAGGAGGAGCGAATGAAAGCTTCACAGCAATGTGGGGCTTTTTTTGTTTATACAATAATAATAATGATATAGTAGATAAGATGAACCAAAATCTTATTAATTCTGTAGTGAAATCTGTGTGGACCAACTAATTATTTTATTATTACACTATCTTTGATAAAAATGAAATAAACTACTATGAAAAAAATTCTACTCTTTATCCTTTTTGCCCATATTTCTACTTTGGGATTTTCTCAACAAACCTATATGCCTGATGATTATCTTGAGAATTACTTTGAGTCTAATTCAAGTGTGCCTTTTAATAATGATAATTATGTCTCAACAACTACACTTGCAAACTCTTCAACAATATTTATATCCACAACAAATACTATAGATTTTACAGGTATTCAAGATGTGGGAACAACTTATGGAATATATACGGTTTATATTAGTTGTAGTAATACCATCATAGATTTAAGTACTATGTCAAATTTAATTAATTTTATCTCTTCAGGAATGCAGATTAATTTAGGTGGGAATCCTTTTTTAACTCAATTGATTTTACCTCCAAATAAAATTAATCTTAGTATCTTTCCGGCTCATCCATATCTTTCTAATATTACATTTCAAAATAGTAATGTCCTTGGTGAAATTAGCATAGCAGGTTCTAGTGGTTTGGGTGGTATTATGCCTTCATTAATTTGCCTTGATTTATCAAATATTTCAGATGTGGTAATTAGTAGTAATTTATTTATTTATGGCTCTAATCTTGCAGTGTTAAAGCTAAATAATGGAAAATGCAATAAATGGGCAACAGTGGACATTTTTACAGCAGTAGGAGCATGTGTTTCCGTGGATAATCCAGCTTTTTGTTATACTGCCGTATCTGTGGGGGCTTGGCAATGGTCCCAACCAAACAATGCCGCAGGCACTTTCTCCACTAATTGTTCCAATTGTATTTCTAATTTAGATGAAATTCAAAACAAAATTAATTACTCCATATCTCCAAATCCAACAACATCAAAAATAACTGTTAAGTCCTTGTTGGAATTAATTGGTAAAGAATTTACTATTTATGACCAACTAGGTAAAGAAGTTATGTCAGGTTTAATTACTTCTGAAGAAACAGAAATAGATTTATCAAACATTTCAGAAGGAGTGTATCTTTTTAAAGCAGGAACAGAAATGCAGGAGACTTTTAGGATTGTGAAGGAATAAAAAATTAATTTTATACATAGCATCCTTAGGGGTGCTTTTTTTTATTCATCTACCTCTATCTCGTCAAACCTGAATTTTAATAACATCCTTGATGTTCGTAGTATAGTGTGGAGAGAGCATTTCTTGCTTCATTTTCCAAACTCTTTTCAAATCTTGACTTGCCAGCTTTACCTTTTGCCTACCAAATGCTGCATTTAATTGATCCATGACTTTCATTAGGATAGTGTGTTTTGGGTTGCTATTTTCAAATAAAGACAATTGCAGCTGCTCTTCTGGCTTGAAATCCATAATAATTACGCCAGCTTTTTTATAGCTTATTCCTTCTTTGAAAATAATTTTTAATCCCTCACACGCAAACTTGGAGATTTCTATACTAGAATTTGTAGAGAAGGGCAATTTTAGTGTAACGCTTTTTCGATACTGCTCTAGATCTTGCCGGTGAAAATTTGTCTGAATAAATACGATTAATGAGGTGCAAGATGATTTTTGAGCTCTTAATTTTTCCGCACATAAAACTGAAAATGTGATTATGCGTTCTTCTACTTCAGCATACTTAGTGATATTTCTTTCAAATGAGCGCGTAGTAGCAATATTCTTTTTGATTTGTATGTCTTCGATTCCCAATGTAGGAATTCCCTCTAAATCTCTTTTTAATCTTAAACCAACAATAGACATGTTTTTCGCAACCCATTTATCGTTCATCTGCGTAAAGTCATAGGCCGTTTTTACTCCTAAATTCTTCAATCTAAAAGAATGTCTTCTTCCGATACCCCAAACATCTTCAACTTGTAGCCATTTCAGAGCTTTTATTCTTTGTTCTTCATTTTCGATGTAATAGCAGTTTTCTGTTTGATTAGGGTATTTTTTAGCAATTCTATTTGCTACTTTAGCAAGTGCCTTCGTTGGAGCAATACCAATGCTTATTGGAATACCTGTACTACTTACTACGCTCTTATAAATTGCTGCACCAAATTCCTTTAAATTAGACAATTGGAAACCCGATAATTTGAGGAATGCTTCATCTATGCTATACACTTCGCACTCAGGACTAAATTCGTGCAAGATCGACATAACCCGATTACTCATATCACCATACAATGCAAAGTTTGCAGAAAAGACAGAAACCCGATTTTCTATAAAGAATTTCTCGTACTCAAATGCTGCGGCTCCCATTGGAATTCCAAGTTGCTTTGCCTCATTACTTCTAGCGATAACACAACCATCGTTGTTGGATAAAACAACAATTGGCTTCCCGATAAGCTTGGGCATAAATAAACGCTCGCAGGAAGCATAAAAATTATTGCAATCTATCAGCGCGTACATTTGAAATTTTTTATGGCATGGATTACAACTCCCCAAATGGAAAATTCATTGTCTTTGGTAACTTTTATCGTTTTATATGCATCATTCTCAGGATGCAACAAGCAGTATTCCTTTTCAAGTTGGATTCTTTTTAGCGTAAATTCTCCATCCAAGACACACACAACAATGTCATTGCTTGAAGGCGTTAAACTCTTGTCGATAATGATGTAGTCGCCATCTGAGATTCCAATTTTCATCATAGAATTTCCTGCTACCTGACCTAAAAATGTTGCTGAAACATTCTTTATAAGGATTTTATTTAAGTCAATTCCCTTGTCCATAAAATCCAATGCTGGAGAAGGGAAACCTGCACTTATCGGCGAAAAAATAAAGGGCAGCTGCATTGATTGCGCTTCCACACGACCTTTTATTCTTACAAATAATGGACTAGATGAATTGTCGTGAGGCATAAAACTTGTTTTTGATTATTTATTACGCAAATATATGATTAATATTCAATCAAAATGAATCTATTTTAGTTTAACTTAAAAGATCGTTTAGACTTCTCTTCCTTTTATGGCTTAAGGTATCAGGAACAACGCTCTGTAAACTAATCTAAAGGATTCTACTCATTAAAGTTTTATGTAACTTTACAAGATGATTTCTGCTCCTCTTGCTGAACGTATGCGACCAAAAACCTTAG
>JBILPT010000025.1:0-23876 GCA_044373675.1 Crocinitomicaceae bacterium | reverse complement strand
TGATATCGGAGAAGTAGAAAATGTAATTGATCTTGCTGCAAATCCATTATTACAAACTATTTGTAAAGGAAAGGAAGTGCTAGTTCCAATTTTTGATGGCTTGGTTCAAAAAATAGACCGTAAAAATAAGATACTTTACATCAAAGCACCTGAAGGCCTAATCGATTTGTACTTATCTGATAGTATTTAAAAGTCCCAAGGAAAGCTTCATTCGAATAATACGTTTTGCAGCTGCATCTACTTTTGCTCTAAACACTTTATCTGTTTTATAACTCGCAAGTAATTCTGAGTGAGTTTTCTTTGCATCTAAAGGCATTAAAACAATGTCACAGCCTGCTGAAATTGCTTTTGTCGCTGCATTTGGTACATTTATAACTCCTCCCATATTCATTGCGTCTGTTACAATTAAACCTTTAAAACCAAGGCTATCACGCAACAAACCTTTTACAATTGTTTCAGAACAAGTTGAGGGTAAACCCTTTGTATCAAATTGAATGTTATTTTTAACTGCAATATGTGCAATCATAATTGATAAAACCCCATTTTTTATAAGAAAGGGATAATTTTGCAACTCTTTTAGTGGTCCATCAATTACTTGAAGTTCTTTGTGCGTATCACCAGAAACTAAACCATGTCCTGGAAAATGCTTTGCTGTTGAAAGGATATTATTTCGCTGAGTTTCTTGAATAAAAGCATTTGACCATGGAATAATATTTTCGGGCTTAGCGCCAAAACTTCTAAAACCAACAGTCTGATTTGCCGACATATCAACTACTGGAGAAAAATTATAATTAATTCCAATAGCATTTAAGTCTTTGGAAATAGTTGCAGCTACACTGTTTACTTCTTCTATAGAAATTAATTCATTCGCTTTTTTAACAGGCGCAGAACCAATTATTTTTCGGTTTACCAAACTTGGTTCAGCATCTGCGCTATACAAAAATGGTAAATTACCTCTTTTCTTATTATTAGTTTCAAATGCCTTAATCCAAGTTGTGAATTCTTCTTTGGTACCATTTAACATCAAAACTCCACCAATTACTCTATCTTTTATGTGCTGATCAATTGTTTCTTTTTTTTGTCCCAAACGACCAACTGCAGGCATAATTAATTGAGCAATGATAGCAGTATCATCCAAATTAGAAAAGATTCTATTTACTTCTTTATCTAAATCATTATTGTCTTCTAGGTAATTTGATAATTGAAAATTGAAGCTACTAGTTTCTTTAATAATTTTAGCCTGTGGAACATTTTTTTTTGCTTCTTGCGCACAACCTTGAAAAAATAGAAGGCTGAGAATAGTAAATAATATAATTTGTTTCATCTATAAAAGTTTAAAGTGAAATTACTATTATTTAATCTTTTGTTATTTTATAAACAAAGTAATTTACCAACAAAATATTTGTCAATAACTTATTAAATAGCAATTAAAAATCTAAAAGCAACCATTAAGGAAATCTATTCGTCTTAACATAGTCATCGATAAATAAATTAATTAATATTTATAAAAATCCATACTATGAAAACAATTATACCACTATTGCTTTGTGTTTTATCCTTTAACGCATTTAGCCAACTTCCAACATTAACGATTGCATCTACATCAACTTATTCTGGATGCGATTCAACAATTGATGGATCTATATCTATAGGTTCGATTAATTCAAATAACACCTCTGAAATAGACATGGTGCTATCCCCAAATCAAACAACATCGACAAGTATTGTTCTTGTAATTTCTTGGGGAGATGGAACAACATCAACTCATCAAGGCAGTACAAATTTGGGAGGTATTACTTTACCTATGACTATAAATCCAGCAATACAACATACTTATAGTTCTTACGGGACGTATTTAGTTACAATCCAATACACAATTAATAACGCTGGATCTGGAGGCACATTATCATATATCTATAATTATAATTGCGGTACTCCGATAAATTGTTCAACTTCAATTATCCAAGGGTTTAATGCTAGCACAGGAACTTTAATTTATTCAACTGTTAACCCTTCTCAAATAAACACGTTTCAATGGTCTTTAAGTAGATTTAATATTTTTGGAAATCAAATTGGGTCAGCCTCTATATCGACACAAGCGAATGCATATATAAGTAATGATTCTTTAACCAGTTATGTAATTGCATGTTTGATCGCAACTTTTAATAATGGATGTATAGATACTATTTGTCAGACTTTTAGTCTTGACAATTGTATAAGTGGTACTGTTTTTTGTGATTTAAATGGTAATAACATTCTTGATAGTACTGAAAATGGGATTTTTAATGCCGCAATTCAAATTCAAACAGCAGGTGGAATACAGACGGTTTATACAAATAATAATGGTTTTTATTCTTTAACTTATTCTTCAAATTCACCAATCATTTTAAATCTAAATTCTAATTGGCTTTCTGCTTTAGGTTACAGCTCAAATTTAGGTGCAATTACACTCTTAAGTCAAAATTGTGACTCCAACCAAACTTTCAACATTGGAATCAATTGTGGAAATGGAAATACACAACAAACATATTGTTACGGAGGAATCGTATTTTGTGATGCAAACGGAAATGGTCAATTTGATAACAATGAGTTGCCTTTAATTAATGCTCCAATTTTTCTTTACAGCTCAACATCTGCAGTTGGAACTGGAATATACCTTACTGTTTATTCAGATACAAATGGAGTTTTTCAATATTGTGGCCCAGTATCAAATTCACAACCTGGATTAAACTCTACTATAATTGCATCTATTTCGTCTCAATGGTTAAGTACTAACGGATATACAATGACACCGACCTATATTGCTTTGTATGGCTCTCTAGTTCCAAATTCAAATCTTGCTTCGTTTCCTGTAAACTGTGGTGGCACTACAAGTACTTGTGCTGACTTATGGACAACCGTTACACCTTGGATCGGTTATTATCAAGGAACTGTTGCAACAGTAAAATTAAATTGGGGAAATTACGGACCAGGTAGTCCCGGATCGTATACATTGACATTAACGTATCCAGCTGGTGTAACAGTTAATACTTCAAGTATTCAAAATTCAAGCTACACTACATCAGGAAATACCATAACATGGACGCTAAATTCTGCACTATCATCCTTTAATAATTATGATAATATTACCTTCAATGTACCAAGTGGCTTACCATCTGGAACACCACATTACTTTACTTCAACGATTACACCAACAGGTAATCTAACTGATTGCTCGAGTTTAAATAACGCAGGGTCTTTACTTCAATTACTTGGTAATAGTTATGATCCAAATGATAAACTAGTTGCTCGGCCAAATGAAACGCAGCAGATGTTTTTTAATGATGTATCTTATTTGGATGTTGATGCTATAGAGAAATTGACCTATACAGTTCGTTTTCAGAATACAGGAACTGCGCCAGCACAAAACATTTATATACTTGACACACTTAGTTCAAACCTAAATTGGAGTAGCTTCAGTTTAATTGAATCTTCTCATCCAATGCAAGTAGTTAATTTAGGAAATGGTATTCTTCGTTTTGAATTTTCTCAAATTTGGTTAGCCGATTCTACAACAAACGAAGAAGAAAGCCATGGACATTTCGTTTATAGCATATCAGAAAATACGAGTGTTTTAGGACAAGCGGGTATAGAAATTGAAAATACAGCTTATATTTTCTTTGATTGGAACGACCCTATTGTTACAAATACAACATATAATGTAAATCAAATAGAAGGAGGAATTGAAGAAGAAGCTAAACAATTCATTAAGATTTTTCCTAATCCAGCTAGCTCAGAATTAAATCTTTTGGGTGAAGGTATTTTTAGCTATCAAATTTCAGATATGTCAGGTAGAAATTTACTTCAAGGAAAAATTAACGAATCTAATAAAATAAGAATAGCTGATCTTAATGCAGGTGTTTACAACATCACATGTATAACTGAAAATAAACTACAAACTCTGAGATTTATCAAACAATAAATAGTAGTTTGAAACTAAATAAGAGCGACTTCGGTCGCTTTTTTTGTGAAAAATAATTAAGCGCCTTTTTTCTTTGTTTGGCTATATCCTTCCTTTACTAATAAATCAAAGACTTTGTCCTTAAAAGCTCCCTGAATCAATATTTCATTATCTTTAACAGTACCTCCAACTCCAAATTTTCCTTTTAAAAACTTCCCTAAATCTATTAAATCAGATTCTAGACCAATAAATCCCTCTATAAGCGTCACTTCTTTTCCTCCTCGTTGCTTGCGATCAATTGAAACGTATAATTTTTGTTGATTTGGAGCAAGTGTTTCTGCACTACTTTCTTCCGCTGACTGATATTCAAAATTTGGATTTGTAGAATACACAACATTCACAAAATTTTTATTTTTCTTCGACATAAAAAGTAAATTAAAGTGTAAAAATAGAATTTGTTAAGGAAAATAAATTTATAAGCTCATTTTTTTTCGTATCTTAAGTTAATGGAACAACATGGAATTAAATTTTGGGCGGAAGACGATAGGCCGAGAGAAAAACTACTTTTAAAAGGTAAAACGGCACTTTCAGATGCAGAATTGTTAGCAATATTAATAGGTTCAGGCACACGAAAAAAATGTGCCGTAACATTAGCAAAAGAAATTTTATCAGAATTTCAAAATAATCTAACTCTTTTTTCAAAAGTGCAAATATCAGAGCTGCTAAAATTTAATGGTATCGGCGAAGCGAAAGCAATTTCAATTATGGCAGCTTTAGAAATCGGGAGAAGAAGACAAGGTGCTGAGCAGCAAAAACAAATTAAAGTAAGCAACTCAAATTCTGTTTATCAGCACTTAAAACCTTTTCTTTCAGATTTATTTCATGAAGAATTTTATGCGATTTACCTTAATAATGCAAATGATATTATTAAAACCAAGCAGATTTCAATTGGTGGTATGACTGGAACTGTAGCAGACGGAAAAATTATATTTCGACATGCTTTGGAATGCAAAGCAACAGCCATAATTCTCAGTCACAATCACCCAAGCGGAAAATGTACTCCAAGTCAAACTGATATTTCACTAACAATATCAATTCAAGAATTTGGAAAATGCATCGATCTTAAACTCCTAGATCACCTCATTTTCACAGATAATGGTTATTTTAGCTTCGCCGATGAAGGCTTACTTGTAAATTAACATGAAAAAAATCATTACTGTTATTGGTGCAAGACCTCAAATTATAAAAGCTGCTGCTATTAGTCGTGCAATTAAAAATAACTTTTCTGATAAAATTCTTGAGGTAATTGTTCACACCGGGCAGCATTACGACGAAAACATGTCGCAAATATTTTTTGAAGAATTGGAAATCCCATTTCCTAATTACAATCTTAATGTAGGCAGTGGATCACACGGAGAACAAACAGCAAAAATGCTTGAAGGATTGGAAAATATTTACGTGCAAGAAAAACCAGATGCCGTAATTGTTTATGGTGACACAAATTCAACAATTGCCGCTGCTTTAGCTGCAGTAAAAATACATATTCCCGTTATACACATCGAAGCAGGATTGAGGAGCTTTAATAAAGCAATGCCAGAAGAAATAAATAGAATTGCCTGCGATCATATGTCGACATTGTTGTTTACCCCTTCAGAAACAGGACATAGAAATTTATTGCATGAAGGCATCAAGAACGATCAAAATGAAGCTACTACTATTGATAATCCTAAAATCTATTTATGTGGCGACATAATGTATGATAACAGTTTGTATTTTTCAGCTATGTCAGAACAAAAATCGAAAATATTAAAAGAATTAGAAATTACAACAGATGAATTTATTCTGTGTACAATCCACCGAGATACAAATACAGATGATACATCAAATCTCAATGCTATTTTCCGTGCTTTATTAAGAATTCAAAAAACAAGTAATTTAAAGATTGTTTTGCCACTGCATCCAAGAACTAGGGAGAAGTTAAGCTCTCAACTGGATGAAAATCTGCTTACAGAAATAAATCAAAATAAAAATTTTAAAATAATTCCGCCGACAGGATTTTTAGATATTATTAGTCTTGAAAAAAATGCAAGGCTGATAATCACTGATAGCGGCGGTCTTCAAAAAGAAGCTTTTTTCTTTCAAAAACCTTGTGTAATATTAAGAGAACAAACAGAATGGATTGAAATTGTCGAAAATGGAAATGCATTAATTGCTGGAGCCAATGAACTCAAGATTATATCTTCTGTTGAAACATTAATTAAAAAAACAGATTATACCTATCCCAACTTATATGGAGATGGAAACGCTGCCAATTTTATTTGCAAAAAAATTACGGAGGAACTCTAATGATTTTAATTTATGTAGATCAAATTACCGAAAGACTAATTTACACCCTTGGATTTATTTTTAAGGATCGGGAGATTCCCTATTCCCTAACAAATGATTTTGTAAAGTTTGAACAAAGCGAAAAGGAAAAATTAAATTATTCCGATCGAATATTTGAAAACTGTATAAACATAAATCCAAGTTCTGTTATTTTCGATGAAAATATCGGAGTTTATGAAATTGATAAAGGTCTATTTTTTGAGGAAGAATGTCTGTCATTTAATGGAAAAGTAGATCCTCTAGCAAGTATATTTTATGTGCTTTCAAGAATGGAAGAATACACTTCTGTTGATTCAGATATCCACAGTCGTTTTGAAGGAAAAAATAGTGTATTATTTCGTTTTAATTGGAATGAGAAAGTAATCTGTGATCTTTGGTGTGAAGACGTAATTAATTACATACTAAAGCATAGACTTTTAAGCAATAAAGGTGTTAAACCAAGTTTAAGTTTACTGCCAACATTTGATATTGACAATGCATATGCTTATAAATACAAAGGTTTTAGTAGAACAGTTCTTGCAACTTTAAAAGATTTGTTTTTTGGAAGAAAAAAAAGATTAATTGAACGCCAAAGAGTTCAGACTGGATTTTTAAAAGATCCCTACGATACATTTGATAAAATTGCTTCATTAAAAGATCGAGATATTGACTTCAAATTATTTTGGCTTTTAGGAGATTTTACGAAATATGATCGAAATATTTCTGTAAAAAACAGTAAACAGCAACAATTAATAAAAAAAATGAATGAAGTTGCAGATATCGGAATTCATCCAAGCTATAAATCAAATAGCTATGAATATTATTTACACAATGAAATTGAACGCTTAGAAGCTATTATTAACAAGAGAGTACATTTTAGCCGCCAGCATTTTTTAGTTCTAAAATTTCCCTACACATACAAAACCCTTATTGAGCAAGAAATTACAGATGACTATTCGATGGGTTATGCTGATATCTGCGGATTTAGAGCAGGAACTTCTAGGCCTTTTAAATGGTTTGATTTGACGAATAATGAAACAACAAAATTAAACATTCATCCGTTTGCTTTTATGGACGGAACGCTAAATGAATACTTGAAATTAACACCGAAAGAAGCTATTGAAAAAATTAGGTTGCTCTTTGATGAGGTAAAAAAATATGGTGGCCAGTTTAGTTTTATTTGGCACAATGAAACCATTGGAAACTACGGAATTTGGAAGGACTGGTCAGAAGTTTTTGACTTCAGCATCGATCTAAACATAAAATAAAAAAGACATACTAAATTTGCTAACTTTGTTTAAAATGTTTGTATGGCTTCAATCTTAATTGTTGACGATGATGAAGATATCCGAGAATTGTTAAAATACAATTTAGAACGAGATAATCATTCGGTTAGAGCTGTTGAAAATGGTCTTAGATGCCTTGAGGCTGTGGCTTCTGAAAAACCAGATTTAATTTTATTGGATGTCATGATGCCAGAAATGGATGGAATTGAGGTCTGCGAACAACTTAAAGCTAATGAAGCTTTCAGTTCTATACTAATTTGTTTTTTAACCGCCAGAAACGAAGATTATAGTCAAATAGCAGGTTTAGAGGCTGGTGGTGATGATTACGTTTCAAAACCTATAAAACCAAAAGTTTTAATTAGTAGAATAAATGCACTATTACGGCGATCGGAGTTAAATAAATCAAAAAATAGTATTGACCCTCTAAAAGTAAGTATAAATCGCGAAAATTATACCGTTGAAAAAAATGGAGAAAATTTACGCCTACCTAGAAAAGAATTTGAATTACTTGCATTATTAATTTCAAAGCCAAATTTCGTATTTAAAAGAATTGAAATTTTAGAAAAAGTTTGGGGGACTGATATTATTGTTGGCGACAGAACGATTGATGTTCATATTCGAAAATTACGCGAAAAAATTGGGTCGCATTATATTACTACTATAAAAGGAATTGGCTACAAGTTTAATAACTAAAATCGGCTAGGTTTTTGAAATATTTTCTTGATACCTGAGAAATATTAACAAAAAGCTAACTACGGTTAGAATTATCAAATTTCTTTTTGAATAAACTGAATATTTCTTTTTAATCCTTCAAATTTTGTTCGTTTTACAGCACTTTTCTGAAAAAGGAGATCAAAAGTTTCTAGTTGTAAATTTTTCCAATCATTATTTGTTAAATCTAAGAGTGATAATGCAGGCTTAAACCGCGCTTCTTTTGTGACTTTTGAAAAACGATTCCAAGGACAAACATCCTGACACACGTCGCAACCAAACATCCAATTATCCATTTTACCTTTAAATTCTGATGGAAGTAACTCATCTTTCAATTCAATTGTAAAATAAGAGATACATTTTGAACCATCAACTAGATATGGTTGCACAATCGCTTCAGTTGGACAAGCATCAATGCATTTTGTGCAGGTTCCACAATAATCTTGGATAGGACCGTCGGGCTCAATAACTAAATCAATAATTAATTCTGCAATGAAAAAAAAACTGCCATTTTGAGGATGAATTAGATTCGTGTGTTTCCCAATCCAACCCAAACCTGATTTTTTTGCCCAAACCTTATCCATTACTGGTGCAGAATCTACAAAAACACGACCACTCACCTCCCCTATTTCCTCCTTTATATGCTCTAGTAATTCAGTTAATTTATCTTTGATTACAAAATGATAATCCTCCCCATAAGCATATTTAGATATTTTTGGAGCTGAAGTATCAGCCTGCTTCTCCTTTGGAAAATAATTTAATAACAAGGAAACTACTGTTTTTGCGTCATCAACTAATAAGCGTGGATCGAGTCTTTTGTCAAAATGATTTGACATATAAGCCATTTTCCCATGGTAATTATTATTTAACCATTGATCCAATCTAGGTGCTTCCTCCTCCAGGAAATTTGCTTCTGAAAATCCACAATGAAAAAAACCAAGCGCTGTTGCTTTATCTCTGATTACTTTTTTATAATCTGCTTTTTGCATGAGAATTAGAACAAGTCACCTTGAGAAAATCCAATATCTCTTCCAAGATGCTTATAGCTTCTTTCTGTTGCTTTTCTTCCTCGTGGAGTTCGCATTAAAAATCCCTCTTGAATTAAGAATGGCTCATAAACCTCCTCTAAAGTCCCTGCATTTTCTCCAATTGCAGTTGCAATAGTCGATAATCCAACTGGACCACCATTAAACTTGTCAATTATAACTTTTAAGATTCGAATGTCCATTTCATCTAAGCCATTTGCATCCACATTCAAAGCTTTTAAAGCAAATTCAGTAATTGCATCATCGATGGAACCTGTTCCTTTTATTTGTGCAAAATCACGCACACGACGCAACAAAGCGTTTGCAATTCTGGGAGTTCCTCTACTTCTACTTGCAATTTTAAAAGCAGCATCTTCATCAATCGAAATATTTAGTAATCCTGAAGAGCGTTCAACAATACTAGTGAGTGTTTTAGAATCATAATATTCTAAGCGAGAATTAATTCCAAATCGAGCACGTAAAGGTCGCGTCAATAAACCTGAGCGTGTTGTAGCTCCAATCAATGTAAAAGGATTTAGGTTTATCTGTACGCTTCTGGCATTTGGTCCTGTATCAATTAAAATATCAATCAGATAGTCTTCCATAGCAGAATACAAGTATTCCTCAACAACAGGGCTTAAACGATGGATTTCATCAATAAATAAAACATCTCCCTCACCTAAATTCGTCAGTAAACCAGCTAAATCTCCTGGCTTATCTAAAACAGGCCCGCTAGTTACTTTAAAACCTACTCCCATTTCATTGGCGATAATATGTGCTAAAGTTGTTTTTCCAAGACCTGGAGGGCCATGAAGTAAAACATGATCCAAGGGTTCTTTTCGTAATTTAGCCGCTTGAATAAAAACTTCAAGATTTTCTACAATCGCAGGTTGACCTGAAAAATCAGCTAAATATTTGGGTCGAAGAACTTTATCAATTTCCTGATCAAGATTCTCATCTAAATTTTCTCTATAATCAAAAGATTCTTCCACTTAGCTATTTTATACAAAAATACAAAAGCAAAGCAGAAAAGTGACTAATTATTTTTAATCTCCAAGTAAAAATCGCTCATGGAATCAAAGCTAAAATCTGCAAGTTTAAGTTTTGAATTAATAATATGTGTTTTTTCAGGAATACAGACCACTTTCATCCGTGCAGCAAGCCCAGCAATTACGCCGTTGTATGAATCTTCTATAACCAAGCATTTTGATGGATTAACCTCTAACTTTTCAGCAACTTTTAAATAAACTGCTGGATGAGGCTTGCCATAATTTTCTGTCTCAGCAGAACAAGCAACATGAAAGTAATGCTGAATTTTTAATTCTCTTAAAACAATGTCGATTAAACGAGAAGATGAAGAAGTTGCTAATCCAATTTTTAGTTTTTGCTGCTTTAAAAAATCCAAAGTTTCACAAACACCATCTAAGGCATTTGCATTTTGTGAAATTAAAACTTCCATTTTAGAGATAATCTTTTCAGCTATTTCATTTTCATCTACTACGCCCCAATTTTCGTGTTTATTCCAAAAATGAATAACCTCATCAATACGTAAACCAACAGTTTTCTCGAAATCTTTTTTTAAAAGCTTTGAACCTAAAGATGCAAAAACTTCTTCCATTGCAATTTTCCAAAGTGGTTCAGAGTCGATTAAAACCCCATCCATGTCAAATATTACAGCTTCAAAGTCAGATAAATTTATCTTCAACCCAAAATAATTTTTATGATTCAGTATTTATTCGAACTTTTATAATTCGTCGATCGCTTACTTCTTCTATTGTAAGGATATAGTTGCTAATTTCACAGACTTTTCCACTTTCTGGAATACTCTCTAAATGATGGATAATTAAACCACCTAAAGTATCATACTCATCAGATTCTTCGAATTTTAAATGATACTTTTCATTCAGATAATCCAGATCCATTCGAGCAGAGAAAAGATATTCTGTCTCGCTAATTACTTCTTCACATAAATTATCTTTGTCGTGCTCATCTTCAATTTCACCAAAAATCTCTTCAATAACATCTTCCAAAGTAACAATTCCAGCAGTGCCACCATATTCATCTGTAACAACAGCAACATGTCCAGATTCTGTTGTAAATTTCTCCAATAACTCTTTACCAGACATAACAAAAGGAATAAAACTGATAGGTTTTATTACCTCACTTATTTTTATTGGTTTTTTAAATAATTCATACGAATGAACATAGCCAATAATATTATCAATAGAATCTCGGAAAATCATGATTTTTGACAGGCCTTTTTCAACAAATAATTTATTTAATTCATCGATGTCTGTCTCAAAATCAACAGCAATAATTTCAGTTCTTGGAATCATGCAATCGCTTGCTCGAACATTTGTGAAATCTAGCGCATTGCTGAGAATATTCATTTCATTACTTAACTGCTCTTTTGAATTAATCCGCGAATTTAAGTCATCCACATAATGCTCTAAATCGACTTTTGAAAAAACCTTATCTGAATTTTCATTTTTAGCACCAAAAATTCTCAAGACAAGCCAACTGATAAATAATATGATTTGAGTTGGGATAAAGAGTAAGATAAAACAAATAAACATAGGTGAAAGACCAATGTTTAAAAATTTATTCGGATTAATCTGAACAATTGCTTTCGGAAGAAATTCTGCTATAATAAGAACAAGTAATGTTGAAACAACAGTCTGAGTAACCAAAACAGCACCTTCAGAAGTTAAACCCATAGAAATTAAATAAGGATTTAGTATTTGAGCTGCAGAAATTCCATAAATCACTAATGAAATATTATTTCCCAATAAAAGCATGGCTATCATGGTCGATTCTTTTTTGTAGAACAGCGAAATTATTTTGCTTTTAAGAGTTCCTTGACTTTTTTGGACTTCGATTTTTAAACGATTGGAAGCCAAATAAGCAAGTTCCATTCCAGAAAAAAAAGCAGAGAAGAAAAGCGAAAGGAAAATCAATAAATAATCAGTGTTCATTTACGAGATATTGAATTATTTTTGGGATAAAACATCCTGCCCTAAATCTTTTCGGTAATATGCACCTTCAAAACTAATTTTAGAGACTGCTTCATATGCTTTTTCAATTGCTACTTCTATATTTTTTCCATAAGAAGTTACCGCTAAAACTCTTCCCCCTGAAGTTAAAACAGAAGGTCCATCAGCAATTGTTCCTGCATGAAAAACCAAGCTATCAACAACAGAATTCAAGCCATAAATCTGTTTTCCTTTTTCATAAACATCGGGATAACCTCCAGCAACCATCATAACTGATGCAGCACTTTTATCAATAAATTGTATATCTCTTTCTGATAAAGTATTGGAAGCAATTCCTTCAAAAAGATCTAAAATATCTGATTTCAAACGTGGAATAACTACCTCTGTTTCTGGGTCGCCCATTCTACAATTGTATTCAATAACATAAGGATCTCCCTTCACACAAATAAGTCCAAAAAAGACAAAGCCCTTGTAAACAATCCCCTCAGATTTTAAACCCTTTACTGTTGGGACAATAATTCGATTGTGAACTTTATCCATAAAAGCTGCATCCGCAAAAGGAACAGGAGAAATAGCACCCATACCACCGGTATTTGGACCTGTGTCACCTTCACCAATTCGCTTATAGTCTTTCGCTTCAGGAAGTAATTTAAATGAATGTCCATCAGTTACAATAAAAACAGATAATTCAATACCATCCAAAAACTGTTCAATCACAACTTTTTTGGAAGCTTCACCAAATTTTTCATGTTGCAGCATGCTTTTTAATTCAGCTTGTGCTTCATCCAAATCATGAATAATTAAAACTCCCTTTCCAGCAGCTAGTCCATCCGCTTTTAAAACATAAGGAGACTTCATGTTTTTAAGAAAAGTTAGGCCTTCATCCAGATTATCAATTGTAAAAGTGGCGTATTTTGCTGTTGGTATACTATGTCTATTCATAAATGACTTGGCAAAATCTTTACTTCCTTCTAATTGCGCTCCATATTTACTTGGACCTATAACTGGAATCTTACTAAGTTCAGCGTCACCAACAAAAAAATCATAAATTCCTAATACTAAAGGTTCTTCTGGTCCAACAACTACCATTTCAATATTATTTTCAAGCACAAAATTCTTTACCGCAATAAAATCAATCGGAGATAAAGGAATATTTTTTCCAAATTGGCGTGTTCCAGCATTTCCTGGAGCAATAAACAATTCATCAAGAATCGAACTCTGGGATATTTTCCATGCTAATGCATGCTCACGACCTCCTGAACCTAACAACAATACTCTCATTAACAATGATTTAAAATCGATTCAAATAATAATTTACCATCTATGTTCAGAAGTTTTTCGTCTGCTGCTCTCTCTGGATGTGGCATCATTCCAAAAACATTTTTTCTTTTATTGGTGATTCCTGCAATATTCATAATTGAACCGTTTGGATTTGAAAAATCATCTACAGTATTAAGTTCGTTGGAATATTGAAAAAGAATTTGGTCATTATCCTGAATAGATTTTAGAACATCATCTGCAGCAAAAAAACGGCCTTCTCCATGAGCAATTGGTATTTTTAATGCTCTATTATTATCTAAATCCTTACATATAGCTGCAGATTTAGAAACTGGCTTTAAAAAAACATTTTTGCAAATAAATTTTTGAGTGTGATTATGCAGTAATGCGCCTTCTAACAATCCTGATTCGGTCAAAATCTGAAAGCCATTGCAAATCCCCAATACATAACCACCATTATTAGCATGTTTAACAACTTCTGACATAATCGGAGAGAATTTTGCAAGAGCACCAGAGCGCAAATAATCTCCAAAGGAAAATCCTCCAGGTAAAATAACCATGTCAACTTGTTTTAAATCAGTTGACTTATGCCATAATTTCTCTACTTTTTGTCCAAGTAAATCCTGAAGGACATAAATCATATCTTGGTCGCAATTGGATCCGGGAAAAGTAACAACTCCAAACTTCATTTATTTCATTTAAAATATTAGCAAAATTAACATTTACAAGCTTTGATAAGGATTTAATATAAAAAATTTAATAACAGAATAAATAATTGTCAAATAAAAAACGATAGTAGCAATAATTCCATAGTTTTTATGAAGAAAAGAATAACTTAATAAAAGTGAAATAGGAATCATCAAAAGACTAAAATGCTCTATTTCTAGAAAGAAGTAAAAATTTAAAGACCCCAATATAATTGTGATCCAAATAAAAACCCATATTAGGCGAATTTGATTTTTTAAACGAAGTGATGATTTTTGAAGACGTGAGCGCAAACTAAAAATGCTTAGTGAAAAAAGTATACAGATTACAAAAAGCGTAATTACAAAATCAGCATGTAACTTAATTTGCTCTGAATAAGTAAAAAAAGAAAAAGATAAACTGTTATTTTGAAACCATAAATTAACAAATCCATATACTAAGGGAATTCCAAAACCAGTAATTCCAATTAAAAATTCTCGAAAATTAAATGGACGTATTATAACAGGCATTGCAATAAAAAATGGCAAACCTAGCATTATTGGAGGATGAAAAGTAGCTGACAATCCAGCAAAAAAGCAACCATTAAAAACAAAGATTCTTGCATCAACAGTTTGTTTAATTTGAAGAAATTGAACAAACATTAAAATAAAGAATAAATGAGCTAACAATAATCCGTCCATGATATAAAATGAATGGTAAAAACTCATTGTAACAACATACAAAAGTGAAACTATATAAGAATTTTGTTCTAAAAATTCATTTTTATTAAAAACCCAATTTAAAGATATTGCATTAAAAGTGATGATGATGAAACTAAGAAAACTATATATCCACGAATTCCCAGAAAAAAAATCACTCCACAATCCAAAGTCATGCGATGGAAAATAAGCATAATAACCTGTTTGGAAATTTAAAAAAAAATAGATGCCAACAATAAATGGTAAGAATAATAATACTAGGACTCTATTCTCTAGAAACATACGAATCATACTGCAAATTTATTTAATAAAAATGTGGCAAGAGATAAATTGTGGATAACTACTCTAATTTGTTTAAATTCAAATTTTAAGACAATTAATTATTGAAATTAAATTTATACTTTGTTTTGGTCAAAAATTATATCTTTGTTGCTCAATTAAAAATCATTTGAACATAAATTTTAAGTAATGACCACAGAGAAAAATAGGTTTTCAGATTCTGAATTAGAAGAATTCAAAGTGCTTATAAATAAAAAGCTTCTAGAGGCAAATGAAGATTATTCGCTTCTGATTGGTTCATTGTCACATACTGACGATCATGGCACAGATGATACAGGGAGAACATTCAATATGATGGAAGATGGTTCTGAGACATTGTCAAGAGAGGAAGTTGCACAACTTGCAGCACGCCAAGAAAAATTTATTCAAAGTTTACATGCCGCATTGATTAGAATAGAAAATAAAACATATGGAATTTGTCGAGTTACTAGCAAATTAATACCAAAAGAACGTTTACGTTTAGTTCCGCATGCTACTATGAGTATTGACGCAAAAAACGCTCAAAAATAAACTCAAAGTGAAAAGAAAAGTATTGATTATTGGGTGTATTATATTTTTTTTATTACTAGTCGATCAACTCTCCAAAATTTATATTAAGTCATCATTTTCTTCAAATGAATCAAATTTTATTTTTGGAAATTGGTTTGTTTTACATTATATTGAAAATCCAGGAATGGCTTTTGGAACTACATTTGGTTCTGAAATTTGGCACAAATTAGCATTGAGTCTTCTTCGTGTAATTGCAATAATTTTTATAGGAATTTTCATCTGCAGAGAAATAAAAAAAGATGCAAAAATAGAATATTTAATAGCAATAAGTCTTATTTTTTCTGGAGCTACAGGCAACTTAATAGATTCTATGTTATACGATTTTATCTTTCCATTTAATCCTTGTGAAGGATTTAATCAACTTGCTGGTTCAGGAATAAAAATGGATTGTATGGATTATGGATTTAAACAAACCATAGAAGTTAGACACCAGGGTTTTTTATTAGGCAATGTGGTTGATATGTTCCAATTTAATTTTTATTGGCCAAATTGGATGCCTTATTTTTCTGGTCAAGCAGTTTTTCCAGCGATTTGGAATGTAGCTGATGCATGCATAACATCTGGAGTAGTTTTAATTATTATTCGACAGAAAAAATACTTTCCAAAAAAAGAAAAATTAGATTCAGTAGAAAAAGACTCGGAAATTTCCTGATTTTAAAAATTCCATTTCATATTTCGATCGTTCAATAATGCAAAAGAAACTTTGTAATTTAATCGAGGGTCTACTCTATTTCCGTCTGAAAAAACGGTGTATGCACCAACTCTCAATCTTCTTTTAAAAATTTTAAAGTTACGTTCTAAACCAGCTAATAACTCGTAATGCTGCCAATTATACTCCTTAATATACATCGCACCACCTCCAAATACAAGACCAATTCGTGTTTTTTTCATAAATGGAATTTTGTTAATTATTGCGCCATTATCGTGATGCACAAAGTGAGCTTCAAAAACATAATCAATAGTTGGTAAAGTAGAATCTAAACCCTGAAAAGAATATAAAGGATTGGAAAACCATATAGGATCACTTCTTCTTTGGTATTTCATATCCGGATCGTATATTTTTTTTGAACTCAAAAACTTTCCACCTGATAATCTGTAAGAACTTGTCCCTAAAGTTCCTATTTTAAAAGTTTGAAGTATATCCATCTGCAAGTATTCGTGATCCACATCACTGCCAAATAAACGAGGAATTCCTCTTTCATAATTCAAACTAAAAGTTGGCCATTTTGAACCAAGGACAACTTTTCGATAAGGTTCACGCATGTATTTTTGCTGAGGTGTGTAGCTGATTGTCAAATTTGTAATCAAGGTTTGATAACTTTTAAAATCTAAGGGATCATCATTTGGAAGATATTCGTCAAAACTTCTTATGAATTTAAAATCTTTTAATGATCTTCGCTCGGAAAAATCCAGACTAAGCCCTCCATAAAAACCATTAAATAGCTCATATTCAATTGATGATCCCATTTTTGTAGCCTCAATCAAATTATTGCGCTTATAAATTTGATTTATAGCATCTGCATAGCGAATCGCATCAAAATCGTGGTTAATTGAAAGACGAATGAAGCCAAAATGAAAAGGATCAAACTTAAATCGCCACCATGAGCCACCTTTTAAATCCTTGTTTAAAAATCCATAAGTAAGGCGAGACCAAGATTCTAAAGCTCGTTCATTCTTCCACTTCTTAAAATAATCAAAACTAGGAGACAAGCGTGGTCCCCCAATCGATACAGGTTGTACAAAAAGCGCTAAAGGACTGAATCCCACTTGAAATCGCTTTATTCTGTTTCGGTGGTCTATTCCATACCATAAAACTTTTAAAAAAGTTATCTTATTAAATATTTTATCAACGGAATCAAGGTATTCTTTACGGTTGTGAGCATCTCTAATACTATCCTTTAAAAGGATAAATTCACGTTCTTCATTACTCAATTCTATCTGTCGTCTTGTTGACCAAAATGTAGTGTCTTTCTCAAAAGCTTCTTTTTCAGTTATCGCTAACTCTGTGCTAAAAAATTTGTTTACAAATTTAGGATTGAAATCATAATTCGAAAAAATAGCTTTTGTGTATGAAATGGATGTTTCATTCTTATATTTCACACCATAACTCAAATTTTGTTCAGCTAATATGCAAATTGAATCCCCTAAATGAATGAAGTTTTGTTCAATAGTAAAATTATCATACACTAATAAATTCCCTTTATTCATCGTCAATTCAATTTTTTGAATTAACCAAAGTGAATCAATCACCCAAATGTACCCCTCTAAAGTGGATGTGGAAATATTTCTTGGTATTATTTTTATTTTTGAAATTACCTGCCCATTCTCCTCTATTTTTTTTTCCAAGCGATATTTGTAAGAAATTATACCCGGAGCAGAAATAGGGGAAATCACAGGAGTTTGATGTAAATCATCAAGATAAAGGAGATTTTCGAAGAAATTAAAATTTGATTTAATTGTGGTTGTATAGTACAAATTCTTTTCACTACCTCGAAGAGTAACTGCATTTCTAATTTCTTTGACCTTATCTTTAGATGCATAATAACGCATTAATTCAACTTCTAATAAATTCATTTGATTTGATAATTTTAGCAACTCATCGTTTTTTTCATCTAAAGGATCATACGATTTATTTTTGTCCTCTTCTGATTTCTTTTGCTTTGCTTTAGGATCAATTTTTTCAGCAGCTTTGATATATACAGAAACAGAATGAGGATAATTCCATGGATTAATTGCATCTCGTTTCTTTACCACTTCCAAAATTATATCTCGTCCAGGATTACTTTTCTTAACTTGAACATCAATGTTATCCAGTTCAAGAACTTTACTCGGAAAAAGCTGAATATTTCTAATAATATTTGCAGAACCAATCGACACATACGTTTCTCTTTCATCATACCCTTTAGCAGAAAAGACTAAAAAATATTCACCTGGCATTAAGGAAAGTTCATACTTTCCATTAAAATCTGCTAGTGTGCGTTGATCCGAAAAAGTTTTTACATATACTGTAACGGAAGGAATTGGAATATTTCGTTCATCCGTAATTACTCCATTTATAAATTGTTGGGCAAAACAATTTAATTGAGTCAGAAAGAAAAAGGAAAAAAAAAGAAATCTAAGCATTGATGACTTAAGCATTAAAAATATTTTATTTAACCGTATTTTTTTCTTTTAAAAACTCATTATGACGCACCATTCTTTTCATCATCCATTTTTTAAAGAAATAGACAGCAAGTGTAGTAAATACAAAAATATAGTAATATGCCCATTTATTGAAACCTTCTGTAAGTGACATATAAGTTACAATTAGAAAAATAGTAATCGCTGAAAATAGCCAGAAATAGGACATAATTTGATTATACATTTTCATAGTTATTCTAATTTAAGTTCTTTTTCTAATTGAATACTGCCTTTTGGATTTATAATTTCGTAGTAACTAAAATCTTGCCTTGTTCGAATACCGTCTCCATAAAAAGTCCCTTTTGGAGTTTTAACAATAACTTGAGAAATAGAATATATTGTACTGTCATTTTGATTCCAAATTAGCGCCTCAGTTTTTAATGTCTGGTTTTTAGCAAAATTTGTCAAGCGAACTGAATCTCTAACCATTATTCTACTTGCAGTATGATCAATTTCGCCATAAAGAGCAGTTAATCTTGATACCACTTCACCATCATTCGAAAAGAAATTTACTCTTATGCTATCATACATTTTTGTTATATGCTTTTTATTTCTAAAAGTTTCAGATTTCGCTGCAAAAATTTCTACACGAGCAAAGCCAAAATCAGAATAAATTAAATGTAAATCTTGTGTGCTTTCATCTGGATTTGAAGAATTGTAGGATACTCTTTGGACTGATGACATATCATTTTCACACGAATAGATAAGTGCGAAAGAAAAAAAGAAAATTGTAAATCCTAAAAATCTCTTAGAAAAAAAAATCACTTAGCGAACATTTACTGTAACCCCCCAGCAAGATAAAGAAACAGTACTTGGATTATTGTTATTAAATTTTTCCTCACTACTTGGGGCACTTGCACGATAGCGAGAAGCTGCACCCGAATCACCAGCACGTTCTGCTAGTTCTGCAGCATAATAATAATTACATTTTCTATCAAAAGTACTAGACCCACAAGAGTTAGCAGAATTAGCAACACATTTAGCTGCTATTTGTAATGCTTTATTTTTATTTGAACCTGAAATCCCTAATGCAAGTCTGTAGGCAGTTTGGTAATTATTTAGATGATAAAATTGAACTTCTAAAATCTGAAAGTCAATATCCTCTAACTGAGCTGCATCTTTTGTCATAGCTTTTGCAGAATTTAGACTAGAAATAGCCTCGCTATAACGCTTTTTTACAATTAGAAGTTCAGCTTTTGCTATAATTGTAGCAGTTGTTTTATCAAACTTTATGAGTGTATCCACAAGCATTTCATATTCTTTACTATCTGTGCAAGACTTCTCTTTTAATAGACTTATGAAATTTGTTGTTGTTCTTATTTTTAGGTCTATATCTTTGGGTAATTCTGAAATAAACACTTTTAAATCTGGTAATAAATCCTCACAGTTTTTAATTGTTCCATTAAAAATATTACTTATGGATTCTTGGGTTTTTGAGCTTAGTTTTTTTACACTGATAAGTCTAGAAAGCATGAAATAATCGCTTATCAAACGCTGTTTATACAGATTTTTTGCTGCAACATCTACTTCAGAGGAGTATAATAAATATAAATTTGAATAAAAATTCGTAAGGTTTTCACTTGTAAACTTTAAAGATGTATCCTTAAAGGCTCTTGTGTAATAAGCATCTGAAACTGTTCGCTCTATTTCAGATTTTAACAAGGCATAATCTGCTAATTTAAGAACGATGTTTTTATCCCCAAACTTTAGTAAATCTATTTTTTTATTGATCAAAAACAAGGTGTCAATATAGCGTGATTTTATTTTTGAGTCTTTTTCTAATTTTAAAATATCTTGTCCAGATCGTATGATGTAGTTATAATTATTTTTTGTGTATGTGCCGCAAATAGCTTCTCCTTTTAACAAATAGGTAAATTCAGTTTTAAAATGCATGAGTTTTAAGGTAGCCGAAGTATCTATTTCAATTGATTTTCGCTCTTCTTGAGCAAGAAATTTTAATCGATTACATTCACGCAACTTTAATGAATCATTCTGAGAAAGTGAAATAAACACATTTAAAATTAGTAGGGTAAATAAAACAAAGCCTTTAAAAATCATAGTTTAAATTTTAATATATTAGTTTATGCTTAATCAAGTTTTCTTTTTCTAAACCATCGATCAAAAAATGGTGGAGAAAGAATTATTCCAAAATTCATAGCAAAATAATTTTCAGCTAATGAAGTGCTAATTGAATCTGTATTTTTTCCAAATGTAAAACCTATATTTAATGATGATAAAGACTGTTGCACCAATATAGGAAGACCAAAACCAAAAGTAAGTCCACCGATATTAATATTTTTATTTATAACGTTAGAAATGGAATTTTGTTGCTTAAAATATCCAATTCTATACTGAACTTTTTCTAAAAATTTTAAATTAGTGCTATTCTCAAAAAGTTTTGTTTCAGGAATAAATTGAATTCCAAAACCCAAATGGCTCATTAAATTTTTTGATTCTAATAAAGTCATACTTGAACTTGAATAAGAACCAACAAGCATAATACTCGGATGTAATTGACGCATATTTCTTTGCCAGTTAGGTAAATTTAGAGTATAAGAAAACCCTGCCTTCGAACTTGAACTCACCATTGATGATGAACTTACAGAATATGAAATTGTATCATAAGTAATTATACCGCTCAGTAATTTAGCATAAAAAATTTCGTCCTTCAATGATAGTCTCTGATGTAATAAATTTGGTGTATAAACTGCACTTAGCATTAAATTATGTCTTTTTGAAATGTTTCGATTAAATGAAATTCCAAAATCAACATTTATTGCACTAAGTTTAATCGTAGAATTGGAAATACCAGATGGATAATCAGAACTAGTAGAAAAGAGTTTTGAAATACGGGAATTTGTAACAGATCCAAAAATTGATTCAGCATTAACTCCAAATGCTAACTTACTTTTTTGCTTATTAATTACTCGAATTGATGTTCCTAAAAAAAATGTGCGAATCCCGCCAGTTCCTAGATACTTGTTTGTTAATGAATTTAATGAATCATATTCTGTAAGCTCATAACCTCTACTAGAATATGGTTTTATTCCAAAAGCTAAACCAGTAATTTTACTTAATTTAAAGCCCATTGCAAAATGATCGGGCATTACTGCAACTTGTGAATTCGTATTCCCTAACTCAGAAAATTGTGATCTACGAAAATCTATTCCAAGTGAAACAAGCGTATTTCCTGAGCTCAAAGATGCGTATGAAGCAGGATTAAAAATATTTAATTTACTTGAATCATAATAAGAAATAGTATTTTGACCAAGCGCATTGTAAATTGCATTGCTTCCAAAAGACTGTTCGCCAATACCATAGTATGATAAAGGATTGTTTGTTATTGATTGCGCAAAAACATTAGATTTCAAAAAAAGGATAACAAAAAGACAAGTCGTTTTATACATTCAATAAATAAATTTCAAGTATTCCTTTCAATGTTAAAATTTCGTCTGCAAAGATGCCATTTTTTTGAACTAAATCAAAATAATGTGCATCTCCACCCGTAATATAAATGCTTAAATCTTTATATTTTTCTCTATATTTTGAAATTAGTCCATTAATTTCAGATTCAATTCCATTTTGTACCCCAGATTGAATAGAACTTTCAGTTGAGTTTCCAATAAGATTTACTTTATCAGAAGTATCAATTAGCGGTAATTTATCTGTAAATAAATTGAGTGCTTTGTAGCGAAGTTTTAAGCCAGGAGAAATTGAACCTCCTTCATACTCATTTTTGTCATTTAAGAAATCAAATTTTATACATGTGCCAACATCAATTATCAACCTATTAGTAAACTGATTTGTATTAACTATCGCAGCAACATTACAAATTCGATCAATACCAAGAGTAGCAGGACTCAAATATTTAATTTTAAATGGCAGTGTTACTTCATGATTTATCCAAAAAATAGGATTTTCATACTCTTTAAAATCCTGCTCGAAATCAGAATTTAAAACGGATGATATAGCTATTGGGACATTTGGATCTAACTGTTGTTTTAGTGATGATAAATCAACAAAATAACTTAAAGAAATAACTTCACCCTTTTTATAAACTCCAAGTTTTATAAAAGAATTGCCTGCATCAATTAAATAAAGATCAATTTTAGCGTTCATTAACAGCAAAGATACGTTCCCTTTTTTAAGAATTTTCAATTTCAATATGATTTATAAAAGAAAAAAATGTTAAATTTGCACCCACTAACGGCTGGTACCTTAGCTCAGTTGGTAGAGCAAAGGACTGAAAATCCTTGTGTCCCTGGTTCGATTCCTGGAGGTACCACAAAAAAATCCTTAGCATTGCTAGGGATTTTTTTTTAAAACCAAGAAAATTAAGTTTATTATTTTTTCGAAATAAATAGTTTCAATTTGTATTCAAAAAAACCTATTTTTGATAAACTTTGATATCAAAATACAAAATCTAAAAATATGAACGCAAGAAACATAGTACTATTATTACTATTCTTTATTTCCTTTAATTTTTCTTACTCCCAAAGTAAAATTTATAATAGCAATGGAGCATTTAGCTCTAATATTATTGGATATTACGACAATGGAAAAATTTATAGCTCAGGAGGAGTCTTTAGTTCATATCTTATTGGATTTATAGACAATGGTAAAATCTACACAAAAGGGGGAGTCTTTAGCTCTAATATAGCTGGATTTATTGAAAACGGTAAAATTTATGGAAAAGGTGGCGTTTTTAGTTCTAATCTAGTAGGATATATTGAAAATGGTAAAGTTTATAATAGAGGAGGAATTTTTAGTTCAAATATTGTTGGTTACTTCGAAGGAGGTATGATGAG
>JBILPT010000052.1:0-7654 GCA_044373675.1 Crocinitomicaceae bacterium | reverse complement strand
GATGCCAAGATGATTGAGCACCTCAATGTGTGGGACTACTTTAAATACATCTTTCTTACCGTTTTTGGTAAAGGGTTTGGGGATAGGGTGAGAAAATAAAAAGGTGACGCATTTCTGAGCCACCCGTAATTTGTTTACACCGTAGTTAAACTTTTCCCACTCCTACAGTACTGGATCGATTAATAAGGACAGGGTTTAAAAACCACCACCATCGATGGCAACGGCGCTGAGTTCTTCGCGTCGCCAAATTTCAAGCTTCCTTTAATGAATTTGATTTTAAGCTTTAAAAAGAGTTCTTTTTAAAATTAAGAAAGAACTAGCTGCTTGTATTTTTAGTTAGATTCTGAAGTATCGTTTACTATAAAATATTAAGCTTTTTTTAAGTAATCAGTCAAAGTAAAAATGTAATTATTTGATAAGCGTTACAAAACCTTGATACAATTTACTGACCGTATTTGCAGGCTTAAAATAAAGCACATAGGTATAAACACCATCCAAAACAGGTTTTCCTGTGCGCTCATCTCTTCCATTCCATTTTAACTGAGTAGGTGAGAAGGTACAAACGATGTTTCCCCAGCGGTTAAAGATCCAGCCGCGTTCTACAATTCCATTTTGAAGCACAATTTCAAAGGTGTCGTTTACCGAGTCTCCATTCGGTGTGAAAACATTTGGAATATAAACAAGTGCTTCCTCAACAATACAGGATTCCATCTGAACATTAATGGTATGTTCATAAGCACATCCATTAGCTGTTTGCTCCACTTGCGTTAAGGTTTGCGAAGTAGAAATCCACTGATTAAAGACCACTACCGAATCGAATTCACAAAAGAGTATATTTTCTATCAAAGGAGAAACAATAAAGAAACTCAAATTGACAATGTGTGTACTATCACACTGATTTATATCTTGGAAGGTAGCAGAATATTGCCCTTGAGAATTTTCCCAAGATCCATTCACAAGCAGTGAATCTCCCGGACAAATTATCGTGTTTTCAGTTATTATTTGAGGTATACATTCATTTGTAACAAGAATACTGATGCATTGTGAATCTGCGCAGTTTCCAGATCCAAGTGAATAGCAAATTTCCCAGGAGCCAACACCAGCAATTTGAGGATTGAATAGTCCAAAACTTGACAAACACATTCCACAGTTAGAGCTCCAAACTCCTCCACTATTTAATGCTTGTATTTGGTATATTGGGTCTAGATTTGTGAAAGGTCCAGCACTGGAAATTGTAGCATTTGCAGTTTGGCTCCCTGCACTTATGGTGAAGGATTCAATGACCGAACAACCATTTGCTCCTGTTACTGTTACAGTATATGTACCCGGGCAACTATTTGTAATCGAGCTTGAAGTGGCTCCGTTAGACCAACTATAGGTGAAAGGTGCAAGGCCGTTATTAACACTTGTTTGTATTGAACCGTCACAAGAATTTACACATGATTCATTTAAAATAAGAGGTGTGAGGGTCATTCCTGGATTTACACTACACAGAGGATTCATACTGCCTATCCATGCGTCATTGACAACACTGTTCGCCATACCAGGAGTTTGACCAGTTGCCACATTTGCACTTGTCCAATTGGTAACTAAATTCCAGTCATTTGAATTAGTATTTGTAAAAGAAAAAACAATTCCTGCTGCAGAACCGGGAAAATATACAAGGGTATTACTAGTATTATTTCCCCAACTTACGCTGTGAAAAGGCAGCCCTGTTGAAGGTATATTAGGAACTTGAAACGAATCGTCTGAATTAGACATTGCTAATGGAGACCAAGATCCACCACTTGTCCAATCATTATCATTCTGAGGATAACTTTGATTCGTTGTAGTAGGACTGAGCGTTGTTTTCTCCAATAATGTTGAACTAGAAGGGATAATTAGCCGGCAGTTTCCGTCTGTCATCGATAGATCATCTGCAGGTAAACTTGTATTTGGGCTCGTAGCATTATAAATAACAATGAAAGTTCCTTGAGGAATGGTTTGCCAAAATGGGATATTTGCAAAGCGGATAGCACCCGGAGCAATTCCTGTTCCTGAGCCAGGCGCAAAATATCCGTTATTGTCATCAATAATCACTTTTCTAAGGTCTAAGCTAGGAACAGGAGTAATACAAGTTGGACTTCCAATAACTACAAATTCAACATATTCACTTGTTCCAGTTCCCTGTGAGACTTCATTAATAATTAATTGCTGCGCCCTCAATAAATTTGAGATGAGTAGTAGTAAACTGAATACTCGAATTTTATGCATTATCTTTTTCGACTGTCAATACTGCACTGGTTTTGGCGCCAAACTTAAAAGTTCACCTCAAGGAGTTCAATGCTGTAATCTATTGCAAATATACTTTAAGAATTTGAATTAAATCAAGGAAGTATATTATTAAGTTATTAAGATTTTCATACAGTAATAACTTGAGTATTTGTGGTCGAAAGGTCTGAAATATCTAATCTTTTGAAGGAGGATGTGGACAATATTATTAATCAAGGTCCAACAACCATTGAAATACATTAAGCATTTTAATTCCACTTCGGTTTTGGGTATATGAATCTGTTGTTAGTAATAATTTCGGATAGTTATCCTTGATTTTCTCCAATGCACTAAATTCTCTCTCCATCGTTTTTTCGTCTGAAAGTAGCCAGGCAACTTGAATATAGTTAATGTCTCCTAAAGGCGTTCTACATACGAAATCAACTTCAGAAGTTCTATCTGTCCCTGTCCAGATTTTGTTACCTCTTCGAAGCAATTCAAGATAAACAATATTTTCCAAAATATGTCCACGATTACTGATTCTATCTTTTCCCATTAGAATATTTAACAATCCTACATCTACTACATAATATTTTTCCTGCGTAGCCAATTGTTTCCTTCCTTTTAGATCAAAACGATTCACCTTATAAAACACAAAACTCTCAATCAAATAATCTAGGTATTTTTCAACCGTTGAATGATGTATTGTTTGCCCGTCATTTTTAAGGATTTTTGAAATATTGTTAGGCGAGAGTGCGCTACCGATATTGGATGCCATGAATTTCACGATGTTGTTAAAAGCACGTTTATCATTGATTTGATGTCTTTGCGTGATGTCCTTTTCTATAATTGTAGTATAAATAGCTTCCAAATATTCCATTATTTTATCCATGCCCTCTTCGCGAATTTCAGTTCCTTTCGGTAGAGACGTTTCATTTACATAGTCAAAGAATAGAGCTTCGTAATTGAGGTATTTATTTGAGAAATCTATTTTTCTTGCGCTTAAATATTCCTTAAATGAAAAGGGTAATATAGAAATTTCAACGTAGCGACCACTTAACAACGTGGCGAGCTCACTGGAAAGTAGGTATGCATTTGAACCAGTTACGTAGACATCAGTGTTTTCCGAAGCAAATAAACCATCCACTAATCTTTCAAAACTAGGTATATTTTGAATTTCATCAAGAAAGATGTAATTCTGTTTATTCGGAATTAACTTTTCCTTGATTTCAAAATAGAGTTCATTCCAAGTTTTATTCAAGTAGTTTTCTGGTAACTCGAAATTGTATGTATGAATTTGATTACCTTTTATATCTAAGTCTGAGAGTTGATCACGAAACATTAAAAGAAGCGTACTTTTTCCAGAACGTCTCAGTCCGCTAATAACTTTGATTAAATCTTTGTCCTTGTATGCAAGTAAACTTGATATATATTCTGTGCGATTTACATACTGTTTCATGTAGTAAAGATATGTAAATTATCGAAACTTACAGAAAATACATTTTTCGATACATTTGTTTAGAAGAATCAAAAAGAAATTCAATAATCTAAAAAAAAAGCCCCATTGATGAGGCTTTTAAGGATCTGTGACCTCGCCAGGAATCGAACCTGGATCAAAAGTTTAGGAAACTTCTATTCTATCCGTTGAACTACGAAGTCAGTATTAATTTGTCACTGTTTCTACTATTTTTTTAATTTCTGCATCAACTTTTTTTGCAGCAATATCCCAATCAAAGTGCTTGCTGCGCTCTAAACTTTTAGTTGCTAACTCCTCTCGTATTTCAGAATTACTTTGAACTAGCAACATTTTTTCTGCAATATCATTCACATCAAAAGGATTGCAATAAATTGCAGCATCTTGCGCAATTTCGGGTAAGCAAGTTGTATTTGCAGCAATAATTGGTATTCCACAATTCATTGCTTCAACTAGCGGTATTCCAAAGCCTTCAAAATAGGGGATATAGGTAAGGGCGAGTGCAGACCCCATTAGTTTTGTAAGTTGTGAATTTTCAATATGACCTGTAAAGATAAGTTGTTTTCTAACTTCATCGGAAATCACTAAATTATTCTCTTTCCACATGTCACTTCCTACAATGACAAGTTTCATGGACTTATTTGAAATACAAAAAAGTTCAAAGGCATAAATTAAGTTTTGTATATTTTTCCGAGGATGTAGAGAACCTACAAAAATAAAAAAATCATTTCCTGCAGTAAATTCATTTTTGGCATCGCTTTTTTCTTGTTCTGTTAATTGCCGAAAGGCTGTATTAGCTGCATTGTAAATCACTTCAACTTTTTCCTTCTTTATTCCATAAGTAGTACAAATGTCCTCCTTTGAATACTCCGAAACCGTTATAATTTTTTTTGCTTTTCGTGCAAATTTCGGGAAGAAAAAACGAAAATAGCGCGAAACAATCCATGGTAAATCTTTGGGATTGTGTTCAAAATTTAAATCGTGAATTGTAATAATATGAGGAATTGAAGAACTTAAGCAGCTAAAACCATCTGGCGACCAAAAAACGTCAATTTTTTCTTTTTTTAGCGCATTTTTCAAACGCCACTCAAACCAAATTATGTATAGAATTGGATGTCTTGTTTGGGGCGAAAGAACCACGGGTTTTACATTATCCGAAAAAATAAATTGTGGCTCGTATGGTCGATCAAAAAACAAGATGAATTCGTGTTGAGGATTTTGCTCACAAATTCGCTTGGTTATTTCAAGTGTGTACTGACCAAAACCTTCTAGTTTTTTAGCCAATAAATTACGAGCATTTATTCCAATTCGCACTTCAGTTAATATTGATTGATATAATTATACTTCTTTTCATGCCCAATTGTTGTGTTTGGTCCATGTCCGCAATAAACGATTGTTTCATCCGGATATTGGAATAAAATGTCAAAAATTGATTTTTTTAATGTTGTTAAATCTCCTCCTGGCAAATCAACTCTTCCAAAACTTTCTCTAAATAAAACATCACCATTGATAATAAAATTATCTGCTTCAAAATAAAAAATAACGTGTCCTGGTGCATGGCCTGGCGTATGGCGGACCTGAATTTTAAAGTTGTCAATATGAAGAACTTGTCCATCCTCCAAATAATTTTCTGGTAAAGCTGAAGATTTATATCCTTCAAATCCATAAACATGGGCATAATTTGCAACGGAAGTCCAGGTGCTATGATCTAGTGGATGCAAATAGGAGGCACATTGATATTTTTCACGCACAAATTCGGCTCCTAAAATATGGTCTATGTGAGCATGCGTATATAAAACAGCACAAATAGTCAATTTATTTTCCTCAATAAAATTAGTAAGTAAGAGTTCTTCTTCACGACTATAGCATCCGGGATCAAAAATTAAGGTCTCTCCAATATCATTTGAAACAAGATAGGTGTTTTCCTGAAAACCATTGAATTGAAATACATTCACTATTAATGCCATGAGGCAAAGTTAGCGCAAAGAAAATACTATCGCAATAAATTAACGTGACCTGTGATTTCTTTTTTCCTATATGCGAAATCACTATAGACTATTTTCCAAACATATGTACCATCTTCACAATTCACATTATTATAGGTTCCATCCCAATAATCAGATAATGATTTCATGGTGTAGATTAATTCTCCCCACCTATTAAAAATGGTCATTTCAAAGTCCTTAAAATTTCCTCCAATTGCACGAAATCCATTATTAAACTGATCACCATCAGGAGTGAATGTATTTGGCACATAAAAGAATGGATCAAAATAAATACTAACTTGACTTGTTGCTTTACAACCATTTAGATCGGTAAAATTTACAGTATATGTTGAGTTTTGAGAAGTAGTAACACTTGTATTTTGGCATGTAGCACACGTAAATTCATCTGAGGGGGACCATAAAAAAGCACCTTGTCCACTTGAAGTTGCATCCAAATTAATAGGCTCTCCAATTAGCGCGTAAACATTTGCTCCTGCAAAGACAAAAGGTTGTGGAAATGTGCTAATAAGAACATAAGCGGTGTCTTTACATCCATAATTGTCAGTGCCGATAACCATATAATTTGTAGTCGTTTGATTTTGGACAATCGCTTGACTTCCATTAGAGTTGCTCGAAATTGGAGAGGGAGACCAAACATAAGATGTAGCGCCATTAGCATATACTGCAGCTGGATAATTAGGACAAACGATTGTATCATTACCTGCTAAAATTTGTGGGATAATTATTTCTACCCAAATAGAATCTGTTTTTGTTCCGCAACTATTTGTGACATCACAGTAATAATATTGTTCAGTAGAAGGGCTCAGCTGGACACTACTCGTATTTTGGCCTATTAAATTAGTAGCTGGATACCAAAAGTAACTTGTTCCACCGGATATATTTACTAATGAAGAAGCACCGATACAGATTAAAGTAGTATCATCTAACACTGGAATTGGAGGATTAAAAAATACTTGTATTGTTATTGAATCTGATGCTGTGCAGCCATTTTGCGAAATAACATTTGCAAAGTAAGTAATCGCTGTATTTGGTGTTGCTGTCGTTGTAAATGTATTGGTATTTGTTAAAAAAGTACTAGGACTCCAAGTAATTGTTCCCGTTCCATTTGCAATGAGATCTACCGATTCTCCCAAGCAGATAGTTGTATCGTTGTTAACTGAAACAGTCGGTGCGGAAACATCAAGAGTTAACTGAGCTGTAATTGATCCACAAGAATCTGATATTGTGACATTGAAAGTAGTTGTAGAAAAAATTGTAGCAATTGGATTAGCGATTAAGGGGTTGTTTAATAAATTAGCGGGGCTCCAAGAGTAGGAGGTTCCTCCGAAAGCATCCAACTGATAAGAATCTCCTGGACAAATTGAAGTAGGTGGTTGCACAACTCCGGCAGTGAAGGAGCCAATATTCACTGTAACTGTAACTGAATCAGGGCTAAAGCAACCAGTAGAATCCCATACGATTAGCTGCACTAAATAGATTCCTGGGTTTGTATATTGATGAATAGGTTCCTCTAATGTTGAAGTTGTTCCGTCTCCAAAATCCCAAAGATATGAATTGCCATTTGTACTATTATTAAGAAAAAAAACGGACTGTGGAATACAGATCAAAGGAGCAGGTTGCGCTGCAATGGCTTCAATTGCACTTAATTCAAATTTGAAAACTGCTAAATTGCAATTAAAACTTAGGTTTTGTGGAGACCAACTTCCAGGCGTGCTGGTAAATCCAAAACTATTTCCTCCGCATGCACCACAAACGGCATGATAAATTCTACCAGAATTATCAAAACGACTTGTTCCACCGTCTACATGGTTTGAACTACTTGTCATTCCACCCATAAAAGTTGCATACTTCAAAGCACTTGCATCTTGATCTAAAACTGCTATGTAAAAATTTGAACCATTTGTTGATGATTGATAAGCATTTG
>JBILPT010000007.1:0-71736 GCA_044373675.1 Crocinitomicaceae bacterium | reverse complement strand
TACGTATGACTCATTCATTTCAAAGGTATATACTTGTGCGTTGGGAAGTTCAACTGTTAGTGGAACAATGGTTTTTGCCATCCCACTTTTTAATCCATTGATTACTAATTGCTCATCACCAACTGTGGCGTATACCTGTGGCTTATTTGGCAATAAGAATTTCTTAGAATCATAGTTGTCTATTTTATTTTTAGCATTTGGTTCAGTAAAGACCACAACTTGGTCAATGAAGTCGCCATCAACAAGGTTCAAACGTGCAAAGGCTGGGAAATCTTCAATATCTTTTAATCCTCCATTTGCTTGATGGCTGCGCATGCTGTTGCTAAATGTAAGTGATCCTGTTGTATTGTCGGTTGGATTATACACCCAGAATGCTTGCATTGGTGGAATGTATTGTGTTGTTGTACCACTTGAATTCGTTGCAGCAACAGAACCTGTTGCATTGTAGGTATCAAAAACCATGGCACTATTTGTAGTGTTGTATGATCGGTACCAAATTGTTGAAGATATACCTGTTGCACCAGCAAAAGCTGCTGACCAATCCAAATACGAGGGATACGGGTTGCTCAATAAGTGGTAACCTCTTGTTGCCGCAGTAGTGCCGGTATTTGTTAATGAATTGTTGGTGTAATTACCTGTATTCAAGGTCCCGCCAGTGAAAACACTCGTTTCACTTGCACCCAAACGTACTACATGTCCTTGCATTGGTGACATACTCACACCATTTGTTGTGATCTCAGAATACGACTGTGTTGCTTCTGAAAACGTCCACAAACGGTTATCACCTGCAGCATTTAAAGCTGTAGAAGTAGCTCCTGAAACAGGCGAGCCCAAGTACCAAAAACGACCACTTGGTGTTGAACCACCCGCGCCTGTTAATGCTTGTTGCACATTGAAGGTACCTGATCCAGCAACCGTGTTTCCTGTTCCTTGTACCAAGGTAGCTCCGCTTTCTAAGGTAAGTGTTCCGTTGTTTGTTAAAGTTCCGTTAACTGTGAGGTTTGAATTTGCATTTAGAGTAACTGATGTTCCAGCTACGATTGTTAAACCTGTTGAAACTGGGTAATTGGTAATACCTGAAGTGGGAATGATTACGTTGTCTGTTGGTACTCCTGAAGGATTCCAGTTGGCAGCAGTATTCCAGTCGGTTGACGTTTGACCAGTCCAAGTCGATAAACAAGCATTTACGGTTAACACTCCACTAACATTACTTCCGCTCCAAAAGCCACCACTATAGCCGCCATATACATAACAAGTCCCACTATTCAGTGCATATCTAAAGGCATAGTAATATGTTCCTGAACTTAGACCACTAAAGGTACCTTTATACTCATCATTATTTCCTGACTCTCCTTGATAGCTGGCTGAGGACCATGTGGTCCAAGTATTTGGATTCGTATTAGAGGTGCTGTAGCCAAATTGAGCAACAATTCCTGTTCCTGCACCAGCACCAGGAGTAACGCCTGCTTCATATACTTGACCATATACATCAAAAGTTCCACTTGGACAGATAGACCCCGAAGCTGGCCATTGTAAATTACCCCAATTAGGAAAGCCATTGACGGTAATCGTTCTGGTTGCTGTCGCATTCGAACATCCGCCTGTTCCGGTAACAGTATACGTGATGGTAGATGTCCCAGCAGCTACGGGAGTAATCACTCCGGTTGTCCCATCGATCGTCGCGTAATTTGTAGAACCAGAAGTCCACGTACCACCCGAATTGCCACTTGAAGCGAAGGTCGATGTTCCGTTTGAGCAAATCGCTTGCGTACCCGAAATTGTTCCGGCATTTGGTGCAGCAGTAACTGTAATAGTTCCTGTAGCATTAACACTACCATAACCGCCTGTTAAAGGAATAGTATAGTTAAAAATACCACTTGTAGACGGTGTTCCTGAAATAGTAATGGTGTTAGAAGCCCAAGCCGCAGTAACTCCTGTAGGTAAACCTGATGCAGATCCAATACCAGTTGCGCCAGTTGTGGCGTGAGTTATGTTTGTTAATGCAGTACTAATACACAAGGTAGGAGATGAACTTGCAGCAGATACTGTGTTAATAGGACCAATACTAATATTATCAAGCACCACTCCATGACCATAATTAGCTACACCTTCAAAAGCAATTTGGTAAGAAGCAGAAAGATTAGGTAATACCATTGTTTGTTGAGTCCAAGCTGATACACTAGTCGTGTATTCAGCTAATTGTGTCCACGCGCCACTTGTAGAAGTTCTGTAAAAAACTCTTAATTCATCTTGATCTCCAGCCCATTCCTGTTGGCCATGCCAAAACGAAAGTTGTGCTCCAGATGAATATGAAGACAAATCCATTATAGGAGAAATTAATTTTGTTATTGATCCATATGAACTTGAATAAAATATTACGTTCTGATTACCTTCTTGAGCAGTAGTAATAATTGCACCCGACCCGGCTGCACCTGTTGTAATACCCCAATTTATAGTACCAGATACAAATTCCGTTGTCCAACAACCTAATGAGGAGCTATTAGCTTCAAATGTTTCCAAAAATGGCAATGAATAAGGAGCTGCTACGGTAATAGCAACAGCAGTGGACGTACCTGTACTTCCAGAACAAGTAACATTACATCTAAAAGATTTGTTTGCAGTAACTGCTGCAGTATAAGTTGCAGAAGTTGCACCCGCAACATCTTCCCAAGTAGAGCCGCCATTTGTAGAATGCTGCCACTGATAAGTGACACCTGTACCTGTAGTTGCATTTTGCAAACTAAGAGTTGTGTTCCCCCCCCCATAACATAAGCTTGCAGAGGAAGCGACCGTGTTACCTGGTGTTGGTGTGCCTGAGCAAGGAGGTGCACCGGCCCAAGCAAATCCAATTTGGGGTTTAGTGTTATCCGTTGATGATGTAGTTGTTCCACATTGACTACCTGCTCCATCAATCCCAATTCTTCGGCAACCATTTGTTGTAGATGAGGCAATTGTTCTTACTTTACCATAAGGGCTAGAATATGGATTAGGTCCTGAAGAGCAGATATCAATTAATATGTTACTTGTGCCATTCCAAACAAATGAGGCATCTAAAGTAATCATATCAAAAGCCCCTTCAACAGTAACCGCAGGATTGTAACTAAACGCATTTTTCACAGTTGAAGTAGTAGATGCGTCATGGGCTGCGGAGTTGGTTGCTGTTGTATGTCCCATTTTAATAGTATAGCCCAGTAGGTTTCCTCCTGCATAATCGCCCGAAATAGAAAACCCCAAAGCTGAAATTGAAGCTCCTGAAGCCATACCAGCAGCTGTTAATTCGGCAGCTGTATAAACAACCTGGTATCTAAAAGACTCCCAGTAACCCCAAATAGGGTCGCTTCCGTTTGAAGTTGTTTCAGTTGTTCCTGATCCGATAGTCGCGAAATTCTGCCCCCAACAACTACCAATTCCCACCACAAGCATAACTAGTGCTAGAGACAGAGATTTGAAGAACGAGTGAGAACTTAAAACACAAGACGTGGTGGTTGTTTTTGTAGAGATGTTCATATTGTTGTTTTTGGTTTGTAAGAATGTAGAATTAAACATAACTTTTACTATTTATTATAAAAATGAAATGTTATTTTTTCTACTAAAATTTAACATAATATTAATAATATAACAATATTCTTTTAAAAAAAGATTTTTTCAAATTTATTTTTAAATCGTTGATAATTAAAGTTTTATTACATTTATTTATTAAACTGCCAATTTGATCGAATATTTATGTGGTTTCATTTATTATTTCATTATTTCATTATTTCATTATTTCATTATTTCATTATTTCATTATTTCATTATTTCATTATCATTATATTAAATTATTTATATATTTTTTTATTATAAAATCCACAACAAGGCATTACTCCAAGGCTAAAAATTTGAAATCGAAAGCAGATATTTATAAAATTTAAAAACAAGCGTATATTTGTAAACTTTGAGAAAAATTGTAAGAAGATATCAAGCAATTAATAATTCTAGCTTAATTTTTTTTTAATAAATAGCGTATAAATTTTTAAAGCTTGTCACTACAAAACCTAATTTTATAGAAATAACTATTTATGAGTTTAAAGGTAAACATCTTATTAGTTGAAGACGATTTGAATCTTGGTATTATCCTTTCAGATCAGTTAAAATCAGATGGTTATGATGTTTCTCTTTGTAACAATGGTGTTGAGGCAATGCAACGCTTTAATGAAGATAAATTTCATCTCTGTATTTTTGATGTGATGCTTCCTAGAAAAGATGGCTTTACCTTAACCCGAGATATTCGTAAAACAAATTCAGAAATTCCAATTTTGTTTCTTTCTGCAAGAGGCATGACTGAAGATAAAGTGGAGGGTTTTAATGCTGGTGGAGATGATTATTTGAGTAAACCTTTTTCCATCGAAGAATTGCAACTCCGTATTAAAGCCTTGCTAAAACGAGTGAACATCAAAGTAGATGAAAAAGAACAAACAAACTATGCGCTTGGTATTTTTGTTTTTGACACTGAAAACCAAATTTTAGTTACAAAGGACTTAGTTAAGACCTTGACAAAAAAAGAAGTTCAGATACTTAAACTTCTTTTCAAGTATAAAAATCAAGTTGTTTCTCGAGAAGTTATTTTAAATGCTGTTTGGGGTCAAAATGACTATTTTGTGGGAAGAAGTCTTGATGTTTTTATTACAAAACTTCGAAAGTATTTGCGCGAAGATCCAAAAATTCTTATTTCCAATATTCATGGTGTTGGTTTTAAATTTGAGATTTTAGAATGAGTACGGTCCTTTTACATATAGAAACAGCAACGAAAGTTTGCTCAGTTGCTTTATCTGTGGATGGGCGCTTAGTAGCTCTAAAAGAAAGTACCTCAGATGCTTATATCCATGGAGAGTCTTTGACTTTATTTATTGAAGAGGTTTTTCGTACAGCAAATTTAAAAATAGAACACGTAGCTGCTGTCTCTATTTCTTCAGGGCCAGGTTCGTATACTGGCTTGAGAATTGGGGTTTCAACAGCAAAAGGGCTGTGTTTTGCTTTGCAAATTCCACTCATACAAATACCAACCCTTTCTTCTTTAATGCAACTCTGCAGGAGTGAAGTGCCAACACAAAATTTACTGGCTGCGCTAGACGCTAGAAGAATGGAAGTTTATAGTTTAATGCAAGCGCCAGATGGAACGATTTTGAAATCTCTGAGTGCAGATACTATAGATGAAAATTCCTATTCCGAATTTGATCCATTTGTTTGTTTTGGAGATGCTACTTTTAAGCTCAAGGAATTGTGGGCAAATAGAGATATTATTTTTAAAGACGACATTTATTGTTCTGCGAAGGGGCAGGTAGAAATTGCCTACAGTAAATTTAAAGCGCAGGAATTTGAAGATCTTGGAAATTTTGTGCCACTCTACCTCAAGGAATTTCAAACAAATTTGTAAGGTTTTACTTGTTTTATTTTAAAAAAAATAAAATTACCAGCGAAATTGATTGTTTTATTTGATACATTGTTACCTTTGCAGAAAGTCGAATGAAATGACTGAAGAAATTCAAAAAATTATAGACCAAATTCATAGCAAAAGCAAGGCTTTACATAAAGTTGTGCTTGAAGAACGCGACAAAAATGGTCATTTGAATTCAGAAATTGAACGCTTAAATAAGTTGCTTGATGAGAAAAACGAAGAGTGTTTTTCGCTATCAAAAAATTTAGATTCTGTTCAATCAGCATTGAGTTTGGCTGAAAATAAAGTTATTGAAAATCCTGTTCAAACGAGTGGAAAAAGTGAGCAGGAAATAGATGAATTAGTTAAAGAAATTGAATTCTGTATAGAACAGCTTAAGCAATAAAAAATGGGTGTAGTATCATTAAAAGTTGTAATTGCCGGTAGAACATATCCTTTAAATGTTTCTGAAGAGGAGCAAGGAAAAGTATTGAAAGCTGCCGAGGATATCAACAAGGCCTTCGACTTATTGCGAACAAATTATGCTGTAAAAGATCCTCAAGATTTGTTGGCCATGTCAGCCCTACAATTGCTCTCCAAGAACCAAAGTAGTGCAAAGACAGAAACCGTTACACTTCCTGCAGATTATACTTCCATAGAAAATGCATTGGCACAACTTGCTAATGACTTAGAGGAACTCAATTAACTTTAAATAGCTCATCTTTTTTCACTAACTATTTATTCATTTTAAAATAAGTAGTATGGAAATCGTATTAATATTATTGGGTTTGATTGGGGGCGGAGCTGCTACATTTTTTATCCAAAAAACAGCGCTAAAAGCTCAGACAGCTAAAGTTTTAAAGGATGCGGAAATTGAAGCAGAGAACATCCGCAAGGAACGTGCACTGCAAGCCAAAGAGACTTTTCTGAAGCAGAAGGAAGAACATGAAATTTTCATTAAGGACCGAGAAAGAAAATTGCAGTCAAATGAAGACAGGGCTCGTTCTAAAGAAAAAAATATCGACCAAAAATTAGAGGAGTTTGAACAAAAAGACAAGGAAATAGAGAAGTTGAAATCTACCTACGAATCTAAATTTGAGATTTTAGAACTCCGTATGCAAGATGCCGATAAAACACAGCAAAAACGTGTTGAGGAACTTTCTAAGATTAGCAAGTTATCTGCTGAAGAAGCAAAAAAAATGTTAATGGAAGCATTGACAGATGAGGCGCGAACAGGTGCAATGGCAACCATAAAAGAAATTACCGAAGAAGCAAAATTAAATGCTAATCGAGAGGCACGTAAGATTGTAATTCAATCTATTCAGCGTGTGGCAACTGAACAAGCTATTGAAAATTCTGTAACTGTTTTCAACATCGAATCCGATGAGGTAAAAGGTAGAATTATTGGTCGCGAGGGAAGAAATATTCGTGCAATTGAGGCTGCAACGGGAGTTGAAATAATTGTAGACGATACGCCAGAAGCAATTATTTTATCGTGTTTCGATCCAGTAAGAAGAGAAATTGCGCGTTTGGCGCTACATCAATTGGTTTCTGATGGTCGAATTCATCCTGCTAGAATTGAAGAGGTTGTTGCAAAAACCCGAAAACAATTGGATGAGGAAATTGCTGAGACTGGACGTAGAACGTGTATTGACCTAGAAATTCATGGCTTACACCCAGAATTAATGCGGATGATTGGAAGAATGAAATACCGTTCTTCTTATGGACAAAATCTTTTGCAGCACTCGCGTGAAGTCGCAAATTTATGTGCCATCATGGCGGCAGAGCTTGGACTCAATGTTAAACTAGCAAAGCGCGCTGGTCTTTTACACGATATTGGAAAAGTGCCTGACGAAGAACCAGAATTACCACATGCTATTCTTGGAATGAAAGTAGCAGAAAAATTTGGTGAAAAAGGCGAAGTTTTAAATGCCATTGGTGCTCACCACGATGAAATCGAAATGACCACACTTATTTCTCCTATTGTTCAAGTTTGTGACGCGATTTCTGGTGCACGACCAGGAGCAAGAAGAGAAGTTGTTGAGGCCTACATTAAGCGAATAAAGGATTTAGAAAGTCTTGCTTTGTCGTATGATGGTGTTACGAGTGCTTATGCAATTCAAGCGGGAAGAGAATTAAGGGTTCTTGTTGAGGCAGAAAAAGTAACGGATCAGCGTTCTGAAGAACTTTCTTTTACGATTTCTCAGCGAATTCAAACTGAAATGACCTATCCAGGACAGGTGAAAGTAACGGTTATCCGCGAAAAAAGATCGATAAGTATTGCTAAATAGAACAAAGATTTTCTATGTTTTTATTGCTGTAGAAGGATGAATAAAATTGTAAAGCCTTTTAAATACAATTCTGCGATACAAGTTAATGCCTCAAAAAGTTACGCCCAACGTGCGCTAATTCTCAGTGCTATTTCTCTTGGAGAATCTCAATTAAAAAACATTGACGATTCAGCTGATGTGCAAGCAGTTCTTGCGTGTATTAAAGAATTGGGCGCTGAAGTAAAGCAAGTTGCACCTAAAGAATTTCAAGTAATACCTGCAAAGAGGGAATTGAAAGAAAATCTTATTTTGAATGTCGGCGAATCAGGTCTTGCCTTGCACTTACTTGCTTTTATTGCCACACAATTTTGTAAAGATTTTGAAGTAATTGGAACTGGAACTTTGCTCAAGCGCTCCCAAAAGAAGCTTATTGATTTGCTAGAATATTGTGGTCTAACTATTTCGCATACTAATTTTCACCTACCACTTAGAATTCGTGGTATACTGAATCCTTCAAATGTTGTATTTGATGCCTCAGAAAGTTCTCAAGAGGTAAGTGGCATGCTTATGACTTTTCCTCTTTTAAATAATCCGTCTTCATTGAAAATCATTTCTCCTGTAAGTCAACCTTATATTGAAATGACCTTAGAAATTATGCGTGATTTTGGTATTCATCTTGAGAAAAAGGAAGGAGTTTTTTATTTTTCTCAGGGTCAACATTATACCGGTAATACATATGAAATTGAAGGCGATTGGAGTGGTGCAGCTACCCACATTGTTGGTGCAGTAATTTCTGGAAAACTAGCTTTATCAGGATTAAATCCCACTTCTGAGCAAGCTGACAGAGCAATTTTAGAAGTTGTAAAGTCTGTTGGCTGTGAATTTTATTTTGAAGATTCCATTCTTCATCTAACTAATAATCAAAAAATCATCCCTTTTTCATTTGACATTCTAAACTGCCCGGATTTATTTCCTGTTCTTGCTATTCTAGCTTCTGCAGCAAAAGGATGTTCCCAGATTTCTGGTATTCATCGATTGCTTAATAAAGAATCAAATCGTTTAAAATCAGTTCAAGAAATGCTTTTGCGCTTTGGTGTTAAAAGTAATATAGAAAATAATACGATTTTTATTCATGGTACAGGAAAAGTAAAAGCTACAGAAATAGACTCATACAATGACCATAGAATTGTTATGGCTGCAGCAATTGCCGCAACAATTTCTGATGGGCCAATCAGCATTCAAAACCCTGAAGCTATTCAGAAATCCTACCCAACATTTTTTGAGGTGCTTTTAGCGTGATACAACTTTTTCTTTCATCTCGATGTATGAAAAGAAATCTAAATCGATGTATTTTAAACGATTAACGATGCCATCTCGCTTCTCTTTCGGTAAGTTTCTTTCTTTTAAAAGTAGCGAATAATAATAGCGAATTTTACTAGTGTCCCTGGGTTCAATAAGTACATCGTAGGTGCTCGCCATGCTCTCTAAAATAAAGTCCCTGTTTTTGTAATTAGGGAAAACGTCTAATAATGTATCGCCGTATTCAAGTGCTTTTTCATGCGCATTTAGTTCTGAAAATTTCATGTGCAACTTAGACAAGCAATCTGCGGCATAGTCATCTTTCGGGAAAGCAGAATAAAAAGCTGTTAAACGATTAATTAATTCAATACTCGTCAGATTTGGAATAGGTTCACTTGATTTTTTTTGCAGCGCTGAAATTGAATCTTCCATTTCTGTTATCTTGGTTTTTAGCGCTTCACGACTATTCTCATCAACTTTAGGCTTGTTCTCACAACTGTACAAAAGCAAACAAATACAACTTAATACGATTGTAATTTTTCTCATAGTAATTTTGATTTTTTAGTTTCAGGAAAACGCATCTTATAATCTATTTCAATGTTTCCACTTGTTATATTTTGTAGTCTTTTTGTAAGCATTTTTCTTTTAAGCGGTGGAAGATGATCTGTAAACAAGACTCCTTCGATATGGTCGTATTCGTGTTGAATAATTCTTGCGGCATAACCATCGTAGTGCTCTTCGTGCAACTTCCAATTTTCATCGTAGTAGCTTATTAGTAGCTTTTCATGCCGAATAACATTTTCCCGGATTTTAGGAATAGACAAGCAACCTTCTTGAAAAGCCCATTTTTCGCCACTTTCCTCTTCGATAATTGGATTTATAAAGACTTTCTTAAAATTTTCAATGCCAATTGCTTTTGGATCAAGTTCTTCGCCTTCTTCATTTGCAAAAGGTGAACCATCAATAATAAAAAGACGGATGCTTTTTCCGATTTGTGGGGCTGCTAATCCAACTCCTTTTGCTTTATACATCGTTTCGAACATATCAGCAATTAAGGTTTTTAAATTCGGATCATTTTCTGCAAGTTCCTCCGTTTCTTTTTTTAAAACGGGATCTCCATAAGCTACAATCGGCAAAATCATCTACTAAATTTTCTACAAAAATAAGAATTTGTTTTTTTAGCTAAACACAAACATTTTTTATTAATTATTTTTCAGTTGATTTTAAAAATTCCTGAAGAATTATTGCAGCACTTATTTTATCAACTAATCCTTTGTTTTTATGTTGTTTCTTTTTTCCAATTTGATGAATCGCTTCCATAGCCTGAGAAGAGGTATATCGTTCATCTTGAAGATAGATTGGAATTGTAGGAAATTGTTTTTCAAGGGCTTCTTTCAACAATCTTACATTTTCGCTGATGTGTGAATCTGATCCATCCAAACGAAGAGGATATCCAAGAACAAGCGCTTCAATTTTTAATTTTGGTATTGTTTCGATTAAATAGCTCATAAGTTGAATAGAAGCAACAAAAGTATGAGGTACAGCAAGTATTCCTAAATCATCAGTAATGGCAATTCCTGTTCTTTTTAACCCAAAATCAATTCCTAACATTTTTGGCATTCTCAAAGATAATTAGAATTTATGTTTTTGACCTAAAGTACTAGCAATGTTTATTTTAAAAACTTTTTAGTATAAAATAGTTTCCATAAAGACTTTATACCTATCTTTGCGCCGTGGAAGAGAAAAAAATAGAGATTTTAACACGTGCATCTGGTGTCATTTTAAGACACGGCGTGCGAAGTGTTACCATGGACGACATCACATTGGAATTAGGAATTTCTAAGAAAACACTTTATCAGTATTTTTCAGATAAAGATTCTTTAATTAACGCAATCATCGATTTAAAGTTGGAAAACGATAGAGCAATTTGTCTTTCTAGCATTGAAAATGCAGAAAATGCTATAGATGCTTTATTTCTTATTAGTAAGGCAGTTTGTGAAAATGTAGGTTCCGTAAATCCAACCGTTTTTTATGATTTACGAAAACATTATCCAGGTGCTTGGCAAAAAGTGTGTGACCACAAAATGACTTTTGTTTACGATATGATTTTGAACAATATTCAAAGAGGAATTAAGGAAGGAATTTATCGTGAAAACATGAATCCAGAAGTAGTTGCTCGTTTGTTTGTTGCTTATGGCGATGTGATTATGTCTGGGGAGATTTTTCCATGGCCTGAATTTCACTACGACCAAGTATATTTTGAAACCACGAGCTTTCACATCTGCGGAATGTCAAATAAAAAAGGAATTGAGTATTTAAATAAAAGAGAATTAAATGAATAAGTTGCTATGTTTTTTGTTGTTGATTTCATCAACAATTTTTGGTCAGAATAACACGTCCTACAGTTTATTAGATGCACAAGATTTTGCATTAAAGAATCACTTAAGTATTAAGAATAGCGAATTGGCCATCCAAAAATCCCAAGAACTTAAAAAAGAATACCTGGCAATTGGTTTGCCACAAGTATCAGCAAATAGCGGATTTAATAATTTCCTTAACTTACCCGTTCAAGTAGTTTCTGCTAAGTTTTTAAATCCAAATGCGAATGAAGGTGAGGTAGTTAGTTTTAAAGGTGGAACTGATTATAGTCTTCTAGGAAATGTTCAAGTAAATCAACTATTATTCAACGGATCCTATTTTGTTGCCTTATCTGCCTCAAGGGTGCTAATAGAAATGCAAAAAACCTTAGATCTTCAAACAAAGGAAGATGTTGTATTTAATGTTAGTCAAGCCTATCACCTTGCTGCTGTAGCAAAAGAAAATTTGATTTTTGTTGATTCAATGCTTTTATTGTCCGAAAAACTACTTGAAAAACAAAAAAGTTTTTTTGAAGTAGGAGTAATCACTCAAGAAGAAGTAGACCAAATGAACTACGCTGTATTATCCGCTAAGAATGCGCATGAATCATCAAAACTTCAATACAATAATGCGCTAGCAATACTAAAGTTGGCAATGTTTTTGCCCTTAGAACAAGAAATTAGTTTGTCGGAAACAACATCCGATTTACTAAAAAAATCTTTGTTAACAAAAGGAGGTTTTATTTCAGATAATTTCAATTTAAAGATATTAGAAAAGCAAATTTTATTAGATAAATTAGATTTAAAGAATAAAAAAATGGCGTTTTTACCTATTCTAAGAGCTCAATTTCAGCATTCTTATGTTGCCTACCGAAATGAACTAAATTTCTTCGCAAATCAGTCGTGGTATCCTCAAACATCTTGGGGGATTCAATTAAGCATTCCAATTTATTCAAGTGGATCTGGTAGTGCGATTATTTCTCAGTCCAAAATAAAGTTAATGCAAGATGAAAATACACTCAAAATAACAGAACAAGCGCTAAAAATGCAAGAGATTCAAGCTTCTAATAATTTTATTGGTGCGAAACAGAAGCTTGCCCTACAAAAAGAGAATATTGAACTCGCAGGAAAAATCTATGCAAACACATTGCTAAAAGAAAAAATTGGAAAGGAGAGTAGTATTGTTGTTACCCAGAAATACAATCAATTAATGATTGCCCAATCTCAATATATTGGTTCTATGGTAGAACTTTTTCAATCAAAAATAACACTAGATAAATTATACAATCAAATTTTAATAACAAAATAATACTAAACATGAAATTAATTATCAAACTGACTTACATTGTAATTTTGGCAGCATCTTTTTTGGCTTGTAGTTCAGAAGAAAAAAAGACTGTTGCAGAAACATCATTTCTTCCACTTGTGGAAATTGAAACTGCTGATGTAAAACCTTTTAAGCATACTATAAATGCGCAAGGAAATGTAGAAACTGACCAAGATATTTTATTAACTGCAGAGATGGGGGGATTGATTACGAAAGTAAATGTAAAATCTGGAGATCGAGTTGCAGCAGGTCAAACTCTTGTTGTATTGGATGCAGCACTAATAAATTCTGGAGCACAAGAAATTGAAACACAGCTTGAATACGCAGAATACATGTTTAAAAAACAGGAGGAATTAAAATCCAAAGGAATTGGTTCAGAATTTGATTATGAAACTGCACGAAATGCTGTAAAATCATTACGAGCTAAATTAAATTCATTAAATACTCAGAGAGGAAAGTCAGCGATTAAAGCTCCTTTTTCTGGAATTATTGATGTTGTTTATGCGAAGCAAGGACAGATGGCTGGACCTCAATCTCCTTTGTTGCGCTTAGTAAACAATTCAAATGTGGAAATAACAGCATCAATTTCTGAAAAACATCTTAATAAGATAAAAGTCGGTACACTCATAGAAGTTTCATTCCCAAATTTTAACAATACTATTCTAAATTTAAAAGTAAATACTGTTGGAAATTTTATAGAGCCAACTAATAGAACTTTTCGAATTGCTGCAAAGGTTAGTGGTAATAAAGAGTTATTGCCAAATATGTTGGCTGAGCTTAGAATAACTGATTTTACTGTTGAAAATGGCTTAGTAATTCCCGCAAAAAGCATTTTAAAATCTCAAGATAATTCGGACTATGTTTGGGTAGCTCTCCCTTCATCAAAAGGTAATTTTAAAGTAAAAAAAATTGCTGTTGAGCTAATTGAAAATCAAGATGGTGAAGCTCTTATAAAAGATAATGCAGCAATTAAGAACGGAACAAAAATTATTGTTGAAGGAGCAAGAGGAATAACAGAAAAAGATCAAGTTAGAATAAAATAATGTCACTAAAAATGGAGAATAACTCAAAAAGTTTTGGACTAACAACAATTTCTGTTAACAACAGAAAAACGGTATTCCTTATTTCTTTTATCATATTAATAGCTGGATTTTTGGCCTATAATTCAATGCCCAAAGAAAATTTCCCGGAATTAAAAATCCCTGAAATTTATGTTGGTATTGCCAAGCCTGGATCCTCTCCAGAATTTATGGCAAAAAAAATCACACAATCTGTAGAGAAAGAAATTGGTGGAATCAAGTTAATTGATGAAATAAATTCTAATTCTGTTCATGGTTATACGACTATTCGCATCAAATTTGATTTTAAAATGCCTGTTGATGAAGCTTTGCAAAAAGTGAAAGATGCTGTAGATAAAGCAAGAACAAAATCTGATTTTCCTGCTCTGCCTGTCGAACCAACTATTTTTGAGCTCGATCCATCGAAAATGCCCATTTTGAATATAAATCTTCGGGGAGAAAATGCAATTGTTTTAAAAGATGTTGCAAAGAACTTAGAAAAAACATTGGAAGATTTACCAGAAATAAGTGAGGTGGATATTCGAGGCATTCAAGAACAAGAAATGCGAATTGATGTAGATCCAATTAAAGCACAATCTGTTAATGTAACATTAGATGATATTCAAAATGCTGTAAGCTCAGAAAATCAGACAATTTCTGGCGGTGAAGTTTTGATGAACGGTATGCGAAAAACAATTCGAATAGAAGGTGAATTTAAAGATGCTGATGAACTGCGAAAGGTTGTTGTAAAGCAAGATGAATTTTTACCTGTTTACTTGGAAGATGTTGCCTCCGTTTATTTTGGAAATTCAGATACCACTTCATACGCCCGTGAATTTGGAAGCTCTGTTGTGATGTTGGACATAAAGAAACAAGCGGGACAAAATTTATTGATTGCTTCTGATAAAATTAATGAGATAATCGCCCTAGCGCAAAAAGATGGCACAATTCCAAGAAGTGTGGATGTTTCCCTTACAAATGATCAATCAAATAATACCCGGGACATGGTCTCAAACCTTGAAAATTCGATCATTTTTGGAATCATTTTAGTCGTGGGAGTCTTGTTATTTTTCCTAGGCCTAAGAAATGCGCTTTTTGTGGGTGTTGCAATTCCTCTTTCTATGCTCATGTCATTTATGATTCTAAATGCTTTGGGTGTAACGCTGAATGTAATGGTTTTATTTTCCCTTGTTTTGGCTCTTGGTATGTTAGTTGACAATGGAATTGTAATTGTAGAAAACATTTACCGATTCATGGATGAAGGATATACAGCCAAAGAAGCAGTAATCGAGGGAGTTGGTGAAGTTGCTTGGCCAATTATTTCTTCAACGGCTACAACTGTTGCAGCTTTTATTCCACTCGCTTTATGGCCTGGAATTATTGGTGAATTCATGAAATTTCTCCCCTTGACATTAATGGTTGTATTGACATCTTCGTTGTTTGTCGCCCTTGTAATCAATCCTGTACTTGCTGTTAGCTACATGAAAATTAAACAGGAAAAACCAGTAAAACAAATTGTTTTTAAGACTTTTCTGATTTTAAGTGTTATTGGAATTTTCTTTGTGATTTTTGGATTTCTCTCTTTTGGAAACTTGCTTATTTTCTTTGGGTTAATGAGTTTGTTAAACTATTATGTTCTTTATCCAGGAACAATGCGTTTTCAAGAAAAGTTCTTGCCTTGGTTAGATCGTATTTATGGGCAATTTTTGACTTTTGTAATGACTGGAAAACGACCCTTAAAATTTATTTTAGGAACAATTGGTTTATTATTTTTCTCAATTTTTTTAATGGTAATCTTTCCTCCTAAAGTGGAGTTCTTTCCAGAAAATGATCCAAATTATGTCAATATTTTTATTTCTCATCCAATTGGAACGGATATAAAAATAACAAATGAAACAACTATTAAGGTTGAAAAAGATATTAATAAAATTTTAGAAAAATACATTAATAAAGATACTGAAGCTGGAATTCCTAAAAATGAACAGATTATCAAATCAATAATATCTCAAGTTGGAGAAGGAACAAGTGATCCAGCGCAGGGTGTTGTAATGGGAAATACGCCTAATAAAGCAAGGATAACAGTAAATTTTAACGAATTTCAGTTCCGATCCAATTATTCCACGTCTGAAATAATGAAGGAAATTCAGGATGGCTTAAAAGGAAGATACAATGCAGATGTTGAAGTCTCAGCAGCAAAAAATTCTCAAGGTCCTCCACAAGGTGCACCTATAAATATTGATGTGACTGGAAGAGGTGAGTACAGTGAATTAATTAATCAAGCTGAAAATATTAAAAATTATTTGGATCGTGAAGCAGTTCCTGGAGTCGAACAATTAAAATTGAATGTTGAATCTAATCGACCGGAAATTCCAATTCAGGTTGACAGAGATCAAATACGAAAATTGAATGCTTCCACAGCGCAAGTTGGAATGGCAATTAGAAAGTCGCTCTTAGGCCAAGATATTTCAACGTACACGAAGGATGAAGAATCTTATGATATTGTTGTTCGCTTTAATCAAGAAAGCCGTGAAAATTTAGACATGCTTTTAGAGCAACGATTAATATTTAGAAATAACAAAGGACAGTTGATGAATATTCCTATTCGTTCTGTTATAAAAGATCCAAAAGAAATATCCTCTTTTTCTGCCGTTATTCGTAAAAATCAAATTCCATTGGTATCCATTACTTCTAATTTAACTGAAGGATATAATGCGAATAATGTAGTAAAGATTCTTAAAGAAAAAATGGAAAAGTACCAGTCTGCTGGTTCTATACCTGAATTTGTTTCGTATCGTTTTTCTGGTCAACAAGATAATCAAGCGAAAGAGATGGCTTTTTTAAGTAACACGCTTTTGGTTGCAGTATTCTTAGTTTTATTAATAATTGTCGCTCAGTTTAATTCTTACTCAGCTCCTAGTGTGATTATGTTTTCCATCGTTTTATCTTTAATTGGAGTTTTTCTGGGATTAGTTATTTCGCAGCAAAGTTTCGTAATCATTATGACTATGATTGGTATTATTTCATTAGCTGGTGTTGTTGTGAATAATGCAATTGTATTAATAGATTATACCAACCTTTTACAAAAAAAGCGACGTGAAGAACTTGGCTTAAAAGAAGATGAGCCGCTTTCTAATGATGAGTTTATTCTTGCTACAATTCAAGCTGGAAAAACGCGTCTTCGACCTGTATTGCTAACTGCAATAACAACGGTATTAGGATTGGTTCCATTGGCAATAGGATTTAACATTGATTTCTTCACTTTATTTTCAAGTTATGACCCAAATATTTTTATTGGAGGTGATAACAATCTGTTCTTTGGACCTATGTCTTGGGCAATCATTTATGGTTTGTCTTTTGCGACTTTTTTGACCTTGGTAATTATTCCTGCATTATATCTTTTGCTCTTTAAATTTAAAATTTGGATTTTTGGTAAATTCAATTTGAAGGTGAAAAGTAACTTCTAGTTTTTGTTTAAGAAAAATGATTATGAATCGGTTTCTTTTTAGCACCTTATTACTTTCTCTATTTTGTGCTTGCGATTTTTCCAGTAAAGAAAGTACAACGATTAAAAATCGGCACAAAACAAAGCATTCAGAGTTTAATTATCCAGAATATTTTAATGCTTTTCGAGATTCCTTAAGTAATAGAAAAGACTTAATCGAAGTTGCTAGTTTAAGTTATACAGATAACGAGGGAAATGCACAACAAGTGAAGGGTTTTGTAGATAAATCATTTGCCATCGTAAAGCTAATTCATGAGCAATCATTCATAAATGGTAAAATTATTAAGACAAGCTTTTATTATAATGGTATAGAAAAGAATTTTTCTCAGCAAGAAATCAGTGTCTTAAAAGAAAACAAGAGTTATTTTAGTGAGAAGATTTCGTGTTATAATTCTAAAAATAAAGTTATTTACTCTGGAGCTAGATTTTCTAATGACGCAATAAAATTGTCATCGATTAAATTTAAAAAAGTAGATTTTATAATTCATGATGATATCAAAGCCAAAGAAATTATAAATCAAAAAGGTGATTTCCAAACAAATTTTCAAGGTTTCATGGAAATGCTAGATAGAGTTTACTTGCTGGTTGGAACAGAAAAATATGGATCAACTTTGGCATTTCAAGAGTATAGTGGCATTCTAAAATCATTAAAAAACCGTGAAAATCAATACAAAAATAAACCCTTGAAAATAGAGTTTGAGATTTTGACAGAAGCAAATGGTTTTACCTTTCAAGCTTTAACAGGGATAGAATTAGTTAATAGTAAAAAATAGATTTGTGCTTGATAAGCATTTAGCGCAAGAAAGTAAGTAACTTTATACACCAATAAAAAAATAATGCATTTTAAAAAAACAGTTTTTCTTCTCTTTTTTCTCTCTACTTCCTTTTTTGGGTTTTCCCAAAAGATGAATATAAAGGGAATTGTTTTTGATTCAAGTGGAGTAAAAACACTTAATAATGTTTCGGTACTAAGTGTTAGAATTAAGGACTCTCTACTCTTAGGTGCTACACGAACAAAATTTGATGGAGTATTTGAGTTTGCAAATTTCCCAATCGATACTTTTTCTTTAATTATTGAGCATCCAGAATACGAGGCGAAGACCTATTATATTATAGGACACAAGGGAAATTTAGAAATTAATATTCCTCGAATTCAACTCAATTCCGTTACTAAAAATTTAGCTGAAGTTATTGTTTTCGCAAATAAGAATCCGATTTTTTACCGTGGCGATACCTTAGTTTATGTCGCAGATTCATTTAAAGTTGGTGAAAATGCTGTAGTAGAAGATTTACTAAAAAAACTTCCTGGAATTAAAGTGAATGAAGACGGGACTTTGACTTCACAAGGAAAAGATATTTCTCAGGTTTTAGTTGATGGAGATGAGTTTTTTGGAACAGATCCAACTATTGCAACAAGAAATCTTGGTGCAAAGAGTATTTCATCGGTTCAGGTATATGAGAAGAATGACGAAAATGCTAGAGTTGGCGAAGATCAAAAAATTCAGGTCTTAGATTTAAAATTAAAGGACGGTGCGAAAAAGGGGTATTTTGGAAAAATGTCGGGCGCCTCAGATTTTGCTTCGTTTAATAAGAATGCTTTTTATGAAAGCGAAATGCTTTTTAATAAGTTCAATAATAAGCAAAAGATTTCAGTTTTTTTCTTGTCATCAAATACACCAAAATCTAATTTCGGCTTTCGTGATATGAATAAGTTCGGATTGGAAAATGAGAGGAATGCTAGTGGAATGTCGATGTTTAATCAAGGGAATCCAACAAATACTAGTGGTATTCCACAAACTTTAAAAGCTGGAATTTATTATTCCGATAAAATTGGCAAAACCGGAAAAATCGGATTTAATTATTCGTATTCAGAAAGCAACTTAATAGCAAATTCAAACAGCTCATCTCAGTATTTTCTTGCTGACACAAGCTATTTCTTAAAGGATTCTATTCAAAATACAACTAAAAATCTAGGTCATCGTTTGAATTTATCATATTCTGTTAATTTAGATTCCTTAACTTTTATCGAAGTCAAACCAAATCTAAGTTTCGATTTTGCAAATAGTGATGATAACAATACTACAGGATTTTTTGGTGAAACAAATTCAAAATCATTAGAAACTGTGATTAAAAATACGAATGATTCAAAAGGCATAGCGAGCAATTCTCAAGCCTTGATTCGAAGAAAATTTATGAAGAAAAACCGCGAATTAGAATTAAAGTATATTTTGGGATTTTCTGATAATGAAACCGCTGGTAATTTGCTTACTACTACAAATAATATTTTATTGGATTCAATTGAGACCATCGACCAGAAAAAAAACAATGATAATTCATCCATAAGTAATTATGGTATTCTAAGTTATACTGAGCCGCTCTCTGATAATTGGAAGTTGCAGTTTGAATACCTATTTGAAAACGGTCTTAACACACAAGATAAAAAGACTTTTAATAGGGGAGATGGTTCCTATTCTGAGCTTGTAGTTCCATTGTCAAATATATTTGATAATTCGCGCATTCAGCACCGACTTTCTGCCATAGGTGTTTTTGAGAAAAAATCACATGTTGTAACTGGAGGTATAGGAATTCGTAACATAGCTATTGAAAATTTCAATAATATAACTTCTGCAGTGATCAATCAGAATATTAATAATTTATTGCCTCGTTTGAGTTATCAATATAAACCAAGTATGAATAAAAGAATGGGAATTTATTATACTACTTCATCTTCTCAGCCTTCAATTAATGATTTACAACCGGTTGTAGACAATTCAAATCCCAATCGAACTCAAGAGGGAAATCCAGATTTGCAGCCAAATTACGTACACAACTTAAATGGAAATTTTAATACATGGCAGGCTTTATCAGGGCGCTATATTTGGAGTGGTTTCAATGCTAGTGTTACCAATAATGCATTTGCAAACTCGACTACTTACGATAATTTTGGTAGAACAGTTTCTAAAACCGTTAATGTTGATGGAAACTTATTTGGTAATGTCTATCTCGGAGCAGGAATCCCTTTTTTAAGTCGCAAGTTAGAAATTGAACCAAATGCAAATGCTTCTTACAATCGCTACACTAATTTTATAGCAGATGAAAAAAACATTACTCAAAATACGTCATTTTCAGGAGGTCTTGATTTCTCCCTACAATTAGATTCGTTAGAAATCACAGTTGGCAATACGTATAGTTATACAAACCCAGTAAGTTCGCTTTCTTCAGTTTCTAACATTCCATATTCAAGCCAACGCTACGAATTTGACTTAGAGTGGCAATTGAAACGCCATTTTACTATTAAAATAGATGCAAATTACACCATAAATTCTCAAAGAGCAGATGGCTTCAATAGAAATATTTTCATTGTTAATACAGAATTGAGTAAAGCATTTTTTAAAACTGAAAATTTAATAATTGCTCTTGCTGGAAACGACTTGTTAAATCAAAACTTGAATTTATCTCGGCAAGTAAATGGAAATATCGTAACTGATAATTATACATCCATCATCTCTCGGTATTTCCTACTGAAATTAACATATAAATTTAATAACAATAAAACCAAAGAGGATGAATTTAAAGGTTGGCATTAAGCTATTTTTTATTGGGATATTATTGTTTTTGGGAAACCCAATTTTTTGTCAATATGCTACAAGTGGGAAAATTATTTTTGAACGCCGTACAAACTTAGAAAAACGTTTTACGGATAAGCGAATGAAGCGGATGATCAACGAAACAAATAAGATTAAGACTGATAAATTTGCACTTTTGTTTAACGATACGTGTTCAATTTTTAAACTAGTAGTAGAAAATACAGGTGCCGACGAAATGGCCTGGATGACAACTAAAAATACCTATTACCAACAATTGAAGAAAAAAAGTCAGTTGACAATTTTAGGGCTTTTTGGTCAAAGTATTTATGTTTTGGACTCTCTTCCAAGTCGCCAATGGAAAATCACAGATAACAAGCGTGTAATAAGTGGATATGATTGTAGAAAAGCAATTTACCAAAAAAATGATACTACAAGAATTTATGCATGGTACACTTCAGCGCTTATTCCAAGTGTTGGTCCAGAAGGATTTTGTGGTTTACCGGGTACAATTTTAGGTTTAGCAACTGAAGATGGGGGAATTATTTATTTCGCTAAAAGTGTAGAACTCATTGCTCCAAAAAAAGAAGATCTTGACTTGCCAATTGGTAAAAACAAAGTATTTTCAATGCTAGAACTTCGAATGAAAATTGAAAAAGAATACGGTAATACTCCCTGGGGAAAAGGAATGTTTGATGATTTATTTCGTTGGTTATAATTTTCTAAGCGAAATTTTTCGGGGTAATACGAGCAATTTACTTAAATTTACTGCAAGAGATAAAAACAAAAGAGTTAAAACATGTGGAAAAAAATTGCAGATTTTATCTTAAGAAATAGATTTTTCATAGTAGGTCTTATTACTTTAATTACTGTTTTTTTTGCTTACCATGCATTTACGGGTCTTAAATTAGAAAATAAGTATGGGATTGTTTTACCAAAAAATTCACCTACTACTGAGAATTATAAGAAATTTAAAGCCCTTTTTGGTGAAGACGGTGGTGCGCTGATAATTGGCATACAGACAGATTCTCTTTACACAGAAGAAAATTTTCTAAAATGGAAAGAATTAGGAGATTCTATACTTCAGTTTGATGGCGTAGAATCTGTTGTCTCTGAGGCAACCTTATTTAGTATTCGAAATGATACTTCAGCAGCTAAATTTGAGATTAACCGTATATTTTCTGACATTACTTATCAAGAAAAATCAATCGACTCAATTCGCCGAGAAATAAAGCAAAACCCATTGTATAAAGGGCTTCTGTACAGTGAAAAAGGAAATGTTTCTTTAATGATGGTTGCTATTGATGAAACTTTTTTGTCTGATAAAATCAAAATGAATGTTGTTTTGGATATAGAGAAGCTTTCTCAAAAATACGAAGTGAACTTTGGGAAAATTCACTTTGCAGGTCTTCCGCATTTGCGTGTGCAAATTTCTAAAAGGATTTTAGGAGAGATGATTTTCTTTGTTGGCCTTTCATTACTTGTAACTTCTTGTTTGCTTTTTCTTTTTTTCCGATCATTTCGAGTAGTGCTAATTTGCCTTATTGTTGTCTGCATCGCTGTGATTTGGTCACTTGGCACCGTCGCTTTTTTAGAATTTCGTTTATCTTCTTTAATGGCGCTCCTTCCAGCATTAATGATTGTAATTGGTGTGCCAAACTGTATTTTTTTAATGACCAAGTTTCATCAAGAAATGAAGGATCATGGAAATAAAGTGAAAGCCTTGTCTTTGGTGATTCAGAAAATTGGAACTGCCACCTTTCTAACAAATTTTACAACTGCAATTGGATTTTTGACATTTGCTTTTACAAACTCAAATCATTTAATGCAATTTGGAATTGTAGCTAGCACCAATATTATGATGGTTTTCCTATTGTCTCTTTGTATTTTACCAACTTTAACATCTTTTTTTAATCCGCCAAAAGCTCGGCATCTTAAACATTTAGATAGAAAATTTGCTGTTGGAATGTTAAATTTTATTGTCGAAATAGTTCAAAAAAGAAGAAAATTAATTTATTTTATTTCAATAATTATTGTTCTTATTAGTCTTTATGGCTTAACAAAAATTAAGCTTACCGGAAATATAACTTCTGATTTGCCAAAAGAGGATTCAATTTACAAGGATGTTAAATTTATGGAAAAACATTTTGGTGGTGCAATCCCTTTTGAAATGTTGATTTCCTATAAAGAATCTGGTCGACTAATGACAAAGTCAACACTTACAAAAGTCGCCGAAATCCAAGACCTTTTGCAAAATGATTCACTTTTTTCCCGTAGTATTTCACCTGTTGATTTTGTAAAACTTATCAATATGTCTTATTACGGAAATAACCCAGATAAATATTCGCTTATCGCCAACCGTGATCGTTTGCGTTTAAAAAAATATGTAGATAATTTAGCGGTTTCCAATATCAATGGTGGTGGATTTTCATTAAAAGATCTTGTTGACACAACGACTTGCACAATCAGGATTCGTTGTCAAATGAAGGACATTGGTTCTATTGAAGTGCATGACAAAGTAAATAGTTTAAAGATTCAGGTTGATGAGATTTTAAATCCAACAAAAAGAGAGATTGAGCGCTTATATAAAATTAGCAAAGCATCTAATCAGAAAAAACGATCTAATTATATCGACTCAATTTTTGAAGCCAATAGTTCAATAGCTAGTGGAGTAGGAGCTATTTATGCTCAAAAATACCCAAAGCTAGAAACGCAGTTTTCAAATAATCCAGATTTTATTCGTAGATATTATTCTCAAAAAGATTTCTTGCCTAATTTACGAAAGGCAATTAACAGAGAATATTTTGATGTTATTTATACTGGAGTATCTGTTGTAGCCTCTGACGGAACACGTTATTTAGTAAATAATCTTATTTCAAGTTTGATTTTTGCTATAATTTGTATTGGAGTGCTAATGGCGCTTTTGTTTCGTTCGTGGAGAATGGTGCTTATTTCAATGATTCCAAATATTATTCCTTTGATTGTTACAGCTGGGATTATGGGGTTTTTTGGCATCCCACTCAAGCCATCTACACTTCTTATTTTTAGTATTGCTTTTGGAATTTCTATTGATGATACAATTCATTTTTTATCTAAATATAGGCAGGAGCTAAAAAATAAAAATTGGGATTTAAAAAGCTGTATTCTAATTGCAATTCGTGAATCTGGTCTTGGGATGTTCTATACTTCTATAGTTTTATTTTGTGGATTCTCTGTTTTTGCATTTTCCCAATTTGGAGGAACACAAGCGCTTGGTATATTAATTTCAATTACGCTATTGGTAGCCATGGTAAATAATCTTGTTTTATTACCAGCTTTGTTACTTTCTATGGATAAACTAATAACAACAAAGTCCTTTAAAGAACCCTATTTTGAGGCGTATAATGAAGATAGTGATATTGATTGGAATTCACTTCCAATATCGGAAGAAAATGATAAAAAAATAGAATCATAATGAAAGGAATTATTTTAGCTGGAGGTTCTGGAACTCGCTTGCATCCTCTTACATTGGCATTAAGTAAACAGTTAATCCCTGTTTATGATAAACCAATGATTTATTATCCACTATCAATTTTAATGAGTGCCGGGATTTCTGAGATTCTCATTATTTCTACTCCTATTGATCTTCCAAATTTTGAACGACTTTTAGGTGATGGCTCAAAATTGGGCTGTGTTTTTTCATACGCCGTTCAGGAAATACCGAATGGTTTAGCTCAGGCTTTTGTAATAGGCGAAAAATTTATTGGTAAGGATAAGGTTGCCTTAGTTTTAGGGGACAATATCTTCTACGGAATTGGAATGGATACTTTACTGAAAGAAAATAATAATCCAGAGGGTGGAGTTGTGTATGCCTATCATGTTAGCGATCCTGAACGCTATGGAGTAGTTGAATTTGATGCTGAAATGAAGGCAATATCCATCGAAGAAAAACCGCTTAAGCCAAAATCAAATTATGCAGTTCCTGGACTTTATTTCTACGATAATTCTGTAGTTGAAATTGCTAAAAATTTAAAGCCTTCTGAGAGAGGAGAATATGAAATCACAGATGTTAATGCTGCATATCTAAAGCAAGGAAAATTAAAAGTGGCAATTTTAGATAGAGGTACTGCTTGGTTTGACACAGGCACTTTTTCTTCACTCATGCAAGCAGGGCAATTTGTTCAAGTTATTGAAGAACGTCAGGGCTTAAAGATTGGCTGTATTGAAGAAATTGCCTATCGCAATGGTTTTATTTCTAAAGAGCAATTAAAGAAATTAGCAGAGCCACTTGTAAAAAGTGGTTACGGAAAATACCTTCTTCTTTTGGCAAAACAAAAATGAAATTTATCCACGATTATTCTGAACTAATTGAAAATGAAATCTCAGGTATTTCTTTTCCCAATGAACCTAAAAATTTATACGATCCGCTGAGTTATTTCTTAGCTCTTGGTGGAAAACGTATGCGCCCATTATTGACAATCCTTTCTGGAGAATTATTCGGTGAAAAGAAAGAAAATTTAATGCCAGCAGCTATCGCAATTGAGTTGTTTCATAATTTTTCGCTTATTCACGATGATATAATGGACGCTGCTCCTCTTCGAAGAGGGAAAGCTACGGTTCATGAAAAATGGAATTCAAATAGTGCAATTCTTTCTGGTGATGTTTTACTTGTTAAGGCCTATCAGTTGCTCTCTCACTATGATGCTCACAAGCTGTCAGCGTTATTTTTGGTGTTTAATAAAACGGCAATTGAAGTTTGTGAAGGGCAGCAATTGGATATGGATTTTGAAAATAGAATGGAGGTATCTGAACAAGAATACCTCACTATGATTCAACTTAAAACTGCTGTTTTGTTGGCTTGTGCTTTGCAATTTGGAGCAATTATTTCAAATGCATCAGAGGAAAATAGAAAGAATATTTATGATTTTGGACTTCATTTAGGTTTGGCATTTCAAATACAAGATGATATCTTAGACCTTTACGGTGATCCCTCCAAAGTTGGAAAGCAAGTAGGTGGCGATGTAATCTGTAATAAAAAAACACTCCTTTCTATTGTTGCTAGATCTAGAGCAAGTGATACAGAACGCAAAGAATTGGATTTTCTTCTTAATGAAGTAAACATAGAACAGAAGGTCTTAAAAACTCGAAGTATTTATGACAACTTAAATGTTAAAGCTTTTTGTGAAGAAACGATGAAAAAACACAATGATTTAGCTTTTAGTGCTTTTGCTAAGATTGATACTCCTAATTCAAAAGAAAATATTAAAGCTTTATGTAATTTTTTATTTTTTAGAGATTTTTAGTTTTATTTAATTTTTATTTAATAAATTTACGTTTAACAAATCATTAATCTAAACTTAAACTTAAAAAACAAAAAAATGAAAAAAATTTACATTTGTTTATTGGGTTTTTTTACTGCTAGTGCTTTTACTGCACAGGTACAAAACTCAAATTTTTCTCCACTAGAGAGGAAAAATAGTCACCTTGTTGGACAAATTAAGCCTTCTAAGTTGACTCAAAACACAAAGGAAACGATTCTTTGGTCGAATAGTTTTAATACACCATCTGATTGGGTTATCAACAATACAGCAGGAACTCCTGGTCTTGGATGGGGATTTTCTTCAAATCCAGCAGCTATTCCCGTTTCCCAATTGAGTCCTTTTGCTTCAACTACAGCAGCAAATGGTTTTTTATTTGTAAATTCTGATGCAAATAATACAGTTGATTTTGACGGCACACCAATTGTAACAACTGCTACAACTTCTGCTACTATTAATTTAACTGGTCAACCTGTAGTTCGTTTGCGTTACCAACATAACTTTAGATGGTGGCATGATACCAGAGGTGTAAGTGTTTCTGCTGACAATGGCGCAACTTGGACTGATTTTGAAATGTCTAACGAAAATGAATATTCTTTACCAAATCAAAATGCTGGAAACCCTGAACAAACTGTTATTGATATTTCTTCAATAGCTGGTAATCAAGCTCAAGTAAAAATCCGTTTTTATTACAACGACCATGATTGGTGGGGTTGGTATTGGGCTGTTGATGATGTTGCATTATTTGTCCCTGAAGACTATGACTTAGTAATGCTAGGAGGATACTGGGGTTCTACAGGTGCTTGGGGTGCTAGATTACCTTACTACCAAATACCACTTTCTCAGTTAGCACCTCTTGATGTTGCTGGAATAGTAAAAAATTACGGTGCTTTGACTCAAAATGATGTAGTTTTTACAGCTGCTTTAGCTAGTGGAGTTTGGTCTGGAAGTTCAGCTCCTGAAGCAGTATTAACGGGTGCTACTGACACAATCAGTTTAACAGGTGCTTTAACACCTCCTCCAATTGTTGCAACGCATGTAATTAACATGTCAGCTTCTTCTTCAGCAACTGATGCTGTACCAGCAGATAATTCTATACTTTCTGCAGCTTCTGTTTCTGTCAACGATTATATTTACGCTCGTGATAAAGGAACTGCTACAAATGGTACTTACAATGCTGGAATGGGTTTTGAAGCTGGAAATATCTTTGATATTTTTGCTTCAGCAAATCTTTCAGGAATTGATGCATATATTGATGGTGGTGCTGTTGTAGGAGCAGAGGTTTATGCAAAATTATATTCTGTTGACCCAACAGCTACAACAACAGCAGCTGCTTTTGTTTTCGTTGATGAATCAGTTTCTTACACATTGACTGCTGCTGATCTTGGACAAAAAATTACATTGGCTCTTGGTGCAGGTGCTACACCTTTAAATGCGGGAGAATCTTATCTAGTAGTTTTAGGTTCTTTTGGTGATGGTGGTGCAACTGATGACTTAATTATTTCTACAGCTGGAGTATCTGAAGCAAGCACTTCCTATTACTTTGATATGACGGATCTAACTTGGTATTATACTACTGCAACACCAATGGTAAGGATGAATTTTGATCCTTCTGTAGGTGTTAACGAAGTTGAGAATAACCTTGGTCTAAGAGTTTTCCCTAATCCTGCTAACGAAGTAATAAATATTTCTTTAAACAAGGAAGTTTCTGCAACTATTACGCTATTGGATGTAAGTGGAAAAGTTGTTAGAACTCAAGCGTTAAATGGAATATCTACTTCTATTAATACTGCTTCATTGAATTCAGGAGTTTACTTCGTAACAATTAACGATGGCACTTCAGTTTCTACACAGAAAGTAGTTATCAAAAAATAAAAAATTCTAAATAGTTTTTTAAAGCGGGCTGAAAAGTCCGCTTTTTTTTGCTCTAATTTAGCGCTTGTCTTTCAGAATTTCTGCAACCAATTCTGGATTGAGCAAGGTAGAGATGTCTCCAAAATTTTCGAGCTCTCCTTCTGCAATTTTTCGAAGAATCCTACGCATTATTTTTCCGGAGCGTGTTTTGGGAAGTCCGCTTGTAAATTGAATTTTATCCAATTTTGCAATTGGACCAATCTGATCTGAAATGATTTGATTGATTTCTTTTCGTAGCTTTCCGTGATCTGCATGTTCTTCTTTCAAAATAACAAATCCATAAAGTGCGCTGCCTTTTATATCATGAGGAAAACCAACAATTGCAGATTCAGCAACTAAAGGGTGATCGTTAATCGCTTCCTCTATTGGGCCAGTTCCTAAATTATGTCCAGAAACGATGATAACATCATCCACGCGACCTGTAATGCGATAATATCCGTCTTCGTCACGCAATGCACCGTCTCCAGTAAAATAATATCCCGGAAAAGCTGTGAAGTAGGTTTTTAGATAGCGTTGATGGTCGCCCCAAATAGTTCGCGCAATAGAAGGCCAAGGGAATTTTATACAAAGACTTCCGCTTACTTCATTTCCAATTAATTCCTGCTGCGTTTCGTTCATCAGAGCAACTTGTATTCCCGGTAAAGGAAGAGTTGCAAAGGCCGGCTTAAGTTTTGTTATATTCGGAAGGGGTGAAATTAAAATTCCGCCTGTTTCTGTTTGCCACCACGTATCAACAATAGGGCAATTTTCTTTCCCTATGTTTTTGTGGTACCAATACCATGCTTCATCGTTGATTGGTTCACCAACAGAACCGAGAATACGAAGACTTCCTAAGTCATATTTTTCTACCCAGGAAAGTGCTTCTTTTGCAAGCGAACGAATAGCCGTTGGTGCTGTATAGAATTGATTTACTTGGTGCTTGTCAATAATCTCCCAAAAACGCCCAAAGTTAGTGTAGGAGGGGATTCCTTCAAAAAGAAGGGTAGTTGCGCCGTTTAACAAAGGTCCGTAAACACTGTATGAATGCCCAGTTATCCAACCAATGTCTGCTGTACACCAAAAAACTTCTTTTTCTTGGTAATCGAATACATTTTTAAAGGTGTAGCCTGCGTAAACCATATATCCTCCTGTGCTATGCAACATTCCTTTAGGTTTCCCTGTGGAACCAGAAGTGTACAGAATAAACAAGGGATCCTCTGCATCCATAATTTCTGCTTCACAAATAGTAGAAACTTTTTGAAGTTCATCTTCAAGGTAAGTATCGCGTCCTGCAAGCATATTTATGTTCGAATGCGTGCGTTTTACAACCAAACATTTAGTGATGCTCGGACACGAAAGTAGCGCTTCATCAACGATTATTTTGAGATCAAGTTCTTTATTTCCGCGAAATCCTCCATCTGCAGTTACAATAAGTTTACAGGTGCAATCTTGAATACGAGAAGAAAGAGCAGTTGCTGAAAAACCTGCAAAGACAACAGAATGCACAGCGCCAATTCTTGCACAAGCCAGCACAGTGATCGCTAATTCTGGAATCATGGGAAGATAGATGCATACACGATCTCCTTTTTCAATTCCATTTGCTTTTAACACATTTGCCATTTTTGAAACACGAGCATGTAATTCAGTGTAGGAAATATGCCGTGCTTTTTCCTTGGGATCATTGGGTTCGAAAATCAGAGCTGTTTGCGCTCCTTTTTCCGCTAAATGGCGGTCTAAGCAATTAAAGGAGATGTTGGTTTTACCTTCTTGAAACCAGGCGAATTCTGCTTTTTCCATCTTGCAATCCATCACCTTTTTCCAAGGACTATACCAGTGGAAATTTTCTGCAATTTCTCCCCAAAAAGTCTCCGGATGAGTGCTTGCATTTTCATAGGCATTTTGGTAAGCGGCAACAGTTTTCAAGTGATAGGGCATGGTCAGTATATTTCAAGTAAAAATAAGGATAAATGTTTTATTCACTTGATAGACTAAAATTTAGGATTAAATCTTCTACCTTTACTTCATGAATTGGAAACAAGCGATTCGGACTTATTTTCCCGATATTTGGCAATATTTAGTCATCATATTGATCATGATTCTAGCCTCCATTTTTATACTTTAAGCTTATGAAGACATCTAACTTTTTTTTCTCGATAATTCAAAAATTTCTTTTTGTTGCATTTTTGTTTCTTTTTCTTTGCCTTCCAAACCAAGCGTTGACGCAATTAAATGTAGATTCTTTATCACACATTAATTACCAGCAATTGCATGATGCAAACTTAAACGATGTTTGGGGTTACGTGGATGAGTTCGGCAATGAATATGCACTTGTTGGGACTTCTAAAGGTACTTCTATTGTTGATGTGACAGTTCCCGCGAATCCTGTTGAGGTATTTTGGCTTCCCGGTTCTACTTCTATTTGGAGAGATCCTTCCTCACATGGAGATTATGCATATGTTACCACAGAGGCGGAAGATGGCTTGTTAATTATTGATTTGAGTCCTTTACCACAAGCTACAAATTTAACGACAACTCTTTATACGGGTCCTGCAAATAATCCTTGGCAATCTGCGCACACCTGTTTTGTAGATGAGAATGGTTATGCGTATGTTTTTGGAGCAAATCGGGGCAATGGTGGTGTAATTATTTTAGATGTTTTCACAAATCCAATGGCTCCAATTGAAGTTGGCGTCTTTGATAATTGGTATTGTCACGATGGATATGTGCGAAATGATACCATGTATTTGGCAAATATTTATGCCGGATTTTTTAGTTTAGTGGATGTCAGCGATAAGGCGAATCCAGTATTATTGGGAACTAAAACAACTCCTAGCAGTTTCACGCACAATAGTTGGCCTTCAGATAATGGGCAATTTGTTTTTACGACAGATGAAATTTCTGGGGCTTTTATTGCCGCTTATGATATTTCAGATCCAACAAACATTGTAGAAGTTGACCGCATTCAAAATTCCCCTGGCTCTGGAATTATTCCTCACAATACCCATGTTATGGGAGATTATTTAATTACAAGTTATTACTCTGATGGAGTTGTTATTCACGACATTACTTATCCATATAACATGATTAAAGTTGCTGAATATGATACCTATGAAGGACAAACAATTAGTTACGACGGATGTTGGGGCGTTTATCCGTTTTTACCATCTGGAATCACTTTAGCTGCTGATATTACGAATGGCTTGTTTATAGTAGGTCCAACTTATCAAAAGGCGGCTTACCTCGAAGGAATTGTAAGAGATCAACAGACCAACCAACCTTTAGACAATGTAACTGTAAAAATTTTTCAAAATGACCAAACAGATTATACTAATTCAATAGGTTTTTATGCAACAGGGATTTTTTCTCCCGGAATTTATAATGTGACATATGAAAAAGTGGGGTATTTTCCCAAAACAGAAAGTGTTACATTGATTCAAGGTCAAATAGCAATTCAAAATACCGAATTAATTCCTATTCCTCCTTACAATTTAGATATTAAAGTTTATGAATTAGGAACTACAATTCCAATTTCAGGAGCTCAAATAAAATTAATTCACCCCTTGCTTGTTCATGAAGGTATTACCAATGGAATTGGAGATGAGTCTTTAACTTTATATTACCAAGATGGCACTTTTTATACTATCCAGGTTGGAAAATGGGGCTTTGTTACTTCCTGTTTTGATATTCAACTAGATTCTTCAACGGGTTCAATAATCGTGTATCTTGAAAAAGGATATTATGATGATTTTGAATTTGATTTTTCTTGGACTATCATCGGAAATGCTTCAACAGGACTTTGGGAGCGAGGAATTCCAAATCCAACAAATAATACTATGATTGGAACAGATGCTCCTTATGATTGTGGTTCAATTGGTTTTGTAACAGGAAATGATCCAAATTTTAATCCAGATTTTGACGATGTTGATGAAGGTTACACGACTTTAATTTCACCTCAAATGGATTTAACTTCTCTGAGTAATCCGCACATTAATTTTGCCCGTGCTTTTTACTGTTATTATGGTCCAGGTCAGGTTGACGACACCTTAAAAGTATTTATTTCCAATGGTTCAACAAGCATTTTACTCGATCAGATCGGTGCTCCTCAGGAAAATGAAATGAGTTATGCTTTTCAAAGTATTCCTATAAGCGGCTTGCTAACGATTAATAATACGATGCAAATTTCTATTACTATTTCAGATGAGAATCCAAATATCAATGTCACTGAAGCAGCTTTTGATCATTTTTGGGTAAGTAATTATAATACTACAGACATTTCAGAAAATACCAAAGAGGAATTTAGTTTGTATCCGAATCCTTCGAATGATAAAATTATAATTGAAAACGCTGAAATAGATAGTTATGTAGATATTCGGGACTTAAATGGAAAAGTTCAAAAGACGATTCAAGTTTCAGCAAATAAAATGGAAATTGATCTACAATCCTTATCTGCCGGTATCTATATTATTCAAAATTTAGGTCAATCCATTCGTTTTATAAAATTGTAGAAGACAAGCAACTTCAGTAAAACATTCTTCGAACGAAATATAAATCTTATTTTTGAGTTAAATTTGTTCTATGTATAAGTTATCGATTGTAATTCCATTGTTAAACGAAGCAGAATCTCTTCCTGAGTTACATAGCTGGATTTATGATGTTGTTACCAAGAACAACTTGTCTTACGAGCTTATTTTAATTGATGATGGAAGTACTGATACTTCTTGGAATATAATTGAGGAATTAGCTCTAAAAGACAAGAACATCAAAGCTTTAAAATTTCAAAAGAATTATGGGAAGTCTGCGGCATTTCAAAAAGGATTTGAACTAGCAACTGGACAGGTTGTAATAACAATGGACGCCGACTTGCAAGATTCTCCCGAAGAAATCCCAGAATTGTATCGAATGATTGTTGAAGATAATTTTGACCTAGTTTCTGGATGGAAAAAAAATAGGCACGACCCATTATCAAAAACAATACCTACCAAACTATATAATTGGGCAGCACGAAGAATTACAGGCATTTATTTGCACGATTTCAATTGCGGTTTAAAAGCATATAAACTTTCTGTTGTAAAAAGCATTGAACTTTATGGTGATATGCACCGTTATGTTCCCGCTTTAGCAAAATATGCAGGTTTTCAAAACATAGGAGAAAAAATTGTGCAGCATCAGGCGAGAAAATACGGAGTTACAAAATTTGGATTAAATCGCTTTTTAAATGGTCCCTTAGACTTAATGACTGTTGCATTTATGGGTAAATTTGGAAAAAAACCCATGCATTTTTTCGGTGGAATGGGAACGCTAATGTTTTTAATAGGTTTTGGACTTCTTTTATATCTTGGACTTGATAAGTTGCTTTTTCATAAAACAGCATTAAAATTAGCTGAGCGTTCAGAGTTTTATGTTTCCTTAGCAGCAATGATTATTGGAGTACAATTTTTTCTCGTTGGTTTTGTTTCTGAATTAATTGGGAGAAATTCAAGTACCCGAAATCAGTACCTTATTGAAAAGCAAATTTCTGAATGAGTTTAGATTGGAATATTGATTCTAGCTGGTCGCTTTTTCTCGATCGCGATGGTGTAATCAATGAAAGACCAATAAATGATTATGTTCTAGAATGGGAAAAGTTTCATTTTCGTCCAGATGTATTATCTTCTTTTGCAGCTTTAAGTGCTAAATTCAGTCATGTTTTCGTAGTTACAAATCAGCAATGTGTTGCACTGAATAAAATCTCAGAAAGTGATTTAGAGAACATTCACTCCCAAATGCAAAAAGAAATTTCAAAGAATGGTGGATTCATCACTAAAGTTTTTGCGGCAACTGAATTAAAAGATAAATTTAGTAAAATGCGAAAGCCAAACACTCTGATGGCTCAAATGGCAAAAAAGGAATTTCCAACTGTAGATTTTAAGAAATCAATTATGGTTGGAGACACAGATTCTGATATTATCTTTGGAAAGAAACTCGGAATGAAAACGGTGCTAATTCTCACTTCTGAAAAAACAAGTATAAAACCCGATATTTCATTAAATTCTCTCTCTGAGTTAAGTGCTTTATTATGAATAAACTGCTTTATATTCTTCTACTTTTCCTTCCATTTTTGAGCTTTGCACAAGTCAATCAAAAAGACGCTAAAGGTCAAAAACAGGGCGTTTGGAATAAAAAATATCCAGGTAGTAATACATTGATGTATGAAGGACAATTTAAAGATGATATGGCATTTGGAGAGTTTTCTTATTATTATGAAAGTGGAAAGTTAAAATCAGTTGTTAATCACTTTCCAAATTCAAATCTATCGTTTGCAGTTTTTTATTCTGAAAATGAAGCTGTTTTATCAAAGGGCTTTTATAAAAATCAGTTAAAAGATTCTACTTGGTTGAACTTCACTTCTTCCGGAGCTATTTCAAGCAAAGAAAGTTATTTGCAAAATCAACTGCACGGAGTGAAAATTATTTATTACACAGAGGGTCAAATTGAAAACGGTGTTCTTATTCCTTTATCTATTTCAAATTATAAGAAAGACACACTTAATGGGCTTTATACTGAATTTTTTAGCACTGGAAAAATAAAAAAAAAAGGAGCTTTTCAAAATGGTCTTAAGATTGGTGAATGGTTAGAATACCACCCTAATGGGCAAATAGCTCAAAAAGCAAAATTTAAGAAAGACAAACTTCATACTTGGGTTTATAGCTACGATAAAAACGGATTAAAAATATCTGAGGTATTCTTTCAAAATGGCACTATATTGAAAGGAAAAGAATTAGATTTATTTTTTGAAAATTGTACCAAGAATGGGATAGATCCAAATTATTAAAATGAAAAAATCAACACACAAAGTAGTCTTTTTTTCAGTACTTCCTCCTTATCGAGGAGGTATTTCGGATTTCAGTGAACTAGTTGTTAGCGCAATGGAACAGCTAAGCGATTTGAAGGCATTTACCTTTAAAAAACAATACCCTAATTTTTTATTTCCTGGAAAAACACAATTGAGTCAGAATAAGCTTTCAAAAAGTTATCCTAGAATTGTTTCTGGTTTTAATCCTTTAAGTTATTTCAGCGCCGCAAGGCAAATCAAGCAATCTTCACCTACTATTTTTATTACAAATTATTGGATGACATTTTTTGCACCTATGAATGTTTTTTTCTCAAAATCTTTAAAGAAAAAATGTTTAAAAATTGCAATTATTCATAACTTGGTCCCTCATGAAAAAAGATTTTTTGATTCTTTTTTTAATAAAATGTTTGTAAAGTCTTACGATGGTTTTATCGTCCTTTCTGAGTCTGTAAAAAAGGATTTACTTGCTATTGACCCAGCTGCGAAGCATTGCTTGTTGAAGCATCCATCTTACAATCAGTTTGGTGAAAAAATTGCGAGAAAAGAGGCAGCAGCAGCTTTAGGTATAGATCCCACAAAAAAAATACTTTTATTCTTTGGATTGATAAGAAATTACAAGGGCTTAGATTTACTATTGCAAGCATTTTCAAATTTAAGTAATGAGTTCAGTTTGCTTATTGCTGGTGAGGTTTATGGTGATGAAATTACGTATACTAACTTAATTACAAAATCGAAAAATAAAAACATTCATTTTGTCAATCAATTTATTGATGAGCAAGATGTCAAGCTTTATTTTAGCGTAGCAGATTTGTGTGTTTTACCTTATAAATCAGCAACTCAGAGTGGTATTCAAGCACTTGCAAACTCTTTTTGTTTGCCGGTTTTAATTTCAAATGTTGGAGGATTAGCAGAAGATATTGTTGATGAAAAAAATGGATTTATCTTGAATGACATAAATCCTCTAGCTATTCAACATAAAATAGAGGAGATTTTTAATGAAAATAAAATGATTCAGGTTGAAGAAAATTTAAAACATGAAAATCTACTTTTAGATGATTCTTGGACTAAATTTTCAGAATCGCTTATCCAATTTTGCGATACATTAAAAAAAGAATAGCTTAGGCAAGCTGATTTCGATACTTAAAGCTATAATTTTATTTGGCTTTCAGCAATGTAAATCCTATATTTGCACCCTTATTGAAATCAAAAATTTAGAAAATATGCGTTTAAAAGGTTTTTTCTTGTTGTTTACACTTGTGTTAACAGCTGTTTGTATTTATCAATTGTCATTTACTTGGGTAGCAAGTGGAGTTGAGAGAAAAGCAGAAAAAGAAGCAATTCTTAAGGTTCAAGCTTTAAGAAAACAAGCTAAAGATAATAACGGCATTGCAATTCTTCCAAACAGTACTACTGTAGATTTTAATTTACCAGAATCTGAAGAATTAGCAAGAGCAGCATTCGTAAATGAAATATTACGTTCAAAAGGTGAAAAAAAGGTTTATCCATTAATTGGATCTACTTTTTCGGAGGTTAAGAAACGCTCGCTTGCATTTGGTCTTGATTTAGTTGGAGGTATGAGTGTTACGCTTGAAATTTCAATTTCTGATTTAATTAAAAATAATGCCAAGAATCCAAGAGATTTAAAGTTTATTAAACCTTTTGAGGCAGCACAAGCAATCTACAAAAAAAATGGTGGAGATTTCTTGAGTCTTTTTATCGCTCAAAATAAGATTATCAACAAAGGATTAAAGTTAAATTATTTATTGAAAGGCGCTCAACTTGGAATTCGATCTACAGATTCTGAAGTTGAAGCATATTTTAGAACACAAATTGCTTCTTCAATGGATGGCGTTGAGATTATTATGAATCGTCGAATTAACCAGTTCGGTGTAGCACAACCAAACATCCAAAAAGATCCTGCTAAGAATAGATTATATATTGAGTTACCAGGAGTTCAAGATGAATATACTGTGGCAAAAAAGTTACAATCAACTGCAAATCTTGAATTCTTTGAAACGTACATGCCTGAGCAGATTCAAATTCAATGGACAACAGCCAATAACCTTTCCAAGGAAAAAGAGCAAAAAGACTTATCATTGATAAATGATTCTTCTGAGGTATCTGATAGTACTCAAAATTCTGATACTCTAAAAAAGAAGTCTTCGTCTTTGAGTTTAACTGGAACAAATGTGAAGAAAGGGTTAACTGATTTAGTAACATCCGTTGGAGGATTTGCAATGGGTTATGTAGATGTTCAAAATAAAGGAACTGTTGAAACAATGTTACGTCGACGTGATATTGCATCTGTTTTCCCTGAAGATGTAAAGTTTATGTGGTCAGCAGAACCGGATAAAATTGACGACAAATCTAAGAAAACAGCTTATTTCTTATATGCTTGTAAAATACCTGAGTCTGGTAAAGCACGCGTAAATGGAGAGCACATTGCTAAAGCTGGTACTGGATACGATCAAAGAGATGGAAAAATTACAGTTGACTTAGAAATGACACCTGAAGGTGCTGATGAATGGGGTAGAATGACCTCAGATAATAAGGATAGAATTATAGCAATAACAATGGATAGTGTTGTTTATAGCGCTCCTCGTGTAATAAACGCTATTACAACTGGTAATACTCAAATTTCTGGAAGCTTTTCCTTTCAAGAGGCAGAAGATCTTGCTGGCTTGTTAAATGGAGGTGCACTTCCTGCTCCTTGTGTTATAAAAGAACAGACAAAAGTTGGACCAACAATTGGTGCAGAAAACACCCGAGCAGGTTTAATTTCATTCGCAGTTGCTTTGATTGTTGTATTTATATACATGTATCTTTATTACGGAAAAGCTGGAATTGTAGCAGATATTGCTTTTTTTGCAAACATCATTTTTATTTTCGGAACGCTTGCTTCATTTGGAGCTGTTTTAACGCTTGCGGGTATTGCGGGTATTGTTTTGACGATTGGTATGGCCGTCGATGCGAATGTTTTGGTGTTTGAAAGAATTCGAGAAGAACAGGCAAAAGGAAAAGACATTGCTGCAGCGATTGAAACAGGTTATGAAAAGGCCCTTTCTTCGATTATTGATGCCAACGTTACGACACTCTTAACAGCCATCGTTTTGAAAATATTTGGTTCTGGACCAATTGAGTCCTTTGCTACAACATTGATTATTGGAATTTTCTCATCCGTTTTTGCTGCATTGGTAATTTCAAGATTAATATTCACATGGATGTTAAATAAAGGACACGGTATTTCCTTTGGAACTAAGCTTACCCAAAACGCATTTAAGAACATCAATATTAACTTTATTTCGAAACGGAATATTTATTATGTAGTTTCTGGATTATTGGTTGCAGGTTCTATTTTTGCTGTTTTAACTATCGGATTAAAGCCTTCTGTAGAATTTTCTGGAGGTAGAACATTTGGTGTTAAATTCGCTAAAACTGCGGATAATAACATGGAATTTATAAAAGAGAAATTATCTTCAGTGATGCAAGGCGCTTCAATTGACGTAAAGACAAAATCCAGTAATTTTTACGTTGAAATAACAACAAATTACTTGGTTTCTGATGAAACAGCAACAACTAAGGTAAAAGATAAATTAGAGAAAGGTCTTGATTTATGTAAATCAAAATTAGGATCTTATAAAATTGAAGCTGATTCAAGATTTGTTTCCTCTTCCGTGTCAAATGAATTGATTTCATCTTCAACTATTGCAATTGTCTTATCCTTAATCATGATTTTTGCCTATATTCTATTGCGTTTTGGTACATGGCAGTATTCATTAAGTGCAATTATTGCCTTGTTTCATGATGTTATGATTGTTTTAGGAGTTTTCGCTGTATTTAATGGAATTCTTCCTTTTAATATGGATGTTGATCAATCCTTTATTGCAGCGATATTAACGGTAATTGGTTATTCGATAAACGATACTGTGGTTGTCTTTGATAGGATTCGTGAAGAGTTATCGTGGAAGAAAGATGCTGATTATAAAACTGAAATTAATGGTGCCTTAAATTCAACCTTATCTCGTACGATCAATACTTCCTTAACTACAATTATTGTATTGGTTGTTATTTTCTTATTTGGTGGTGCGGCAATTCAAGGATTTGTTTTTGCTTTATTAGTTGGTATTGTTGTAGGAACTTATTCATCACTTCTTATTGCAACTCCAATGCTTATCGATTTAACTAAGAAATTAAAAAATTAAAAATTAGTTTTCCTTAATTATAAAGTCGTTTAGAAATAAGCGACTTTTTTTTTAGATAGCGTCGTCACTTTAGTAATCCCTTTCTGTTTAGATGAAAAATGCAATAAAGATTTTCTTAGCGCCTTCAAAAACATTAAATGAACGAGATGGAGATATCCATTCTCCGAGTAGTCCAATTTTTGAAAATGAGGCAAGTTTATTGGTGGCTTCTTTAAGAGAAAAATCAAAAGCAGAACTAGAATCCTTACTATCTATCTCGAAAGACCTTGCTGAATCAAGTTATCAGCGTTTCAAAACTTGGGATATTTATAGCGCTAAGGATAGCAAAGCATTGCAGGCAATTAATGCTTTTTCGGGAGAAGTTTACCGAGGTTTAGATTATAAAAGCTTAAATGCAAGAGAAAAGGAGATTTCAAATGAATGCGTGTATATTTTATCAGGTTTATATGGATTACTTAAGCCAAGTGATATGATTTATCCTTATCGTTTGGAAATGGGAACAAAATTTTCCCCAAATGCTACTTCTAAGAATTTGTATTTTTTTTGGAAACAGAAAGTAAATCACTTTTTGTTAGATTCACTAAATAAAGAGGAGATTATTTTAAATTTAGCTTCTCAAGAATATTTTAAAGTGATTGATACTTCTATTATAAAAAACAGAATTATAAGTCCAGTTTTTAAGGAGTATAAAAATGGAAAATTTACAATCGTAATGATGTATGCAAAACATGCTCGTGGAGCAATGGCTCGTTATCTTATTAAAAATCAATTAAATAATATTGATGATTTAAAGTTATATTCTATTGATTCTTATAGTTTCGACGCAAGACAATCAAGTAAAAATGAATGGGTTTTTGTACGTTAAAAATCAAATTTCTCGTTTCTTTCTAAAATATCCCATGTGTGGTCTGCCAGCAATTTTACAGTACCAACGAATTCTAAATGTGCCCCTGATTTCCCCCATTGTTTTGGTCCCACGAGTGAGAGTGAAAAAATACCAGTTTCTTTTTGGTATAAATGATAGGTGTGATTAATAAATGGTTCAAAGCGCATTTCTGCAGTGTAAATAAACTCTGAAATCTTCTTACGCTCATTTATTTTTTTCGCTTGTTCTGCAAGCAATTGCATTTGATCATAAATTTGACCTAATTGCATGTCTGTTTGCTGCTCCATTGAATTGATTGAGCGACTTTTTAATTTCCCTTGATCCTCTGGTTTTATGAGTGCGCTTCCAGCATGGTGACCGTATTCAAGGCTATGCGGATTTTCGCTAATTTTATCCTTATCTATAGGATTAATAAACTCAGCTTGTTTTTTTTTATCTTTCAAGTTAAAATAATTTTGATAAGGATTTTCCAACTTCAGCACCAATCGCTATACCCATTCCACCCATTCTAACACCAAAGGCGACATTATTGTTCGTTTTTTTTATTATTGGACTTTTATCTTTTCCAATTCCCATTATACCAGACCAGGCATAATCAATTTCGAATTTAGTATCTGGAAGAATGACAGTTTGCAATAAATGAACCAAAGAATCTTGAATATCTTCACACGTTCCAAATTTGTCTGTCGCTTCTCTTTCAAAATTCAGATTTCTTCCACCGCCAAAAAGCACACGATTTTCTATATTCCTAAAATAGTAGTAACCCGCATCGTAGTGAAATGAACCTTTAATTTTTAGATCTGAAATAGGCTTTGTAATAAGTACTTGGGCTCTTGCAGCTTGGATGTCATCGTCTAAAAATTGTTTTGCAAATCCATTTGTACAGATTATACTATTTGCGCTTTTAAATTCACCAAAATTAGTTTCTAAAAAAACTTCCTTTCCATTTGATTCAAATGTTTTTACTTCAATCCCAAAAAGAGAAAGAATACCTAGATTAGTGGCTTTTTTGTAGAGTTCAGAAATTAATTTTCCAGTGTTTATTGTTCCTTCTTCACTATTGCTATATGTGCTATAGATGTTTTGGAATCCAAAATTACGGATAGCCATTTTATCCTCTCTATATATATTTTTCACGCCGCATATTTGGAAGGATTTTTCATTTATATACGCAATAAAATCATCTTGTAATAGCTCTTCTTTTTTTGAAATTAAATCCCATGAACCACATTTTTCGTATCCAATTTTTTTTGCGTCGATTAACTCAAATAGTGTTTTTAATCCTTCATAGCGCAGACTAAAAGTATTCCAAACTTTTTCATCACTGATTTTTGATAGATCGTCATACAATTCTGTTGGGCTGCCAAAACAGGCAAATCCCGCATTTTTAGTGCTTGCTCCACTAGGGAGATATCCTCTTTCTAAAATTAGAATTTTTGATCTAGGAAATTTTTCTTTTAAAAAAATCGCCGTGCTAAGTCCCACAATACCAGCGCCAATAATTGTAAAATCAAGACTCTCAAAATAAAGTGATTTCTCCCAAAAACTTAAATCTTTGATGTTTAGCATTTTTTTAATCCGTCTTTTTTTAGCAATTTTGTATTAATTCATTAAATATACACTTTTACTTTTTTTTAAAATAAAATAATCGTTAGCTTATGATAAGAAAAATACTTTTTTTCTTTTTACTTTCTTTAAGTTTTACACGTTTTTATTCTCAAAAAGACCTTTCAATTTCTTTACAGGGAAAAGTTCAAAATAAGGAAAACAAGGAAAATCTTTTTGGTGCAACATTGTATTTAATGGATAAGGATGTTTTTATTTCAAAGTCAGTATCCTTATCTAATGGAACTTTTTTATTAACTGCTAAAATTCCAAGATCTGACACTTATGATTTGATTGTTTCTAAAAATGGATTTATTTTAAAAAAAATCTTAATCGATTTATCTTCTTTAGATTTTGAAAGAGAGTATCAAAATAACATACCCTTAAAAAAAGATATGAATATAAATTTATATTCACAGAGTTTATACCCAAACATAAATAATTCTGATTCTTTTTATTCTGAGAAATACAATTGGAGTCGTGATGATAAGAAATTAATAATAGACGAAAATTATCTTATTCAAGCTGAAGAAAAATTAAAGCAATCTAATACACCAATAGCAAAAGTAATTATTGATAGTGCTGCCATTAAAATACAGGATGAAACTATAATTTCAAATCTTTCAGATATCTTGAAACAAGCCAAGTCTTTTTCAAAAGAAAAGAATTTAAAATTATCTTTTGATAAATATAATGAAGCAGAATTACTTTCTTCAAAATTGTCAAATTCAAATTCTAATCAATTATATATTTCAGCACTCAAGGCTGAAAAGAGTAAATTACTCGAAGCGAAGAATTCTGAGGACTTGGTGTTTAATAGTCAACTAATTAAAGCAAATGAATATTTTGCTCTAGGTCAAAATGGATATGCTAAAGCTAAATTAATTTTAAGGACTGATCCAATGCGAGGAAGGGTAAATGACCCTAAAGTAATTGAGTTGACAGACAAAATTAATCAATTGGAGTCATATTTTAGTATGAAAAAGACAGCCTATCTTTTGGTAAAATCTAAAAAGAAAAACCAGGAAGCAATTACTTCTCTAAAAATCACCCAAGAAAAAGCAATACTTAATCAAAAAATTATCCCACAAAATGAATTAGCTCAGTTAAAAAAATCAATTGATTCATTAGAGAATATTATTAATCCAATGTTAGCTTTAACTCCAAAAAAAGCAATTCCTGCTTCTACGCAAGATCAAGGTACAATTTTATTGGCACCAGGAGAAATTCATACTGGTAAAAATAGTGATGCCTATAAAGATATTCTTTTAAATAAGGAGAAAAAAGAAAATGCAGCGACTTACAAAATGGAAATTATTAAAAATGATTTAGAATATACTACAAATTTTAAAAGTTCTATCAATGCATCTCAAAGTCAAGATGCACAGGTTGAAATCAATGAGATAAAAAACGATATTGATTCTATACTATCTAATGAACAAAAAAATAGTGAACAACGTCAGTATCAAATGCAAGAGCAGATTGCGACTTTGAACCAAGATATTAATGAAAGAAATTTAAGTGTTATAGCTCAAAATGAATTAATTGCAACTCAAATTAGTGAAAATAAAAATCAATTAGATATAACACAAAAGAAACTGAATGACGAGAATTCAGAACGTTTAGAAAAGCAAATGGATGCTATCCAAATTAATAAAGATCGTATTTTAATAATTGATCAAGAAAGACATGATTCTGAAGAAGATAGATATTTGAAGCAGCAAAAAACTATTAATAAACTTGATTATGCACATTATCAAAAAGATTCTATTTTAAAAGCTGAGATTGATCCAAGGTCTACTAAAATTCAAAAAATGAAGGATTATCAGAAATATTATGAAACTACTCCAAATTATCTAAAAAATGAGGCTGGTGTTTTGTATGAAAAAAATAAAATGACGGAAGTTATATATAAAATAAAAAATTTACAAGGTTATGTATCTTCAGTTGTTCTTCGTCGTGTTGTTGTAGATACAAATGGTTATGGTGTTGTTTATGAACAGACAACAAATGAAAGCGGTAAAAATTCCTTCACTAGAAATGGACTCCCAATAACAGAAACTATTTGGTTTAATGAATCAACAGGATTAAATGTTGTCAAAAAGTAGTTTTTTTCTTGTTATTCTAGCTTTATTATTTTGGAAATGCTCGTCTAATAATAATCAAGATTTTTATACAATAAGTGGAAAGGCGCAAGGCACAACTTACTCTATTATTTTAATTGGCCAAGATGTTACAATAACAAAAAATCAAATAACGACTATTTTAGAGAATTTTGATTCAGTTTTGTCAACTTATGTTAGCTCTTCAAATATAAGTCAATTCAATTCCGCAGATAATACTATTGAGTTTTCAGATTCAAACTTCTATTTTAAAAATTGCTTATTAAAGAGTCAATTTATTTACGACCTTTCTCAAGGAGCTTTCGACCCTACAGTTTTTCCTTTAATTGATGCCTGGGGATTTTTTAAGAATCAAAAAACACCATTATCGAAAGCTGCTGCAGATTCAATTTTACCCTATGTTTCCTTTGAAAAAGACAAATTGTTCAGCTATAAATTTAAAAATAACTTACTTTATTTTACAAAAAAAGATAAACGTGTAAAATTAGATTTTAATGCGATTGCACAGGGATATGCTGTAGATGTTTTAGCTGAATTCATACGTGAAAAAGGATATTCTAATTTTTATATTGAATTAGGAGGTGAGGTTTATGTTTCTGGATTAAACCGTGAAAATCAAAAATGGAAAATAGGAATCGATACTCCTGTATCAAATTCAAAGAAACGAACAATTAGTGAAGTCCTTTCAATTTCAAATGAAGCAGTAGCCACTAGTGGGAATTATCGTAAATTTTATGAAGTGGAGGGCAAAAAGTATGCGCACACAATTGATCCAAAGACGGGTTTGCAGGTAACACATAATTTATTGAGTGCAACTGTTATTGCAAAAGACTGCGCAACAGCCGATGGTTTTGCAACAGCTTTTATGGTAATGGGTAAAGCAAAGACAATTGCTTTTTTAAAACAAAACCGCGATTTAGGCTTAACAGTCTACCTTATTTATAACGAAAAAGGTTGTTTGAAATCTTACGCATCAGATTCTTCAAAATTATTCTCATTGTAAAATCAATAATCGGTTGTCAGTAACTAATTTGTGACAATATAATCTACCCTAACTTTCTTTTTATTTTCGTAAAAAAGAAATCAATATGAACGTTCATTTTATCGCAATAGGAGGTAGCGCAATGCACAATTTAGCAATTGCTTTGAGTCGAAAAGGCTTTAATGTCTCTGGTTCAGATGATGAAATTTTTGAACCTTCGCTTTCTCGCTTGGAGAAACAAGGAATTCTTCCAGAAAAAATTGAATGGAATACTGAAAATATTCATACTGGCTTGGATGCTGTAATTCTTGGAATGCATGCGAGAATTGATAACCCTGAGTTGTTAAAGGCAAAGGAATTAAATATCCCCATATTTTCTTATCCTGAATACTTGTATGAACAATCCAAAGATAAAATTCGACTTGTTATCGGAGGAAGTCATGGAAAAACGACAATTACTTCCATGTTGCTCCATGCTTGTAAAAAGTTAAAAGTTGATGTCGATTATATGGTTGGCGCTCAGTTAGAAGGTTATGATTGTATGGTTCGACTTACAGATTCCGCTAAAATAATGATTCTTGAGGGGGACGAATATTTAAGTTCCCCAATCGATAGACGCCCAAAATTTCATTTGTATAAACCATCTATTGCTTTATTAAGTGGTATTGCTTGGGATCACATCAATGTTTTTCCAACCTTTGAAAATTACTTAGAACAGTTCGATGTTTTTTGTAATTGCATAGAAAAAAAGGGCTTGTTAATCTACAACGAAGAAGATTCTGAGATTGTGAAGCTTGCAGAAAAACACAAGACTTCATTACAGACAATTGCTTACAAAACACCAGTATTTACCCCTAATTTACAGGGTACAACAATGGTATTTGACGGAATTAATTACGATTTACAAATATTTGGACCACATAATTTACAAAATATGATGGGGGCAATGCGCTTAGCTGAATCTATTGGCATTAAATCATCTGATTTTTTTACTGCAATGAATGATTTTACTGGCGCCGGAAAAAGACTCCAAAAAGTTTCAGAAAATAAACAATTTGTAATGTATAAAGATTTTGCACATTCACCATCAAAATTAATGGCAACAACAAATGCTGTAAAACACCAATATCCAAATAGAGAACTAATTGCTTGTATGGAATTACATACATTTTCATCACTAAAAAAGGAATTTTTACCTCATTACAAGGATTCAATGGCAAAAGCAGATATAGCTATCGTATATTATAGTCCTGAAGTCGTACATCATAAAAAGTTAGAAGCAATAAGTAAAGAGTTAGTTTTCGATAGCTTTGGCGGAAATGTTATCGTACTAAACGATACACAAGAAGTATTAAATTTACTTAACGCACATTCATGGTCAAACAATGTTCTTTTGATGATGTCATCTGGAAATTTTGATGGAATCAATTATGACGAACTAGCTGCGAAGTTAATTGCGAAAAACGATGCGGCGGAAGATAAGGGTAATAACAATTGAATTCAGAGTTGCATATAGCAATAATGAAAGCATCGATACCAACATCGTAAATTGTGGATTATACACCATTTTAGTTTTGGCTAAAATATCTCTTTTTATTTCTTCAACTGATTTATTTTCCATTTCTGGGTTTTCCCGTTGAATTTCTTTTATTGTTTGTGGCTTAGATAATTTCATGGAAATCTCATTCATTTTACCCTCGTAAAAAGCAGGATATATTTTTTGGTAATAGAAATATAAAAAGACACTAACAATTACTGCATAAGGCACTCCGGCAAGCATTCCATTTTTAACATCATTCAATAAATTATTTTCTGTTTCTTTTCTTTTAACTAAATACAAGGCAATTGCAATTGCTGCAGTTAAAATAAACATGTTGATAAAGACAAATGCCCTCAGATCATCAAGAGAAAGAGAAAGATAAAACGCTACTAATTTTATTGAAATCCAAATTGCAGCTGCAAGCAGTCCAACCTTAAGGGGTAATTTCATTAATTATTCATTGATATTAAAAATTCCTCATTGGATATGGTATTCTCCATGTGTGATTTAAGGAATTCCATTGCTTCAACAGGATTCATATCAGCAATAAATTTACGTATCAACCAAATCCGCTGCAGGACATCTTTTCCAACTAATAAATCTTCACGTCGAGTTCCAGAAGCTGTAATGTCAATTGCAGGATAAATCCTTCTGTTAGATATTTTACGATCGAGTTGGAGTTCCATATTTCCAGTACCCTTGAATTCTTCAAAAATTACTTCATCCATTTTAGATCCTGTCTCAGTTAATGCTGTAGCAAGGATTGAAAGAGAACCGCCATTTTCTATTTTTCGAGCAGCACCAAAGAATCTTTTTGGTTTATGCAATGCATTTGCGTCTACACCGCCAGAAAGAACTTTTCCTGAAGCTGGAGAAACTGTGTTATAAGCTCGAGCTAAGCGTGTTATTGAATCTAGCAAAATACAAACATCATGACCACATTCAACCATTCTCTTCGCTTTTTCTAGAACCATATTAGCAACTTTTACGTGGCGTTCTGCAGGTTCATCGAAGGTGGAAGCAATAACTTCTGCTTTTACGCTTCTTGCCATGTCAGTTACCTCTTCTGGTCGCTCATCAATTAACAATACAATTAAGTATGTTTCCGGATGATTTGCAGCAATTGCATTTGCTACATCTTTAAGTAACATTGTTTTTCCTGTCTTTGGCTGTGCCACAATCATTCCACGTTGACCTTTTCCAATAGGTGCAAAAAGATCCATAACACGTGTGGAAAGTGTTTCCTGCTTGTGTCCTGTTAATTTGAATTTTTCCGATGGGAAAAGAGGAGTTAAATATTGAAATGGAACACGGTCACGAATGTAAGATGGATGTCTACCATTAATCGACTCAACTTTTACCAAAGGGAAGAATTTTTCTCCTTCTCTAGGCGGACGAATTGTTCCTTTAAGTGTATCACCTGTTTTTAAACCAAATAATTTTATTTGATTTTGAGAAACATAAATATCGTCTGGTGAGGGAAGATAATTGTAATCAGATGATCGCAAAAAGCCATAGCCATCTTGAATTACCTCTAAAACTCCTTCAGCAGTAACAATACCAACTAAGTCATAATTCTCATCTGATTTCTCAGCAGGATTTTCATTTGGAATATGCCCTTGGTTTTGTTGATTTGCGTGTTGAGGTCTATTTTGATTTTGTCGCTTATTATCAAATTTATGAACTGGCCTCTCTTGTCTTACGTTTTGTTCGCGTACTTCTTGATCATTCTTTTCCTCAGATGATTTACTTGATTTTTCTTCGATAGCGTCAGTAGTAGTTACTTCGGAAGATGCTTTATCAATTTTTTCTTCTTTGATATCATTACTTATGTCCTGCGTTAGATTTTCTTCTATTGGCAATTCTTTTTTTACAATCTTTCGAGTACGTTGTTTTTTTTGATTATCGCCCTCACTAGAGTTATTAATGATGTCATTTTTCTGTTCTTCTGAGGAATCAGAATTTTCATTTGTTGTGGTGTCACCCATGTTATTTATTTTATTTTAAGGATTTTTAGTTTTAAGATATACAGCTTCAAACTGCTTTTTGTAGATACTAGCAAGTTGAGAATTAATTTAAACTATAATTGTTCGGTGAAAATATTTAGTGATTTAATATGATAAATTTTGGAGAAATAATACTACCGGACTGTAGTGTGAACAAATTTAGTTATTATTTTCTAATAAGCAACAAAAACATTAAGTTTTTCTTTTTTTCTTTTTTGCTGCAGGAAAAAGTATGTTGTTTAAGATTAATCTGTAACCTGGTGAATTTGGATGAAGATTCAAATCTGTCTGTGGGTCATTCACTAAATGTTGGTAATCTTCTGGGTCATGACCGCCATAAAATGTCCAAGTTCCTTGTCCCATTTCTCCATGAATATAACGTGCCGTTCCTGCACTTTTATTTTCCCCTAAAATTAGCACATTTGACTTTATAAATTCCTTTCTAAAATCTGTTGTTTGTCCCATAAATCCTTTTACTACATCAACATGACATTGCGTTAGCATCGTTGGTATAACATCCCATTTTGCTGAAAAATCAAAAAGTGAAAATTGATCCATCGCTTCTGTAATTACGCGATTATTTCTTAAATCAGTTGCATCAATATCTGAATATTCATAAATCATGGGGTCTTTTATAATATGAAAATCCTTGAAAGCAAAGGTTTGACTAAAATCTAATTTCTCTTGAGCACGTGAATCTGATGGGTCACCATCAAAAATAGATTCGCAAATATCAGTTCCTTGTGCAGCCAAACCAATATCAAAACTATCTGTTCCACTACACATTGTAAATAAGAAGCCTCCGCCTATTACAAAGTTTTTTAAATTCTTTGCAACTGCTAATTTTAGCTCTGAAACTTTTGTGAAACCTAGGTTTTTAGCATTTTTTTCTGCTGTAATGACTTGTTGCTGATACCAAGACTGGTATCTTGCAGAGCCATAAAATTTTCCGTATTGACCTGTAAAATCCTCGTGATGAAGGTGTAACCAGTCATACTTTGGTAGCATTCCAAAGACAATTGCGGAGTCGTAAATTTTTTCATAATTTATTTCTGCGTATTCTAAAACCATAGTTACGGCATCGTCCCATGGTTGTTTGTCTGGTGGGGTATACACTGCAATTTTCGGTGCTTTTTCAAGTTGCACAATTTCCATGTTTACATCTGGATTTGCAATTTGTGATCTAATTTGGTTGACTTGCCCTTCTGCTAAAACTTCATAGCGAATTCCTCGAAATATAAGTTCTTCTTCAATTGTTTTTAAATGGGGCATTAAAAAAGATCCTCCCCTATAATTTAAAAGCCATTCTATAGTAATACTATTTTCTAAAGTCCAAAATGCAAGGCCGTATGCTTTTAAATGATTTGTTTGAGATTCGTCCATTGGAACTAATAGCTGCGTCGCTTTTAGTTGGTTTGAAAAAATGACTAATAAAAGGAATAAAAAAAATCGACTTAGCATTAATTTAAAATGGGTTGTCCTCATCTTCATTTTGATTAAATTCTTCATTAGCACTCTCTGAAGAATTCATTTTACTCGGAAGAGTATAGGTATTTGAATCTTGATTAAAGGTTGAAAGATTGTTTTTTAATGGTTTAGATAATTCAAGATCGCTTAATTCATGCAAATTTTCAAAACGAGCAAACTCAGGAACAAATCGTAAATTAACCCTACCAGTTTGTCCATTTCTATGTTTTGCAATTATAATTTCTGCCATTCCTTGCGTTGAATCTCCATTGTCATTGGTAGTTAAACCATATGTTTCTGGACGGTAAATAAATGAAACAATGTCTGCATCTTGTTCTATAGCTCCAGATTCACGCAAGTCAGAAAGCATAGGGCGCTTTTCTCCACCGCGGGATTCTACAGCTCTACTTAACTGAGCAAGTGCAATGATTGGAACATTTAATTCTTTCGCAATTTCTTTAATAGACCGAGAGATTGTAGAAATTTCTTGTTCGCGATTTCCATATCCTTTTCCATCTTTAGCAGACATTAATTGAAGGTAATCTATGATTATTAATTCTACGTTGTGTTGAGCTTTCAAACGTCGACATTTTGCTCTAAAATCAAAAATACTTAATCCGGGTGTATCATCTATAAAAATTGGTGCACTTGATAAATTAACTATGCGTGAATGCATTTGTTGGAATTCATGGTCTTCTAATTCTCCCTTACGTAATTTAACTGAATCAATTCGAGCTTCACTTGCAATTAATCGTTTTACCAATTGCACGGATGACATTTCCAAGGAAAAAATTGCAACACCCATTTTATGATCAATTGCTGTATTTCTAGCCATAGAAAGTATAAAAGCTGTTTTCCCCATTCCAGGTCTTGCTGCTAAAACAATCATATCTGAACGTTGCCATCCAGCAGTAATTTTATCTAAATCATGAAAACCTGAAGCTACTCCTGAAATTCCATCTTTATTTTTTGAAGCTTTTTCTATTTCCTGTATTGCTTCTCCAAGAAGGCTTTTCATACTTAGAGCTTGTTTGCTCATGTTGTTTTCTGCAATTTGAAACAAGTTTGACTCAGCGCTATTTAATAATTCAAAAACATCACATGTTTCATCGTAAGCATCTCGAATTATTTCACTGCTAACACGAATGAGTTCCCTTTTTATAAATTTTTCGGTAATTATTCGAGCATGGAATTGAATGTGTGCTGAAGAAGCAACTCGATTTGTCAGTGATGAAATATATCCTGCACCACCTGCTGCTGCTAATTCTCCATTTTTCTGAAGTCTAGAAGTTACAGTTACTAAATCTACAGGATTTGTTGATGCGAATAAGTCGCGAATGGTTTTAAATATTATTTGGTGTTTTGGATCGTAAAAACTATTATGGTTTATGATTTCAACACAATCATCTATCGCACTTTTTTCCAGCATCATTGCTCCAAGAACAACTTGTTCAATTTCTATTGATTGAGGTGGAAGCTTCCCGATGTCTCCGCTAAGTACTGAAGGGCTTTTTATACGAGAAATTGGTTTGCGATTGTTGTCTATTGGATCCATACAACAAATATAACAAATGAAAATCCTTCAAAAAAATAAAGATGCAATTACTTTATAAAAAGATTTGAGTGCTATTTATGAACACTTGTTAATATCATTTTAATTCTTTTAAAGCACGAGCAGTACCAATACTTCTAGTAATATAATCATTTGCTAATTTAGGACTTCTAGCAGGAGAAAATAATCTACCATAAAATATAATTTGAAGGTGAAGCTTGTTCCATGTTTCAATTGGAAATACTTTTTTTGCTGCTTTTTCAGTTTCAACTACATTTTTTCCTGAACTAATTCCCCAACGGGTTAATAATCGATGAATGTGTGTATCAACAGGAAAAGCAGGGAAACCAAAAGCCTGTGACATAACAACAGATGCAGTTTTGTGTCCAACGCCCGGCAACTCCTCTAATAATTCAAATGAAACTGGCACTTCTCCTTTATATTTTGCAATTAAGATAGCGGAAAGATTCCAAATTGCTTGTGATTTTTTTGGAGAAAGTCCGCAGGGCCGAATGATTGCTTTTATTTCTTCAACACTCAATTTTACCATTTCAAATGGAGTAGGGCCTTTTTTGAAAAGTAAAGGCGTTATTTTGTTAACTCGTTCATCTGTGCATTGTGCAGATAATAGAACTGCAATTAAGAGTGTGTATGGATCTGAATGATTCAGAGGAATAGGTGTCTCAGGAAATAAGATATCCAATTCGTTAATTATATATGTCGCTTTTTCTTTTTTTGTCATTTTAAATTAAATAATAATTTTATTCTATCGTCTTCCATTGCTTAAAATCTATCGTCTGCATTGTCTTAATCCTATCAATTTTTTGACTTTTACTAAGAACAAAATCTTTAATTTGACAGTAGTTTTTTGGAATTTCATACTTATTAAGATAGTGATTAAAATCCTTTTTTTTCAACTTAAGATTTACCTTTTCTTGAACTACTAGAACAATTTTTTGTCCTAAATGAACATCTTTCATAAACCAAATAAAAAAAGGTTTTTTGAGGAGGGGTTTTAATTTTAACTCAATTTCCTCTGGATTTACTTTTATCCCTCCGGTATTAATAATAAAGTCATAGCGGTTCAGATATTGAAAATGTTTTGAATCAATCAAATTAACGCAATCGTTTGTTTGTAATTTTTTACTTAATACTTCTGGATAGTCAATTATTAAACGTTGTTCATCACTACTAAATGTTATTCCTGGTAATGCTTCATAGTATTCTTCAGTTTCATATCCAATTTTTCGAATTGCAACGTGGGAAATTGTTTCGGTCATTCCATAACTTTGAAACACTGTAATCTTTTTGTCTTTTAATTTCTGAATTAATTCTTCTGAAACAGGAGCTCCTCCAACCAAAATAGTCTTAATTGACTTTAATTTTTCGACAGCTGTATCTACTGCGGCTTCCAATTGCATAGGAACAAGTGCTACAAAATCAATCGGGTTTTTTAGCGCTAATATTGGATTAGTTGACACTGTTACAACATGAAGTTTTAATCCTCCAATAAGTGATCGTACAAGCATCATTTTTCCTGCAATTGTTTCAAGAGAAAGACATAAGAGCGCGCTACTTCCTTCTTCAAGTTTAAAATATTCTAGTGTTTTTCTTGCGGAAATCTGCATTTTTTCTTTTGCTAGTTCAATAATTTTTGGATTTCCAGTAGATCCAGAAGTATGAATAGCAATAACTTTTTCATCATTCCCCCAGCTTTTTATAAAAGAAGTAACTTCTTTTTTTCTGCCAGTGTCATCATAATAAAGCGCTATTTTTTGCATTAATTTCAATGCTTAGTATTCAATATCTAAATTGAAAATATTTTTTAAGGTATTTAAATTTGGATTCTTACTTGCCATTGCAGCAAATTTATCTTTTCCAGTTAAGTATTTTATTTCTTTAAGTGGATTATCTGTAAGGATTAACTCAATTGTAAGATTATAATTCTGAAGATTAGTTCTCAGAAAATCAGTAAAGTCTGCTAAAAGCTGCTTTATATAATCCAATTGAACATTGTTGTCTAGTTCAACACCAAATCTATCTTCTGCAATAAAAAGTGGTTCGCGTTTTACCAATGCTTGATAGAATGTTTCCATTCCTTTTTCCTTCATGATAAATGCAAATTGTTGCCAATACATTTTTAGATGTTCTATTGAATAACTTTCTTCAGGTAATTTTTCATTGTTTTTATCTACTATTTTCTTTTTATCGTTTTCGATAATTTTTTTAATAGATAAATGAACTTGATTTAATTTTCCACTAGGTTCAGAAACAATTTTTAGGGTTTCCTCTTCTTTTTCTGTTACTTTTATTACTGGAGTTTCCTTTGGTTTTTCGACCTTTTGTTTTTTTCGCAATGTTTGAATTGCAGAAGGAAGAATATCAATGCGATCCGTCAGGGATTTTTTTTTTCGTTCTCTTGTTTAAGAGAACACAAGAGCATGAGTGTTACTTCAATGAGTAAACGCTGATTTTTTGAAGATTTAAATTCAGTATCCGTTTTACTAATAGCCATTAGCGTACGTAGAATGCGAGGAGAATCAATTTCTTTCGATAGGTCAATAAATCGCTGTTGTATAGCTTCTGGTACCTCTAGTAAACTTGCTGAGCGTTCGTCTTTGCAGACTAATAAGTTTCGGTAATGTTCCGCAAGTCCAATGATAAAATTATGACCATCAAAACCTTTTTCGAAAATTTCGTTAAGAATAATAAGTGTTGCTGAAATATCTTCTTTTTCAATTGCTTCGCTAAGTTTGAAGAAATAGTCATAATCTAAGATATTCAAGTTTTCAATTACATCAGAATAGCTTATTTTATTTCCAGCAAATGTTACGATTTGGTCAAAAATTGACAAGGCATCGCGAAGTGAGCCATCTGCTTTCATTGCAATAATATGTAATGCTTCATTTTCTGCACTTACATTTTCCTTGAGGGAAATTTGAGCTAGGTGTTCTGCCATATCTTTCACGCGAATACGACCAAAATCAAAAATTTGGCAGCGTGAGAGAATTGTTGGAATTATTTTATGTTTTTCAGTCGTCGCTAAAATAAAAATAGCATGTTTTGGTGGTTCCTCCAAAGTTTTGAGAAAAGCATTAAAAGCGTTAGTTGATAACATGTGTACCTCATCAATTATAAATACTTTGTGTGTTCCTAATTGCGGAAGTATGCGAACTTGGTCAATTAAATTACGGATATCGTCTACGGAATTATTGGATGCTCCATCTAATTCAAATACATTTAATGAATTCCCAGTATTAAAGGAAATACAAGAATCACAGGTATCACAAGCCTCAATTGCTTCACTTCGATTAAAACAATTGATTGTCTTTGCTAAAATGCGAGCAGTTGTTGTTTTTCCAACACCTCTTGAACCACAAAATAGAAATGCTTGAGCAAGGTGCTTATTCTGAATTCCTTTTTTTAAAGTTTCTGTAATAGCGTGCTGTCCGACAACAGTATCGAAGGTTTGTGGGCGATATTTACGTGCAGAAACTATAAAATCAGACATGCAACAAAATTAAGATAATTCATTGATTCAAAAAACAAAAGATACGAACAATTTGAATATTTTTCTGACTTATTTTTGAGGAAAAATTTCAACAAGTGTTCCTGCTTTTGGTCCCCACAATTTTAAGTTCAGAGGGATTTCAAAACGACTTTCTTCTCTTAATTCTCCTACTTCATTTTCATTTTCATACAAAACAGTTCGTAATTCAATTTTTTCTTTTGATATAAAAATCCAATTAAATTGATTTACACCTTCTGCATCTCGCGTCCATGATTTTGAATCGTCTGCTGCCCTTAATGGTGCGCCCCAACATCCTTCGCCTGCATAAACAATTCCTTTTTCATCATTCCTTTCAAATCCTTCATCTGAGAGCGGACCAGAAGAACTGACAATTGGCCAGGTAACTTTGCAAGTATGAGAATCATTTTCTAGACATAGTCTCACATTTTTATACTTTTCAAATAAGGGGACAAAATTCTTGTACTGCGTTTGCATTTCTTTTTTTGCTGCAACATGTGCTCTTATTGGTCGGTGATATTGCGGTAATTGCCAATAATAATCCTTATGTTCTTCTAACGTTTTTCGTAGGAAAAATTTTTGAGGTCCGATTTTCAAAATTTCAGAATTCAAGGAAATTAGATTTAGGAGCTTGCCTCCAAAGTTTGTTTCGTAATAGATTTTTTCATGAGGACAATCGAAAAGCTCAACCATTACTTTATTCGTTAATTCGTGATTACCTCGTGTGACAACTAGTGGAGAAATTCTTCCATTTTCTGAAATCGTATATTCCCAATCGATAAACCATTCTAACCATTGTTTATCGATATCCAATCCTATAAAATCACCATTAAATAAAACTGCATGAGGCTTTAATTTAGCCACTAATTTATTTGCTTTTATTCTGACTTCTCTTCCGTCTCTTGAATCTCCTCCGGCAATAAAACTCAATTTAGTATCTGATGAATTGGAAACTGTTGAGAAATAATATGTTTTATTGAATCCTTCCGAATCTTGGATTATAAAATAATAGCGTGTATTTGGCTTTAAATCTTTTAGTCGAATAATGTGGTTATTCATTCCTTTTGCTGAATTGACACTTGATAGCTTAAAAGAATTGACGTAATTATTTATTGAGGGTTCAATTGTATCAATGTAAAAATTTAAAAAAGTCCCAGTGTTTTGATCCCAGATGATCGTTGCTGAATTAGAGGCATCTTGATTAAACATTACTCTTACAAAACGTGAATTAGCTTTTAGATAGACATTAGTAAATAATAGAATTCCACAAAGGATGATTAATTTTTTCATTTTAATTTCAAAAAAAATAGCATTATTTTGAGGTATAAAACTATAGTGCTTCTGGCATTTCGAAAAATCAATTATTTGCCTCTTGAACTTCCAGTTTTAACAGGGGCTACTTTCCTGCTATTTGAAGATTTTGATGCTTTTATTGGTGCTCCAGTACTCACTGGTTTTTTTGAAACAGCCTCTTTTTTAATTTTAACTTTTTTTAGGGTTTCATCGCTTGTATCACTTTCTTCAACCACAGTTTCTGATTTTAAGAGATCGGCTTTTAATAACAAGTTGTACCATTGAAATAATTTGCGGACATCAGATCCGTAAACACGGTCTTTGTCGTAATTCGGGACAATTTCTCCCATTTCTTTCTCTAAAGCTGGCAATTCGATCTTATGATTAGGAGCTTCTTTTCCAGCATACTTCTCCAACATTTTTGCTAAAACTTCTACTAATTTTACATCTTCATCAATAGTAAAAATACTGATGTCTTCTAATGTTGATATTTTTTCTGAAGCATGTGCAGGAAAACGTTTTTTATCAAGCATTGATTCTACAATCACACTGTTTTTACCTTGAGTAACAACTTTAAAAATCCCCGGTCTTCCTGAAATAGCAATAATTCCTTTTAAATTCATAAATTATAATAATTATTTATTGGTCAAAAATAGAAAATCTTTTAATAATTGCTCTACTTTTTTAAGTAAAATAAGCGATTGAAGACTTTAATTAAGCAATAATAGAAAGAATTCTTTAATTATGTGTACCTTTGCACCCAAATTTAAAAACACACAATGACATTCGAAGAGCTCGGATTGAAGAGTGAGGTGCTGAAGTCGTTAAAAGAATTGGGTTTTACAGCACCAACTCCAATCCAGGAAAAAGCAATCCCCTACCTGATGCAGGAAGATTGCGACTTTGTCGGCTTAGCGCAGACAGGTACAGGAAAGACGGCAGCATTTGGTTTGCCGCTCATTAATAACATCGACACGAAGGCAAGACTGCCTCAAGGTTTGATAATTTGTCCCACACGAGAATTATGCTTGCAAATAACGAAGGACTTAGAAACATATTCTAAGTTTTTAGACTGCAATATTGTCTCTGTTTATGGTGGAACTGATATCCGAAAACAAATTACTGACGTAAAAAAAGGAGTTGCAATTATTGTTGCCACACCCGGACGTTTAATGGATTTAATAAATCGTAAAGTAATTCAACTTTCTCAAGTTCGCTATGTAATTTTAGATGAAGCCGACGAAATGTTGAACATGGGTTTCAAAGAAGATATTGATTCAATATTAGATACAACGCCCGTTGATAAAAATGTTTGGTTATTTTCAGCTACGATGCCAAATGAAGTAGCACGTATTGCTAAAACATATATGCACGATCCTTTGGAGGTTTCTATAGGTCATAAAAATCAAACTAATGAAAATATTGATCATGTATATTATTTGGTAAAGGAAAGAGATCGCTATGAAACAATTAAGCGTCTTATTGATTTTAATCCGAGTATTTATGGTCTTATTTTCTGTCGTACAAGAAACGAAACAGCAAATGTTGCCGAAAAATTAGCTAAGGAAGGTTACAACGCAGAACCTTTGCATGGAGATTTAACCCAAGCAATGCGTGACCGTGTTATGGATCGTTTTAGAAGTAAAGAATTACAAATTCTAGTTGCAACTGATGTTGCAGCTCGTGGTTTGGATATTGATAATATTACTCACGTAATAAATTATAATTTACCAGATGACATCGAAAATTACACACATAGAAGCGGTAGAACTGCTCGTGCGGGTAAAAAAGGAGAGTCTTTGGTTCTTGTAAATGGACGAGAGATGGTAAAGATTAAAGCAATTGAGCGACAAATGCGCACCAGCTTTCGTCAAGGAGAAATTCCAGGTGCTGAAGAGATTTGTGAAATTCAGTTAATGAAGTTGATTAATAACACAATCGCACAAGAGGTTAAAGAAAAAGATATTACAAAGTTTATGCCTCAGATTTTAGCAGCTTTTGAGGAATTTTCGAAAGAAGATGTTATCAAGCGCTTTGTATCTGCTGAATTTAATCGTTTTATTGAATATTATCAACGTGCAGGAGATTTAAATGCTGCTGCTCGCAATGATGATCCTTCTTCAGTAGATCGACCGACTAGAAGAGAACGTGTTCGTGAAGAGGGGAAAACCAGGTTTTTTGTAAATATCGGTCGTCGTGATGGTTTTAATCCAGGTGCTTTATTGCGTGTAGTTTGTGATGCTACAGGATTGAATTCAGCAGCTATTGGAAGAATTGATATTATGACCTCATTTTCATTTTTTGAAGCAGATGAAGAGCATTCAGATAAAATATTAAAAACTGTCAACGGAACTGAGTTTGAAGGTCACCAAGTAAGTATTGAAATTACAACATCTACAGAAACTAGCGATAGAAGCGATAAACCAAGAAGTGGTGGATATGGCGGTGATAAACCAAGAAGTGGATCTTTCGGCGGTGGATCTCGAAGTGGAAGCTTTGGTGGTGGTTCTAGAAGTGGTGGATATGGTGGCGATAAACCAAGAGGTGGTGGATATGGTGGTGATAAACCAAGAGGCGGTGGAGAACGAAGTGGTGGTTATGGTGGCGGAAGCTCTCGAAGCAGCGGATTCTCCGGAAGCCGAAGCGGCGGATCGTTTGCTGGAAAAAGAACAGGTGAAGGATTTTCAAGTCCAAAGTTGAATGACCGAGTATCCAATCCTGGTGAAACGAGAGAGAGAAGAAGCCCAGGTGGTGGTTTTGGGAAAAAGAAATATTAATAATATCATTCAAAAACAGCCCAAAAGTTGTTTTATAAAATAATAGATTAAATGGAAATAAGGAATATTGCAATCATAGCTCACGTTGACCACGGTAAAACAACCTTGGTTGATAAAATGATTGAAGCAGGTAATGTTGAAAACGAGAGAGAGCGTCTTACGGGAGATTTAATTATGGATAACAACGATTTGGAACGTGAAAGAGGAATCACGATCGTTTCAAAAAATGTATCTGTTCTTTACAAAGGCACAAAAATTAATATCATTGACACTCCTGGTCACGCAGACTTTGGGGGAGAAGTGGAACGAGTTTTAAATATGGCAGACGGTGTTTGCTTACTAGTTGATGCCTTTGAAGGCCCAATGCCCCAAACTCGCTTTGTTCTTGGTAAAGCCCTTGCTTTAGGATTGAAACCTTTATTAGTGATAAACAAGGTTGACAAAGAAAATTGTACGCCAGATGAGGTACATGAAAAGGTATTTGATTTAATGTTTGAATTAGATGCAACTGAAGAACAGCTAAACTTCCCTACAATATATGGTTCGGCAAAAAATGGTTGGATGTCGGAAGATTGGAAGCAACCTACGAATAATATTTCAGCACTTCTTGATACAATTTTAGAGTATTTTCCGCCTATTACTATTCAAGAAGGAAATACTCAAATGTTAATTACATCTTTGGACTATTCTTCTTACGTTGGTCGAATTGCTATTGGTCGCTTAACACGAGGAGAAATCAAAGAAAATCAGGCTATTCTTGTTTCTAAATCTGATGGCGCTTTACAAAAGCACCGAATTAAAGAGATTTTTGTTTTTGAGGGAATTGAACGGAGAAAAGTTACGCATGTTCAAGCAGGTGATATTTGCGCTATTACTGGAATCGAAGGTTTTGAAATTGGAGATTCTATTTGTGATGCAGAAAATCCAGAGCCTTTACCAACTATTAAGATGGATGAGCCAACTATGAGTATGCTTTTTTCTATAAATGATTCTCCTTTCTTTGGAAAGGAAGGAAAATTTGTAACATCTCGACACATTTCAGATCGACTTCAAAAAGAATTAGAAAAAAATCTTGCACTGCGTGTTTCAGATACCGACAAAGCAGATAAATGGATGGTTTTTGGAAGAGGTGTTTTGCATTTATCAGTTTTAATTGAAACAATGCGTCGTGAAGGATATGAAATGCAGGTTGGACAACCTCAAGTTATCATTAAAGAAGTTACGGGTGTTAAATGCGAACCAGTTGAAGAATTGACAATTGATTTACCTGAAATTCATAGTGGAACTGCAGTTGAGGCTGTTACAAAACGAAAAGGGGAAATGAAAAACATGGTTCCAAAAGGTGAACGTATGATTATTACTTTTGAAATTCCTTCGCGTGGTATTATAGGTCTCCGAAATTATTTATTAACGCAAACTGCTGGTGAAGCAATTATGAATCATCGATTTGTTGAATATCAACCTTATAAAGGTGAAATTTCTGGTCGACAAAATGGTTCTTTAATTTCTTTAGAGCAGGGAACCTCAATACCTTTTTCTTTAAATAATCTTCAAGAACGTGGGAAATTTTTTATCTCACCAAATGAAAATATTTATGAAGGTCAAGTTATTGGAGAAAATTCTCGTGCAGGTGATTTATGTGTTAATGTAACAAAGACTAAGAAAATGTCAAATATGCGTTCCTCAGGTGCGGATGAAAAGGTTCGACTTGCTCCCCCAAAACTCTTTAGTTTAGAAGAGTGCTTGGAATACATTCAAGGTGATGAATATGTTGAAGTAACTCCACAAAATCTTCGTATTAGAAAAGTATTATTAAAGGAAACGGAGCGTAAAAGAGGAATTAAAATTTCATAAGTTTTTCTATTTTATTGTCTTTACTTTTTACTCATAGTACTTTAAAATGTAATAATTTTAGCTTTAAAACGTTATAAAACAAGTGAAAAAGCTTCTATTTTCTTTATTTTTTTGTTTTAGTTGTCTTAAATTTAATGCACAACAGTCTAATAATTGGACGCGCTCAGAACTTGGGTTTTCATTTGGAACAATGTATTATATTGGCGATTTAAATCAATTTAGACCGTTTTACGAAACCAATTTAGCAGGTGGATTGATGTATCGTTTTAATTACCATTCACGTTTAACCCTTCGTATTAATTATACTTATGGTAGCTTGGATGCTGATGATAAAGATTCAAAGATTACAATTAATAAAAATAGAAATTTAAATTTCCACACAGATATACATGAGCTAGTTGGAGGCATTGAGTTTCATTATTTACCATTCCAATTAGGACATAAGCGCTATCCAGGGACTGCCTATATTTTGGCTCAATTCGGTGCTTTTTATATGAATCCCAAAACAAACTACAATGGCCAAGAAATTACACTTAAGCCGCTTGGTACAGAAGGTCAAATTGGAAGAGATAGGTATTCTAATATACAAATTTGCATACCGCTTGGATTGGGCGCAAAATTTTCTTTGGGTAAATCTGCGGCATTTAGTTTTGACGTGGCTATTCGAAAAACATATACAGATTATATAGATGATGTTGGTGCTTCATATTCTCCAAATACAAATCTTATTCCTTCTTTAAACGGCACTTTAGCAGGTTCATTATCAAATCAGAGTTTGGATGGAACGCGCTACGGTAGTAGAGGAAATTCAAGAACAAGTGATTGGTATGTATATGCAGGAGCAATGCTTACTTTTAGATTAGGGAAAGAAAATGTATGTTGGGACTGGAAAAAATAGTTTTTCACTACATTTTTTTAAAATAAATAGGGCTAAAATTTCTCAGCTTCAGACAAAAAAACTTCAATTAGAGATGCTCCAACTTTTCCGTTTGAAATATGTTTATCGTGCATTTTAAATCCTTTTCTTGATTGCAACAACGATTGAATTTCACTCTTTAATTTTCCTTCCCCAGCTCCATGGATAACCACAAATTTACTCTGTCTTTCCGTTAGCATTTTATTTGTAAACTTCTTAAAGGTATCCAATTGAAATAAAAATTTTTCGTGTGCGCTTAGGTGAGAACTATTTTCTAATAATTTCTCAATGTGTAAATCAATTTCTGGAATAGTTGAAGTCTTATTTAATGCCACCTTTTTTTCTGTTATATCCTCAGCTTTTAAATATGTATCTGTAACTTTAAATACTTTATAGATCAGAAGAAATCGGTAATCAACGATGCGTTCAAATCCATTTTCATCTTGAATTAGTGCTCTATTATTTTTATCACGTAAAAATATGAAAAGTCCACTTTCGTTTAGAATACTAACTTTATCACCAGGTTTAAATATCATCTTATTTAATTAAAACGGATGGCTTTTGTTGGGCTAATACGAGTAACAACAAAGCTAGGGAGAATTAAGGAGACAATACAAACAAAAAAAGTGATAAGATTGATAATTAGCAAACTAAAAAATGTTAGCTCAATTGGAACTTTTTCAATGTAATAGATTTCTGGATCTAAGGAAATTATACCAAATGTACTTTGAAGCCAACATAAGCTTAATCCAATTAAATTCCCATAGAATAATCCTTTTATAATAAGATAGGCAGCTTGATAAAGAAAGATTTTGCGAATACTCCAATTTGTTGCCCCCATTGCTTTTAGAATTCCGATAAGGTTTGTACGAACAACGATAATCACCAACATTGCAGATCCGACATTAATAATTCCAATTATAAGCATCAGAATAATAATGATAAGAACATTAATATCTAGGAAGCTTAACCAAGCAAACAAATCACTTTCATTATCTTCTACACTACTAACTTGCAGTAGCTGCCCATTTTTGTCAGGTCTCATTTCAATTATTCCTTTTAACTTATGTTTTACCTGCTCAATATTTTTCCAGTCTTCAATTTCAATTTCATATCCAGAAATATAGTTTTCATAATTGCCTTTTCCAGGAATTGATTTAACAAGTATTCTCCCTTGTTTTGATGTTAAGCTGTATTCGTCATCGTTAACTTCATTGATTATCATAGTTCCATCTTTATTTTTTGATATGTCAATGCATAAAAGAGGATTTTCTACATTTATTATCAAAAAACTAGTATCTATTGGAATTGATTTATTGGTTTTGTAATTCATATCATGTAAAATCAATCGAATTGTAGTATCTTTCAATTGCTTCAAGTAAAAACCGGAATAAATATCAGGTCCATTTCCCCAGTCAAATAAAAGATTTGTTGCATTGCTGCTTACTTTTGCTCTACAAACTATTGAATTTGAATTGTGTAATGAGTCATCTATTTGAATTGATGAGGCAATACTGTACTCATTTAGTTTTTGTATTTCTCTTAAATCACAAAAAACAATTTTTTTGTCGTAATCTTCTAATCCTGTTTTAAAAATACCAACAATCTTATAACGACGAGCTAATGGTTGTTCTTTCATAAAAAAGCACCTGATTTCTTCATTAAGTTTAAAGTTTAGAAGTGCGCAAATTTTTTCGGATAAAATTATTTCATTTGATAAGGAAGCTTGATTATAATTAGGTAAGCGCCCAACACTCAAGTTTTTTTTAATGAAATCCCAATTGTAATTTCCAGAAACACCTTTCATTAAAACACCTAAAATTTCCTGTCTTTGAATAAGTGAATCCTTTCCATTCAGTAATTTCAACGTGTCTATGAACTTTAAAGATTGTAACAAGCCAGGTTTATATGATACAGGGCTTATTTTAGTGATAAAATCTATCTTTTTTATTTCTGTAGCAAGTTGCTCGTTTTTCAGTATTGGGTCACATTCAAAAATACTTGTAGAGCCAGCTTTTGAGATAAATAGTGGAGCATTAAAACCTGTAATTTTTTTTCTAATTTCATTTTGAAAGCCCGTTACAATAGCAATAGTAATTAAGTTAACAACAATTGCTAGTGCAATACTTATGACAGATATGCGTACAATTGGTTTAGAAACTTTTTTATCTTGCGATTTATTTTTTACGAGACGATTAGATATGAAAAATTCGAAAGACACAACTATTTTGTTTTTGTTTCAAAAATACGGAAAGGTTCTTTGTCTTGAAACTATTTTAGTGTTTTTACTTATTTCTTGTTCTCAAAAAGTAAAAGGAGAATCTCCTATTTCAGGAACAATAATTATTAGAGAAGATTCTTTACGCATTGATAATGCTAAAATGCACCTTTTTCAAAGTCCCAAAAATCCCATTTTAGGAATTGATCGTCTCCATTTATTTATTGATTCGCTTGTTGGAAAAAGAATTGCAGTTGTTGGTAATCAAACTTCAATGGTGAAAGGTCTTCATTTAGTAGATACGCTTCTCGCTTTAAATTTAAATGTTGTTAAAGTATTCTCTCCAGAGCACGGATTTCGAGGAGATATTGATGCTGGAGAAAAGATTGATCATTCAGTTGATGAAAAAACATGTCTTCCTCTCTATTCTTTATATGGAAATAATAAAAAACCCTCCGCTAGTCAACTTGAAGATGTTGATATTGTAATATATGACATTCAAGATGTAGGTGTTCGGTTTTATACATTTATTTCAACACTTCATTATGTAATGGAAGCTTGTGCGGAAAATAATAAGCAATTATTAGTATTAGATAGGCCAAATCCAAACGGACATTATGTAGATGGACCAGTTTTGGAACTAGCTTACAAATCTTTTGTTGGAATGCATCCAGTTCCTATTGTTTATGGAATGACAATTGGCGAATACGCAATGATGGTAAATGGTGAAGGATGGTTAAGTAGGTCTGCATCTTGTAATCTTTGGATAATACCTTGTAAAAATTATACACATAAAACAATATATAGTCTTCCTGTTGCTCCATCTCCAAATTTAAAATCGGATGAAGCGATATCTCTTTATCCGAGTCTCTGTTTTTTTGAAGCAACAACTGTAAGTGTGGGAAGAGGAACTGAAAAACCTTTTGAGGTTTTTGGTCATCCAAAATTTCCTTCTGGAAGTTTTTCTTTTACGCCAATTCCCCAAGTAGGAGCTAAAAATCCTTTACATGTAAACAAAAACTGTCCGGGTTTTAATTTGTCTAAAAAACCAATTAGAAGAATATATGAGATTAATCTAAGTTATTTACTTCTAGCACGCGATTTACTGGGGGATTCTACAGCTTTTATTGATCAAAATGGTTTTTTTAATTGCCTAGCAGGAACAGCAACTTTGAAAGAACAAATACTTAAAGGTTGGTCAGCAAAAGAAATACGGGAAACTTGGAAGCCTGGCTTGGATAAATTTTTAGATATCCGCAAAAAATATTTATTGTATAACTAGTTTGGAGTATACAAAACTATAAATTCTCCCCGCTTTTAATTACGGTTTCTTTCATTGTTAGTGCGTAGGCATCTAATTTTTCTTGAATTGATTTATCGAAACTTCCAATTATTCTAGCTGCAAGAATTCCAGCATTTTTAGCAGCATTTAAAGCAACAGTTGCAACAGGAATTCCATTGGGCATTTGAAGAATACTTAAAATTGAATCCCAGCCATCTATTGAATTCGAAGATTTGATAGGAACACCAATTACAGGAAGAGATGTCATAGATGCTGTCATACCCGGAAGATGCGCAGCACCTCCTGCTCCTGCAATAATCACTTTTAAGCCTCTTGCTGAAGCATTTTGAGCGTACTCAATCATCAACTCAGGTGTTCGATGTGCAGAAACAATTTTTAATTCGCAAGAAATACCAATTTCATCTAAAAATTCCTTTGCAGCTTTCATAATAGGTAAATCTGACTTACTGCCCATAATTATTCCAACTTGAATCATTTTTCTACTTTTTTAGTTGTCGGTTTAAGCTCTTCTTTTATTACTACTTTATTTTCTGGTATTATTTTTTCAGTACTTCCACTTTCAGAAGAATAATGCATTGTATTTTCTATTTCTGAATAAACTTGATCCATTGGACGTGTTATTTCTTCTTGCTGCTCTTTAATTAAGTTACTTATTTTTAAATCTTCTTTTATATCAAAACCTGATTTTTTAATTTCATTTTGTAATTCAGCAGAGGCATTTTTAATTTGATAAAGTGTTTTTCCGAGTGTTTTTGCAATTCCAGGGATACTTTTAGATCCAAAAAAAATAAGTACAACAAAAATAATCACCAATATTTCGGACCCTGCGATATCGTTTAGAAAGAGTGGTATTAGCATTTAAAAACAAAATTACAATTTATTCTTTATTTTTAGTGAAGATAGACTTGATCTTCAATTTTAAGTCAGCTGCTATGCCTGTGCTTTCTCAATTATTTTTGCTAAAATTGAGTTCGGAAGAAAAGGAACGATGAAACGAATGCCGAAGTTTAAACTTGCTTGTGAAATGCAGATTATTTTGCCTTTCATCATCGCTTGATATCCTTTTTTTGCTGTTTTATATGCAGTAACACCATGTTCAAATAGCTTGGTATTCTCCATTCCTGCTACCTGAGAAAATTCTGTTTTAACAGGTCCCGGACAAAGTGCTGTAATAGATATATTTGTTGATTTAAGTTCTTGTGCTAAACCTCTTGTAAAGGAAATAACAAAGGCTTTGGTAGCAAAATAAGTTGCTTGAAGTGGACCTGGAAAAAAACCAGCTGTACTAGCAAGATTTAATATTTTTCCGAAGTTATTCTTTCGCATTTCTTGTAAGTAGAGATGTGTAATTTCTACTAATGCCAACACATTGAGTTGTATCATTTCTATGTCCTTTTCGATTGGGCGATCAATAAAAAGTCCATGACCACCAAATCCAGCATTGTTTATGAGGTAAGCAATTTTGATATTTTTTTCTTGTGTAAACTTGAAAATAGTTTGTGCAGCATTTTTTTGAGTTAAATCTTGTTGCAGGACTTCAATTTCAATTCCAAATTCTTTTGTTAATTCTAATTTCAGTTCATTTAGTAATTCAATTCTTCGAGCCACTATTACTAAATCACCGCCACTTTGAGCGTGTATTTTTGCTAATTCTCTACCAATACCACTTGATGCTCCGGTAATAAGTGCAACATTTTTCATACTATTAAAAATTAATTTTTAGTGATTAATTATCTCCTGCCTCAGATCCAGGCATTTTATTTTTGTTTGATATTTCTAATTTTCCAAATTTGTAACTTAAGGTCAAATAGATTCTTCTTGTAAGCCATTTAAATTCCGAGCTTTGATAAATCCCTGCTCTTGTAAGTTCCATATTAAAGCCTTGTTGGTTGAATATATCAGAAACTCGAGTTCCAACTGACCATTTTCCCTCCATCAGTTTCTTTTCAAATGCTATATCAAATGGACCTGTTCGTTGAGCAGTTCCTTGAATTGTTATTCTTGGTCCATTGTAGGCATAACTTAGTTGAATACTGGCAGTTTTTTTCCAAAAATCAATGGTACTATTAACTTTAAAGTTATGATTATATCCTTCTCGATTTGGTAAATCTTCTTGATTTGAAATATACCAAATATAGTTTCCGTTGTATGAAAATGTAGTGCGCCACCATAAAAATGGTTTATAGTTTATGGTAAATTCAGTTCCTAAACTGTTTGTTTCATTAATGTTTTTGTAAGTTACGGCACTCGTGTTATCTGGGTAAAATTCCTTCACACGAGAAATTACTGCAGTATTATTTCTATAGAATGTACTTGCTGAAAAACTTATTTTTTTTTGTTCCAATGTATACGATAAGTCATATGAATTAATGAATTCTGGTTGTAAGTAAGGGTTTCCTTTTCTCAAATTAAAAGGATCAGAGTAACTTGTAAAAGGATTTAGTTCACCAGATCCCGCACGCGTAATACGTTTACTGTAACTCAATCCAAGTTCTGATTTTTTTGAAAAGGAATAGCGTAAATGTGCTGAAGGAAAAAAGTTAAAATAATCATTTACGATGCGAATTGTATCTGAAATAAGATTAGGTATTTGATAGGATTTTTCGAGACGAATGCCACCTTGGTATTTAAATTTTCCTAGTTGCTGCCCAAAAATACCATAGAGACTATAAATTTGTTCATCGTAGGAATAAAGAAAGTTTGCTAAATTATTTTCTTGATATTGTTCGCTTAAGGTATCGTATTCCTCAGAATAGGTATCAACTTTTTGATTTCTGAGAATCATCTTTGACCCAGTTTCTATTCGAGCACTTATTTTTGGTAAAAGGTAGCTAAAGTCTACTTGTGCTGTTGTAATATTGTTTTTTTCTTTGTTGAATAATTGCTGTAACAACGAAGGAGTTGAGGAAATACTGGAGTCTAAATTAAAATAATTTTCTTCATAATATCCTTGAGTTGCATCATTTCCAAAGGATTTATTTATGTCAATTATTAGGTTTCCTTTTTCTTTTTTTAAATCATATTTGTAGTTGACATTTACATCAATATTTTTTTGTTGAGATGGATCGTAGGAAGTTCTTTGCCAGAATTGAGTAAGATTTCCTATTCCATCAAATGATGAATTCCATAAATCTCCTGTGCGATCGCGTTGACCTACATTTCCTGTTGTTGAAAAGCCAATCGTATTACGCTCTTTTAAATTAAAGTCGGCGCCAAGTCTAAAAGTCCTTCCGGCATTCAAATCTTCGCCAGTTCTTTTTTGATCTAAAATGCTCGTAATTCCGTTTTCTGGACTTTGCTTAATGTAAGATATGTTATTTCTATAACCATCTGTGTAGCGTTCGTTGAAACTTCCATAGACATTAAAACCTGCATTTCGGTAGCTTAAAGATAGCGATCCCTCAAGCACATTTCCATTTTTTATATTTCCTGAACCAAGATTACTTGAGACTAAACCATTGAATCCTTTCAGTTTATTCTTCTTAAGAACAATATTTATAATTCCTGAGGTTCCGTCTGGGTCATACTTAGCAGATGGATTAGTAACAATTTCAATTCTTTCAACAGAGCTAGCAGGCAATGCATCTAAAAGTGTTTTTCCATTTCCTCCAGAAAGAGAGCTTGGACGCCCGTCTATCAAAATAATTACCGTTCCTTCTCCACGCAGCATAACTCGACCTTCTTGATCAACTTCAACGGAGGGCAAACGATTTAAAATATCATTGGTAGTTCCTCCACGCACTGAAATATCTTCACCTACATTATAAACTTTCTTATCTATTCCAGTTTGAAGTAAATTTAGTTTCCCTTCAATTTTTACTTCATTTAAATTTGAAATTTTTTCTTTGATTAGGCGAAGATTACCAAGATTAATAATTTTTAAGCTTGCACTTAGTATAATATCTGGAAAAAGAAAATCCTCATATTCAATAAGCGATAGCCGAATAAAATAGTTTCCGTTTGCAATTCGCTCAAAATTAAATTTCCCGTTTTGAGTTGTAAAAACACCAGTAACAAGACTTGAGTCTATTTGATTAAATAAGCGAACAGAGACATATTCTAAAGGAGTAGCTGTTTTACTATCACTGATTTTCCCGAAAATAATTCCTTCTCCACTAGGATTTTGAGAAAAAAGCAAGTTAGAAATTAGTAAAAAAGCAATAAGAAATTTCATAGGAGCACAAAAATAATCAATACAACTTGTTAATTATAATCTAAAACCGATTTAGCTTCTTAATTATATAATTTAAAACTTTACGCTAATAATTCACTTATTGTAAATATCGTTTTACTTTTGTCTAAAATCAGTGTCTAATGCGATTCAATCTATCTGAGATTAATGAATTAATACGTTCGCGAAGAACTATATATCCTGAACAATTTTCAGATAGAAAAGTTCATAAGGAACAATTGGAAAATATACTTACGAATGCCCAATGGGCACCAACTCATGGAAATACGCAACCTTGGCGTTTTCATGTCTTTGTGGAAGATGGTTTATCTACATTAAGTAGTTTTTTGGGTGCCAGCTATTTAAAAATCACACCAAAGGAACTTCAAAATGACATGAAATTAGCAAAATTAATTCGTCGACCTCTCCTCGCATCTGCAGTTGTTGCAGTTTCTATGAAGCGTCAAAAAGAGAATAAAATTTTAGAAATAGAGGAAATAGAGGCAGTAGCTTGTGCGATACAAAACATGCATCTTTCTTGCACGGCATATGGACTTGGTGGATTCTGGTCGACACCAAAGTTAATTTATTCTTCAGAAATGAATGACTTTTTAGAATTGGATGAAATTGATAAATGCTTGGGTTTATTTTACATTGGTTATCCATCGATTGATTGGCCTACAGCACACCGCAAACCCCTTGAATTTAATACGAAATGGATAAAAAAATAGAGCATTTAGATTTAGGCTTTGTAAATTACACGAATCATCCAACCAACAATGATTATGTTGTTTTTCGTTTCGCTGATGAACAACGCGCCAATTCTTTTCGTGAGCTATTGAAAGAACAAAAAATTTGGTTTGAAGAAAGTCAAGATCAAAAAAGACAGCTGCTAGTTTACTTATTTGGCTTGCATCATTCAGATTACAATAAAGCTCAAAAAATAAATATTACAGTAGAAGCGAAACACAAAAAATTCTTAATTCCAGGAAAGTTCTTTCGTTGGTTTATAGTTTTATTTGGATTAACAATGATTATTCTTGCGGCGATTGGATATTCTATTAATGGATCAAAACAAGGAACACCTGTAAAAACAACGCGATGAAGAATCTTCTTGTACTCTTTTTTTTGTTTCAAATAGCCACTGCGTATTCTCAGTTAGGAAAAAATGGTCGATTTCCAAATTATTTTGGATTTCAAGTTCGATCGATAATTCCATCTGTATTGAGCGGAGGAACGAGTACTATTTCTGATAGCAACAATTATCTTACACAATCAATTCGTCAATTACCCGGAATTTCTTATGGTGCAAATGTTCGTGTTGGCTTAACAGAATTAATAGCAATTGAAACGGGAATAAATTACTTGGAACGGAAATTTGAGCTTAGTGCGGCTGTTTTGGACTCTAATTTTTCTGCTAGCACAGTTGTTTCCTACATTCAATATGATATTCCATTAAACGGGTTAATTTATATTAAGTTGGCAAAAGAAATTTATGCTACTGCGGCATTAGGAGTTTCTGTTAATTTTAAGCCTACAAATATTCGAAAAGATGTTTCTGAAAATAAAAATATATTTGTCCACCAGGGATATACTTCAATTGCAAACATGTTTGGAGCTTCTTTAAATGCCAATATAGGTTTTGAATACCGAACAAAGAAAAGTGGATTTTTTAATATTGGCGCTTCTGCACAAATTCCATTTTCAAAGCTTTTCGATATTCGTACAACTTATGTTTATGTAAATACTGGAATTTCTAGCGTTTATCAGGTTGTTAATGGCTCCTATCTTTCTATTGATTTAAGGTATTTTTTTCAAAATTCTAATCGTAGTGGTTCAATTTTTCAAAATGGTCCAATTGAATAATAAAATTGAATTTCTTATTCAAGAATTAAATTTAATTCCTCATCCTGAGGGTGGTTTTTACCGCGAAACTTATCGTTCAAAAGAAGTACTAAAAGATGTCAATCGTAATTTAGTGACTACTATTTATTTCCTATTGCGATCAGAAGATATTTCTCATTTTCATCGTATAAAGAGCGATGAACACTGGTTTTTTCATGCTGGAAGTCCACTAGTAGTTCATACTCTTGATAAATACGGACATCATAAACATCTTGTAGGATTGGAATTAAACAAAGGGGAAACTCCACATTTTATAGTTCCTAAAAATACCATTTTTGGAAGTCAAGTTTTAGAAAAAAATACATATAGTCTTGTTTCTTGTCTCGTTTCTCCAGGTTTTGATTTTGCAGATTTTGAATTAATAAAAAGAGCGGATTTACTAAAAGAATTTCCTCAGCACAAAGAAATTATTCAAATAATGGGGATGAAATAGACTCTAAATTCCGAACTCTACTCAATACTAATTGGGTAAAAAAATAATGATAACTTAGTGAAATTTTAAAAAACAATTTTATGAAAAAAAATATTTTAAGTATCTCAGCTTTATTAATTGTGCTTACTTCTTGCACAGGTTC
>JBILPT010000051.1:0-7799 GCA_044373675.1 Crocinitomicaceae bacterium | reverse complement strand
AAAACGACGTCCTGATTTATTAGAGGAATAGAAGAATTGAAATTAAAAGAATGTAAGTATTGATATCTTTTTGTAATTATTTAAAATAGTACCTTTGTTAAAATTTTTTACATGATTCGATTATCGGAACGTTTATTAACAATGGAAGAATCGGCAACCATTGCAATGTCAAGGAAAAGCCGAGAATTAAAAGCGCAAGGAAAAGACATTATTTCTCTTTCTTTGGGTGAACCAGATTTTTTTACACCTCAATTTATAAAAGATGCTGCGCTTGAAGCAATGAACAATAATTTCACGATGTATACGCCAGTTCCGGGTTACGATGATTTGCGAGAAAGTATTGCCTTAAAATTTAAACGCGATAATAATTTAGTTTATACAAAAGATCAAATTGTTGTTTCTACTGGCGCAAAGCAGTCAATAGCAAATGTTGTTTTAAGTTTAATAAATCCTGGAGATGAAGTTATTATACCTGCTCCCTACTGGGTTTCTTATTTGGAAATCGTCAAAGTAGCAGAAGGAATTCCAGTTATCGTTCATGCAGGAATTGAGAATGATTTTAAAATTACGGGTGCTCAACTCGAAGCAGCAATTACCCCAAAAACAAAATTAATGCTCTTCTCTACCCCTTGTAATCCTACTGGTTCTGTATATTCCAAAGATGAATTAAAAGATTTAGCAAACGTTTTACAAAAATACCCCTCTTTAATCGCACTTAGCGATGAAATATACGAACACATAAATTTTGAAGGAAAACACGAAAGTTTGGCGCAATTCCCTGAAATATACGATCAGGTAGTTACGGTAAATGGAGTTTCTAAAGCATGGGCTATGACTGGCTGGCGACTTGGTTATATTGCTGCTCACAAAGATATTGCAGCAGCCTGTGATAAAGTTCAAGGTCAATTTACATCTGCAACCTGTTCTATTACACAAAAAGCAGCTATTGCAGCGATGAATGCTAATCCAAAAATATTAGACGAAATGATTGGTGCATTTAAAAGCCGAAGAAAATTGGTTTTAGATGCTCTTGCAGAAATTCCAGGGCTTATTTCAAATAAACCTGGAGGAGCTTTCTATGTATTCCCTAATGTTTCCGCCTTTTTTGGAAAAACATATAATGGTAGAATAATTTCTAATTCTGATGAACTTTGTATGTATCTTTTGGAAGAGGGACTTGTTGCACTTGTTGGTGGAGATGCTTTTGGAGATCCTAATTGTATGCGAATTTCCTATGCTGCTTCAGAAAAAACATTGACAGAAGCAATGAAAAGAATTAAAAATGCGCTTTTAAACTTACGCTAGTGAATTACAAAGACTTATTTGATAAATTTAATGGACTGCGAATACTTGTTATTGGTGATGTAATGCTAGATGCCTATGTTATGGGCAAAGTAAATCGCATTAGTCCAGAAGCACCAGTTCCGATTGTTTCCCTAGAAAACGAAGATGCACGTATAGGCGGAGCTGGAAATGTTGCTCTGAACCTACTCGCCTTAGGAGCAAAACCGATAATTTGTGGTGTTATTGGAGAGGACTCTTCAGGTGATAAACTCCTAAATTTATTTGAGAAAAATGGAATTTCAACAGATGGTCTTGTTAAAAGTATGGTGAGGAAAACCACAGTAAAAACAAGAGTAATCTCCAATAAACAACAATTACTTCGTATTGATTCAGAAAGTACTTTTCCTTTGTTAGAAAGTGAAGAAATTAAATTAAATAAAACTATTCAAAATATTATAAATCAAGGTGTTAATGGAATAATATTTGAAGATTACAACAAAGGTGTTTTAACAGATTTGGTAATTCAAAATACAATTAAAATTGCTAAAGAGAAAGATATTCCAACAGCTGTAGACCCCAAAAAAGAAAACTTTTTAAGCTACAAAGGTGTAAGTCTATTCAAACCAAACCTAAAAGAATTAAAGGAAGGATTAAACATCAATTTTGATTTTAGTTCGAATAAAGAATTATTTGAGAAAGGGATTGAAGTATTGGAAGAAAAATTACAGAATGAGATTTCATTTGTAACACTCTCAGAAAATGGTGTCTTCATTAAAAACCATACTGAAAAATATTACGTGCCAGCTCATATGAGAAGTATTTCTGATGTTTCAGGTGCTGGAGATACTGTTATTGCAGTAGCAACCTTGTGTTTAATTTCAGGTGCAAGCACAAAACAAATTGCTGAAATTTCAAATTTAGCCGGTGGTTTAGTCTGTGAAAAATCAGGTGTAGTAAGCATCTCTAAAAATGATTTATTAAAAGAGGTTTCTGAACTTCTAAGCTAACTATTTGTTGGAGTAAATATGCCTGAAAAACTAGTTAAACCATATAATTCTGAGAAATCTAAAAAAGAGGAAGTAGCTGAAATGTTTAATAATATTTCTGCTAATTACGATTTCCTAAATCATTTCCTATCACTTGGAATTGATCACTTGTGGCGAAAAAAAGCAATTAAGCAATTAAAAAACCTTGAGGTTAAAAAAGTAATTGATATCGCAACGGGCACTGGTGATTTTGCTATTGCAAGTTTAAAATTAAATCCTGATGAAGTAATTGGTGTAGATATTTCTTCTGGAATGCTTGAGGTTGGAGCAAAAAAAATGAAAAATAAAGGACATGATAAGACCATAAAAATGATCTTAGGAGATTCTGAAAACTTGGCTTTTGAAGACAATTATTTTGATGCATTGACAGTTGGATTTGGCGTTCGTAATTTTGAAAATCTCGAAAAAGGTTTAAGTGAAATGTTGCGAGTAATAAGACCAGGTGGAAAAATAGTGATTTTAGAATTCTCAAAACCGAAAAAATTTCCTGTAAAACAAGTATTTTCATTTTACTCAAAATACTTTATTCCATTTTTTGGCAAAAGAATTTCAAAAGATCCACAAGCTTATGCCTATCTCCCAGAGAGTGTAGCTGCATTTCCAGAGGGAAAAGAATTTGAAAATATCCTTAAAAAATTAAATTACAACTTTGTGCAATCTATTATTCTATCTGGTGGAATTGCAACTATTTATACAGGAACAAAATAAATCTGCAACAAAGCAAATCATCTTTCGTTATAAATAGCAAATGAAATACTCTGTTCTCTTTCTTTTTTATTTTTCTCTAAACTTAGTTTTTTCTCAAAATTACTTTCAAGAACGCTATAAGAGTTTTGATAAAAGACTTTTTCATTTTGGTTTTATGCTTGGCACCAATACCTCTGATTTTACCAAATATGAAAAATTAGATGTTTACAATAAGCAATATCAATTTTACAATGCTCTTTATTCTTTACAGGCAATTAAAAATAATCCAACAATAGGTGGTCAACTCGGAATTCTAACAACTTTAAAATTAGGAACTCCGCTTTTGAAATTACGTTTTATGCCTACATTGTCTTTTGAAGAAAGAGTTTTGAGCTATACCTTCGAAAAAATCACGGCATTTGATACACTAATCTATTTAAAAGACCAACGCGTAAATTCTACAAATTTATCTTTTCCTTTCATTTTAATGTTTCGAGCCAAGCGCCTAAATAACTTTACTGCTTATGCTCTTTTGGGAGGCTCTTATTCCTTAGATTTACAATCTCAAGAAAATTCCTCGCAAAATTTTATCGATCCTTTTTTAAAAATTAGGAAGAATGACTTTCAGGGGCAAATTGGAGGAGGCCTTGAGTTTTTTGCTACCTACTTTAAATTTGCTGTAGAATTAAAATATTCGCACGGAGTTAGAAATGTTTTAATCCAAGAACAAACACCTTTTGATCGCCCAATTGAAAAATTGTATAATAAAGGTTGGTGGATTTCCTTAATTTTTGAGGGATAATGGAAGAAATTTCATTTCAATGTTCTCCAGAAGAAGCAAGGAATTCTGAATTTATTTCTGCTAAGCTCAAACAAGAATTTGTTGGTGAAAAGGACCAAAAAATCTACTTTCTATTAAAAAAAAGAAGTATAGATTCGCGAAAAAGAGCGATAAAAATAAATCTAAACTTTCTAGTTTCATTAGAGGAATTCAGTGAAGCTGTCAACTTTGATTTCGACTTTAAAAATGTCAAAAAATCAGAAAGCATTCATATAATTGGTGCCGGACCTGCAGGACTGTTTGCTGCATTAAGAGCATTGGAAAGAGGATTTAAACCAATTATTTTTGAAAGAGGAAAAGATGTCAGAAAGCGAAGACGAGATTTAGCGATTCTAAACAAAGAAGGGCTAGTAAATTCTGAATCAAATTATTGCTTTGGTGAGGGAGGAGCAGGAACATATTCAGATGGAAAGTTATACACGCGCTCTAAAAAACGTGGAGATGTTGAACGAATACTTCAAATGCTAGTATATTTCGGAGCAAACGAAGATATTTTAGTTGAAGCACACCCGCATGTTGGAACAAATAAACTTCCGCAAATAATTACAGCGATACGCGAAAAGATTATTGATTGCGGTGGTGAAATTCATTTTGAACACAAGTTAACAGATCTTACTTTAAAAAATCAAACTATCTCTGAGATCGAGATAAATGGAAATAAAAAAATTAAAATTTCGAATCTTGTATTAGCTACAGGGCATTCTGCAAGAGATATCTTTGACTTACTGCACAGAAAAAAAATTGAGGTTTTAGCAAAGCCATTTGCAATTGGTGTCCGAATTGAACATACGCAAGAATTGATTGATAAAATACAATATCACGGTAGGTTAAATGACGAGTATTTACCTCCAGCCTCCTATAATTTAGTCGCACAAATTGAAGGGAAAGGAGTTTATTCGTTTTGTATGTGTCCAGGTGGAATTATTGCACCATGTGCCACAGAAAATAAAGAAGTGGTCACAAATGGGTGGTCACCTTCGAAAAGAAATAATCCCTATTCGAATTCTGGAATTGTTGTAAGTATTGAACCGAAAGACCTAAAAGGCGATCCGAATGATCCGTTTATTTGTTTGAATTTTCAACGTGAAATAGAAGAGAAATGTTGGGAATTAGCTGGAAAAAATCAGAAAGTGCCAGCTCAGAGACTACTCGATTTTATTCAAAAAAAGAAATCTATTGATTTTCCAAAATCGAGTTATCAGCCTGGAATTTCCAGCGTTGAAATGGATGCAATTTTTCCACGATTCATCGTTAATCGACTGCGAAAAGGATTTATAGAATTTGGAAAAAAAATGAATGGTTTTATCACGAATGAAGCTGTTATTCATGCTCCTGAATCGCGGACTTCTTCGCCAGTTTTAATTCCAAGAAACAAAGAAACTTTACAGCATATTCAAATTTCAAATTTATATCCTTGCGCTGAAGGTGCCGGCTATGCTGGTGGAATTATTTCTGCGGCAATTGACGGCATGAAATCATTGGATGCAATTGTAGATAAGCACAAGAATTAAAATCCCTAAGCACAAGTGCTTTATTCGTAAAACAATCAACGGAAATTACTTACTTTTTAATCTCAAAATTGTACCTTTATTGAAATTTAGGTCAAAAGCTGACTTACTATTTAAATAAAATGGCGATTTATTCTTTTAATGGTTTTATTCCTGTTGTCAAAGCATCTAGTTTTGTTCATCCAAACGCTACGGTTACTGGAAATGTACTTATTGGCGAAAATGTTTACATTGGCCCCGGAGCTGCTATTCGAGGAGATTGGGGTCAGATAATCATAGAAGATGGCTGTAACGTTCAAGAAAATTGTACAATACACATGTTTCCTGGTACGACTGTTCTTCTTGAGAAAGGTTCCCATGTTGGACACGGAGCAATTATTCACGGAGCAAGCTTAGGTGAAAATTGTTTAATCGGAATGAATTCCGTAATTATGGATGACGTTGTAATTGGAAAAGATTCTATTATCGCTGCCTTAACTTTTGTTTCTAGCAATACGATAATTCCAGAAAGAAGCTTGGTTGTAGGAAATCCTGGGAAAGTAATAAAACAAGTGAGTGATGAAATGCTGGCATGGAAAACCGAAGGGACAAAATATTACCAGAAATTACCAGCGGATTGTCAAAATACTTTAATTGCTTGCAAAGCATTAACAGAAATTGAAGCGAATCGTCCAATGCAACAAAAAGATTACTTTAAATTTTCTAAATAATTTTATAATTAGTTATTTTTAAAAAAAAACAATGAAAAAAACTACAGCACTTTTATTTTTTATGCTCATTACTGTATTTTATAGTTTTGGTCAATGCCCAGTAAATCAGTCTCTGTTGACAATCACAATTGTTCCAGATAATTATCCACAAGAAACAACTTGGAAAGTATTTGTAAATAACATTCAAATTGCAAATGGAACTACAAACAATGCCACACTCTGCGTAGATTCTAATGCTTGTGTTCGTTTCGAAATATATGATTCATATGGTGATGGAATATGTTGTGGCTATGGAAATGGTTCTTTCAATGTTCAGTTAGATGGCATTACTGTTGCTTCAGGTGGGCAATTTAGCAATATTTCATCACATACTTTTAATTGCCCCCAAGGCTCTGCGTGCAATAATCCAATTACTATTACTCCTGGTAGTTTTACAGCTCCTTATCCAAACACATTCTATTCATTCACACCTTCATTAAGTGGAATGTATTCAATTTCAACCTGCAACTTAAACACTTGTGACACAAAATTATGGGTTTATGAATCTTGTAATTCCTATGTTTACAATGTAGATAATACTGGAACTATATTTTACAATGACGATAACACTATTTGCGGAAATTTAGCTGATATTAATGCAATTTTAATTGCTGGAACAACTTACATTATAAAAGTTGGAATAAATGAAGCTACTTCCTGTTCTACGCCCATCGGTTTTTCAATCATTTATGATGGTCCAATTATTGGTTGTATGGACCCACTAGCTTGTAATTATAATCCCAATGCTACGCAATCTAACAACAGTTGTATATATTATCCAAGTCCAAATTGTTTAGGTCCAGATTTAATTATTCTACAAGATGTTATTCTTAACTCTCTTGAAATAAGAGAAGAACAGGCAACAAATTGTCAAGTTGTAGAGGGCTGCATGACTGGCTATGGTCAACGAACTGTTTTAGCTTTCACAACCTGGATAAAAAATATTGGTGACATTGATTATTATGTAGGAAATCCCACTGCAAATCCAACTCAGTTCACTTTTGGAAACTGCCATGGTCATGCTCACTATGAAGGATATGCAGATTATATTTTATACAGGAATGATGGACAAAATATTCCAATAGGACACAAAAATGGATTCTGTGTAATGGATTTAGAATGCAATGATGGAGGTACTGGCCAATATGGCTGTTCAAACATGGGAATTTCAAAACAATGTGGCGATATATATGACAGAAGTTTAGAATGTCAATGGATTGATATTACAGATGTTGATACTGCTGAATATATCTTAGCTATCAAAGTAAATTGGGATCAATCTCCAGATGCTTTAGGTCGTTATGAAACGAATTATGCAAATAATTGGGCGCAAGTTTGTCTTCGTATAACAATGAATGCTGCCGGTGAAAAAGGGTACGAGATTCTTCCAAATTGTCAGCCTTATGTTGATTGTGCCGGAACAGCTTATGGTAATGCAGTAATTGACTGTCAAGGAAATTGCAATGGAACTGCACTTCGTGGAGATTTAAATAACAATAGTGCTCTTGAAACTAACGACGTTGTTTCGTATCTTCAACATAGCGTAAATCTTAATTTAAATCCTCAAACGTGTAACGATTTGTCTGCAGACAATAAAATTAATATTTGGGATGCTGGATTATTATCCAATTGTATTTTGAATGGTGCAACTAATAATTCTGAATGTACATTTCCAAATACTGTA
>JBILPT010000024.1:0-24687 GCA_044373675.1 Crocinitomicaceae bacterium | reverse complement strand
AACGATGGTTTCTTGACTCCGTTTAAAGTAAAACGTATTAGTACAACGTTAGATGATTATATGTATACCAGTGATGACCAAATAATTGAAGGAGAAATTGAAGAAGGTAGAAACTATAAAGAAGGCGATTTTAATCGCATTATTGAAATTAAGGAAAGAGAGGCTAAACGAGTTCAAATTTATATGGACGAAGCCAATCAGAAAGAAAAAGCCATTATTTTTTGTGCCACACAAGACCACGCTTCAGCAGTTAGAGATTTAGTAAACCAATATAAAACAAGTGCTAATCCTAATTATTGTGTGCGAGTTACTGCCAATGATGGCGAAATAGGAGAACAGTTTTTAAGAGAGTTTCAAGACAACGAAAAAACAATTCCAACTATTTTAACTACTTCTCAAAAATTATCGACTGGAGTTGATGCAAGAAACATTCGTAACATAGTTTTAATGCGTCCAGTAAATTCAATGATAGAGTTTAAGCAAATTGTAGGTCGAGGCACTCGTTTGTTTGATGGTAAAGAGTTTTTTACAATTTATGATTATGTAGATGCCTACCATCACTTTGCAGACCCAGAGTGGGATGGCGAACCTTTAGAACCAGAACCAGATAAACCAAAACAGCCAAAACAACCTTGTATAGTTTGTGACCAAAGTCCTTGTGTTTGTGAAAAAGCAGAAAAAGAACCTTGTGATATTTGTGGGGAATTAAATTGTAATTGCAATAAGCAGAAAAAGGTTAAAATAAAATTGCGTGATGGTAAAGAGCGTGAAATACAATCAATGATTTCAACTTCATTTTTAGCTGATGGGAAACCAATTTCAGCAGAGCAATTTTTGAATAATCTTTTTGGCGAATTGCCAAATCTTTTCAAAAACGAAGCAGAATTAAGAAAACAATGGAGCAAACCAAATACAAGAAAAATATTGTTAGAAAAATTAGATGCAGCTGGATTTCCTAAAAGTGATTTATTGATAGTTCAATCATTAGTTAATATGGAAAAAAGCGATTTGTTTGATGTATTGGAATATGTATTTAATGGCAATTACAACTCATTAACCAGAGAACAACGAGTAGCAGCATCACAAGCAACTATATTTGCCATATTAGACGACAAACAAAAGGAGTTCATCGCATTTGTGTTAAGCAAATACGTTGAATCTGGCGTTGATGAACTTGACATAGAAAAATTACCAATCCTGCTCAGAAACAAATATCAATCGTTGGAAGATGCAAAAGAGATTCTCGGCGAAGGAGGAGACATTAGAAAACTTTTTATAGAGTTTCAGAAGTATTTGTATCAGGAGAAGGTGGCATAAAAAGAAACGAACAACTCCACTCTGCGCTTGACTTTTGCCTATGTTGATGAATGAACAGGTTAAAGTGGGGTTAAGTTAAAAATTTAATTGAAAGTTCAGCAACAGTAAGATATTTCGCTATTTATTTTTAAATTTACTTGAAATTAGTTTTACTATGAACCGTATATCCATTTTATTGTTTTCTTGTAGTTTGGTTTTTGTTCTGGCTTTTCAATGTGATAAAGAAGAAGATATAAATCCCCCTTGTATAGAAAGCAAAATAACGGTCTTTTCAACCGAAGCATGTGCCACTGGAGCAACCATAAAAGCCTATCATTTTCAAAGTAATATCGTGTACGTATTTGATGTTGGTCCTTGTGTTGCTGATATGGCTTTGCCGGTTTTGTCAAGGGATTGTGATACACTTGGTTTTTTAGGTGGATTTATCGGTAATACCATTATTAATAATCAAGATTTTGCGACGGCAGAATTTGTTAAAACGATCTGGTTTAATTAATTAGGGTTTAAAATGAAGCATTCATTTATCCTTTCTATTAGCATTTTGATAATTAAACGTTGAGTCATTTTGATTGTTTTTACTCGTAAAACCTCAATTTGTTTTAACAAATATTTTAATAATAAAATAAAAAACTCTGTAAATATAATACTTACAGAGTTTTTTTTAAAAAAAAGTGGTCCCACTTGGAATCGAACCAAGCACCTACTGATTATGAGTCAGTTGCTCTAACCGAATGAGCTATAGGACCTTTAATAAGCGCAAAAATAATCATTTCAAGTAATTTGAAAGAATTTCTCTAAGAAATTTGTTTTTCAGCACGCAGTAAAGTCATCCACAGCATGCCAAATAAAATTGTTGCAAAAACCAAATGAGAGATTTGTACAATACCAGGCATGTCAACATAAGCTAATAAAACGCCACTTGCTAACTCAACTGCTAAAATAATATAGGCATTTCTAAGAATAAGAAATTTTTGATTTTTATGGTTTTTCCACGCTATAAAAGTCAGCATGATAAGAACTAGCCACGAAAAACTTCGGTGAATATAAAAAGGCATACCCAGCTTATCTGTCCAAGTACTTTTATCAAATCCCTGCTTTGTTAGTGCATCGATGGATTCGCGTACTTGAGTACCCAAAAACATTTGATAGAAGGTAATTAAAAATACAGTTAGTACTAAAGTCCACATCAACTTATTCATCGGGAAAGTCTTTTGCTGCGATGGGCTGACTATTCGAACAATGTAAATTTGAATCGCTATAATTACAAGGGCTAAAAGTAAATGAATTGTAATGGTCCACGGCACTAGGTTTGTTGCAACAACAATGGACCCAAACCAAGCTTCAATGGCAATTAAAATCAAATTCAAAGCTGAGAAATATATCAGTTTACTTTTTCTGTAGTAAAACAAGAACCAAAAAAAGCCAAGAAGCAACATATTTCCGGCTAAAAATCCAAGTAAGCGATTGAGGTATTCTACCCAGGTTTTATTCGCATTAAAAGATTCTTCTAAATAAACACTTGGATCATTTTTTATTTTGGTGGCGGTACTTTCGAAACCAAGAACACTTAAAAAGCTACAAAATTTCTCGACTTTTTTCTGGCGTTGAACTAAATAAACTTCCCGGTAGTTACTCGGTAAACTTGTAATTTCAGTCGGCGGCACCCATTTCCCAAAACATTTTGGCCAATCAGGGCAGCCCATTCCACTTCCTGTAACTCGCACAAAACTTCCTGCAACTACAACAAGGTAAATAAGAACTAAAGAAACCCAATTGAAACGGATAAATAATTTGGAGAAAAGCATCTGCAAATTTACACATATTTTTTTTTCTCTAAGACTAAAAATTTATCCTAACTTTAAAATCTAAATAATTTAAATTAACACTTTAATATGAGATTTCATGCAAAAAAATAGACTAAAAAATTCTTATTTAATCCTTCTAGGAGGCTTACTTCTTTCTTTGTTTTCATTTAAGAGTAGCGCGCAATCTTACAACAATGATGGAGATTCTCTCTTTGCATCTTCTGCTATTCATACAGTCTATTTTAATTTTTACCACACTTCCTTTTATGATTCGCTTACAGCATCAAAAATAAGCGATGAATATTATACCTGTAATATGATTGTCGATGGCATTCAATATGATTCTGTTGGCGTAAAATTCAAAGGAAACTCTTCTTATGGCATACAAAATCAAAAAAAATCAATGAAAGTTGACTTAGACATAAATATTGATGGACAAGATATTGATGATTTGAATAAGTTTAATTTAAACAACCTATACCATGATCCAACGGGAGTTCGTGAAAAGATTTTAAGTGACTTTGCTGTTAAAAATAGTATCCCTGCGCCGCGTGTTGCATACGCAAAAGTTTATTACAACAATACTTATTGGGGCTTGTACACCCTTGTAGAAGAAGTAAATAAGGATTTTATTGATGGATGGTTCAATGATCAAGTTGGGAATTTATTCAAAGGCGACCCTTCCGGAGATTTAAGATGGATAAACAGTTCTCCTTCCTCTTATTATCCTAAGTATGAATTAAAAACAAATGAAACAGCAAACGATTGGAGTGATTTGGTAGGATTCATTGATAAAATAAATAACACACCAATTTCTGGACTTCGTGATACCTTGGATAATAACTTGGATGTTACTGGATTTTTAAAGACCTGGGCGATCTGCAATATCTTTGTCAGTCTTGATTCTTACATTGGTAGCAAACACAATTACTATATTTATCACGATTCAACGGACAATAGATTTAAGTGGATTATGTGGGATCTTAATTCTTGTTTTGGCGTATTTAACCAAAATATGTCTGTTGCTCAAATGGAAAATTTAGGTTTAAATTATTTAGGTGCACCAGCTGCAAGTCATCCATTATGTTATCGATTACTTGATGATACTCAAACGAAAAATGAACTTTATAGCTGGTTTTGTACTTTTTTGGAGGACGATCAATTTAGCAATGAAAACTTAGATCCAATAATTGATAGTTTAACAAATCGCATTCGAGCGGATATTTTTGCTGATCCAAATTTTACTTATTCTGACCAACAATTTGAGGATAATAGAACGCTAACAGTTCTTGCAGATAATAAGAGTTACCCTGGTCTTAAAACTTTTATCAGCAATCGAAGAACAACACTTTTTAATGCCTTGGCAAGCTTTGGTTGTTCAGCTGGTTTAGAACAAGAAGAAAAAGAAACTTTTTTGGTGTATCCCAATCCAAGTTCAAAAGAAATAACGATTCAAATTGAAAATCCCTTTGAAAAAACAACAATTTCCTTAAGTGATTTATTTGGCAGAGTTGTTTTAACTAAAACATCTGAAAACGCTAATTCTCTTAATCTTGATATAAGCATGCTAAATTCTGGTACATACATCCTAACTTTAAACAAGCGTAATTTTGTAAAATTACAGGTCGTTCATTAATCTAAACTTCCTAAATCATAAGTACACATAATAAAATTTGAGCTGAATTTATTCGCTTTTTTGATTAAAAATCAAAATCGTATCTTTGTTACTTAATTAGAAAGATGACTTTAAATCCTCTCACGGCTATTTCTCCTATTGATGGACGCTATCACGCGAAAACAAAAAAATTAGCTGACTATTTCTCTGAATTTGGACTTATTCGCTACCGCGTGCAAATCGAAATAGAATACTTCATTGCCTTGAGTCAAACTGAGATTCCAATTTTCAAAAACTTTCCAAGTGATAAATTAGCTGATTTAAGAGCGATTTATCTGAATTTTACAGAGGAAGAAGCAAATTGGATTAAAAACTCAGAGAAAATAACAAACCACGATGTTAAAGCCGTGGAATATTTCTTGAAAGATAAAATGAATTCCCTTGGACTTGCATCCTTTCTTGAATATATTCATTTTGGATTGACATCACAAGACATTAACAATACAGCAATTCCATTATCTTTAAAAGATGGCATTCAAAAGATTTATTTGCCACAGATTCATGATTTGATAGCTATTTTAAATCGCTACAAGCAAGAATGGAAGGAAATTCCAATGTTGGCAAAAACACATGGGCAAGCAGCAACACCAACTCGCTTAGGAAAAGAAATTCAAGTTTTTAGTGAGCGTATAGAAAATCAATTAAAACAACTAGAGCAAATATCCTATTCCGCAAAATTTGGAGGAGCTACAGGTAATTTTAATGCTCACTTTGTTGCTTTCCCAGAAATTGACTGGGTACTTTTTGCAAATAATTTTGTAAATTCAACACTTGGCCTTTCAAGAAGTCAAACCACAACACAGATTGAGCATTACGATAATCTTGCAGCACTTTTTGATTGTTTAAAGCGTATAAACACAATTATTTTAGATTTAAACCGTGATATGTGGACCTATATTTCCATGGATTATTTCAAGCAAAAATTGAAAGATGGCGAAATTGGTTCTTCAGCTATGCCGCACAAAGTAAATCCTATTGATTTTGAAAACTCTGAGGGGAATATCGGTATTGCAAATGCAGTATTCGAACACCTATCATCAAAATTACCCGTTTCTCGTTTACAGAGAGATTTAACTGATTCTACCGTTCTCCGAAATATTGGCGTTCCACTTGGACATACAGTCATTGCCTTAGAATCCTGCATCAATGGAATGAATAAATTAGTAATCAATGAAGTAAAAATAGCCGAAGATTTAGAAAATAATTGGGCGGTTGTTGCAGAAGCCATTCAAACAATTCTTAGAAGAGAAGGATTTGAAAAACCGTATGAAGCGCTTAAAAAATTAACACGTAAAAACGAAAAAATAAGCAAAGAATCCGTTCATGACTTTATTGATTCTCTTCAACTTGAAGAAAAAATAAAAAATGAACTGAAATTAATTAGTCCTCATAATTATTTGGGAATTCAACTTGTAAAATAAATGAAAAAAGCACTTGTCTTTTTTGTTTTTCTTGCTTCTCTTGCTAAAATTTACAGTCAGGAAATACCAATAATATGGAGTGACCTACAAAAAAATACAGGTTCATTAATGGATATTTTACCTAAAACAAGCCGGGATTTTGTTGTGCTGCGTTGGTCAGGAGGAAATACTTTTGGGTCTTATAAATTTAATAACTTCGAGAATTTAACCTTTCTTGAAGAAAAAAAAGTAAAACTAAAGACGCAATCTGGAATTGGTACATTTGAAACAAGTTGCTTTTTTGGAAATAAAACCTGTGTTTTTCTATCAGATTTTGCTAATTCTAGGATGATGATTTTTCTTCAAAAATACGACGAATACTTGGAGCCAGAAGAGGAGCCAATCTTAATGGCAGATTACGAGAATAAAAAATTTAATGCCCAACCAAATTTTCAAATTATTACCTCAAACAACAATAAGTTTATTTCTATTTTTTGGCAAATTCCAGGAAAATTTTCGAATAGCGATGCCTATGGCTACAAAATATTTGATATAAATTTTAATGAAGTTCAAACTGGAGAATACACACTTCCTTTTGATGGTAACCTGACAATTATATCAAATTATCATCTTACAAACAATGGCGAATGTTTGATAAGCTTGACGGAATATATCAAGCCAGTCGATCGTTTATTTGTAAATAACAATGAGAATTTTAAAGCAGTGCATGTATATAAATTAAAAAATAATGTCCTGAAAGAATTTTCACTCGAATTAGAGGGCTTGAGAATTGATGATATGCAACTTGGCTCAAATGATAGCTCTTCCTATAGCCTTATTGGAATTTATGCAAAAGGGAATTCAAATAAATCTCTTGGAGTATTTTCACTTCTTATTGATGCTCAAAAAGACAGTCTAAGTTCCTCTGCATTTATACCTTTAACGAGTGTTTCGGCAAATGATAGATGGACGGATAACGATCAAATTAACAGACAAAATACAGGAAGAATCATAAGTTCTTACTATCCTGATATTTACACCTATAAACTTAGAGATATTTTTACCTTAAATGATGGCTCAATTCTCGGTTCAATAGAACAATACTATATGTATCGGAGAGTAAGTCAAGATTTTAGAACTGGTGTTTCATCTTCTGTAAACTACTACTATTATGACGATATAATTGCATTTAAAATAAATGAAAAAAGTACTTTAAATTGGGAAAAACGCATTAAAAAATCGCAGGTTTCTATAAATGATCAAGGGGCTTACAGTTCCTACAGTTCTTTTTACACAGATTCTTCCTTTTGTTTTATTTTCAATGATAACGCTACTAATTATGATGAATTTGGCGCCTACACAAGAGAAAATTCAAAACCACAGAACAATAATTTTTCCCGGCTGAGAAATACCTCAGCAATTTGCCAGATTAACAAAGTAGATGGCACACATTCTAGGAAAATTCTTCTGGATAAAAAGGAATTAAATGCACTAATTGTTCCCAAAGCCTTTAAACTTGATCTTGTTAATCAAGAATTATTGCTTTATGCAATTCAAGGATTTAAAGAGAAATTTGGGATTTTAAAATTAAATCTGAAATGAAAAATTTCTACGTCTTAATTTTTCTTGTTGTGCTATTAATGTCTTGTGATCAAAAACCTAGTGCCATAGAAACAAGTACAGAAAAACTAGCAGACTCTACATTTGATGATCATAGTTATTCAAATCTTCGAGAAATTCATACAACACACCTCGACTTAGAACTTGAAGTAAATTTTGAGAATAAGACAATTTATGGTATTGCAAGGCATACGATGAATAATAACAATACAGATACTGCAATCTTTGATATCAATGGCCTATTAATTCAAAAGGTTACGCTGGGAAGTAAAAACCACGAAAAAGAAACAGATTTCGTTATTGGAAATATGGATAAAGATTCCATTTTAGGGCAACCTTTACTCGTGACTACTAAAAATAAGACACAACAGATTAACATCTATTATCAAACTACAGAAAATTCTGCAGCACTTGATTGGCTAGATTCTAATTTAACCTCCTCCAAAACAAAGCCATTTTTATATACTCAAGGACAGGCAATACTAACGAGAACATGGATTCCTATTCAAGATTCTCCATCAAACAGAATAACGTATTCAGCAAAAGTATCTGTGCCTGATGATTTAATGGCTGTTATGAGTGCTAAAAATAAAAGAGAGAAAAGCAGTGATGGAAATTATTTCTTTGAAATGAAAAAACCAATTCCATCTTATTTAATTGCGCTAGCAGTTGGTGATTTAAGTTATCAATCCTTAGGTCCAAATACGGGCTTTTATTGCGAACCAGAATTAGCAAAGGCCTGTTTGTTCGAGTTTCAAGATTTGCCAAAAATGATGCAAGCTGCAGAAAAAATATACGGTAAATACCAATGGGATCAATACGATTTACTAGTTCTGCCCTACTCTTTTCCTTTCGGAGGAATGGAAAATCCAATGTTAACCTTTGTTAATCCAACAATTATAACAGGAGATAGAAGTTTAACATCTGTTGTAGCGCATGAATTAGCACATTCGTGGTCTGGAAATTTAGTAACTAATCGTACTTGGAATGACTTTTGGTTAAACGAGGGTTTTACAGTATATTTTGAACAAAGAATCATGGAAGAACTTTATGGTAAAGACGTGTCTGACATTCTCGCTGCAGTTGAATTCTATGAATTACAAGATGAATTAAAAACAATAGCCAATTCTAAATATCCTGAAGACAGTCGCTTGTTTCTAGATTTAAAAAATCGAAATCCAGACGATGGAATGACAGATATTGCATATGTAAAAGGTGCCTTCTTCCTAAAAACATTAGAGCAAAAAGTTGGACGCAAAAAATTTGATATTTTTATTCAATCCTATTTTGAAAAAAATGCATTTAAAACAATAAATTCTGAGGAGTTTATTCGTTATTTAGATAAAAATCTTTTGTCGAATAAAGACGTTAAATTCAATCATTTAGACTGGATTTATAAGGAAGGTTTACCAAAAAACTGTCTTCAAATACATTCTGCTCGCTTGGAAAAAATGAAAGTCTTAGCAAATGATTTTACTCAAGGTAAAGCTATATTTAAAACTAAAGTAAGTTATCAAAAAATTCGAATTAAGGGGAAAATGCGTAAAAAGAAAATGATAGAACGCTTAAAAAGAGAAGACCATATTGTACAAGAATGGCAGACTTTTATTCGGACGCTTCCTAAAAGTATTTCAAAAGAAAAACTTAAGGATATTGATGTTCACTTAGGATTTAAAAATTGTGGGAATTCTGAAATAATGACTGAATGGTTTACCTTGGCTTTAGAAAATAACTATACTGAGCTTAATAGCAATATAGAACGATTTCTCAAAAAAGTAGGGAGAAGGAAATACTTAGTTCCAATCTATACAGCAATGAATAAAGTAAATCCTAAATTAGCAAAGCAGATTTTTGAGAACTCAAAAAATCAATACCATGCAGTTTCTCGAAATTCAATTGAAGAATTACTAAAATAAGTGAATTAATTAGCAAGTTCACTCATGAAGCGAATACGTATCAAACGTAATTCATCTTCTGTGTAAACACCATCAAATTCTCTGTAAGCTGCCTCTATATCATCTGTTTCGGACTCAGTGAAATACTCAAAAACTTCGTTTTGATCAGTGCTCTCCAATAAAGTATTAATGTAATAATTTATATTTACACGAGTTCCAGAATTAACAATTGACTCAATTTCATCAAGTAATTCACCAAAACTTTTTCCTTGAGAATCTGCAATATCCTCTAATGGAAGTTTACGGTCAATATTTTGAATTAATTGGACTTTAAGAACTGATTTGTTAACAAGCGTTTTTACAACCATGTCTTGCGGTCGTTCAATTTCATTGTCTTCAACATAATTTGCAATCAGAGCAACAAATGGTTCACCATAACGCTGGGCTTTTCCTGTACCAACACCTTGTATATTTGTTAGCTCCTCGACTGTAATTGGATACTGAAAACACATATCTTTTAGTGAAGGTTCTTGAAAAATTACAAATGGGGGAATTCCCTTTTCCTTTGACAGAGATTTACGCATATCTACAAGTAAAGAATATAAAGTTTCATCAAAGGCTCCTCCTTTACCTCCTATTTCAATAACTGTGTCATCGTCATCAGTATTTGAAAAATCATGCTGCTTAATTAATTGAAAGGATTTTGGGTTTTTAATGAATTCTTTTCCTTGGTCTGTCAATTTCAGCGTGCCAAATGTATCGATTTCCTTGCTTGCAAGTCCCCCAACACAAACTTGTCTAATTACGGCATTCCAAAAATGCTCATCTTTCTCTTTCCCAACTCCAAAGCTTGGAAATAAATCGTGTTTATATTGCTTAATATCAGCAGTAACATGGCCGGATAAAAAAGCGCAATAATGTTTTGCTTTCTGTGTCTCTTCGAGTAAAGAAATAGCATTTAAAAGCATTAATACAAATGTCTGCCCCTCTGTCCGTTCTCGTGGATTTTTACAATTATCACAATTTTTGTTACAGCCTTCCTCATCGAAATACTCGCCAAAATAATGCAAGATAAATTTTCTTCTACATACGGATGTTTCAGAATATGAAACAATTTCATTCAAGAGCTGCCTTCCAATTTCCTGCTCTGCAGCGAGTTTTCCTTGAAGGAATTTCTCTAGTTTCTCAATGTCTTTATAGCTATAAAAAGCCAAGCACTCCCCTTCTCCACCGTCTCTTCCTGCACGACCAGTTTCTTGGTAATAACTTTCTAATGATTTTGGAATATCGTGGTGGATAACAAAACGAACATCGGGTTTATCAATTCCCATTCCAAAGGCAATCGTTGCAACAATTACTTCAATATCTTCCATGAGGAACATATCTTGATGTTTTCCACGTGTATGAGCATCTAAACCAGCGTGATAGGGCAAGGCATTTATTCCATTGACCTGAAGTAATTCAGCGATTTCCTCTACTTTTTTTCTGCTAAGGCAATAAATTATTCCACTTTTACCTTTGTGCTTGCGTATGAATTTTATTATTTCTTTCTCAACTTCTCGCTTAGGTCGAATTTCATAGAACAAATTATCACGATTAAAAGAAGATTTAAATACATCTGCATCCAACATGTTCAAGTTCTTTTGAATATCATATTGAACTTTTGGCGTTGCAGTGGCAGTTAAAGCAATAATTGGAACATTTGATATTTTTTCAAAAATCTCTCTTAATCTTCTGTATTCTGGTCGAAAATCATGGCCCCACTCAGAAATACAGTGCGCTTCATCTATCGCGAAAAAAGAAACGTTGACAGAGGTTAAAAACTCAATATTTTCTTTCTTAGTTAATGATTCAGGAGCAACATATAGCATTTTTGTTTTACCAGCAGTTATGTCGTTTCGAACTTGCTGGAGTTCTGCTTTTGATAGCGATGAATTCATGAAATGCGCTATACTTTCTTCATCACTTACATTTCGGATAGCATCTACTTGATTTTTCATCAAGGCAATTAAAGGTGAAACGATAATAGCAGTTCCTTCTAATAACAATGCAGGTAACTGATAACACATCGACTTGCCACCTCCTGTAGGCATGATGACAAAACTGTTTCTACCGCTTAGAACATTATCGATAATTATTTTCTGCTCACCCTTAAAAGTATCGAAACCAAAATACTTTCTAAGCGAAGCTTTTAAATCAATATTTTGACTTTCTTTAGAATTAATTGTAATGAACTCTTCCATTGATGTAACAACAAAATTCGATAGGAACTTGTTTACTATAAATGTAGATAAAATTTATGAGTTAAAGCAAGAGATTTATCATAAAAATGAAAATACTATTAAACATTTAGAAAAAGAGTTACAACAATTAGCCATTTATAGCAACAACCTCCAAAACCTCCGGTAAATGTTGCTTCAATAAATTTTCAATTCCGCCCTTTAAAGTTGCAGTTGATGAGGGACAACCGGCACATGATCCTTTAAGAAGAACTGTAACTTTTCCATCTTGAAAACCAAGAAAATCTATCGCTCCTCCATCATTTTCAACCGCTGGACGAACATACTGATCTAAAAGTGCTTTTATTGGGTCATCAAAATCACTCGCATTGAATTCAATAGGACTTTCATCAGAACCTTCAGTAACCTGCACTTTTGGAGCAGGCATTTGAATTAAAACATCTTTGGAATTTGAAATCCATTCTTTTATAAATTCTCTTAATTCCATTGTGATGAAATCCCAAGGAACGTTGTCGGTTTTTGTAATCGTGATAAAATTAGCTGCAATGAACACATTTTTCACAAAGGGAAAATCAAAAAGTGCTTCTGCAAGCGGAGAAAATCCTTTGGCTTCCTTTCGCGAGGTAAACTCTGCAGAATCTCCGGAAATTAGAAGGTATTTGTTTGCCACAAACTTCATTGTTGATGGATTTGGCGTCATTTCTGTGTAAATCGTAACCGGAACGTTCATTTTTTAATGATTTTTTCAAATTTACAAAGAAAGAGTGAAGCTTAACTGAAAAATCGAATATTACTACTACGAATTTCTAGGTCAAGATTAAAATAAAATCGGGAATCCTAACTTTAAAATCTAGTCCATTGATAAGTGACTAGGATTAATTAAATCCAATACTGTTTTTACGGGGCTAAAAACTTCATTTCCAATCTCAACAAATAAAGTATTCCAATTTGCCATTCCACCATTCCAAAGCCCTGGCAATTCTATAAAAACAACATCTTTTCCAGCATGATTTTTCTCCACTTTCAAGAACTGATCATCATCATTAAATGCAAATAAATCATAGATTTCACCCTGTTCATTTTTGATATCTAAAACCATCATAACAGGATTAAAATGTGTGCTTTCAAAAAAAATTGCCGCTTGGTCACCTGCTAAATCTACTTGTGCTTTTTCTATGATTTGCTTTTGAATTATGCCATTCTTTGAGACAAAGAAAGGACCTCCTCCATTTTGACCTTCATTTCTGACCATTCCACAGATTCTCAGGGGACGCTTAAGAAGAGTAAGCATTGACTCGGGAGAAGAAATAGCATTTATCTCGGAATCAGAATATAAGTGAAAGCGCTCATTAAATGCTTTAAGTGCTTCCAAACTAGCGTTTTTAATCAAACTCGATATTGCAGTCTTAATTTGCAGCGAAAGTCCACCTAATTGCTGCCATAATTCATTCGAATCTTTACATCTTGATAAATGCTGAACATTATCAATATTTTTAACGAAAATCAAATCAGAAGAAAGAGTTTGAAGATTTTCCAACAAAGAACCGTGACCACCAGGTCGCATCAAAGGTTTATTTGAAGAATCGAATACTAAATCTCCATTCCTGGAAAAAACATACGAATCTGTATTTGGATTTTGCTCAGAGAAATTTACAAGAACGGAACTTTTAGATTTCGTTTCTATTTCTTTAATAAAAGACTTAAGCAAATTCTCGAATTTCTTTTGAATTGTAAAATGATAGCTTATTTCCTCAGAAATTAATTTTCCCTGTAATATATGTTCTTGAAATGGATTCAAATTTTTGTCATCCAAGCGATGAAAAGGAAAAAGTGCTTTTGGAAGATCACCATAATTTTTTCCTGTTTCTTCTAAAATATAATGAATGAAATCCTTAATGGAAATATCCAGATTCTTAATTTTTTCTTTTATTTCTAAAGATAACTCATCAAAAAAAGCAAATGAAGCTATATTATTAAATAGAAATAATGCTTTTTTAAAATTTTCATCGTTCGGATTTTCTAAATACTCGTATAAAAAATCAAACATTCTTGATCCAGATCCAGATGCGGGTATAAAGAAAAAAGTTGATTTTTTAGCTGAAGTAAAAACAGTGGAAAATTCCGCCATCTCCTCGGGTAAAAAACGAGAAATTCCTTCGTTAATCTTACAGGGTGCAACAAGCGCTAAAGATGGCTTAGGAGAAAAAATACGTCTTCTCTGATCTTCAATTTTAAAATCTTCATTTAATTTCATATATTTTACTAACGGAAATTGTTTCTTTGTAGTGTGAATAGATTGGTTGAATTTATTAAATATAAGTGGAAAGCTAGTGGGAGACATGGAATTCATTCTCCTTTTATATACGATTTAATAGAAAATGGAATTAGGACTAGTATTATTAGTGCTGATTTTCACCCAAATGATTCAAAAAATATAGATTTCCAAAAATTTATTTTTAAGCTACTAAGGTATTTTAAACCCCAGTATATTTTAATTGATGAAAACAAAGAAATCACATCTTGGAAAAACTTTTTTCAAGAAAATTTTAAGGATTTAAAGGTTCAATTAAATACGGAAGAGTTTAATAATTTATCTACTACTGATGAGTTTGACATTATATTTATCTCAGAGACAACAAATCTGCTTGAAAAAGTTTCAAGACTTATTCCGTTTTTTGGAAATGACACAATTTTGATTGTTTATGGGATTCGAAATAACCCGCTTGTCTTTAACGAATGGAGAAAGTTATGTGAAATGAAAAATTTTCACGTTTCCATTGATTTTTTTCAAAGTGGATTAATTATGAAACGAAATCAGCAAGAAAAAGAGCACTTTACACTCAAAACTTCCTAAAAAATTTAAAAAATTATGGGTTTACATCCCTCCAGGAACCCGCATTTTCACATTTTACACCCAGAGATTTAAAATAATTTGTAGCTTGCTCGCTTCGGATACCGCTTGCACAACAAAAAATAATTGGCTCTGGCAGTGTTTTTATTTCTTCAATATGATTCATCAACTCTTGAAGTGGGATATTTAATGAACCATCAACATTTCCACTAACAAATTCTTGGGTAGTTCTAACGTCTATTATTGTCATACTTTATTCTTTTAAATCAATTAAGATTTTCTTATCAGAAAAACTATTTTTAGCTCTTGAGCATCAGAAAAGCGAGTAAATTTAGTAAATAAACAATATACTTCTAGTCATTTTCATTCGTCAATAACTCAAAACCAAATAAGATGCTTATTTTTGGTTAGATAAATTTTAAATACAATGGGAAAACAAGTTACACTAGCATCCATAGAAAAAGCTATTGATATAGTAGACAATCTTGATGACGACCAATTAGAGTCCTTGTCTGAAAAGTATGCCTTAGCACAGCAAATATTATTAGATTATGTGGCTTCAGCAGCAACAGAATATGAGAATGAAGAATTAGAAGGTTTAATTATTTACTATTTCTGCCTTATAAATGAATGTTTTGCGCAAGAAGGAATAACTTTTCGAGAAATCACAGAAGCAGATATTGATGAGCTAGAAGAACCTTATTTCGATATGTTGGATCAGTATTTTGAGGAAGAAAATGAAGAAATACTCGAATCTTTTTGCGATCAGCCAGAACTTGCGCAATTTATGGCAATGGAAGTTTCCACTGAAGATGAAGATGGGACAGATATGTCTGAAGACACTGCTACACAATTATTTATTGTAAGCTTAGCGATGATTTCTTTAATAAATCGTTGTATTAATTAATTCTCTAAAATAAACTTCTTTCCATGTTAAAAATTGACATGCACTCCCATATTATTCCAAAAAAGATGCCCAATTGGACAGAAAAATTTGGCTATGGAAAATTCATTCATCTTGAGCATAATTTAGACAATTCTGCAAATATGATGCAGGGAGGAAACTTTTTTAGACGCATAGAAGAAAATTCTTGGAACGAAAAACAGCGAATTACAGAATATGAAAAATTCAATACGCAAGTTCAAGTTGTGTGCACAATTCCCGTTTTATTTTCCTATTGGGCAAAACCAAAAGATTGCCTTGAATTATCTGAATTTTTGAATGATCACATTGCAGCATTAATTCAACACTATCCAAAAAATTACATCGGATTGGCTACTATCCCAATGCAAGATTCAGAAATTGCAATTAAAGAATTAGAAAGAGCAAAATCCATTGGACTTGTAGGAATACAAATTGGTTCAAACATCAACGATGAAAACTTGAGCGAGGAAAAATTCTTTCCGATTTTTGAAGCCTGCGAACGCTTAGGAATGGCAGTTTTAATTCATCCTTGGCAAATGATGGGCTTTGGAAGCATGGAAAAATATTGGTTGCCTTGGTTAGTCGGAATGCCAGCAGAAACTTCCCGGGCAGCTTGCTCAATGATATTTGGTGGAATATTAGAAAGATTACCAAATCTTCGTATTTGCTTTTCACATGCTGGAGGTTCTTTTCTACCTACAATCGGAAGAATTGAACACGGATTTAATTCTAGACCAGATTTAGTAGCAGTCGATAATCCAATAAATCCTAGAGATTACATAGGTAAATTTTGGGTGGATTGCATTACCCACGATATTGAAGCATTAAAATACATCCTAGCACTTCAAGGATCTAAAAGAGTTTGCTTGGGTTCCGATTATCCATTCCCATTGGGAGATTTGGAAATTGGTAAATTTATCACAGAAAGTAATCTCGATGAAGAAGTCATTACAGATATTTTCAGTAATTCCACTTTAGAATGGTTAAATTTAGACGCTAAACTTTTTATTTAGTCTATTTCATATTTCAAGCGCATTGTAATATTCGCAGTTTTTCGTTTTGATGAAGTATTAAAACTACCACCCCACTCAAAATCTTCCGAAGAATTTTCAGCTGTAATTTGAAATACTCCCATATCAGCACTTTTCATATCTCCAAGACTTCCTCCTCCGTTTTCTGCTATTTTAATTGCGCGATTATAAGCATCTTTTGTTGCTTGCTCGATCATTGATAATTTTAAAGCTGCTAATTTGGTGTAGTAATACTCTGGTGCATCTGAATTCAACTCAATTCCAGCATCAATTAACTCAGAAACTTCACGCGATGTTTTTTCAATAATATTTACATTTTTTGATTGAACTTTCATGCTTTGAGTTAGAACATAACCACTAAATACCGAACTTCTTATATTTCCGTTTTCATCGTATTCATTAGAATACTCTTTTTGTATCGCTGCTGCCTCAAAAACAATATCCTTGGAGTCAATTCCCTTTTTACTTAAATATTCTTTCACTTTTTTCAAATCCGCATTTAATTCAGCATAAGCTTCCTTCAAAATGATATTCTTACGAGAAAAATTTGCGCGCCAAACAATTAAATCAGAATCAAATGTTGTTTCCCCTAATCCAGTGACACTAATAGTTGGATCTTGCTTTCCTTTTGATAGGTATGAATTGCCTAAAATGTAACCTGTAATTATTACTGAAAAGGTAATTATTAAACTTTTAAAATTTGCTTTAAGAAAATCCATAGAAATTAATTTTAATAAATTTAATCGAATTTTTAAAACAAGCAACTTAAATCTTTATTTTTATATTTATGTGGTTAAAAAAATAAAAATATGAAACTTTCAGATATGTTAGAAAACGATCCTGATTTTCGTCCTTGGAACATGGAATTATCTTCCTATTGCATGCTGATGCACCTCTCTCAATTTGCAGGTATAATCGTGCCTTTTGGTGGAATTGCATTACCAATAATTATGTGGGCAACAAATAAAGATAAGTCTTCAATTATTGATCAACACGGAAAAAATATTCTTAATTGGATGATTTCGTTCTATATTTATGTTTCAATTAGCGCAATACTGATTCTTCTGATTGTTGGAATCTTTGCTTTAATTGCTTTATGTTTAGTTGCTGTGATTTTTGCAATCATTGGTGCTATAAAAGCAAACAATAAAGAAATATTTAGTTATCCGCTTTCCATTCCATTTATAAAATAACAAAAAATTCTTCTCAGAGAATAGTGTTAAATTAAAAGCTATCTGTTAGTTTAAGAATGATAGTATGTAACAAAAAAGTAAACTAATCATAACTTGAACTAACTTAAAATAACTATTTTAATCTTCATGTAATTAATTTTAAGTTTATGAATTTTTTAAAAAAAATTCATGAATTTATTTCATGTAAAGATGCCAAAACCTAAACATTCACTTAATTTATTTAGCAAGAGGGAGTTACAATACAAAATTCAAGATAAGATTGGGTTTAAAATCTCCAATAAATTAGATTGCCAAAAATTAAGTCAGCTTATTAAAAATGAAAATTTACCTTTAATTTCAGAAAGTACACTTTATAGAATATTTTTAGTAGATCAACATAAAAGCACCCCGTATTTACATACCTTAAATATTTTATCTCAATTCTTAAACTATGCAGACTGGGATAGTTTATCTCAATTCTTAAACAATATCAGACATTTTAAATTAAAATATGGGCGATTTAATCATGAAGATAAATTATCTAAAAGCTTAATTACATATTGCATTGAAAGCAATAATTTGACGCCCTTCCTTAAATTCTGTGAAGAATTGCCATCTTATATATCAGATGAAGAAATTCGATTAATTGGCAAAGAAATTTATTTTGCTTTGCTAAACAATCCTGAACCTGAACTAAATATTAATTTTTTTAAATCAACGAGTCATTTACCAATAATTAGAGAAGCTTTTTTTGAATTTATGGCTGATCCTAAATTCAAAATCCCTCACTATTCATATGGAATTGAATGTTACATTAATACTATTGAAGACAATAAAAAAATCCAAGATTTTATTTTCGCAAAGGCTTTACTTCTTTTAAATCATGTTTATAAAAACGATAAAGAAAATGCTTTAATTTATGCTGAGAAGTTATATGTTAAAAATACCTTCTCAGAAGACGATCTCAATTCAATACACATCTACCCTTGCATTCGTTACTTGGCCTATCATATTTTTTATTTAGAAATGAATGGAAAGTCAATCAGTAATCATCTTGAATACCTCTTCAATTATATTAAAAATAAATTTGATTTGTGGAATCATGTAGAAAAACGAATTGTTTTCCATACCATATGTGAAACATTTTTTTTATGTCAAACAAATACAGAAATTCAAGAGAAAGAACTTAGAGTACTATTTACAGATTTGTACGATTACTACCCAGACTATTTTAATAAATCTTCATTGCAAGAACTTCTTACATATTTCAATACAAATTCATCCGCTTTCCATGATTAGCCAAATAATCAATTGTAGTATATTATTTTTTTACGAAACTTTAAAGTGCAATTCTAATTCTTCTAATTGTTGGAATCTTTGCTTTAGGATTAATTGCCCTTATTTTCGCAATAGTTGGTGCTATAATGGCAAATAATAAAGAGATTTTTAATTATCCGCTTACCATTACATTTATAAAATAAAATGGCTGTTGTTATCTTAGAGTAATTAGAATAAAAAAAGACCTCTATTACTAGAGGTCTCAGTTGTATTTTTAAAACTTTAATAAAATAGTTGTTTATTAAAGTTTTATTCATTTGGCATTTCTAAATACGCCGGTTAATTTTACAATTTGTCTGCTTTTTCTTTAGATGTTGTGAATGTTTTATCTAATTCGTATGCTTTCAAATACATTTCTTTAGCTTTTGCTTTATCTCCTGCTTTTGCATAATAATCTCCATAGCTGTCATGAGCGTTCGCAGATTTTGGATAAACACGTAGGTAAATATCTAAATGTTGTTTTGCCTTATCCATTTGTCCATCATCCATATATTTATATGCCAACAAATTATTTATTCCTCCCATTTCAGGTAAACGTTTCCAAGCTGGCATAAGGATATCAATTGCAATTTTATTGTTTTTTTCAAACCAAGCTCTAAAGGTTCTAACTTGAGGATCGTCATCAGCAAAAACCAATGCTTTATCCAAATGAAACATGATTGTTTGTGCATCGTTGGTTGGATTATAAGTAAAAATTATTTCTTTTTCTGCTCTAGAAGCGCCCTCAAGTTTAGTTACTGCCAAATTATAACATTCACTTAACTTTGCGTCATCTCTATTCATGAAATAATAATGAAGCTGGCCTAGATGCGCTGTTGCCCATTTTGGATCTTTCTTTACTAAAGAATCAGAAATTTTCAACGCTTTTTCATTACTTAAATCCATCATAGCATCACGCATTTCATTATAAGCTGACAAACCTCCCTCAAGTTCTGTTGAAGGCCAAATAAAATTAGATGCTAAATCAGAATTGTTTGCATCTGTCCATCTGACATACTTTATACTACCATTTTCGCGCTTTACAACGCAAGAGAAATTTGTGTAGATTGTATTTACTCCTGATATATACCATTTAGCTGTCCCCATAACATTTGCATGGCTTCCCATTAAGTAAACATCATGAATAGTTACATTAATAGAATCTTCATAAAAAAGGCTTCCGTCATCATTATAGCTACCGTCTTTGTTATATTCTATTTCAAATTTTGATGGTTTATTTTTCCAAGTAATACCACCCCAGCCAACATGATCTTTGCTTATTGCCTCATAATATCCTTTTACAGCTTTTTTGTAACCAATTTGATTTTTTAGGTAGTTAGTAACAAAAGTTCTTACTTCTTTCTCTGTTAGATCTTTTGCGTTTTGGCTAAATCCAATAAAACTTGTCATTGTCATTAGCACAGCAATAGCTGATATCGAAATGTTTTTTTTCATGATTTTTTAATTTTAGTTATGATTTGAAGTTAATAATTACTTTACGTTTTTTATAGTGGGTTCTGGACTCCACTTTTAAATGAGATAAAGACAAAAGTGTCCTAAATAAATTTTAAGATACTCAAACTTAAACTATTTTATTGATAATCAATTAATAAACTTCAAATTTTTATAATAGACCCCCTTTATTATTTCTCCAAAAATTATAAAAACGCTAAAAATTTCCTTTTAAAGTTAGAATGAAATTCCTGCCTGGAGCAGATATGTTTGATGCAAACTGACGGTAATTTTGATCTAAGATATTTTCACAAGCAAGCTGAAAACTAATATCCTTTGTTATGGAATAGGAAACTCGAGCATTCAGTGTAAACCAAGATGGCATTCCTTGAGCAGTAGCATAGCTAAAGTTGTCCTCGCCAATCATGTTGTAATCTTTAACACGCTTCCAAGCAGCATAATTGACAAAAAACTCAGTTCTTAATTTATTAACAGAAGAAATCACACTAAACTTTCCAAAAACTGGAGGAATATGATCTAAGGGATAAGGAACTGTGTCTGTTACAATTCTTCCTTTCGTGTAATTTACAGTTCCTAAAACAGAAATGTATTTATTTATTTGTCCAGCAAGCGCTCCTTCGATACCATAGATGTATGCTTTTCCTGCATTCACTGTTGACATAACTTGACTTAATTCACCACCATATTGAATTGAATCAGCACCTTGAAATTGGCTGTTTTGCGTAATCAAGGCATTTGACAAGTTGGTGTAATAAAAATTAATACTTGCTCTTAGTCCAGGGAGAATTTCTTTTGTTATTCCCAATTCACCATTAACGGTGTATTCAACTTTTAAATTAGGATTGGGAACAACAACACTTCCAGGAACTGATTCAAATACCTTACTCAAATCATCTACATTCGGCGCTCTAAATCCTGTAGAAAGATTAGCTGTAATTCTCCTTGTTTTTGATGGAAGATAAACAAATCCTAGGTTTCCATTAAAAGCACTATTATTTTGGTTGATACTGTTAAATGGAAAAGGAAAATACGTTGTATCCGTAAAATTAGCATTCAAGCCAACATAAGAAAAACGAAGACCATCGTTGAGAATAAATTTATCGGAAACTTCCCAGGTATGAGTCGCATAAATTGCAGCAGACCTCATAGAAGAACCTGCATCTGGATATCTTGTTGATGTATCGCGAATTGTATTTGTCGCAACATTTTTAGCAAATGCAGAAGAATTAACAAGATTCAAAAATGCTTCTGTGCCATATCTTAATTCATGCTTTTTTATCTTCTGAAAGAAATCAGCGTTTATGGTAAAAATATCAAGCTTTTCAATGTTATTGGTTTCCCAAGAATCATTAAACTTTCTAACAATTCGACTTTCTTCAATTGCTTGATACGCTAAAATTACGCGAGCTTGATCAAAAAAGGTATTTTTCTTCTTAAAATCTAGCGTATAAGCAGCTAAAAATCTTTTCTGTGGACCGTAATTCCAAACTGCAAATTTGGGTTTAGAAGCACTTTCTAAGGTAAGACGATCATAACGAGGAATATCACCAGAGTTAGACAATTGAAAATTCAATTTATGCGTAATAGCCTCATTTTGCTTCAACGAAAATTTCTGTAAAATATCATATTGTTTGTATCCTGAACCAAGCTGGACATTTGTATCTGCATTCATAACCATTGAATCGATACCATTAAATGTTGCAGCATACCAAGTTCTAGCTCCAAAATTCCCTACAAAAGGTCTTCTGTTTGCTCCCTGGCGAAGATCACCATATTTAGAAAATGTAAAAGAACTTAAGGAACCAAAGCGCTTTTTACCAATAGAAATATCTGCATGTCCAGAGAAACCGTTCGCTGCAGAAAAATAGCGAGTAAATGCTGCTGCTTTTACCAATACAGTATCAGTGGTACTAAATACTGGACTTTTAGTTGTAAAATTCATTACACCACCAAGCGCATCAGAACCATAGACAACAGAACCTGCACCAAAAACTACTTCAACACGATCCATAATTGCATTGTCTAATGTAACAATGTTCTGTAAGTGACCACCGCGGTAAATTGCATTGTTCATGCGGATACCATCCACTACCATTAGTACTTTGTTTGTTTCAAAACCTCGAATAATTGGACTCCCGCCACCCAATTGACTTTTCTGCACCATTACATTGCCTGAATTTGCGAGAACATCAGCCATTGAACTTTGGTTTTGAGCGGCGATCTCAGAAGCACGAAGGACTTGTATTTTTTGGGACACATCATTTTTCTTTTCCTCGAATTTACTAGCAGAAACAACGACCTCTTCAAAAGAATTGACATTTTGATTGATAAAAACCTTGTATTTTGAACTTTCAATTTCATCAGCTGAATAAACAATTGAAAGATAATCTGGATGTGAAAACAAAAAATTGAGTTCCTTAAAATTTAATTGAATCTCCCCTTTTTCATTTGTTTTTCCAAACTCAGCCGATTTATCAGCTTTTGAAACCATTACATTCGCGACAGGCTTGTAGGTAGCCAAGTCAATTACTTTTATTGTTTTTTGCGCAAAGGTCAACCCAAAAGAAATAACTGCGACTATTGAAAATAAGAATCTCATATACTAAAAACCTTATTAATTCTCACTACTTTTACCTTCCTCCCATTGACCAACTACTGAAGTTGCAATAGAATTACCCAAGACATTTGTAGCACTTCTGAACATATCACAAAAATGATCAATTGGTAAAATTAAAGCTATTCCTTCAATAGGAATATTAAACATTCCACACGTTGCAGCAATAACCACCAAACTTGCTCTCGGAACTCCCGCAATTCCTTTACTAGTAAGCATTAAAACTAGTAACATTGTAAATTGCGTTCCAATATCAAGAGGAATTCCATACGCTTGAGCAATAAAAATACTAGCGAAAGTCATATACATCATGCTGCCATCTAAATTAAAAGAATAACCAAGTGGCAACATAAATGAAACAATTCGATCTTTAACACCAAATCGTTCTAGTTCTTCTGTTAACTTAGGAAAAACAGCTTCACTACTTGTTGTTCCAAAAGCAATCACAAGAGGACTTACAATTCTTTTTAACAATGTTTTTAAGCGCTTACCAAGAAAGAAAAAAGCCACAAGCAATAAAACAAGCCACAAGGATGCAATTCCCACCAAAAAGGAACTAAAAAATTTTGTATAGGTAAGCATTAAATCAGAAATGTCTTTTGTTGCAAAAACGGCAGCAATGGCTCCAAAGACACCAATTGGAGCAAATTTCATGACGTAATTTACCATTTTTAAGATGATGTGAGAAGTATAATCAAGAGCAGAAATAACAGGCTTCACTTTATCGCCAATTGAAGCTGCTGCTAATCCAAAGAAAATTGAAAAAATCACAATCTGAAGTATTTCATTCGTTGCCATGGCCTCAAAAATTGACTTTGGAATTATATGTTCTATAAAATTCTGTATGGAAAATGATTGTGTTTTATCTGTTACATCTGAAGCTGTTGACACATCAATATCCGAAAGATTTAGTCCAACTCCTGGCTGAAGAAAATTCACCCAAAACATTCCTATTAAAAGCGATACCAAAGACGCCGAAAAGAACCAAGCAAGCGCCTTCCCTCCTATTCTACCAACCGCACGAATATCTCCTAATTTTGCTATGCCAACTACCAAAGTTGTGAAAACAAGTGGCGCAATAATCATCTGCACAAGACGAATAAAAATCGTTGCTAATAATTTAATATTCTTGCTGAAATTAGCTGCTAAATGAGGATAATATGTATGAATTATAGAACCTAAAATGGCACCAAGCAACATAGCAAGAAGAATGTAAATTGTTAGGAAACTTCGCGTTTGCTTTTCAGGATTTAAATTGTCTTTCATTGAATTTAGTTACTTGCATTAAATTTTAATGTGTGAATGTAAGAAAAAGTGAAAACATGACAAGAATAATAGAATAGATTGTTTTT
>JBILPT010000050.1:0-7823 GCA_044373675.1 Crocinitomicaceae bacterium | reverse complement strand
ATTTTGTATATTTACACTCCTAAGTATTTCATATGGCAATTTCAGAAAAAGATTTAGCATTTAACTTCAATGAGGATCAAATGCGCTTGAAAATAAGAGGTTTAGAGCAAGAATTAGAAAAGATATATGAAGGAGGTGGGAAAGCTCGAAGACAAAAATTACACGATAGTGGAAAACTAACTGCTCGAGAACGAATTAATCTTCTTTTAGACCCAGAAACTGAACGTATTGAAATTGGTGCACTCGCTGGTTTTGGAATGTACAAGGAACATGGTGGCTGTCCTTCTGGAGGCGTTGTAATTGTAATTGGCTACGTTAAAAAGAAACAAGTAATTGTTGTTGCAAATGACGCTACAGTTAAAGCCGGAGCTTGGTTTCCTATAAGTGGTAAGAAAAATTTGCGGGCGCAAGAAATTGCAATGGAAAATCATTTGCCGATTATTTATTTAGTCGATTCTGCAGGCGTTTATCTTCCAATGCAAGACGAGATTTTTGCCGACAAGGAACATTTCGGGAGGATTTTTAGAAACAATGCAATTATGAGCTCAATGGGAATCGTTCAGATTGCTGCTGTAATGGGTTCTTGTGTTGCTGGAGGTGCTTATTTACCAATTATGTCGGATGAGTCTTTAATTGTAAATAAAACAGGCACCATTTTCTTAGCAGGTTCCTATCTTGTTAAAGCTGCTATTGGAGAAAGTATTGACAATGAAACATTGGGTGGAGCAAGATCTCAAACTGAGGTATCCGGAATATGTGATTACAAAGTTGAAAATGATCAAGAATGTCTTTCTAAAATTAGAGATTTAATTAGCAAGATTGGAACAAAACCAAAGGCTGGATTTGACAGGATAGAAAGTACAGAGCCAAAAGAGGCCTTAAAAAAAGTATATGGTATTATTCCTGCAGATCGCTCAAAACCATACAACACAAAAGAGATATTGAAATGCCTTCTTGATAATTCTGAATTTACTGAATACAAAGAGGGTTATGGTAAATCAATTATTACAGCTTATGCTAGAATTGATGGCTGGAGCGTAGGAATCGTGGTCAACAACCGCGAAATATCCAAAAATTCAAAAGGAGAAATGCAATTTGGAGGAGTAATCTACTCTGATTCTGCAGATAAAGCAGCTCGATTTATTATGAATTGTAATCAAAAAAATATCCCTTTGGTTTTCTTGCATGACGTTACAGGATTTATGGTAGGCTCAAAAAGTGAAAATGGAGGAATAATAAAAGATGGAGCAAAAATGGTAAGCGCAATGGCAAACAGCGTAGTTCCAAAATTTTCCGTAATAATAGGAAATTCATATGGTGCTGGAAATTACGCTATGTGTGGAAAAGCGTATGATCCTCGCTTAATTGTTGGGTGGCCAAGTGCAGAAATTGGCGTAATGTCAGGTGCTGCTGCTGCTAAAACACTTCTTCAAATTGAAGTTGCCACACTAAAAGGAAAAGGCGAGGAAATAACTGCAAAACGAGAAAAAGAACTATTCGACTCTATTAAGAATAAGTACGATGAGCAAATATCTCCATATTATGCTGCTAGTCGCTTATGGATAGATGCCATTATTGATCCTGTTGAAACCCGCAAAATAATATCAATGGGTATTGAAATGGCAAACCATGCACCTATTGAAAAAAGATACAATGTTGGAGTAATTCAAACTTAATCGTCGTCCGTATTTTTTTTGCCGTTGAAATAGAAGGTGTAGCCAAAACTTATTGTGAATGCTGATGCTATTTTAGAGAAATCGGCATTAGAGTAACCCAAGTTTGAATCTAAAATTCCTATCGTTTCAGGTGTGAAACGATACCCATAAAAAGGAAATCCAATTGTAAAACGATACGAACTATTGACAGAAGAAGTTGCTATTAATGAAATAAATGGCTCAATAAAGGTTGCTTCAGTTTTAATATGATTTTTTATTGAATCACTTATAGAAAACGAATTTAAATAACCGATTTTACAACCTGTTTCTGTTCCAAAACGTTCTGTCCAAAATTTTTCGTAACCAAGTTTTAAAAAGGCTGCAGCAGAATGAATTCCCCCAAATATTTTTGGTTGAACTTTAAATTCATTGATTGCAAAATAGGAATAATGTAATCCTATTCCAAAAGAAATACCATTTTTAAGCGCGTATTGATAAGTTGGTGAGATGCAAACCAAACCTTGCATAATGGATCTATATGCTTTGTTATTTGTTGCGTTCGGCAAACCCAATTCAAATGTAAAAGAATCGTCAGGGTTTATTGCTTGCGCATTGATACTTGATACTACTAGAGAAAAGAAGAAAATTAAACCAAACTTCATGAAGTAAAATTAAGAACTTAAAATTAAACCTTATTAATTGAAATTCTAGAACTTCAATGAGCAATTTAATTTTAAAAATTAGAAAAAACTTTAGCCAAAAAAAAGCTGACTTTGATTTGTCAGCTTTCTATAAATACGTTTGGCTTTCTTACTTTATAATAAAGTTTATTCTTCTATTTTTTGCCTCTTTCACTTCATCCTCATCGTCCTCTTCGATTTCAGAACTTTGAGTTGTTGCACTTTTATAAGTTTTATCAATCCTTGTTGGGTCAATTCCTTGGTCTACCAAATATTTTACAACAGCTGCAACACGTTTTCTATCCATTTCATAATATTCATCTACTCCCTCTCCAACTTTCAATTCTTTAGCATCACAATGTCCTTGTATTTCAATTCGAAATTGTGGATTAGTGCTTAACTCATTTAGTACAAAATTCATTGCTTCTTTGCAATTTTCACTAAACGTTGCCTTTCCAAATCTGAAATATGCCACTTGTTCAGCAACTTTTTCAGCAGGTGTCATTTTATCAGTTAATTCAGGTGTTTTTGAATAAATTAAATTTGAAAATGAATCTTCAATTTTTGGTGGAGCGTTGTTGTAGCATTTACAATCAGCATCTTTATCTATAAGAGTTACAATTACATTATCAACATAATAGTAAGCTTGGCTTATTGATTCTACTTCACTATCTTTTGGTTTTTTAACCGCTTCAAATTTTGTTGTTTCATTTTTATCAAAATTACCAATGGTAATAAATTTCTCATCTCCTTTGGCTGTATAAATATTACAAACCTGTTCCCAGCCATAAAAACCGGAAAATACTTTGTTACTTTGGGACTTTACCAATCTGTCAGAAGAATTGTAAATTGCCATTGTATTATTTGAACCGAAATCTTCTTTTGAAAATAATGCTGCAATATTATTTACAGCAAACTTAGACGACTCAGCCAAGGAAATTGAAAATTCAACACAATATTTTAAATTCTTTTTTAGAGTAATTTGTTCTTTTCCTCTTCCAAGTGGAATAGTCACATAGCTTCTTTCGTTTGCTAACTTTCCGGGCTTATATAGTATCAATCCCAAATATTGAGAACCACCAATATCTTTTATAGGATCTTCTTTTCCAAATATATTTTCTGGAACTCTTACATCATTTCCGCCCTCAGCAGTAAATAAATCGGCTTTGCGTTCAGATGGTGAACTTACTCCATTATCAAGTGCATCAACCCCACCAATTTCATTAACAGGATCATTTGATTGCATTCTCTCAAATGTCATTCTTATAACTTCTTTTTCTGTAGCTTTATTTTTCTGTGCAAATGAATAAGATGATGTAATAATTAAGGCTAAAAAACCTAAGATGGGAAGATTAATTTTCATAGTTTTTAACAGTTTGAATGAATACTTTTACCTTTTCAGGGTCAATATCAGGATAAACTCCATGACCCAAATTTACAATATGTCTTTGACTTTTGAATGATTTTAGCATTTTTATTGTCTCTTTTTTTATTAACTCGTCAGAACCATACAATACACAAGGGTCTAAATTGCCTTGTAAAGTCTTTGTTTCCCCGACTAATTTTCGGGTTTCTTCTATACTCATATTCCAATCTAATCCTAATGTTGAGCAATTTAACGCTGCAATTTCAGGTAAAGAAGCAAGTGCTCCTTTAGAAAAAACAGTAAAAGGAAAATTTGGAAAAGCAGCTACTATTTTTTCAATGTAATTTAATCCAAATTCTCTGTATTGCTCAGTTCCTAAAATTCCAGCCCATGAATCAAATAACTGCAATGCATCAGCACCTGCTGAAACTTGCGCTTTCATATAGCGAATCGTGATATCTGTTATTCTGCTTAGCAATTCGTGCGCCAAAACTGGGTTTGTATAAAGTAATTTTCGAGATTCAGAAAAAGTCTTTGATCCTTTTCCTTCCACCATGTAACAAAAAACAGTCCAAGGTGCACCTGCAAAACCAATTAATGGTACACGCGAATCTAAAGCAATTTTCGTTAATTTAATGGCTTCAAAAACATAAGAAAGTCTATCTTCAACATCAATAATAGTGTCTAAATAACTTAATTCTTCATTACTTCGAATTGTCTTTTCAAACCATGGACCTTTTTGTTCTATCATTTGATACGGCAAACCCATTGCTTCTGGAACAACCAAAATATCAGAAAAAATAATGGCAGCATCAACGTCTAATAAATCCACTGGTTGAATTGTAACCTCAGCAGCAAATTCTGGTGTTTCAACTAATTCCTTAAAACCTGAAAGCTTTGAGCGAACTATTCTATATTCTGGTAGGATTCTTCCTGCTTGTCGCATAATCCAAACAGGATATCGCTCTAATGATTCACCATTGTGAGCACGTAATAGCAAATCATTTTTAATTTTCATTTGCTGCAAAGTTACGTTTTTGAACGAAAAAAATCACCAATTTATTTCTGTTATCCCTAATTTCCGAAAATAGTGATTTGTTTGACTAAAATGCTTGCATCCGAAAAAACCACGGTAAGCAGAAAGCGGAGAAGGATGAGGCGCTGTTAATACTAAATGTTTTTTACAAGCAATAATTTCCATTTTTGCAATCGCTTTCGTTCCCCAAAGTAAAAAAACAATATTTGATTTCTCAGCACTGATTTTATGAATTACAGCGTCTGTAAATTGCTCCCAACCAATATCTTTATGACTATTTGGACTTCCTTCATCAACCGTTAAAATTGAATTTAACATAAGAACACCTTGAGTTGCCCATCTCTCTAAATTTCCGTTTTTAGGAAATTCAATTTTTAAATCCTCTTGAACTTCTAAGAAGATATTTTTTAAACTTTTAGGAAGTACTTTAACAGAATCAGCAACTGAAAAACTTAGACCGTTTGCGTTACCCAAAGTCGGATATGGATCTTGACCTAAAATAACAACTTTAAGTTTTTCAAAAGAGCATAAATCAAAAGCACGAAAAATTAATTCTTCAGGCGGAAATACACGTTTTGTTTCTGCTGCATAAAACTTGGTGACAGTTTCATTTAGATGTATGAAATAATCTTCTTTAAATTCATCATTTAGCATCTTAGACCAAGATAATGGAATTCTCGACTGCATTTTAACTACTTACTTTAAATTAATTAACGCCGTCCATAAGGTAATCTTTTTCTTATCCATTCTTGGCCAAATTGGTCTAACTACACCTTTATTTACTGCAATTCCGAGATAGTCACCAAAAAACGTTTCTTTAGTAGGAATAAAGGCTGAAGTAGATATAATCTCACTTTTAAAAGTTATTCCTCCATCTTCACTTCTACACCAGACAACCTCAGTTTTATTTTCATCAGCATTATCTCTACTCCTATCATAATAAACAAAATGCAAATCACCATTGCTTTGATCAATTGCTATTGAAGTAAAAAACTGATGTTTTTTTGTATTATCTTGATTTACCATTACTGCGTCCGTCCAAGTTTCACCTCCATCTTTCGATGACTTCAGCCAAATATCTGTATTATTTTTTCCATTTTTTTGATCTGCCCAATTTAAATAAAGCGTACCACTATTTTTACCTTCGCTCATATCTGAAACAAGAAATGGCAGCCCATTTGCTCGATTCATTCCAGGAATAGAAAATTCCCAACCTCCAGTATGTTGTGAAATTGTGCGTTCTTCTTTTAGCCATGTATCTCCATGATTTAAAGACTTTTGAAATACCAAGCCACGAGGACCACTCCAGGCGACATATACTTCTCCATTCATACCCAACGCAGGAACAGCTCCTTCAACAGTATTATCACCATCTAAACAATCACCGCCATATTTAGATATTCGAACTGGGTCAGTCCAAGAAACACCGCGGTCGTTTGATTTTGAAAACATAATAAAAGAACTATCCTTTGAATCAGGAGAAGCATAAGCATCAAATTGTGTCCATGTCATATAAACTACATTAGAAATTGGATCAATTACAACCCAATGTTTGTCCTGTGCTTTACTTCCATTTGGTTTTGTAAATGAACCCGTAGTAAAATACCCTTCTATTTTATCTGAAGTTTGACATACAATCCGATCAATCCATGAAGTCTCAGAATAATTAGCCAAATGAAAATAATACAAGCGACCTTTTGAATCGTAGCAAACAACAGGGTCACCCCAGACGCCATAAGGACTTTTTAATTCCTTACTTTGCCAAGTTTTTCCTGAATCACTTGAATAATGATAGCCCGCTAAAATCGAACCAGCAGCCATTTCATTCGGTCTAAATGGATTTATAGCTATAGAAGGTTCACATTCATTTGATGAATACCTGTTATCTACAGGTGGAATTTGAACATTCAAGTATTTTTCTTGTCCGATAATTACAAAGGATAAGTTTAAAAAAAGAGTTAAAAAAGTAAATTTAACGCAACCAAAAATTATATTCTGTCTCATATTTCGAGTTCGTTTGTTTTTCAAATTTAAAAGCTGGTTTACGGTAATTTGTCATTCTAATTTTTACGGAAAATAAGCTTTCATCTCTTGCGACAAGCAATTCTGCAGTTTCTCCGATCGTTAAGCTATTTATCATTCCATCTAACATTCCTTGATCAACGCGATAAGAATTACAGCCAATAATTTCATCTCCAACACTAAGACCAGCATCTTCAGCAGAAGATCCAGCTCGAATGCTTTTCACGATTACATTACCGCCTTCTTGTCTGCAGGTGGCTCCGAAAGAGGGCGAAAAACTTGTTAAATCCTTCACTGTTAATCCTACTTTATCGAATATTTCTGCATAAGGTAAAATTTCTGTGCCATTGATGTACTTTTTATAAAAATCTGTTAAATCTTTTCCTACAAATTTTTCCAGTTCAACCTTAAATTCAATATCTGAAAATCCTCTGTTTAAACCTTTGTGAAATTTTGTATAAAGGTGTTTTAAGAATGCATCTAATCCCTCTTTTCCCTTTGAATTATTTATTATCATAACATCAAAAATTGCTGCAAGAATTGATCCCCTAGAATAATAAGTCATCGAAGTATTAGAACTATTTTCAGTAGGACGATATGCTTTTACCCAAGCATCTAAACTCGCATGAGCAACAGGTTGAACACGAGCGCCAACTGAACCTTCAACATAATTTATTGAACTTTGCAGTTTATTTAAAAACTCTTCTTGTGAATAATGCCCAGTTCGTCTTAAAATTAACTCATCATAATAAGAAGTAAATCCTTCCATCACCCACAATAATGTTGTGTAATTTTCTTGTGAATAATCAAAAGGCCCTAATTCTATCGGTCTGATTCTTTTCACATTCCAAAGATGAAAATACTCGTGTGCAACCAAATTTAAAAAGTCGATATTTTTTGGAGTAGCATACGTCCATCGATTTACGCTTAAAGTTGTAGAATTCTTGTGTTCAAGACCTCCTTGACCATCCACAACATTGTGAACAATAAAAACATATTCTTTATTTGGATTTTCCCCGAAAACCGCTGTTTCAGCTTCAATGATTTTGGTCATATCTGTTTTT
>JBILPT010000023.1:0-25291 GCA_044373675.1 Crocinitomicaceae bacterium | reverse complement strand
TGTATCAAATCTTCGGCAACCAGCAGAGTAAGCTGCAGATATTAGTTGTGAACTTGTTTCTGGTCGTGTATGAAAATGTGCTCCTATCTCAATTGAAGGGAATTCATTGGATAAAACGTTAAACAAAGCGCTAACATCTTCTGATTTTGCACATCCTATCGTGTCTGATAGAGCCAAGGTGTGAATGCCTAAATCCTCAACTAATTTTCGCGACCAAGAAACCACTAAATCTGTATTCCAAACTTCTCCATAAGGATTTCCAAATCCCATCGATAAATAGACAATTAAATCCTTTTTTTTAGCTGTAACTTTTGATTGGATTTTTTCAAGGCGCAAAATTGATTCTTCAATACTCGAATTAGCATTCCGCTGCTGGAACATTTCAGAAACAGATAAAGGGAATCCCAAACTAGCTATTTCTGGAAAACATAAAGCATCCTCTGCTCCTCTTTCGTTGGCGATAATTGCTAACAATTTCGTTGAAGATACTTGTTCAAGCTTATCTAAAACCATTGCTGTATCTCTCATTTGAGGAATTGCTTTTGGAGAAACGAAACTTCCGAAATCAAGTGTGTCGAATCCACATTTTAACAAAAGATTGATGTACGCAACTTTCAATTCAGTTGGAACAAATGATTCCAATCCTTGCATTGCATCACGCGGACATTCAATAATTTTTATCGCACTCATGCTTCTTGCTTCAAAATTGCCTCATTAATTTTTCGCACAATACCAGGTCCCTCATAAATGAAACCCGTATACAGTTGAATTAAACTTGCTCCTGCAGCTAATTTTTCAAGCGCATCTTCTGCTGAATGAATTCCACCAACTCCAATTATCGGAAATTCTCCCCTTGAATTATCATGTAAATAGCGAATAACTTCTGTCGATCTCTTTGCTAAAGGTTTTCCTGAAATTCCGCCAGCACCATATTTCAATAAAAGTTTTGAATCAGTTTTTAAATCATCTCTACCTATTGTTGTGTTTGTTGCAATTACACCATCAATTTTTGTAAAACGCACAATTTCAATTATATCATCTAATTGCAAATTTGTTAGGTCTGGAGCAATTTTTAGAAGAATTGGTTTAGGATTTTCTTTGAGAGAATTTCTATTCTTTAATTCAGACAACAATGCTGTTAGTGGTTCTTTTTCTTGTAAATCTCTCAAATTAGCTGTGTTTGGTGAAGAAACATTCACAACAAAATAATCTACATAAGGGAAAAGCTGCTCAAAAGCTAAAACATAATCGTTTGTAGCATCCTCATTCGGGGTGATTTTATTTTTTCCAATATTTCCTCCGATAATTAAATTTGGATGTTTCCGTACTTTTAAACGTGGTATTGCTGATGCTACCCCTTTGTTATTAAAACCCAAACGATTTAAAATGCCCTTGTCTTTTTTTATGCGAAAAAGTCGTGGTTTGGGATTACCAGATTGACCTAGAGGAGTTAAAGTTCCGACTTCTATAAATCCAAATCCACAGTATGCCAAATCATTAAACATTTCAGCATTTTTATCAAAGCCAGCTGCCATTCCTACAGGATTTTTGAATTTTAATCCAAACACAGTTCTTTCTAATTTTGGATCTTCAAGAACAAATAATTTTTTGAAAATTATACGTGTAAAACCAAACTTTAATAAAAACTTAAGTAAAAAGGTGGTAAAATAATGAACTTTTTCAGCGTCAAATAAAAATAATGTGCGTCGAAGTAATGGGTACATGAACAAAAGTAAAAAAGAAATGTGAGATTGACTTTGCTTAAGTAAAATAATCCCTAAATCTGAATCAAAAAAAAAGCCCTACAAAAGGGCTTTTAAAAAAAATGAATTATTTTTTCATGTTTAAGAAAACAGTTTTTAGCTTTAGTAGGGTTCTGAATGTTTTTACTTTTGCATTGTTTTCTGTAATTCCAAGAAAATTTCCAATTTCACGAAAAGATTGTTTTTCAAAATAACGCATTTCGATTAATTGTAATTGATTTGGCTTGAGTAAGTGCAAAGCACTCATGAGTTGAGCTCGTTGTTCGTCAGTATAATCCTCAACAAATTCTTCCATTATTTGGGCACTAAAAACGGTATCTATGTTTACTGTTCTCCGTGCCTTTGTATCTCTGAAAGATTGATACAACTCACTTTTTGCAATACGAAATAACCAAGAAGAAAATGGAACACCGCGAAATTCAAATTTCTGAAGATTCGTCAGTGCTTTCATAAAAACAATGGAAGTAATATCGTACGCAGTTTCTTTTTCATCTACACGTTTAACGATGTATCTAAAAATAGCTGAATGATACTTTTCATACAGGGGTGCAAAATTTCGCTTATCCAACTTTGCTTTTTCAATCATACAAAACTCATCATCCAGAAGAATTTTGCTTTGGTGATACAATAAGTTTACTTGCATTTTTTCTTTTTTTTCTAGTTTGACATGGAGAGAGAATGAGCAAAAATCCGCTCATAAAATTATAAACGCAGAATACTTTAAAAAATTACAAGAATTTATAATTATTACAAACTATTTTTAAAAAAACTTAAGTATTTTATAGTTTCCACCTCAGTTGAATGATGAAATCACTTTTGCGATTTCCTTGGATTGCTTCTGATCCTGAGGAGATCGTAGTTCGGTTGTTGTAGATAAAAACACCATAGCGAATCCATAAATCAAAGTGATTTAAAAAAGAATACCGAATAAGAAAATATGCACGAGACCCCTGATAATAGTATGCCGGCACTGAAAAAGCGTATAACGCGTTGCTTTCAAAGGAATACAAACGTGTGTCGTAACTATCTGTATCAAATAAAGCATAGCGTAGGGCTAAATCAAAAGGAGCACTTTTTGGACGGTAAATAAAATCTTGAGAAATTAACATTCCTTTTTCAAAAGTAGTGCTCTCTCGTTGAATTGTAATATACTCCACACGTGATTTTAAAGTAAAAAATTCATTAATCGTATAGGAAAGGTTTAAACGATAGTTCCGCTGAAGAACATCTTCAATTTCAGTAACAGTATTATTTAATTCACGGCTATTTTTTTGGCGTAACTGCTGACGAAATCTGGCATAAACCTCAAAAATCTTATTTGGCTTGTAGCTTGGCTGAACAAGAAATTCATGACCTTTTGATGGCGCATCGACCAAATACTTCATCCAAGGAAATTGGAAAACATCAGCATAGGCATTTAAAGACCAAACAGAATTTAATTTAATCTTCAGGCCAGTATATAATCCTTTTTCATTTTGCGTATTGCTCCCTTCAGAAAAACCTGCATTGTAAAATGTCTGATAATCATAACTATAGTTTCTGTAAAGTAAGCCTATACTTGCACGTGAATCAAGTGAAATTAAAGCGCCGTGTAACATTGCTAGTCCTTTTCTTTCTTGATCTGAACCGAAAAAATTATGCGAAACTTCTCCAAATAGATTTATATTTCGATATACATAATTGTAGTCACCAGAAAATGAAAAATTATTCTGACCTCTGAAATCAAATTGATTGTATACTTGCAATGGCTTTACAAATGGCTTATCATAACCTTGATATACAAAAGAAGTTCCAATTCGAAAAGAATTTTTGACATACCTTAAATTCGCGCCAGAAATAAATTCTGATAAACCATTTCTTTTTGAAATCTCTCGATTTGTTCGATGCAATCCAGACAAATCAATTGTACTTATAAATTCAAGGTCATCAAAACTTGAATCAACAACACTTGAAGCATCCACTTTCTTTGCAGAGGCAAATAAGAGCAGAGAGATGTTTTTATAGGCTAAGTCAACTGCTGCGCCTCTTAGAAATCTAGACTCATCAACAGAAGCGTATGGTCTAATCGGAATTGCATTTTTTTTCATCGTTGCTATGTCAGATGTTTTTCCAAAAGCATAACTCGACCAAAGATTTAATCCCTGCCCAATTTGAATTTGATAATCCCCAATAACAAAGGATTTTAAATACTTTCCACCTTTGTAAAATAAATGTGCAGAATAAAAATCAAAACCATTTTTTTGTGCTCCACTAAAAAAAGATTCACCAGCGTCTTTCTCTGCTGTAAATCCTACACTGATATTTGTTTTGTATGTATAGCGAAATCTAGAATAGTAACGATCAGAATTTCCAAAATAGTAGTTGTTACTTACTTGTTTGATGGAATCTGAAACTGAAGCATAACCTGCTTTTTCTTCTATCGTTGGTTGATAACGCAAGTAAAGCTCATAAGTCCCCTCTTTCAAAGCTTCTTTCCATGTAATATTTAAATTATCCAAACGTTCATCAACTCGAATAAATGGAAGAACAAGTTGGATTGTAATTAAATCCCAATATTTTAAACTTTGCAATTCATAAATAGTCATAAACTTACCAAAGGCTTTACGGTGTAATAAAAGATCATTAATTTGAACAGACGATAATAAATTTAATTCATCTAAATCCTCGCCTGTTGTAGCATTTATATTAATTGGATTATCATAATAATAATTAAGTTGCTCAATGAAATTTGTAAGGTCTAAATCTTCTGACTGCAATTGCTCAGATATAAATTCTATTCGTTGCTGAATAACTTCACTGCGTTCTTGTCCAAAAAATTGCGAGTAGAAAAATAAAAAAAGAAGGCAAAGAAGAATCCGCATACTAGTTCATTTGAACAGTAAAAGAAAAATGTGGCGACCAACCAAGAATTTGATGATAAGCCGAACCAATGTCTAGTTTATAGTTCTTCTTATAGCAATAACCCATACCAAAAGAATATTCAATCGGTTCTGTTGCAAAACCACCACGGATATAAAAATCAGCTATTGGCTGGTATTCAATTCCTGATTTAAAACGAAGGGGGAAATCCACATTTTTTTCCGCTTCACATAAAAGTAATAGTTTTTTAGATAATTTATATCCTGTTCCAATTCTAAGTAAAGTAGTATATCTATCCTCTTTAAATTCCGACAACTTATTGCGTGAAATATTGAAAACACTGACACCAATTTTCAGATTCTCATTGACTTTTGCAAGTAAACCAATTTCACCCGTTAATGTTTGATTAGAACCATAAAAAGAATTAATTCGAACTAGATGGTGATTTAATTGAACCCCAAGGGCTAAAAAATCACTTAGTTTTAATGAGTATCCTAATCCCGAACGATATGTCCTAAACTCAGTATAACCAAAACTCTGAACGCCAATCGATAAAACACCACTTTTAAGAGGAATAACAGCTGTTAATCCTTGTGATTGCAATTCCTTAAGCAAGAATCTATTTTCGTAAGAAACACCAAAACCAAGCTTTTTTATTTCAGCTAAGGCAGCTGGATTATGGTGAAAAGCCCAAACATCCTCAATAGCAACACTTGCATTAGCAAGAGACATAGACCTTGCACCCATTGACTGATATCCTTGAGCTATTGTAGTAATGCAAAAAAATAAACTTAAAAAAGTTAATACTAGAGACTTTTTTAGAACTGAATTCATATTTTATTTTTGCTTGAAAATTAAGCAAAATAGACTAAACAAAAAGGATAAATGAATTTATTTTAAAAATAAATTTTCGAGCGAAAATTATATATTCCTTATTAGTATCTTTGAAGGTGCAATCTAAAATCGTAGAATGAGGGACGAAAAAATCGATTTTATTCATGTTGATTTGTCAACTTGGAGAAATCAGATAAAAAAGGAACTAAAAGAAAATCATTCTCGAATAGTTTTCAACGATGAAATCGAAGAAATTCGATTTGATGTTACCCAAACTTCCTCAAAATCGTTCATTACAAATCCAAAAGATAAAAATAGCTTCTTAAATGGTTATTCTTGTTCTGTTTTCAACGAAAAGGAAGCAAATAAAACGATATTAAAAGTCTTGATGCAAGGAGCAGACTTTATTGAATTTAAAATCGAAAAAAAAACAAATATAGCCTGGGGAATTTTATTTGATTCGATTGAATTCGAGTATATTTCTTCCCATATTGCTTTTCAAACACCTGAACAATTAGCCTCTTTTCTAGAATATATAGATCCAAAGAAACTTCAATTCTTTTTTTTAAAAATAGATTCGCTAGCAATTAATTTTAATGCTTTTAAGAAAATTCTTGAAAGCTATTCAGTAAAAACACCTTGTTTTGAAATAAACGGCTTTGAAATAGAGCAAATTGGCGCAAATTGCTATCAGCAAATTGGAATTTTACTTTCTACTTTTCATGAATTACTTTCAATTGAACTTGAAAAAGGAAATTCAATTCATGACTTTGTTCACTTAATTCATTTTAATGTTGGAATTGGTCAAAATTATTTCATAGAAATAGCAAAAATTAAGGCCTTAAAATGGTTAATTCAACAAATTTCTCATTCGTATGGGATCAAAAATTTTGAACCTACTATTACTGCCAATATCGGATGGATAAATAAATCATTAAAAGATATCGATTCTAATCTTTTAAGACAGACAAGTGAAGCAATGGCGGCGCTTAATGCTGGAGTTAATGGTATTATTGTTCATCCTTGCGATAATTTCTCAAATCAGAAATCCTCAACACTACACCAAAGAATGGCTTTGAACATACCAATAATTCTTAAGGAAGAAGCTAATTTTAGTTCTGTTTATGAACCTTTAAACGGGAGTCATGTAATCGAAGGTTTATGCGAGGAAATCTGTGAAAAATCTTGGGTTTATTTTACTGAATTAGAAAAATTTAATGTCCTAAGAAGCAATGAAAAAATCAATAAAATTTCAAGTGATATTTTCCTCAAACGTAGCATGCGAATTGAAGCAGTTAAAACAAATCAAAAAGAATACATTGGGATAAATACTTTACTCTCGGAAAATTTATGTTCAGCAGAATGGACTGATACCAGAGAATATATCGGAATACCTTACTTAATTCTCGAACAAGAATTTCAGAAAAAATGAAGCGAATAAAATTTAATACAATTCCATTTAAAGAATTTAAACTTGCTAAACCAGAAATCAGTTTAGTTAAAAGCGCTGAAGAAATTACTATCCGTCCATCTTTCACTAGAGATAATTTAAAGAAAATAAAACACCTAGCTTATCGTTCTGGCTTTGCACCATTTATTGGCGGACCGTATGCGTCGATGTATCTTACAAAACCATGGACAATTAGGCAATATGCAGGGTTTTCTACTGCAGAAGAATCAAATGAATTTTATCGAAAAAACCTAGCGGCTGGTCAAAAAGGTTTATCAGTTGCATTTGATTTAGCAACACATCGAGGGTATGATTCCGATCACGAAAGAGTACTTGGCGATGTAGGAAAAGCTGGTGTAGCAATAGATTCGATTGAAGACATGAAAATCTTATTTGATAAAATTCCTTTAGACCAAATGTCAGTTTCAATGACTATGAACGGTGCCGTACTTCCCATTATGGCTTTTTATATTGCAGCAGCTATAGAACAAGGAGTTTCAATGGAACAACTTTCTGGAACAATCCAAAACGATATTCTAAAAGAATTTATGGTCCGGAACACCTACATCTACCCACCTACTCCATCAATGCGAATAATTGCAGACATTTTTGAGTTTACAAGTCGAAAAATGCCGAAATTTAATTGTATTTCAATTTCTGGTTATCACATGCACGAAGCTGGGGCAACTGCTGCAATTGAATTAGCATATACTTTGGCAGATGGATTAGAATACATTCGGGCAGGACTAAAAGCAGGATTAAAAATAGATGAATTTGCCCCTCGCCTAAGTTTCTTTTGGGGAATTGGAATGAACCATAATTTAGAAATCACAAAACTACGAGCGGGAAGATTGCTTTGGGCGAAACTTGTCAAAAAATTTGAACCAAAAAATGAAAAATCTCTTGCTCTAAGAGCGCACTGTCAAACCTCAGGTTGGTCTTTAACAGAACAAGATCCTTATAATAATATAGCAAGAACATGTATTGAAGCAATGTCTGCGGCTTTAGGAGGAACACAATCATTACATACAAATGCACTAGACGAAGCAATCGCATTACCAACAGATTATTCAGCAAGAATCGCAAGAAACACGCAACTATTTCTTCAAAAAGAAACTGGCATACTGAGTTTTATTGATCCTGTAGCGGGAAGTTATTACTGTGAGACCTTAACAGATGATTTAGCAAAAGAAGCATGGAACTTAATTCAGGAAATTGAGGAATTGGGAGGAATGGCAAAAGCAATTGAGACAGGTGTTCCGAAAATGAGGATTGAGGAAGCTGCAGCTATTAAACAAGGAAGAATTGACTCCGGAAGAGAAATAATTGTTGGTGTAAACGGATATTTAAATTCGGAGGAAACAGCAATAAAAATACTTGAGGTAGACAATGAAAAAGTGACAAAAGCACAATTAATTCGCTTAAAAAAATTAAAAGAAACTAGAAATAATAAAAAAGTTCTTAGCTTGCTTGAAGAATTGGAAAATTGTGCTAAAACCAAAAAAGGAAATTTACTTGAAATTGCTGTACGTTGCGCGCAAGAAAGATGTACACTCGGTGAAATATCTCTCGCACTTGAAAATGTTTATGGTCGCTACACGGCTACAATTAGAACAATAAGTGGAATTTATTCAAAAGAAGCTATGAAAGATGACGATTTTAAAAATGCAATTGCACTTGTTGAAGAATTTAGCAATTTAGAAGGACGGCGGCCAAGAATTATGATTGCAAAAATGGGACAAGATGGGCATGATAGAGGAGCAAAAGTAATCGCCACCTCATTTGCTGATATTGGGTTTGATGTTGATATAGGTCCTCTTTTTCAAACGCCAGCTGAAGCTGCTAAACAAGCTGTAGAAAATGATGTTCATATTCTTGGAGTTTCATCTTTAGCTGCAGGTCATAAAACATTAGTCCCTTCAGTAATAGCTGAATTAAAGAAAATTGGCAGGTCTGATATTATGGTTGTAGTTGGAGGCGTTATTCCAAAACAAGATTATGATTTTTTAAATGACGCTGGAGTTTTTGGTATTTTTGGACCAGGAACTAAGATTTCAAAGGCAGCTCAGGATATTTTGCGCTTACTAATTAAAAGTCATCAATAAATTTTGTAAATTCGGCACATTAATTGATTTTTAAAGCAAAAAACAAAGTATGAAAAAAAATAGGCTATTCCTCAAAACACTTTTTTCTTTAATTGGACTAATTTTAATTAATAGTTTTTCTTTTGCTCAAAAACCAAATCCAAAAGATCTCCCTACTATTTCATTTAGTGCATCAAAAAATGTTGTAGTACTTGACGATTCAAAAGAGGATCAAAATATTGTTAAGCTAGATTCCAAATTTAACTCACTCGGAACAAAAGAGTTGCCAAACACTATAACGTGGTTGATTTCTGGAACTCAAGGCAAAGACTGGGAATTAGTTTCAGGTACAAAATCATCTAAAACTATTCAACTAAAATTTAAAAAAGTAGGCAGTTTTAGTATATCAATTTCAGTTGGCTATTCTTATAAAAATAAAAAAGGAGATGACGAGGAAGACGAAGCAACATTCGAGCAAGAAAATTACATTACAGTTACAAATAATTTAGATGAATTAACGCAAATTCATGCCGATAGTAATTTCATTAAATTGGTTAAACGAGCAGAAGACTTTAGGGCTAAACCTAAGTATGCTGGAGATCCTACACCATTAATTTTTCTTGCAAAAGGTTATTATGGTATGTATAGAAAAGAATTACAAGATCCATTAATTAATGATCCTTACGATCAAGCTATAACATCAACCGCTGAAGCAATTGAAATAGATCAAAATGGCGTCTTTGACATGCCAATACACAAAATGTGGTTAAATAATTTTCAAATGGAAATTTTAGATAATGGAATTACCTTTAATTTAGACAGTCAAGATGGATATCCAATTTTTTCTGTTTCAAAAGATGCATCTAAAAATACACAGATCAATGAACAAATTAAAGAAGCAATTGAACAATATAAATCCATTACAAGAAATACCGTTTCTTGTCTCTTACTTGAGGCAGCAATCAGATATCATATTAAAGATGCCAAAGGAGCAAATTCCATTTTTACAATGGAAATACCAAATCTATTAAAATTAGAAAATATTGATAAATTCACAGAAACAGATGTAAAAGCACTGAAATTAGGTGTTATTTTAAGTAGTCAGATTCTTTCTAAAAGAGATGGTGGTAATAGTAATGCTTGTAAAATATTAGATAAAGCTTTAATTTGGTTCGAAGGTGATAGAGAATTTGTTTCATTGTATGAGGAAAAATTTAATAGTTGCAAAACAGATTAATTTAACAAAAGAATCTTCAAAACTTAAATTGAACAACATAAAGCTTTCTTTTTTTATTCTTAAAATTGTTTTATGATGAAAATTCCAAGCTATTTAAAGAATAAATACGGATTAACCTTTTTTGTTTTTTTAATCTATGTACTCTTTTTGGATGATCTAGATGTTTTCTCTATTATTTCTCAAAAACAAAAGTTAAATAAACTAGAAATTCAAAGAGACAATATGAAAAATCAATTGATCTCAACTCGATCAACACTGAGAAAACTAAATAAAATAAATTACTTAGAGGCCTACGCACGATCTGAAAAATTCTTTAAAAAAGAGAATGAGGAAATATTTATAATTACCTACAAGAGTAATTTTAAGTAATCGTTTTCAGTTAATTAAATAACTTAAATCAAAAATTTAAAGCCAATAAACGATAATTTTATCCGTTCTTATTTAAGCATGCAAAAAAAACAACTCTATTTTTTTTTTATTTTAAGCTTTGGTCTTGTAATCCTCTCAACAAGCTGTAAAAAGAAAAATTTTTTGTCTAAAAAAAATCTCAGTTTTTCAATTGATACTTTAGTATTCGATACTGTTTTCACAACTATTGGTTCTACTACAAAACAATTTAAAATTTATAACATAGAAAATAGAACAGTCAATATTTCGGATATTGAACTTATGGGAGGAGACGCTTCTCCATTTAGAATGAATGTTGATGGAATAATGAGTACTAAGATTCAAGACATCGAATTGGAAGGAAAAGATAGTTTATTTGTTTTTGTGGAGGTTACACTTGCTGTCAATGCTTCCACAAATCCTATGGTTATACAAGATTCTATTCGTTTCAGAACTAATGGAGTAGATCAATATGTTCAATTAGCTGTTTGGGGACAGGATGCCTATTTTCATTACAAAGATTTAAATGAAGGTATTTGGCCTACTGATAAACCACACGTTATTTATGGCTATGCTGCTGTTGATTCAGCTAAAACTCTAGAAATTCAAGCCGGCACTCAAATTTACCTTCATAAAAATGCTTTATTATATGTATATAAATCAACTTTAAATATTCAAGGGACAATTGGAAATGAAGTTGTATTTCAAGGAGATCGTTTAGAACAAGATTATCAAGACATTAGTGGACAGTATTATGGCATCTATTTTGAAAAAGCACGACCTAGCACAATAAACTATGCAATAATTAAAAATGGAACATCTGGTATTCACTTATATTCTAGAGATCAAGCATTCTCAGATTATACTTTGAGTGTTACAAATACAATTATTAAAAACCAAGCCAGATACGGAATTTTTATTTATTCAGGTGCGAAAGTTAAAGCTGAAAACTGTATCATAGCAAAAAATGGGACACATTCACTTTTAGTATTAGAAGGAGGAGATTTTAATTTCAATCATTGCAATCTATTAGGATATGGGGCTTCTACTTCTGCTGCAATTGGAATTAGTAATTTTTATAACGATTATTCAAGTGGTACGACAAATGTTGGTTCTATTAATGAAGGAATTTTACAAAATTGTATTATTACCGGTTCTTTACCCACTGAAATGGCAATTGATACAATACAAATGCAGGGCGTAACAATAAACTTTAATTTTAACCATTGCTTAATTAAAAATGAAGAAATTCAAACGGATGTTTTTTATCAAAATATTCTATGGAATGGCAACCCTAATTTTATAAATACTAATGAATTTGATTTTTCATTCCCAAATAATGCAATTCATAATGAGCAAGGAATAAATTCTAGTGTAGTTACTGATATATTCGGGAATCCAAGAAATAATCCTCCTGATATTGGAGCTATTGAAGTCAATTAGATTTTATACGACAAGCCCATTGAAAGAAGTGGTCCACCCAAACCAACTTCACCGTGAATTCCCCAATTATAGTTAAAAAAATAACGATAGCCATAGCATAGTCGCAATGAAAATGGAAGAATAACTGCTTGACTACCTGATATTTTTTCAATAATATTTCCATTTTCACTAATTTTTTTCCACTTGTTATTTGTTCCAAAACCTACCCCTAAGTATGAATCAGACATATCACTAAATGCTGAAAAGTGAAAATTCATTCTTACGTGAATACGTAAGCGCTGAGTTGAAACTTGCATATTTTTGTTAATTGTAGTCCATGCATTATTCATATAGACATCTTGTGAGGTTCTATATTTCTCATTTAATGTATTATACATTAGGTCAATTCCTATACTAAAATCATCACTGAACATGTAGGAATAACGAAATCCTGAAGGTCCAATACCTGTAAACTTCTGATCTTGTTTTTCGAGTACACTAGTGTCAATTATTTGAGAAGAAAGACGTCCTAAATTTGGAAACCCAAGGTAAGGCTCAATTAATTGATTCGATGTAAATGAAATTTGAGATGAGACTGTAAATTTTGTAAACAAGAATATAAAAAACACTAAATATTTAAACATCTTACTTTTGTGTGAGTTTAATTAAATTCAATGCAGATCCAGCTTTAAACCATTCAATCTGAGATGCATTATACGTATGATTTAAAAAGATATTTTCTATTGACCCATCTTTGTGTTTTATTTCAAGATTTATTTGTTTTCCAGGTGCAAAAGATGCTAAATCAGTAAAACTTAAGATATCATCTTCACGGATTTTATCGTAATCATTTTCAATGTTAAAAGTCAATCCTAACATTCCTTGCTTCTTTAAATTTGTTTCGTGAATTCTAGCAAAAGATTTAACGATGATAGCACAAACACCGAGATGTCTTGGTTCCATTGCTGCATGTTCACGAGAAGATCCTTCACCGTAATTGTGATCACCGACAACAACAGTAGGAATTCCTGCGGCTTTATACGCTCGTTGTACTGCTGGCACTTCACCATATTCTCCAGTCAAAAGATTTTTTACTGAATTAGCTTTTCCATTAAATGCATTTTCAGCTCCAATGAGCATATTGTTTGAAATATTATCTAAATGTCCTCGGTAACGCAACCAAGGTCCAGCCATAGAAATATGATCTGTTGTACACTTGCCTTTTGCTTTAATAAGTAATTTCATTCCTAAGATATTATCACCGTTCCAAACCGGGAAATTTTCCAATAATTGCAAACGAGATGAGTTCGGATCGACTGAAATAAGGATTCCGCTACCATCTTCAGCAGGTGCTTGAAAACCGTTGTCTTCAACATCAAAACCCTTATTCGGAAGCTCATCACCTTTTGGAGGACTTAATGTAATTTGCTCACCATTCGCAGATGTCAAGGTATCTTTTAATGGATTAAATCCCAAATCTCCAGAAATCGCAATAGCTGCAACCATTTCTGGGGAAGTAACAAATGCATGCGTATTTGGATTTCCATCTGCACGTTTCGAAAAATTTCGATTAAAAGAATGAATTATCGTATTCTTTTCTTGCTTTTCTGCTCCAGCACGATCCCACTGTCCGATACAAGGACCGCAAGCATTTGTAAAAATTTTAGTGCCCATTTTTTCAAAAGTAGCAATGATACCGTCTCTTTCAATCGTATATCGCACTTGCTCAGATCCAGGATTTATTCCGAATTCAGCTTTTGGAGTAATTCCATGCGCAACCGCTTGTTCAACTATTGATGCTGCACGTGCCATATCTTCATACGATGAGTTGGTGCAAGAACCAATTAATCCCCATTCCACTTTCATCGGCCAATTATTTGCTTCCGCTTCTGCCCGCATTTTTGAAACTGGAGTTCCTCTGTCCGGAGTAAATGGACCGTTTATATGTGGTTCTAACTCACTTAAGTTAAGTTCTATAAGTTGATCGAAATACTTCTCTGGATTTTCATAAACCTCAGGGTCACCTGTTAAATGTTCTGCAATTAAATCTGCTGCTGCAACGACTTCTGCCCTTCCAGTTGTACTTAAATACCGTCGCATGGAATCATCATAACCAAAAGTAGAAGTTGTCGCTCCTATTTCTGCTCCCATATTGCAAATTGTTCCTTTTCCTGTGCAAGATAATGAAAGAGCACCAGGACCAAAATATTCAACGATTGCACCTGTCCCACCTTTTACAGTTAATATATCAGCAACTTTTAAAATTACATCTTTTGCTGATGTCCAACCGTTTAATTTTCCTGTCAATTTTACACCAATTAATTTTGGAAACTTTAATTCCCAGGCCATTCCTGCCATTACATCAACTGCATCAGCACCACCCACTCCAATTGCAAGCATTCCCAAACCACCAGCATTTACGGTATGAGAATCTGTTCCTATCATCATTCCTCCGGGGAAAGCATAATTTTCCAAGACAACTTGATGAATAATCCCTGCTCCTGGCTTCCAAAATCCAATTCCATATTTATCTGAGATAGTAGAAAGGAAATTAAAAACCTCATTGTTTTGATTCAAAGATTCTTGTAAGTCCTTTGTAGCGCCAACTTTCGCCTGAATTAAATGATCTGCATGAACGGTAGAAGGAACAGCAACTTTTTTCTTGCCAGCTTGCATAAATTGTAAAAGTGCCATTTGAGCTGTAGCATCTTGCATAGCTACTCGGTCTGGCGCGAAATCAACATACGACTTTCCTCGCTCATGAGAAACAGTTGCATTTTTATCCCAAAGATGAGCATATAGTATTTTTTCAGATAAAGTAAGTGGTCTACCTATTACTTTTCTAGCTGCTTCAATACGTTCTGGATACTTTTCGTATACCTTTTTAATCATTTCTAAATCAAAAACCATCTTCTTCTAAATATTACAATTTTATGTGCTACAAATTTAATGAATTTGATGAAAGTTGTAACGCTGTATTGAGATGATTTTTTTGTATGCTCAGTTCTTCGTAACTTAGAGCATGATAAAAAACAACTTTTGGTATTTCTATTTACTCATAATTTCAGGATTAGCATGTGGATTTATCATAATTGAATTAGAAAAAGGCACTGCAAGTTATTATGCAAATTCCTTTAATGGACGAAGAACCTCATCCGGTGAAACTTTCAGTAATGATAGTCTAACTGCTGCTCATAAATCCCTGCCATTTGGCACAATCGTAAAAATCACCAATTTAAAAAACGACTCCATTATCTTATTAAGAATTAATGATCGGATGCCTCAAAGTAACCGAAGAGCAATTGACGTAACATTAAATGCAGCAAAAAAACTTAATTTTGTGCGTGAGGGTTTAGCAACTGTAACTATTGAAGTTATTGCTAGCAATTCTCCAAAAATAAAAGAATGAAGTCGTCACTTTTTAGTCATCTTAAAATAATTGATCTTTCTACAGTTCTAGCTGGGCCATCAGTAGCAACATTTTTTGCGGAATTAGGAGCTGAGGTTATAAAAATAGAAAATAAAAGATCGGGTGATGTCACAAGAACATGGAAATTACCAAGTGAAGAAAAAGATAGTCAGATTTCAGCCTATTTTTCTGCTGTAAATTATAAAAAAGAATATATAAACCTTGACATAAGCGATAATTCAGATCATACAAAATTGATAGAAATGACCAATTCATCTGATATTGTCATTATGAATTTTAAAAAAGGTGATGAAAGAAAATTAAATATCACAGAAGAAATTCTTCGTAAAAATAATTCTCGTTTAATTATCGGAAAAATATCTGGTTTTGGGAATGACAGTGATCGTGTTGCATACGACCTAATCTTGCAGGCAGAAACCGGTTTTATGTCCATGAATGGGACAGAGGAAAGTGGCCCAGTTAAAATGCCAGTTGCTTTCATAGATGTTTTGGCGGCTCACCATCTTAAAGAAGGTTTACTAATTGCACTTTTAGAGCGAGAAAAAACACAAATTGGCAGTACTGTTTCTGTTTCTCTTTACGATGCTGCAATTTCTAGTTTAATGAATCAAGCATCAAACTACTTAATGGAAAATAAAATTCCAAAACGTTTAGGGAGTTGCCATCCAAATATTGCGCCATACGGTGAGATTTTTACAACATCAGAAGGGCATTTAATCACCTTTGCTATTGGTTCAGAAAGTCATTTTGAGAAATTATGTAGCTTTTTAAGTTGCGGAAACTTGCCAGAAGAAAAAGACTTTTCTACGAATCAAAATCGAGTTGTAAATAGAGTAAAATTAGCAGAAATAATCCAAGATAAAGTGAAGTCCCTTAATTCAACTAATCTTTTAAATGCAATGCATAACTTACACATTCCTTGTGCAAAAATTAAAAATTTGAAAGAAGTTTTTGAAGATGAAAATGCTAAAAAATTAGTTCGCTCAGAGCAAATTGCTGACAAAGAAACAAAACGTGTAACATCAATCGCTTTTGAATGGGAATAGAAATAAGAAGTCCGAAAACAGATAAAGAATGGGTCGAATATTATGATCTTAGGTATCGTGTACTTCGGGAACCTTGGAATCAACCTATTGGAAGCGAAAGAAATGAGGGAGATGCAAGTGAACAACATTTTGCATTGTACAAAGATATTAATCTCTTTGCTGTTGGAAGATTGGATAAATGTGAAGGTAAAAAACGACAAATTAGATTCATGGCGGTAGAAAAGAATGAACAAGGATCAGGATACGGAAAAATGCTTATGATAGAAATGGAAAAATATTGTCGCAATGATGAAGTGAATGAAATAATTTTACACGCTAGAGAAACAGCTATTCCTTTCTACGAAAAACTTTCTTACCAATTGCAGGAACCTTCCTACAAACTTTTTGGCGAAATTCAACATTATTTAATGTCTAAAAAACTATAGGATGAATCAAAAAAAAGTTCTTGATGGATTTTACGATATTATTTCTGAACATAAAATTGAACTATTTGATCGCGTTGCTTCCGAACGGACAAAACACATTACTTTAGGCATAGAAAATATTTTTCAAGAACACAATGCTTCTGCAGTTCTCAGAACCTGCGACTGTTTTGGAATTCAAGAATTACATGTCATTGAAAAAAACAATGAATTTGCAATAAACCGCGATATAGCACTTGGTGCAGGAAGATGGATTGATGTTCATAACTATGGAAGTGAGAATCCGTCAGAGGATTGCATGAATCTATTAAAAAATCAAGGATATAAAATTGTTGCAACCACTCCTCACACCGAAGCTTTTACAATTAATGATCTTCCTTTAGAACAGCCTTTAGCGATTTTTTTTGGTACAGAACAGGAAGGATTATCTGAATCTGTACTTCAAGCTGCCGATTACCAGGTTAAAATCCCGATGTTTGGATTTACAGAAAGTTTTAATATTTCTGTTTCTGTTGCAATTTTATTAAATACACTCAGAAAAAGATTGGTTGATAGCGACATCGAATGGAAATTATCGCAAAAGGCACAAACTGACCTAAAAATTGAATGGTGCAAAAAAATTCTTAGGAGTGGACAGGCACTTGAAAACGAATTTAATAAGCAATTATTAAAAAAAGATTTATAACTTTGCAACTGAATTAAATTGAATAAAAATATACTGAATTATGGGAAGAGGAGATAAAAAAACTACAAAAGGAAAAAGAACTATGGGTTCTTACGGAAATACCCGTAAAAGAAAAGAAGATGCTAAACCAATTGTTATTGCTAAAGTAAAAAAAGTTGCTAAGCCTGCAGAAGTGAAAGCTGAGAAACCTGCCAAAGCAGAAAAGCCAGCAAAAAAAGCTGTAGCTAAGAAAACTGAAAAATAATTTTAAAGCTGTCTAACCGACAGCTTTTTTTTTTGAACATTTTAACCAATTAATGCACATTTGTAAAGCTATTTCATTAATTATCGAGAATTTTACAAACTCAAAAATTAACCACTCATGAAACATAATTTTGGAGCAGGGCCCTGTATTTTACCTCAAGAAGTATTTCAACAAGCAGCAGCTGCAGTAAAAGACTTTAATGGATTATCCATTCTCGAAGTTTCCCATAGACACAAAGACTTTGTTGCTGTAATGGATGAAGCTATTGCATTAGTTAAAGAAGCTTTAAATGTTCCTGAAGGTTATTCAGTTGCTTTTCTTCAAGGTGGCGCTTCTCTTGGTTTTACAATTGTTGCATTAAATCTGATGCGCGATAAAAAAAATGCAGGATATATCAACACAGGAACTTGGGCCTCAGCAGCAATTAAAGAAGCTAAAAAAGTGGGCGTTGACGTAAATGTCTTCGCTTCTTCTGAAGACAAAAATTTTACCTACTTACCAAAAAATTATACTGTTCCTAAGGATGTTGACTATATTCATTTCACATCTAACAACACTATTTTTGGAACACAATTTAAAGAATTTCCTAAAACAGATTTACCTCTTTGTTGCGATATGTCATCCGATATTTTTTCCCGTGTAATCAATGTTGCTGATTTTGATATTATTTATGCAGGAGCTCAAAAAAACCTTGGTCCAGCAGGAGCAACATTGTACATCGTAAAAGATGAAATCCTAGGGAAATCTTCTTCTCCTTTCATGCCAACATACTTGGACCTAAAACAGCAAATTGAAAAGGAATCAATGTTAAATACACCGCCAGTTTTTTCTGTCTTTGTTTCAATGCTAAACTTGCGTAATTTAATAGCAAATGGCGGAGTTCCAGAAATGGAAAAAAGGAACATCGCAAAAGCGAAATTATTGTACGATGAAATTGATTCAAATCCATCATTTAAAGGTGCTGTAGAAGTTGAAGATCGTTCAAATATGAATATTACTTTTTTATTGACGGATGAGTCAAGAGCTGCCGATTTTGATCAAATGTGGAAAGCTGCAGGAATTGTTGGACTCCCTGGACATCGATCTGTAGGTGGATACCGCGCTTCAATTTACAATGCTTTACCAATTGATAGCGTGCAAGTTTTAGTAAATACAATGAAAGAATTTTCTCAAAATAAATAGATTAATAAAAGTACTCGATGAAAATATTAGCAAATGATGGAATTTCCTCAGTTGGAAAAGAACAATTAGAAAGCGCGGGATTTACTGTCATTACAGAAAAAGTAGCACAAGAAAACCTAGCATCTGCAGTTAATGAGCAAGGAATTGGAATGATTTTAGTTCGATCGGCAACAACAGTTCGTAAGGAAGTAATTGACCAATGTCCAAACTTAAAGCTAATTGGTCGAGGTGGTGTTGGAATGGATAATATTGATGTTGCTTACGCTAGAGAAAAAGGAATAACTGTCATTAATACGCCCGCTTCTTCTTCACAATCAGTTGCAGAATTGGTAATGGGACACTTATTTTCATTGTCTCGATTTCTCCATGATTCTTTTAAAAATATGGAAAGCGGTGATTTTTCAACCTTGAAGAAAAATTATGCAAAAGGTGTTGAATTAAGAGAGAAAACTTTAGGGATTATTGGTTTTGGTCGTATTGGTCAAAGTTTAGCTTCTTATGCTTTAGGGGCTGGAATGGATGTTATTGCAATTGATCAGTATTCTACTCCGGTAAATATTAGCGTGCCGCTTGGATTGAATAATAAAATAGCTATTGAAATCACTCCTACAACAGACTTGAAAAGTGTTTTAGGGAATTTAGACTATATCTCTATACACGTTCCAAAACAAGCGGATGGAAGTGCTGTTATTCGTTCTGCTGAATTCGCATTGATGAAAAAAGGTGTTAGAATTGTAAATGCTGCAAGAGGAGGAGTAATTGATGAAATAGATTTAATTGAAGCATTAAATAATGGAACTGTTGCTGGAATTGCATTAGACGTTTATGAAAATGAGCCGAATCCAAAAAAAGAATTGCTCTCTCATCCCAAAATTGCTTGCACGCCTCATATTGGTGCTGCAACAAATGAAGCGCAAGACAGAATTGGAGAGGAATTAGCTCAATTAATAATTGCTAAGTACGGACCGAAATAACTTAAGGTATTTTAGATAAGTCGTATATTTGAGGATATGAGTCTAAGAATTATCATTCTTTTTATATCTTTTAGCTTGTTTTTATCCTGTTCGAAAGAAGTAAAAATTGATATTCCAGGTTTTGCTTCTCAATTAGTTGTTGACGGAACAATTGAAACAAATGGAAATCCTCTTGTCCTCTTGTCCCAATCATCAAACATTTATTCAGAAACAAATCTATCATCTTATTTAAATAATTTTATTGAGAATGCAGCGGTAAAAGTTGTTCATGGCCTGGATACATTCGATTTATTACCAATGAATATTGTTGATTTACCACTAGTCTCTCAAAAAAAACTTGCTGAAATGTTAGAAATTGGATATGGGGAGACAATCTTACTGCCAATTAAAGTTTACTCAAACATAGAATTAATAGCAACTGCAAATTCATCCTATGAACTAATAATTGACTATAACTCAAAAACATATAAATCAACGACCTTTATACCCTTGCCTTCGACTTTAGATAATCTTTACTGGAAACCTGAAATTAGTAATCCAATCTATGGGAAATCATGGGCGCGACTTTCTGATAATTCAACTCAATACGATGCATATAAATGGGAAGTGAGAAGAATTAATAAAAATAGTGAAAACGAAGATTTAGACCTTATTTTTAGAAAAACGAATGATGCTTATTTTGACGATCGCTTTTGTAATGGACTGAGCTTTGACTTTTCATATGACAATCCTTTAAAAAGAATAGATAGCACACATTTGCTGGAATATAAGCGATATTTCAGAATGGGCGATAGTGTTGTTGTAAAGTTTTCTAAAATGGATTTAAACACCTTTACTTTTTTTCAAAAAAAATCCGCCCAGTTATCTTCTAATGGAAACCCTTTCGGAAGCCCAATTAATATTACTTCAACTATTTCTGGTGGTGCTTTAGGAATTTGGGCAGGTTTTTCTCCCTACTATGACACCTTGTATTGCATTCCATAATCTAGGGATATTCTTATCCTATTTTGACTTAAATAATGCATGAAAATGATGTATCTTTGCCAAAAAATTTATTCAAATGCCCAATAAACCAGTTCGCGTTCGTTTTGCCCCCTCACCTACAGGACCATTACACATGGGAGGTGTTCGAACCGCTTTATACAATTACCTTTTCGCTAAAAAACACAATGGGACATTCATAATTCGTATTGAAGATACAGATCAAGCTAGGTTTGTACCTGGAGCACAAGAATATATACTAGATGCTTTAAAATGGTGTGGGATAATGCCAACAGAAGGTCCAGGAATTGGAGGAGATTACGGTCCATATGTTCAATCTGAACGAAAAGAATCCTACAAGCCATTTGCAGAACAATTAATTAAAAATGAAAAAGCATATTATGCTTTTGACAGCGCTGAGGAATTAGAAGCCATGCGCGACCAAGCAAAACAAATGGGAATGGCAAATTGGCAATACAATAGTATTACTAGAACGAGTTTAAAAAACTCCTTAACGCTTCCGCAATCTGAAGTAAGCAAGTTATTGGAAGAGGGAGTACCATACGTTATTCGAATGAAAATGCCAAGGAATCAAGATATTCGCTTGCATGATATAATTAGAGGTTGGGTTGTCGTTAACACCAATAATTTAGACGATAAAGTACTTTTCAAAAGCGATGGAATGCCAACGTATCATTTAGCAAATATTGTAGATGACCATGCGATGGATATCAGTCACGTTATTCGTGGTGAAGAATGGTTGCCTTCCGCTCCTCTTCATGTAATGTTGTATGAAGCTTTTGGTTGGGAATGTCCAGAGTTTGCTCATTTACCTTTACTACTAAGACCTGATGGAAACGGAAAACTTTCTAAACGCGATGGTGATCGTCTAGGATTTCCAGTTTTTCCAACTGATTGGACAACATCAGAAGGTGAATTGTATTCTGGTTACCGCGAAAAAGGATATTTCCCAGAAGCATTTATCAACATGCTTGCATTTTTAGGTTGGAACCCAGGAACTACCCAAGAGATTTTCTCTTTGGAAGAATTGATAGAAGCATTTTCTTTGGAGCGTGTTGCAAAAGCGGGAGCAAAATTTGATCCTGATAAAACAAAATGGTTTCAACAAAATTATTTACGAGCTCAAAGCAATGAAGATTTAGCAAATACCTTAGGAAAACTTACAAATGGCTCACTCCCAAATGAGAAATTAATTCAAATTGCGAGTTTAATGAAAGAAAGAGCAACATTTGTTCAAGATATGCTGAGTGATGGAGCTTATTTAATCGCGCGGCCAATAAATTATGATAAAGAAACAATTCTCAAAAAATGGAAATCAGAGACATTTGAATTAATTTCTGAGTGGTTAGCTGAAATAAAAACAATAACAGAATTTACTGCTGAAAATATCGAAGCAACCTTTAAAGCATTTTTAGAAGCTAAACAAATTGGAATTGGCGCTGTACTTCAGCCTTTTCGTTTGTGTGTTACAGGCGTTGCAGCAGGACCTGGAATGTTTGATATATCTGAGTTTTTGGGTAAAGAAGAAGTAATAAGTAGAATAGAAATCGGACTTATTGAAATACGAAAAATAGTAAATGAAGCATAAAATAAACGTTTCGGGAATTCAACTATATGCCTTTCATGGCTGTCTTGATGAAGAAGCAAAAATTGGCGGCAAATACGAAGTTGATGTAAGAATTGATACTGATTTTTCTGCTGCTGCAGAAAATGATACGCTCAAAGATACAATTGATTATGTTCAAGTTCATAAAATTGTCGCTGAAGAAATGGCGATTCGTTCGAAATTAATTGAGCATGTTGGAATGCGCATTGTCAAAAGATTAAAATCTGAAATTAAACAAGAAGCAAATTATAAAGTGCTTATAACCAAACTTTCACCCCCAATAAATGGCGACGTAAGAAATGTTTCTATAGAAATTAAATCTTAAACTCATTTAAAAAATCAATCATTTTTTGAAAAGCCCTTGCACGATGACTGTGCTTATTTTTCTCTTCTAAGCTCATTTCCGCGAATGTTCTTACTTCACCTTCAGGAACAAAAATTGGATCGTAACCAAAACCATTTTCACCTCTTTTCTCGGATATAATTTCACCGCGGACAATTCCTTCAAATGAAAATGTTGATTTATTTAAAATTAAGGTAATAAGTGTTCGAAATTGAGCATTTCGCTCTACTTTTCCTTCTAATTCTAAAAGTACTTTATTAATATTTGCAGCTGCACTTTTCTCTGGACCAGCATAGCGAGCTGAATAAACACCAGGCAGATTATCTAAGGCTTCTACTTCTAGTCCGGTATCGTCAGCAAAACAATTTAAATTATAGGTTTCTGAAATAAAGGAGGCCTTTAAAAGTGAGTTTCCCTCTAATGTTTCGGCCGTTTCTGGTATCTCATCAAAGCACCGAATATCTTTGAGTGTAATGATTTTAAAATATTCAGGTAAAAGCGATTGGATTTCTTGCGCTTTGTTTTCATTTTGCGTTGCAAAGACTAATTTCATAAAAGATTCTAATCAATTTCAGTAACCATTTTATGCTTTTCAATCAACTTGCGCATATTTATAAGCGCATAACGCATTCTTCCCAAAGCAGTATTGATGCTAATGTCTTCTAATTCTGCAATTTCTTTGAATGACATGTCTTGAAAAATTCGCATTTCAATCATTTCCTTTTGTGGATCCGGTAGGTAAGATATCAGATTAACCATTTGCGTTTCTAATTCGTTATAGGACTGTGTTTGCAAATAATTTTTTTCATCGCTTGCAATTTTATAAAAAATAGAATATTCCTCATCAAATGAATTGCATTCTGAAATAATTCGAACCTTGTTCTTTTTTCTAAAATAATCAATCACCAAATTATGAGCAATTCGCTGAGCCCAAGGTAAAAATTTCCCTTCCTCGTTATAATTCCCTAATTTCATGGTATTAATTATTTTAACAAATGTGTCTTGAAACAAATCGTTAGCAAGTGCAGCGTCTTTTACTTTGGAATTAATAAAACGAAACAAACGATCTTTGTGACGCAATAACAAAACCTCAAAGGGTTTTTCGTTTCCAGATAAATACAATTGGATTAAATCACAATCGCTCATTTGAGAATATACCATAATTTACATTTTGTGTTGTTAACTTCAACAATTTAAAAGTAAATTTGGACTATAGGCGTTTGTTTTTTTTGCTAATATATTAATAAAGTTGTAACAATTCAAAATAAAATAGCAAAAAAATTATTTTAAACAAAGATGAAGCAAAGAATTTTACTTTTTGGATGGATTACATTGTTGCTTTTTCCGCTACCGGCATTTTTTTTTCGAACTTTCAAAGAGAGACTTTCCTTTTTGGAGTTTATTCAAGTTGAAAATATTAAAATCTTACCAATTGGACTTGGTTTACAATTTGGAATTATCTATGCTTTTATCGCATATCTTTTCATGCAAGCTCCTTTTTTTGATAAAATCCCTACAAAAATCGACAAGATTATCGGGGAATTAAATCTCAAAATTTACCAAGGTATTTTTCTTTCACTTTGTGCCGGAGTTGGCGAAGAATTATTATTTAGAGCTGGTTTTCAACATTACTTGGGATGGTGGATTACCGCTATCTTATTTGTTGCTTTGCATGGTTATTTGAATCCATTTAACTGGCGTTTTTCTGTTTATGGCCTTATTGTACTGCCTTTTATTTTATTAATTTCGCTAGCGTATTATCAATTTGGTCTTTGGTTTTGTATTGCTGCTCATTTTTCCTACGATGCAGTTTTGTTTACTTTTATGATAAACGAAACAAAATCAAAATAATATCTTTGTAACAAATGAATAGCAAAACAGGATTTTATTACACTTCAGGGCTTCGCATTATTTGGATTTTAGTATTTGTGCTTGTTTTCTTAAGTAACAAACTTGAGCTTCACAAAATAATTAATAGTTTTCATTCTCCATTTCTTGATGCGTTTGCACCAATCGCTACAAATGTTGGCGATGGATTATTTCTTATTTTGATTTCACTCTTATTCCTCTTTATTGAAATTCGCATAGCAATTTTACTATTCGTTTCTTTTCTAATTTCTTCAGGACTAGTTCAGTTTCTTAAGCATATCATTTTTGAGAATGTAAATAGGCCAATGTTTTTTTTTCAAAATGATTTGTCATTTCATAAAATTGAAGGATTCACCTATTATTTTTACAATAGTTTCCCATCTGGTCATGCCACCTCTTGCTTTGTTTTATTTACAATCTTAGCATATTATTGGAGCACAAAAATCTGGTTG
>JBILPT010000006.1:0-74165 GCA_044373675.1 Crocinitomicaceae bacterium | reverse complement strand
GACGGGATTCGAACCCGCGACCCCGACCTTGGCAAGGTCGTGCTCTACCAACTGAGCTACTCTCGCTTATATTTCAAAACATCTTCTCTACGTTAAAAAGAAAATCCCTTTGATAGGGGGAGCAAATTTAAAGATTTTTTCTGTTTTTACAAGTATTGCTCCTAAAATATTTTTCAAAGAAATCAGGAGAAGAAAATAATTCATTTAAAATAGATTTTTGAAAACTAAAAGCAAAAAATTATATTAATTTTACTCTTCATTTTTAATGCCCATGAGCCGTTTAAAATCAATAAAATCAGCACTTATTTCTGTTTACTACAAAGAAGGCTTGGCTGAGCTTGTTCAAGAACTTCACAAAAATAAGGTGCTTATTTATTCGACTGGTGGAACACAGGCCTTTATAGAATCTTTAGAAATCCCCGTGGTTTCAGTTGAATCGCTTACAAATTTTCCTGAAATACTTGGCGGAAGAGTCAAGACATTACACCCTACAATTTTCGGAGGGATTTTAAATAGACGTGATTTAGAAAGTGATAAGAAAGCAATCCAAAAACATGGAATTCCCGAAATTGATTTGGTAATTGTAGATTTATATCCTTTCGAAGAGACTGTTGCAGCTGGTGGAAGTCACGAAGAAAATATAGAAAAAATAGATATTGGCGGAATTTCATTAATTCGTGCTGCAGCAAAAAATTACCAAGATGTTGTGATTATTCCTTCTGTAAACTATTATTCTGAATTGTTAGAGCTCCTGAAAAGTCAAAATGGTGCTACATCATATGAGCAACGAAAAAAATTCGCTGCTGAAGCATTTCATGTTTCCTCTCATTACGACACTTTGATTCATCGATATTTTGTAGGTGAAGACATGACTTATTTCAAAGAGAGTATTCCCAATTACGAGACATTAAGATATGGGGAAAATCCACATCAAAAAGGTAAATTTTACGGGGATTTAAATACTGTATTTGATAAATTACATGGAAAAGAACTTTCATATAATAATTTATTAGATGTGGATGCCGCAGTTGCCCTTATTGAAGAATTTAAAAATGAAGGTCCAACATTTGCAATTTTAAAACACAATAATGCTTGCGGAATTGCTACAAGACCAAGTATCGAAGAAGCATATGTTTTAGCATTGGAAGCAGATCCAGTAAGTGCGTTTGGTGGAATACTTATTTCAAATGCCGAAATTGATTTAAAAACGGCAAAATTAATAAATGAACTTTTCTGCGAAGTGTTAATTGCGCCAGGATATGATCTAGAAGGACTTGAACTACTGAAATCTAAAAAAAATAGAATTATTTTAGTTCAAAAAGAAGTGAAGTTGCCAAACTTACAATTTAGAACTATTTTGAATGGTGTTTTAGTTCAAGATCGTGATGAAAAATCTGAAAGTCGAGAAGAACTAGAAGTAAAAACAACAAATGCCCCATCAGAAAATGAAATCGTTGATTTGCTATTTGCGAATAAATTAGTAAAGCATACAAAATCTAACACAATTGTTCTTGTTAAGAACCGGCAATTACTCGCAAGCGGAACAGGACAAACTTCTCGTGTTGATGCCTTAAATCAAGCTATTCATAAAGCGAAAGCATTTCATTTCGACCTTAAAAGTGCAGTGATGGCTAGCGATGCATTCTTTCCATTTCCGGATTGTGTAGAAATTGCACATAAGGAAGGAATAGATGCGGTAGTTCAACCAGGAGGCTCTTTAAAAGATCAATTATCCATAGATTATTGCAACAAAGAAAAAATGCGAATGGTTTTTACAGGAATTCGACATTTTAAACATTAACTTTTGTATATTTACATTTGTATGTAATTTATCGCTCTCAAAATGCGTTTAATATGCATAAATCACACAAAAAGTAAGAAGAAATAAACATGGGCTTTTTTAGTTTTTTAACACAGGAAATTGCAATTGATTTAGGAACTGCCAATACATTAATAATTTGGAATGATAAGGTTGTTGTTGATGAACCTTCAATTGTTGCTAAAGACATACAAACAGGCAAAATCGTTGCTATTGGAAAAGTTGCGCAACAAATGCATGGAAAAACACATAAGTTAATAGAAACCATTCGTCCATTAAAGGATGGAGTAATAGCTGATTTTGCAAGTGCTGAGCACATGATTCGTGGAATGATAAAAATGATTAATCCAGGAAGGACTTTATTTCAGCCAAGTTTAAGAATGGTTATTTGTATCCCTTCGGGAATAACGGAAGTTGAAAAACGTGCTGTTCGAGATTCAGCAGAACATGCTGGAGCAAAAGAAGTTTACCTCATACACGAACCGATGGCAGCAGCTATTGGAATTGGAATTGACGTAGAAGAGCCAATGGGAAATATGATTATCGATATTGGTGGTGGAACATCTGAAATTGCGGTAATTGCTTTAGGAGGAATTGTTTGCGATAAATCTATTCGTATTGCAGGAGATGATTTTACAAATGATATTGAAGAATATATGCGTAGGCAACATAATATTCTTGTTGGCGAAAGAACTGCAGAACAAATTAAAATTGAAATTGGTGCAGCTCTTCCAGAACTTGAGAATCCACCTGCAGACTATGCCGTAAGGGGCCGTGATTTAATGACCGGAATTCCAAAAGAGATTATGGTTTCTTATACAGAAATTGCGCATGCCTTGGATAAAACGATAGCAAAAATTGAAGAAGCAATTTTGAGCGCACTGGAAATGACGCCCCCTGAGTTATCTGCCGACATCTACAAAACAGGTATTTATCTTGCTGGTGGTGGTTCAATGTTGAGAGGTTTAGATATAAGAATTGCAGCAAAAACGAAACTGCCCGTTCATATTGCAGATGACCCACTTCGAGCAGTTGCTAGAGGAACGAGTATTGCATTAAAAAATATTCACAAATTCCAATTCCTGATTCGTTGATTTTTATTCAAATTTACTTGTGTAAATGAAATCTCGTTATTTTTATTTAATTCTTTTTGTACTGTTTTCAGGAACCTCTTTTGCACAAGAACATAAGTTTCTTGCATTGGATAGTTTATTTCAAATTCTTGATGAAAATAATCGTTTTATGGGCTCGCTTTCCATTTCAGAAAATGGAAAAGTTACCTACAGCAAGACGATAGGAAAAGCTGACTTAGCTAGTGGAAAATCTTCTGATAATCTAACAAAATACAGAATTGGATCCATTTCTAAAATGTTTACTGCTTGTCTTATTTTTCAAGCAATTGAAGAGAATAAATTAAGCTTAAAACAGAATATCAATCGCTTTTTTCCGAAAATTACTAATGCTAAAGAAATAACAATCGGAAATTTGTTAAATCACCGCAGCGGAATTCATAACTATACAAATGATACAAGCTATTTTAATTACTATACTGCATTAAAATCTCAAAAAGAAATGCTTGAAATTATTCAAGCTGGAGGAAGCGATTTTAAACCAAATAGCAAGACAGAATACAGTAATTCAAACTATATTTTATTGAGCTTTATTCTTGAAAAAATTTATAAGAAATCGTATGAAGAACTTTTAGAATTAAAAATCATCCAGCCACTGGGATTAAAAAATACTTATTTCGGAAAGAAACTGGAGCTAGCAAAAAATGAGTGTGCTTCCTATCGTTTTTCTGGAAAGTGGGAGCTTGAAAAAGAAACTAACTCTTCTGTTTCACTAGGAGCTGGAGGTATTGTTTCTACGACAGAAGACCTGCTTTTTTTTATAACTAATTTATTTGAAGGAAAAATAATACAGGCTTCTAGTTTGGAGCAAATGATTAAAATAGAGGATGGTTTTGGAATGGGCATTTTTTCTGTTCCCTTTTACGATAAAAAAGGATTTGGACACAATGGTGGCATTGATGGATTTAGTTCTTTTCTTTATACATTCCCAGAAGAAAAGATTTCAATTGCTTTGACATCAAACGGTTCACGATTTAATAATAATGATATTAGTATTGCAGCATTGAGTGCTTGCTTTGATTTACCACTTCAATTGCCCTCTTTTTCTGAACTAGAATTAAGATCTGCAGATTTAGATAAATACCTAGGTTCTTATGCAAATTCTGAAATTCCAATAAAAATAAGTATCACAAAAGATTCTCTCTCATTAATTGGGCAAGCAACAGGGCAGCCTTCATTTACTTTAGAGACAATTGGAAAAGATAGTTTTGAATTTTCTCCTGCTGGCGTGGAAATACAATTTATACCTGAGAAAAATCTACTAATTTTAAAACAAGGAGGCGGGGAATTTACTTTTACAAGAGAATAGTTAAATGTTTATTTTAGAATTAACAGGGAGCTAATGAGATGTAATTAGTTAAGAATATTATAATATTTCTATTTTTGTGCAACGTTTGTAACTAATATTGCGTCTTATATAAAAATTATTACATGAAAAATTATTATTGTTTTCTCTTTTTAATATTCTTATCACTAACTAGTAACTTAAATGCACAAAGTTATAAAAAGGAACTTTTAAAAAGTTATACATCAAAGGAGCTAAATAGTTTTTCAATGCCTCAAATTGAAATCCTAGAATATGCAATTCAAAATGCATGCTATTTTACATCAATCCCTGAAAATAAAGCTCTTGATTTTCCGGAAATTGAAGTTAAAAATCAAACTGTAAATTTCACCGACTTGGGGTTGAAAATTAAAGAACATACGCAATATTTTATTGTTAAAAATCAAAATAAACTGCTAGTTATTAAATCAAGTTATATCCTTGATCTAGAATTCAAAAACAAGAAAAAATGAAAATAGTATTCAGTGTATGTTTTGTGTTTATTGGATTTATTGCCTTAAATCAAACTCTTCTTTTTTCAGATCCTGATTATAATCAAGCAAATCCATTAAATTGTAATGGTATAGTCCCTCCTCCCGGAAGCGGCACAAATTTCAGCGATGGGGCTGGCTCTTATGCGCCAAATATGAACGAAGTTCTTGTGCTTTGCCCTGACTTAACACAAGGTTCTAAGGTCTCTATTGCATTTGCTGTAAACAATGATTTTGCATTTAACATTGATCCAAGTGATACACTGTTTATTTATGATGGCCCAAATACAAACGCACCTTTATTAGGCGCTTATAATTCTGGGACAAACCCTCTTGGATTTTTTGTGCAAGCTTCTTTTGCAAATAATCCAAGCGGCTGTTTAACCTTAAAATTTGTATCCAACGGTGCCAATGAAGGGACAGGGTGGGTTGCAAATGTTGCTTGTGGAAATTTCCCGCAGCCTTTTGTTCCACACATTGAAGCATTTAAAAATGGTGTTGGTCCCAATATTTTAAACCCATTAGATACAGGATTTGTTGATCTTTGTTTTGGTGACTCTGTTTTATTAGTTGCTACTCCAACTTTTCCGTTTGCGCTAGAAGTTACAGGCACAGGTTATTCTCAAACAATTGCAAATTGTTCCTATTTGTGGTCTATTGGAGGAGGCGGGCAATCTACTGGAAGCTCCGTTTGGTTTACACCACCTGTCCGCTCTGGATATTATGTGGATTTAAAAATATCAGATGCTTTTCCGCAAATTTTAAATATAAAATGTAAGATTCGAGTATCTCAACTACCGATTTTTGCCGGAACGGGACCATTAGAAAATCCTGTTTGCTTGGGCCAAAATACCAACTTACTTGGGGGCGTTACAGCCCAAGATACAGTTGGGGTAAATATACCAGGAGGAGAATACCAACTTGGTGGGATTTTTGCTGGCCTAACCTATCTGCCTGATGGTTCTGGAGCACAGTATCAAACAAATATCTCTATTTCTGGTTTTGATACCACAACTCTAATTACTTCTGCTGCTGATTTTGACCAACTATGCTTGGATATTGAACACTCATATATTGGCGATCTTGAAATTACATTAACTTGTCCAAATGGAACTTCAGTATCAATAATGAATGCTTACAATCAAACCCCCTTTGGGTGGACAGAACTTGTCCCTGGAGGTTGCGGAAATGGCATAAGTACATTTTTAGGGAACGATACAAATATTGATGGTGGAGCTCCTGGATCTCCTGTTTGGACCTATTGTTTTTCTCCTACAAATGCGACTTTGGGGACAATTTGTGCTGAAAATGCTGCAGGAAACCTAATCCCAAATGACTACACAGCAGCCGGTTTTAATGATCCAAATGGAACTATAGCAACAAATAATATCTCTATGGATACAAATGGAGTGTATTTGCCAGATGGAGATTTTAATGATTTTATTGGTTGTCCTGTAAATGGGAATTGGACTATAACTGTACAAGATAATCAAAGCGTTGATGATGGATACATCTTTCAATGGGGGATTTATTTCAACGCATCCTTATACCCAGAAACTGAAGGTTATCTAAATAGTATTACAAGTGATTTTTGGTCCCCTAACCCAACAATAATTTCAGGGCAAAATGATACATTAATCATTATCCAACCTAACGTTAGTGGAACTACTTTTTATACTTTTAATATTATAGATGATTTTGGTTGCCCGTATGACACAACTGTTTCTATTTCTGTCCTGCCTCCTCCATCAATCTTTTCAGATACTTTAGCTTGTAATTATGTATACCAAGTCGTTGGAACAGTTGCTTATAATGGTGGAATATGGAGTTCTACTGATCCTTCAATATATTTTTCAAATACCTCAGCTGATAATCCTCAGATTTCCTCAGATTATGCAGGAATATACCCAGTTTCATTTACAGATATTGCTTGTAATCAAACGGTAACATCTAATATTGAATTTCCCCCTTATATTTATACGCAGGTGCTAGATACAAATATCTGCCCCGGAGCTATCTTTGAATTGGCTCCTTTAATATTGAATACTGCGAGTGATACTCTAATTAACGAATGGACCCTTCAATCTAACTATAATCCTTATACTACATGGTATTGGTCAGATGGATATGCTGACATCCCTAGAATAATTTCTAGCCCTGGAGCTTATGTTTTTACACTAAAAAACGCATGTTATGAAAGAACAGACACGTCAATTATAGGAATAAAGCCTTGCTATATTAACGCACCAAATATTGTTGCAATGTCATCCACGGTTGGCAATGCTTTGTTTTATGTAAACACTGAAGGCGTTGTCAACTTTAACTGTGTCATTCTAAATAGATGGGGGAACGTAATTTATGAATATACCGACCTAGCAGGCGGTTGGGATGGAAAAACGTCAGGTGGAAATATAGTAGAAGAGGGCACTTATTTCTACAGGATTAGGGCTACTTATGAAGGTGGGGAAGATGTTATAAAACACGGTTTTGTTGTCTTAAAATACTAAGCCTTTGACTACCTTTGTCTAAAATTGACAAAATGAAATCGCTGTCTTTAAGTCAGGCTATTATGGAGGGAGTTCCTAATAATATTCCTCCTAAGAAAGAAATTGACCCTTTAATCAATCACGCGCCAAAAAGAAAAGATATTTTATCGAAAGATGAAAAAATAATTGCATTGAAAAATGCTTTGCGTTATTTCCCTTCATCGCAACATAAAGAATTAGCAGTAGATTTTTTAGCAGAGCTCAAACAATTTGGGAGAATTTACATGCACCGCTTTCGCCCCGACTATGAAATGTTCGCAAGGGCTATAAATGAATATCCAGGCAAATCATTACAAGCAAAAGCAATCATGCTGATGATTCAAAACAATCTTGATCCTGCAGTTGCGCAACATCCGCATGAATTAATAACCTATGGAGGAAATGGGTCAGTATTCCAAAATTGGATACAGTATAGATTAACGATGAAGTATTTAGCTGAAATGACGGACGAACAAACATTAGTAATGTACTCTGGCCATCCAATGGGCTTATTCCCTTCTCATAAAAATGCTCCACGTGTGGTAGTTTCTAACGGAATGATGATTCCTAATTATTCTAAACCAGACGATTGGGAAAAATTCAATGCTATGGGAGTTACGCAATTTGGGCAAATGACTGCTGGATCATATATGTATATTGGGCCTCAGGGAATTGTTCATGGAACAACTATTACCGTTTTAAATGCAATACGAAGAATAGAGAAAAAATCTGGAAACAACGAAAGAAAGTTATTTTTAACAGCGGGCTTAGGTGGAATGTCTGGGGCACAACCCAAAGCAGGAAATATTGCAGGTGTGATAACTGTCTGTGCTGAAATAAACTCGAAAGCTGTAGAGACAAGACATCAGCAAGGCTGGGTTGATGAAATAATACAAGATTTAAATGCTTTGTGTGCTAGGATTTTAAAAGCAAAAGCTGAAAATGAGGTTGTTTCAATTGCTTTTCTTGGAAATATCGTTGATGTTTGGGAAAAATTTGATAAGGAAAATATCTTTGTTGATATTGGCTCCGATCAAACATCTCTTCACAATCCTTGGGCAGGTGGATATTATCCAGTTGGTATTACTCTTGAAGAAGCGAATGAGATGATGGCTGTTAACTCGACAAAATTCAAAGAGCTTGTACAAGAAAGTTTGAGGAGACATTCAAATTCCATAAATAAGCATGCGAAAAAAGGAACTTATTTTTTTGACTATGGGAATGCTTTTTTACTAGAGGCCTCCCGAGCAGGTGCTGCGGTTATGGCTGAAAATAACATCGATTTTAAATACCCTTCATACATTCAAGATATTCTTGGTCCGCTTTGCTTCGATTTTGGTTTTGGTCCTTTTCGTTGGGTTTGTGCCAGTGGAAATCCCGATGATCTTAAAAAAACAGATGAAATTGCCTGCTTAGTCCTTGAAGAAATGATAAAAAATAGTCCGAGTGAAATCCAAGAACAAATGGCGGATAATATCAAATGGATTAAAGGTGCTCAAGAAAATAAGTTAGTTGTTGGTTCACAAGCAAGAATTCTTTACGCAGATGCCGAAGGAAGAATGCTTATTGCCGATGCATTTAACAAAGCAATTGCTAAAGGCGAGATCGGTGAAATTATTTTGGGAAGAGATCACCACGACGTCTCAGGAACTGACTCACCGTACCGTGAAACATCAAATATTTATGATGGCTCAAAATTTACGGCCGACATGGCGATTCAAAATGTTGTCGGAGATAGTTTTAGGGGTGCAACATGGGTTTCAATTCACAATGGCGGTGGAGTTGGTTGGGGAGAAGTAATAAATGGCGGTTTTGGAATGCTACTAGACGGAAGCCCTGAGGCAGAAAGAAATTTAAAAATGATGCTTCATTGGGATGTTAACAATGGAGTTGCTAGAAGAAACTGGGCGAGAAATGAAAATGCAGTTTTTGCAATAAAAAGAGCAATGGAAGCTGAGCCACTTTTAAAAGTTACTTTAGCAAATGAGGTTGATGAAGCACTGCTAAATGGGCTTAAGGTGTAAACAAAGTCATAAGATAATTTCTGCCTACTTATCCGATGTAATAGCAGAGAACAAAAACTCTCGGTTCATGCGGGCAATATTTTCTAAGGAAATTCCTTTTGGACATTCTATTTCACAGGCGCCTGTATTGCTACAATTTCCAAATCCTTCTTCATCCATTTGTCGCACCATATTTTGAACACGTTGTTTTGCTTCCACCTTCCCTTGAGGAAGTAAGGCATATTGAGAAACTTTTGCTCCAACAAATAACATGGCTGAACCATTTTTACATGTGGCAACACAGGCACCGCAGCCAATACAAGCAGCTGCTTCAAATGCTTTATCTGCATCAGGTTTTGGAATTGGAATAGCATTTGCATCCATTGTTTTCCCTGAGGTATTCACAGAAATAAAGCCCCCAACTTGTTGAATTCTATCAAATGCACTTCGATCTACAATTAAATCTTTTATGATTGGAAATGCTGCAGATCTCCATGGCTCGATGTAAATATTTTCCCCATCTTTAAATTTTCGCATGTGTAATTGACACGTCGTAGTTCCAGTTTCTGGACCATGAGCGCGACCATTAATATAAAGAGAGCAAGAACCACAAATTCCTTCACGGCAGTCGTGGTCAAAAGCAACAGGCTCTTCTTTTTTAGTAAGAAGCTCTTCATTTAATTGATCCAGCATTTCTAAAAAAGAGCTATCTGTTGATACATTTTCCAAGGCATAAGATTTTAGTTCGCCCTTTGCTTTAGAATTCTTTTGTCTCCAGATTTTTAATGTAATGTTTATTGTTTTTGCTGCCATGTTTGTTGTTTTATTCAAAACAGTTTTTAATCTTATTTCGTTATCCAATTCCAGAATTTCTTATGAAGCGCAGGAATTGCCATTCCCATAACAGGAACTAAAATTGCCGTAAAAATAAATGTCTTTAATAATTGAGGAAGTTCTTTAATTAAAGGAAAGATCAAAAAAAACATGAGATTGATAACTGGATAAACAAATAGCCAACTAATCAACATCATTTTCCACACTTTAGGTTTTTTATCCATTATTTATAGTTTCTATCAGCAATTTTAATAAATTCATAATTCAATTCTTCTTTATGAAGAATCGCTTTTGTTACATCCATTCCTTGGTATTCCCAAGCAGCGACATGTTTGTATTTCTTGTCATCTCTTAAGGTTTCCCCCTCAGCATCTTGAAATTCTTCTCTAAAATGTCCACCGCACGACTCATTTCGTTCTAAAGCATCAATAGCCATTAATTGTCCTAATTCGATAAAATCTGCAACTCGCATGGCCTTTTCCAATTCAGAATTCATTTCATCTGCAGCTCCTGGAACATAGACATCAGCATAAAATTCAGTTCGTAAATTTCCAATTTCTTCAATTGCGTCCTTTAGGATTTTTTTGTTCCTTGCCATCCCAACTTTATTCCACATGATCAATCCCAAACGTTTATGAAAATGGTCTACAGATTTATTGCCTTTTGCAGAAATTATCTTTTCAATACTTTCCTTAACTGAATTTTCTGCATCCAAAAATTCTTGCGTATCAGTAGAAATTTTTCCTGTTCTAATTTCATCTGCCAAATAATTAGAAAGCGTATATGGAAGCACAAAATAACCATCTGCTAAACCTTGCATTAAGGCAGAAGCTCCTAATCTATTTGCTCCGTGGTCAGAAAAATTAGCTTCGCCGGCAACAAAACATCCGGGAATTGTACTCTGAAGATTGTAGTCAACCCAAACACCTCCCATTGTATAATGCACAGCAGGATATATTTTCATTGGAGTTTCATAGGGATTTTCGTCAGTAATTTTTTCATACATCTTAAACAAATTTCCATACTTCTCAGCCAACCATTTCTTTCCTAATTCAGTTATTTTTTCACTTGATGGATTGTGGTCTCCTTGAGAATAAGCTGCTTGCTTACCTTTGGAAATAATTTCTGAGCTAAAGTCCAAATAAACCCCTTCATTCGTATCGTTAGCTTCAATTCCATAACCTTCATCGCACCGTTCTTTTGCAGCTCTAGAAGCTACATCCCGGGGAACAAGATTTCCAAAAGCGGGATACCTTCTTTCCAAGAAATAATCTCTTTCTTCTTCCACAATTTGTGTTGGTTTTAGTTGTCCAGCTCGAATTGCTTCTGCATCTTCTTTTTTCTTTGGAACCCAAATTCTCCCCGAATTACGCAATGATTCCGACATCAATGTTAATTTTGATTGGTTAACGCCATGCACAGGGACACAGGTCGGGTGAATTTGAACGAAACAAGGATTTGCAAATTTCGCACCGCGCTTATGAATTTTCCATGCTGCAGAAACGTTACTTCCCATTGCATTTGTAGATAGAAAATAGACATTTCCATATCCCCCGCTTGCAATTACAACAGCATGAGCAGCATGTCTTTCAATTTCTCCTGTTACTAAGTTTCTGGCAATTATTCCCCTGGCTTTTCCTTCAATTGTAACAATATCCATCATTTCATGACGGTTATACATTTCAACACGACCTAAGCCAATTTGGCGAGATAAGGCAGAATAGGCGCCCAATAATAATTGTTGCCCAGTTTGACCTGCAGCATAAAATGTTCGTTGAACTTGAGTGCCACCAAATGAGCGATTATCTAATAAACCTCCATATTCTCTTGCAAAAGGAACCCCTTGAGCGACACATTGATCGATAATATTTGTTGAAACTTCTGCTAAACGATGCACATTTGCCTCACGAGCACGATAATCTCCTCCTTTTATAGTATCGTAAAAAAGACGGTAAACAGAATCGCCATCATTTTGATAATTTTTTGCTGCGTTAATTCCACCTTGTGCAGCAATTGAATGCGCGCGTCTCGGTGAATCCTGAAAACAAAAGGCCTTAACATTATATCCCATTTCTCCAAGAGATGCAGCAGCAGATGCTCCAGCTAAACCAGTTCCTACAACAATTACATCAATCTTAGGACGATTATTTGGAGCCACTAATTTCATATGGTTCTTATGCTCCGTCCACTTATTAGCTATCGGTCCTTCTGGAATTTTAGAATTTAACTTCGACATACTTTAAAATTTTCCTAGTTATTCAAATAAATTAAAATGGGAATAAGCGCAAAAAGAAGCGGAACAATTACTGCAAATCCTTTACCTAAATTTTTGATGATTGGTGTCCATTTTGCGTGATTAACACCTAAAGTTTGAAATGACGAAGCGAAACCATGCCAAAGGTGAAACCCTAAAACAAGCATCGAAAGAACATAAAAAAGAACTGCAAAAATCCCATTTGGGTTTGATTTACTAAAAAATGTCATCACTACTTTATGAAGATCAATGTAGCCATCCGCAATTTTGATATTGGTATTTTTATAATAAATGGCTGTTCCTTTTTCTTCTAAGGTGTTTGTATCTTTTGGGATTGGCTGAATACTTGGTACTTGTGTATAGTAAAAAACTTGACCTTCTGGGATATTCATTTTTTCTTTCGATTCGATTTTGAATGTATGTAAAGGAATATCTTGTGTAAACTTCACTTTCCACCAAAAGTTAGCCATGTGAGTAGCAATAAAAACCAAGATTAAAGTCCCTAATACTGCCATATAACGAGCTGGAGTAGAAGATGTTGGTCCTGGATTATTAACAGCATAATTTACTGGGCGTGCTCTCTTATTTTGAACTGTTAAAATAAACCCATCAACAGCATGAAAAATAATAGAAATATAGGTTAAATAAGACAATATTTTTATTGCAGGATTGTGCGTCATGAAATAAGCATACTCATTAAAAGCCCTTCGACCCTCTTCGCCATCGATGAATATTAGCTGTAAATTACCAAGTAAATGTCCGATTAAGAACGTGCACAAAAACAAACCGGTTAAAGCCATCCAATACTTCTTGGCAATAGATGATTTTAATATGGAAGAATTACTCATAAAAATAATCTTTATAAAAAGTCTACAAATTTACTCTTAAAGAACAAATAATTGCACCTTTAGTTCTTAATTTATAATTAATTTATAAAAGAAAGCTGGCTCCCTTTTTCATCAACTGTAAGTTGAATATTAGCGCCAACAATAAGTGCTTGATTATCTGGAATATGTCCAACAGGAAAATCAAAGCAAATAGGAATTTTACGAAACTTGAAATGCTGTAAAACAATCTCCTCAATACTCATCCCAAAAGGAACTTCAGTATCTTGAATATCTGTCATACCGCCAATAACGAGCCCTTTAATTGCCTCAAACACTCCAGCTTTTTTTAGTGTAAAAAGAATGCGATCTAACTGATAGTAATGCTCGGAGATATCTTCAATAAATAAAATTTTACCTTCAAAAAGATACGAGTCATTTGTGCCAAGTAAGCTATAAATAATACTCAGATTTCCTCCAATAAGCATTCCATTCGCTTTGCCATGGCAATTACTTTCGTTAAGTTTTGCAGAAATAGTATAATCAGTATTCTCTAAAGCAGAAAACAATGAGGTAAGTGCTAGATTAGAATTGCTTCCAAAATTAAAGGGCATTGTACCATGAATACTTTGTATGCCTAGTTTGCTAAGTCGCTGATGAAATACTGTAATATCGCTATATCCAACTAGCCATTTTGGTTCCCTCAAGATATTTGCCCAATTTAATGAATCTACAATGCGAACAGACCCGTAACCACCTCGCGCACAAAATATAGCTTTTACCTCTTCATGATCTATCCCAAACTGTAAATCTGCACTTCGTTCTTCATCGCTACCTGAAAAATAATTGTTTTTACCAAAGCAATTTTTTGAAATAATTACTTTATATCCTCTTTCTTCAATTTGTCTTTTTGCAACTAAAACTAGTTCTTTATCTATTGCTTTTGCTGGTGAACAAATATAGATGCTGTCGCCTTTTTTAAGCCCTGGTGGTTTTATCATCTTTATTTTTTTGAAGCTAAAATTGCTATTGCTATTTTTAAATCATTTGCTGTGGTAACTTTTATATTTTCCTCTTCGCTTTCCACAAAAAAAAGTTTTTCCCCCATTTGCTCTAACAAGCGAGCATCATCAGTAACTAAATCATGAAATGGCTGTAAATATGCTTTTTTTAAAACTTCTGCATGAAAACATTGCGGTGTGTGAACTAATTTATAGTGATTTCTATCCAACGCTTCCGTTTTATTACCTGATAAAAACCTTACAGATTCTTTTATAGATAAAACAGGGATAACCGCAGAATTTTGCTGTAATGAATCAAAACAGAGTTTTAGTAGTGTTTGAGAAACAAAAGGGCGAACACCATCGTGCACTGCAATAAACTTTCCAGTGCATTTTTTGAGTGCATTTTGAACGGTATGAAAGCGTTCTTCACCGCCAAGAACAATCGTATGAGGAATTTTGAAATTGTATTCAACTTGCAGCTCCTTCCAATAGCTTACCCAATCTTTAGGAAGCGCAAGAATAATTTCAATAATAGGATCAAATTCATAAAATAACTCAATTGTCTGCATGAGAAGCGGCTTATTTCCAAGAAGTATAAATTGCTTTGGAAAAGCACTTTTCATTCTTTTACCAAGTCCGCCAGCGGTAATGATTACAGATTTCTCTTGCATAGTTCAAAACTACTATTTTTCTAGATAATTTTATTTGTTTTTAAAACTTGCATCTTATTTTTTTATTGTTTTTTGTTTATTGGCATTAAAATCATATCTTTGTTTATATAGTTACTATTTTATGAAATTTCTGTTCTTATATATTGCTTTTTTTGTTTGTATTTTTGGGCTTAATGCTCAAAATACAATTAGCATAGAAATTCCAGGAACTACTATTGATATTTCTGGTCAAACTCATGAAGTAGAGCTTACAAACTCTGAGCCTATTGATATATCTTTTGAAATTATTAATAATACTGGAGCAACCCACCAATGGAGAATTACTCGAGACAAAATCAGTGTTCCAACTACTTGGTCGGATTTAATGTGTTGGGGGCATTGTACTGATCAATTCGGGGGGACTTGTTATCCAGCAAATGTCTCTGATCCATGGACTACGCCAGCGACTCAAAGTGTTTTATTTGATGTAAACAATGGTGAATGTGGGAAATTAAAAGTTACTATAAATCCTGAAGATTGGACTACTACAGGGCAAGCTCAATACAGATATTATGTTTCAGATGACGGCACAAATTTTTCTGACTCTGTTGATTTAGTATTGAGTTATACAGCAGCGCTCAAACCGGTTAAAGAAGAAGCTTCAGTAACTATTGGTCCCAATCCTGCATCAGACCATCTACAAATAACTACGAGTGGAGCAGAAGCTGCAAACATAAAAATCATGGATGCCTTAGGAACAACTATTTCTAAAGAAACTGTCATTTCATCAAAGAAAATCAATGTTTCAGATTTAAGAAATGGTGTTTATTTCGTTGTTATCGATATTCCAGGATCAAAAACAATCACTCGAAAAGTGATTATCCGTCATTAAATGATTTCTCATTATTGTATTATTTCCGACAAACTTAATCGTCTAATTATAGACTATGTCAAAAAAGCGTAAAAACACCTCGCCCTCAGGTAAAAAAAAAGGGGGCATAAGCACACTTCTTATTAAAGTTTTTGAGCGAAAGCCAGGAGAGGAATTAACACATAAACAAGTTTGTGAACTTGTAGATGCTAGAGATCCTGCAACACGTCAAATGGTGTTTGATTCTTTGAATAGGTTAGTTGAAAGTTCTGTTTTAAAACGGACAAATCACTTTACTTTTTCCCTAGGAAAAAACAATTCTTTATTTGAAGGTATAATTCAATTAACTCAACGAGGATCTGGATTTGTTGTTTGTGATGGTGAAGAAAAAGACATTTTTATCGCACCACAAAATATTGGTCAAGCATTGAATGGCGATAGTGTAAAAGTCCGTGTATTTAAAAAAGGTCCAAAACGCGATGAGGGTGCAATTGTTGAAATAAAGGAAAGAGCAAGAACACAATTTGTAGGAACGCTCCAATTCAACCAAAATGGCGCACTTTTGATTCCAGATAACAATCGTGTAAGTACAGAAATACAAATCACAAAAGAAAACTTGAATGGCGCCAGAGATGGGGAGAAAGTTCTTGTTAAAATTATTGCCTGGCCTAAATCTGCCGGGATTCCTTATGGAGAAGTAAGTTCTGTTATTGGTATTCCTGGAACGAATGACACAGAAATGCTCTCGATTTTATACAATCAAGGCATTGATCCAATTTTTCCACAAGCTGTAATAAACGAAGCTGAATTTGTACCAATTAACTTAGATTCCAAAGAGATAGAAAGTCGCCGAGATTTTAGAGCTATTACAACTTTTACAATTGACCCTTTAGATGCTCGTGATTTTGATGATGCAATTTCATTTCGAAAATTAGACAATGGTCATTTTGAAATCGGTGTTCATATTGCAGATGTAAGCCACTATGTTAGACCAGGTTCAGCGATGGACACAGAGGCATTGCGGCGTTCAAATTCAGTTTACTTAGTTGACCGAGTAGTTCCGATGCTACCAGAGCAACTTTCAAATATTGCTTGTTCCTTGCGGCCAAATGAAGATAAATACACTTTCTCTGCTGTTTTTGAGATTGATGCATCTGGAAAAGTATTTACTGAATGGTTCGGAAAAACAGCTATTCATTCGGATCGTCGCTTTACTTATGAAGAGGCACAAGAAATTATTGAGGGAAAAGAGGGTGATTTTAAGGAGGAAATTTTAATCATCGATAAAATCGCGAAAATTTTGCGAAAAGCACGCTTGAAACAAGGAGCTTTAAGCATTGAATCTGAAGAAATGCGCTTTAAATTAGACGATAAAGGAAATCCAAAAGAAGTGCTTATAAAAACCTCAAAAGACGCTCACAAATTGGTCGAGGAATTTATGCTTTTAGCAAATCGCCATGTTGCAACCTATCTTTCTAAACCCAAAAAAGGCAAGGATTTATTTCCAATGATCTACCGTGTGCACGATGTTCCAGATCCTGCAAAAATTCAATTATTTGCTGTGTTTATCGAGAAATTTGGATACAAATTAGATCTTCAAAATCCCGCTAAAATCGCACAAAATTTAAATGCATTATTTGAAGATGTACGTTTCAAAAATGAATATTCACTAATTCAAACCATGGCAATTCGCTCCATGGCAAAAGCTGCTTATGATACTGTAAACATTGGACATTATGGTTTAGCTTTTCAATATTATTCGCATTTTACTTCGCCCATTCGACGTTATGCAGATTTAGTTGTTCATCGCATTTTACAAGAAGAATTAACGGATCAAAAACACCGTTACGGAAATGATTTAAGTGAAATTTGCAAAAAGATTTCTAAAAATGAGCGCAAGGCATCTGAGGCAGAAAGAGAGTCAACAAAGTATTTCCAAACTCTATTTGTTTTAGATCATATTGGAGAAGTTTTTTCAGGAACAATTTCCGGAATTGCAGAACACGGAATGTTTGTTCGAATGGATGAAAATCACTGTGAAGGAATGGTCGCAATGCTAGATATCCCGGGAGATCGCTTTTATTTTGATATGGAAAAGTTTAGGGTCGTCGGAGCAAAAACAAAGAAAGAATACAATTTTGGAGATAAAGTTCACGTGTTGGTTCAGCAAGTAAATCCTCGAAAACGCCAAATAGATTTAGAGTTAGTGCCTGCACCCTGAATGAAATTAATGCAGCTGTAAAATAATTTTTACCTTTGAATATGTCAAAATATGTTTTAGTCACGGGTGGAGCTGGTTACATTGGATCTCATACAGTTGTGGCGCTAGTAGAAAATGGTTATACCCCCATAATTTTAGATGATTTCAGAAATGCCAATCGTATTGTGCTGGATGGCTTGACTAAAATTCTTGGTTTTCTTCCTGAAATTATTGAGGCAGATGTTTGTGATGACAAGGCCCTTCGTGCAATTTTCCAAAAATATTCTTTTGAGGGAATTATTCACTTTGCAGCCTATAAAGCCGTTGGAGAATCCGTTCAAAATCCATTAAAATACTACCAAAACAATCTTTCTGGGTTAATCAATGTACTTAATAAAATGCTTGAGTTTGGGATAAAAAACCTTGTTTTTTCGTCGTCTTGTACTGTGTATGGTGAGCCTAAGGAGCTAAAAGAGGTGTCGGAGGACAGTCCAAAAAACCTTCCGTCTTCTCCTTATGGTTATACAAAATGGATTGGCGAGCAAATAATGGAAGATACTTTTCTAGCTCATCCGGAATTATGTTTAATTAATTTGCGTTATTTTAATCCAGTTGGAGCCCATAAAAGTTCATTTATTGGAGAATTCCCTCTTGGGAAACCAAGTAATTTACTGCCATTTGTTACACAAACTGCTATAGGAAAACAGGATATCTTAACTGTCTTCGGAAATGATTATCCCACGCGAGATGGAACCTGTATAAGAGATTATATTCATGTTATGGATTTAGCAGAAGCACATGTTAAAGCGCTTGCTTTTTTAGAAGGCAATAAGAAAGGTTGTCTTGAAGCTGTAAACATTGGAACGGGAAAAGGGACAAGCGTTTTAGAAATAATTTCCTGTTTTGAAGAAGTGTCAAAGTGTAAATTAAATTGGTCATTTGGCCCTAAACGGGAAGGTGATGTTGTAGAGATTTTCGCAAATTGTGATAAAGCTTCAAATCTATTAGGATGGAAATCAAAACTATCTATAAATGATGCCGTTATTGATGCTTGGAAATGGGAGCTGTTTCTTTCTGAAAAATAAATTAATTTTAGAGCATGATAATTGACACCCACGCACATCTTTATGCTGAGGAATTTTCTGCGGATCAAACAGAAGTTTTTATTCGTGCTGAAGCTGCAGGCGTACATTATTTTTTACTCCCAAATATTAATAGTGAAAGTATTCCTCTCATGGAAAAACTAATGAAGGAGCAAAAAAATACAATTCCAATGATGGGTTTACATCCTTCTTATGTGAAAGAAAATTGGATGGAAGAACTAAAAATAATAGAAACTCACTTATTCAAAAATCCAAGTAAATATTGTGCAGTAGGTGAAATAGGAATAGATTTATTTTGGGATAAAACATTTATTGAAGCACAAAAAATAGTTTTTCGAACACAAATTTCTTGGGCGAAAAAATTAAAATTACCAATAGCCATTCATGCTCGAGATGCATTTGACGAGATTTTTGAAATTCTTGACGAAGAAAATGATGAATCCTTAAAAGGAGTTTTTCATTGCTTCACAGGAAGCATAGAACAGGCAACGAAAATTTTAGATTACGGAGGATTTAAGTTAGGAATCGGTGGAGTAATTACGTATAAAAATTCTGGCTTAACAGAAGTCTTAAATTCTGTTGAATTGAAACACCTCGTTTTAGAAACAGATGCACCTTATCTTTCACCTGCACCTTTTAGAGGAAAGCGAAACGAAAGCGCCTATTTATCATATATTATTGAAAAAATCTCAGGGATTTACAAACTTTCAGATGCTATAATTGCAGAAGTCACTTCCCAAAATGCAATAGAACTATTTCAACTTGAAAAATTTAAAAGCAACTAACTATGCGTACTATTTTATTAATTTATACAGGTGGCACCATTGGAATGATTAAAGATCCACAAAGTGGAGAATTACGTAGTTTCGATTTTGCATATGTCTATGATCATATTCCTGAACTAGCACGCCTAAATATTAACTTAAAAAGTATTAGTTTCCATAAGCCGATAGATTCCTCAGAAATAACGCAAGAACATTGGAAGAACTTAGCTCAAATTATTATTGAAAACTATGAAGAATATGATGGATTTGTAGTGCTTCATGGTTCCGATACAATGGCTTTTACTTCTTCCGCCTTAAGTTTCATGCTTCAAGGCTTAAAAAAACCAATTATTTTCACGGGTTCACAATTACCAATAGGAACAATACGGACAGACGGTAAAGAGAATTTAATAACTGCAATAGAAATTGCAGCAGCTTTTGACGAGAAAACTGGCGAAGCGATTGTACAAGAAGTTGCTGTGTATTTTGAATACTCCCTTTACAGAGGAAATCGTTGCTCAAAAATTTCTGCAAACCAATTTGAGGCCTTTGAATCGCCTAATTATCCTAGTTTAGCTGTTGCAGGCGTGAATATAGAATACCTTAAAGATCGACTTTTTAGAACTAAAAAAAGTGCCTTAACAGTTCAAAGTTCTTTTTCAAATCAAATTGCATTACTAAAATTATTCCCTGGGATTCCTTTTGAATTATACAAAGATTTATTTAATATTAAAAATACGAAAGCTCTTGTCATAGAAACTTATGGCACAGGGAATGCTCCAAGTTCTTCTATTCTACAAGCACTTATTTCTGATTATATTGCATCAGGCGGATTGGTTTTAAATGTCACGCAATGTAGTTCAGGATCTGTAAAACATGGCGCATACCAAACAAGTGCATTCTTCCAGAAAGTTGGCGTTATTTCTGCGAATGATTTAACAACCGAGGCTGCATTAACCAAACTTCAATATTTATATGGGCAGAATTTAACAAGAGATGAGGTAAAAAAACAAGTATCTACTTCTTTGGTTGGAGAAATGGTGGATTAAGTAAGCTCTTTTATTCCTCCATCTTCTACTTTTATTATTCTTCCGGGAAATTTTTGAACCATTTGCATATCATGTGTGGCCATTAAAATGGCCGTTTTTTCTTCCTTTGCTACAGCTATTAGCAAGTGCATGATTTCCTCTGATGTTTCAGGATCTAAATTTCCAGTCGGCTCATCTGCCAAAATTAATTTAGGTGAATTTAAAAGTGCTCGAGCTATTGAAACGCGCTGTTGTTCTCCTATTGATAAAACATTAGGGAATTCATTCGCTTTTTTTTCAATGCCAACAAGTTGCAAACAACTTAATGCTCGTTTATGAATCATTGCTTTTTCTTTCCACCCTGTTGCGCTTAATACAAAATAGAGATTTTGGATTACGGTTCTATCCATTAGAAGTTGAAAGTCCTGAAAAACGATGCCAATTTTTCTTCTAAGAAAAGGGATTTCTTTTTTAGTTAAACTTTTTAAGTTAAACCCAACTACTGTTGCATCGCCATTTACCATAGAAAGTTCTCCATAGAGCAATTTTAACAAGCTTGTCTTACCAATTCCTGTTCTTCCGATAAGATAGGCAAATTCTGTTTCAAGTAATTCTAAGGAAACATTTGCCAATATCAGTTTTTCTTGTTGGTAAATTTGGATATTAACAAGAGATATTACTTTCGACACAATCTTTTTTTTACAAATTTGATAAAACATGTGAAAGAGGAAAACAATATTGGATTTTTATCTTAACAAAGTCAAGTTTAAAACTTTTGAAATAGTGAAATTTCGGAGTGCTAGCGACTTTGTAAATTTACAAGCGATGTTGAAATTGTTTTTTACTTTTGTTTTAATTCTTCCGTCTGTTATTTTCGCTCAAAAAACCGATAAATATGCAGGAAGCTATGTTCAGTTTTTTCGTGCAGAAGAACTTTTTCAAAAAGCACAATATGGAGCTGCACGGGAAGAATTTCGCTCATTTATTTTTAGCTCACAAGGCAAAAATGATCCATTAATTGAAAAAGCTTACTACTTTGAAGGCCTTTCTGCACTGGAGTTGTATAATAATGATGCAATTGCATTATTAGAGACCTTCAACAAAAACTATCCAGAGAATATTTTTAAGCATACAATTGGCTTTAGAGTAGGTAAGTATTTTTATCAAAAAGAGGATTTTGTGAATTCACAACTTTGGTTTGAGAAAGTCCCCTTTAAAGAATTAGAAAAAAAGTTACATGATGAATTTTTATTCAAATTAGGTTATTCTGCCCTACAGAACGAAGATAAACAAGTTGCATTTAATGCCTTTAGGGATGCAAAAGATGGTAAATCTCAATATACTGCTCCTAGTTTGTATTTTTTTTCATATTTGAATTACCTTTCTTCTTCCCTTCAGGTTGCTTTAGAAGGGTTTGAAAAATTACGATTAGACTCTACTTTTTGCGGAGTTGTTCCTTATTACATAGCTCAAATTTATCATAAACAAGAACGCTACCAAGAGGTGATTGATTTTGCTCCAACACTTACTAACTGTACTTTCATTGACAATGAATCGGATGTCAATCATCTTATAGGAAATGCTCATTATCGTTTGGGAAATTATTCTGCAGCGATTCCTTTTCTAGAGAATTATAATCAAAAATCTAAGCCTAATCGAGACGATTACTACGAACTAGCTTTTTGCTATTACAAATCAAATGAGTTCGAAAAAGCAATTCGGCTTTTTGACAGGGTGACGGGGGTAAAAGACAGTTTGGCCCAAGTAGCGATGTATCAAATAGGAGAAGCTTACCTTGCTCTAGGAAAACTACTTCCTGCGCGTAGTGCTTTTGAACGTGCTTCTGAAATGACAATCCTTGAAGATATAAAAGAAGATGCTTTGTATAATTTTGCGGTTATTTCATTTAAAGTTGACATTAACCCTTACGATGAGTCAGTTCGTGCTTTTGAGGATTATTTAAATAAATACCCCAAATCATCAAGAACAAAAGACGTCTTTCAGTATTTAGTAAATGTGTATACAAATACGAGTAATTTTTCAAAGGCCCTTGAATCTTTAGATAAATTACCTTCAAAAGATAACAAATTAAAGTCTGTTTATCAAACCGTAGCTTTTAATTATGGAGTGGAACTTTTTCAAAAAGGGGATTGGCTTAACTCGAAAAAAGCTTTTGAGTTGGTAAATCGTTATCCAATTGACCCAGAAATGCTGGCTTTGTCTATTTATTGGATGGCCGATATAGACTTTCGTTTGAATAATTTTGATGCAGCAATAAATACCTACCGTTTTTTCTTGGGCTCTCCGGGCTCAAACGCATTGCCTCAAAAAATAGATGCTTATTATAATATTGGTTACGCATACATTGCAAAAGAAAAAATACAAGATGCAATCAATGCTTTTAGAATATATCTTCAATCAAATCCACAAAACACTGAAAAGAAAATAGATGCTTATTTTAGAATAGCAGATTGTTATTATTTGAACCAAGACAATAATAGTTTGGCCATTCAATACTATAAGGAAGCCTTAAAAATGAATACTGATTTGAACGATAAAGCATTGTTTTATTTAGCAAAATCATATGGCTATAATGGAGAATTAGACGAGAAAATTAATGTTTTAAGAATCTTGTTGAAAGAGCATCCAACATCAAAATACAGAATGAATGGAACCTATGAATTAGCAAGATGCTTTGTTTCCAAAGCAGAATACGAGGAAGCAATGAAATTATACATATCATTTGTCGAAACCTATCCAAAATCCATAAATATAATAGATGCTAGGATTGGTATTGCTGACTTGTATTTTAAAAAATGGGACTATCTACAATCTGAGTTGGAGTATATTAAAATTCTTGATGAATTTGAAAAAGTAAGGGATGTTTGTGAAAAAGCGGTGAAGGGACTAGTAGAAGTCTATGCGGCACAAAAATTACCGGAAAAGGCAGCAGAAATAGCAGAACGATATCCGTGTGCTAATATTTCTAAAGATGAAAAAGAAAATCTATTCTATAACCCAGCATTTCAAAGTTATGCAGATAGTTCTTATTCTGATGCTATCTCAAAATTTCAAGTGTATTTATCAAAATTCCCAGATGGTCGTTTTGTAAATGAAACCTATTACTTTTTAGGGAATAGCTTCTATAAAATAAAAGATACTTTGAGTGCGCTTAACTATTTTGAAAAATTCTTAGAAACACCAACAAATGTTTATTCAGAATCTGCAGCTTCTCGAATAGCAACCTATCATTATTCACATAAAAATTACGAATTAGCATATAAATTCTATCTAAAATTAGAGCAGGTTGCCTCAAAACCTACAACTATTTTCACTGCAAAACTTGGACTTATGCGTTGTTCATTTTTGATCGATGATTTTGATAAAGCGATTTATTATTCAAGATTTGTATTAGAGTCTGGCGGAATTTCAACTCAAATAAAAATTGAGGGAATGTATTCTAGTGGTATATCAAATTATCGCTTAGGAAAATTTGAAGATGCCATTTCCCCACTTGAATGGCTAGTAAAAAATACAAGTACTTCAATTGGCTCTGAAGCAAAATTCTCCATAGCAGAAATAAATTTTAAGCAAGCAAAATATGCACAAGCTGATGTAGAAATAAAGGCCTTACTTAAAATGAAGCCGAGTTATAATTATTGGGTTGCAAAGGGTCTAATTCTTCAGTCGAGAATATTTATTTTAAATGCTGACTTATTTCAAGCTGAGCAGACACTTAAGTCTGTTTTAGAATTCTACCCTGATAAAAATGATGGTGTGCTTGCTGAAGCAAACAACTTGTTTGAGGAACTTATGCAATTAAAAAATCCAGTAATTATAGAACAACCAGCGGAAGACCTAAAAAAAATTGAAATAAACGAAGAATAAAATGTTAAAGCTCTCTTTTCTTTTTGGATTTATATTGTTATTTGGGTTCAGTTTTGCTCAGCCTCCAGACGTTGTCGTAGATGGAAAAGGAAAAAGAGAAATAGAACCCTCTTTCCGGATTTTAGCATCTCCAGAAATTATCGATACGGTTAAGGCAGCAATTGTAACGGCTTATCCATTGTTAATTTTCCAATATCCTACAAGAATAACTTTAGACACGATTCCAATTGCTACAGTTGAAACAACAGAAAAAATTAAGCAGCTTTATCCATTTTATACTCGGATAGCACTTGGGTCTAAGTTAATGCCCCTTGGGGAGTTTTATTATAACTCTACTCGATCTCGTGTTTATAATTATGGGGCACATATAAAACATTTAAGTTCTTTTGGCAATATAAAACGGGGCGATATAGTATTTCCAAATGGGCAATTTGATCATACTGATGTTTTACTTTTTGGAAAAATTAATCAAGCTTCTTTTCATCTTGGAGCAAAGCTTCATTATTTGAATGATGGCTTTCATTTTTATGGACTTCCAGATTCAGTAGTATCTGATGATAAAACAATTGCTCAACGTTATCAAAATCTTGGTGCCGACTTTGAATTTATTGGAAATAGAGGGGATACATCTATTTTAAATTATAAAATAACAACAGGGTTTAATTTCCTTAATACAAAACAACCAATTATAGATTCACTTTCTGATTGGAGAGCTAAGGAAAACCAATTTTACCTAAATACTAAAGGTTGGTACAACTATAAAAGCGAGACATTTTATTTAAATTTAGGGTTGCGGCGCAATGCTTATCGTTATGGTATTGCAGACTCAACGTTGAATCCAAGTGATTCAGGCTTGGTAACAAATAATACGATTATAGATTTCCAACCGGGTATTTTAACACAACTATTCAAAAATAAGTTTAAGATTGATGTTGGACTTGCACTAAGCGTTGATATTCAAAAAAAGACAAGGGTTTATATATATCCACAGGTTGAAATAAAATATTCATTATTTAACGATATTTTTATTCCATATGTTGGAATTAGAGGTGGATTAAAACAAAACTCGCTTCGCACTTTTTCTTCTGAAAACCCCTATCTAATATCAAATCTTACGATTCAAAACGAACATAACCCCAATGAGATATATGCAGGTTTTAAAGGCACTTTGAGCAGTAAGTTAAGTTTTAATATCAATGGAAGTTCCGCTAGAATTTTAAATAGAGCTTTATATGTTTCTGATACTTCGGCTTTCAATAAATTTAATGTTATATATGATACACTCACTTTGACAAAACTTGAAGCTTCAGGCTCTTACCAGCAAAGTGAGAAATTTAAGATTGACTTGATTGGCCGCTTTTATTCTTACCAAACAAAAAATGAGGCTTTTGCATGGAATTTGCCACAACTTGAGTTTGTCTTGAGGGGTTCTTACAACCTTTATGATAAATTTTTAGTGAATTTAAGTGCAAAAGTAGAAACAGGAAGAAAGGCAAGGGTTTATTCGGCAGGTGAAGATGTTATTGAGAAAAACGAGCAGTTTGCTAAACCTTTAGGTGCTATTGTAGATATAAATTTGGGAGTTGAATACCGTTATAATACGAGAGTAAGTGCTTTTCTGCAAATTAATAATTTAGCATCGCAACAGTATTATCGTTGGTATAATTATCCTGTGCAACCTATCCAAGTGATGGCAGGGGTAACAGCTCGGTTCTAAAAAAAACTCTAGCGGGGTTTTAAAAACAAATTCTTTGCGAAGTCAATAATTTGCTTTCTAAATAAAAATAAAAGAAGCAAATAAGGAATTATCATTAGATAAAGAATACCAAAATTTATATTTGATCCAAATGAACTCTCATCTGCCTGACTGCCTTGTTCAGCAAGGAGTTTGCATTGTGAGCAACCTTGCGAAAATACGCGAGATGCATTCAAGAAAAATAAACAAAAGAGAAGAAAAACTCTATAAATCATATGAATATTTAATTTCTGCAAATTTACAGAACAATTAAACCAATTCAAAATCATTATTTTTGTAATGTGAATTTCATAATCTACTTTTTATTCTTCATATTTTTTACCCTTCAATCTTGCGCGGATAAAGGGAAAAATAGCAAGAAAGACAGCAACTTGAGTTTAGATAGTCTCTTAGTTCGCTATCCAGATAGTCTTGAGTTAATTATCCGTCATGGAAATCAAGCAATTTCAAAAATGGATTATTCTTCTGCCATGGCTGATGGAGCAAAAGCATTCCGAATGGATAGCACTCGTTTAGAATGTCGCTTGTTATATGCTGAAGCACTTATTAATAAATCAAATAGATTAGTTGCTGATATTTTTAATGCCCAAAGAAATTATCTTATTATCATCAAAAAGGACACTAAAAATCCAAAAGCTTTAGTCGGTTTAGCGAATGTTTATTGTATTCTTGAGGACTATGATTCTGCTTTTAAATTCATTAATAAAGCGCTAAAAATTAATCCCCGTTTTCGCGACGCATACATTCTAAAAGGAAGCATTTATAGATTACTGGGGAATTTTAAATTAGCTGTTTCATCCTACGAGACAGCTGTGCAGCAAGACCCTGAGTTTTATCAAGGCTATATAATGTTGGGATCACTCTACGAATGGAAACAAGACCCACTGTGTATAGAATATTATACAACAGCTTATCAATTACAACCAAAAAATACGGATGTTATATATTCATTGGCTTATGCCAAGCAATTGTTTGGTAAAGATGCAGAAGCAAAAGGCTTATATCGAAAAATGATACGCCTAGATAGTTTGTATTATGTGGCATACTTTCAAATTGGGTATATCAAACAATTTTCAGAAAATGAATTAGATAGTGCCTTATTCTACTATGATAAGACTTTGGAAATTAATAACAAACACATTGAATCATATCACAACATTGGATTAATTTATGAAGACAAAAAAGACATCACAAATGCCCTGTTTTCATATGCCAAAGTATTAAAATACAATCCAGAATATACTTTAAGTTTAGAGCGAGTTGCAATTCTTAAGAAAAAGAGGTGAAGCAAGCTGAAAAGATAAATGCCTTACTTGGAGACGTAGCTTTTCCTTTAATGGGTTATTTTTTCTGGAATTGGAACTTCTATTTTATCTTGCTTTATTTTATTCTAGATCAAGTTTCAAGAACGATATTTTTGCCATGGCGCTTGAAATTGACTGAATTAAATCAGTCAGAAAAAATAAAAATTATTGCACTGAGTTCTATTCTTTTATTCTCGGAACTATTTTTAATTCATTTTTTCTTGAAAGTGCTTATCCCAGACATCAATTTCCAAAAAGAAATTTCAAATTTTATTCACTATAGTGATATGGGAATTGAACAGGGTTATATTCTACTTCCATTGCTAATTTTAGGAGAATGGTTACGCATGAAACAAGATTTAAAAACAGGTCTTGTTGGAAGTAAGCAGATAAACAACCTTGTAAAAAATAGGCATGTAAGTTTTTTTAGGATTTCTTTTTTTTCTTTTTTCTTGGGCTTACAGTTTTTTACTCCCCTTAAAGAAACAATGATGATCTTCGTATTTTTTCTCTTTATTTCTGTTTTGGTCTTTTATCCTTTTAAAAAAATAACTACACAACACTAAAAACATAAGGGGGCAAAGGTTTAATTAACTGATTTTTTGGCTTATTTTTGTATCAGATAAAAATCATGGATAAAAACCAAGACTTATTAAGAAGGCGCGAAGAATCCAAACTTGGAGGTGGAAAGTTACGTATTGAAAAACAACACCAACAAGGAAAGTTAACAGCATCTGAACGGATTACCTTGTTGTTAGACGAAGACTCTTTTCAAGAAATAGGTGCTTTTGTTGAACATAGAGCAGCAACCTTTGGACTAGAAAATCAACGAATTCCTGGAGATGGAGTAATCACAGGATTTGGAACTATTCACGGTCGTTTAGTCTATGTTTTTTCGCAAGATTTTACAGTATTGGGAGGTTCTCTTTCTGAGACCCACGCTGCTAAAATTTGCCGAATTATGGATTTAGCGATGAAGAATGGTGCACCATTTATTGGTTTAAATGATTCTGGTGGAGCGCGTATTCAAGAAGGCGTTGTTTCCTTGGCTGGTTATGCTGATATCTTTTTCCGTAATACACGAGCTTCGGGAGTAATTCCGCAAATCTCAGTAATTATGGGCCCTTCTGCTGGTGGCGCGGTTTATTCTCCGGCATTGACAGATTTTATTTTTATGGTGGAGGAAACCTCCTATATGTTTGTTACCGGCCCGAATGTTGTTAAAACGGTTACCCATGAAGAGGTGACGTCTGAAGATTTAGGTGGAGCAAAAACCCACGCAGAAAAATCAGGGGTTAATCATTTTACTGCAGCAAATGATGTGGAGTGCTTAAAAAATGTGCGCGATTTAATTACTTATTTTCCACAAAATGCCTACGAATTAGCTCCTACAACCTCGGTATTTAAATTTTCTAAAAGTAAATTAACCCAAATAGAAAAAATTCTTCCTGAGAATATAAGTGTCCCTTATGATGTTAGAAAGCTCATTGATTGCATTGTTGATGATACAAGTTTTCGGGAGGTTCAAAAAGATTTTGCTAAAAATATTGTGGTTGGATTCTCTCGCTTAGAAGGAAGAACAATTGGTGTAGTAGCGAATCAACCTTCAGCAATGGCAGGTGTTTTGGATATCGATGCTTCACGAAAAGGAGCCCGATTTGTCCGATTTTGTGATTCTTTTAATATTCCCTTACTTGTTTTTGAAGATGTTCCTGGATTTTTACCTGGAACTGATCAAGAATGGCGAGGAATTATTACACATGGGGCGAAATTATTATATGCTTTTTCTGAAGCAACTGTCCCAAGAATTACCGTTATTACAAGAAAAGCGTACGGAGGAGCTTATTGTGTTATGAACTCCAAAAGTATTGGTGCTGATCTTGTTTTTGCGTGGCCAAGTGCAGAAATTGCAGTAATGGGAGCAAAGGGTGCAGCGGAGATTATATTTAAGCGTGAAATTGCAGAAGCTGACGATTCTCAAGCGAAATTATTGGAAAAAGAAGCAGAATATGGAGATTTATTTGCAAATCCTTATCGTGCAGCTGAGCGAGGAATTGTTGATGAGGTAATTTTCCCTGCTGAAACAAGAAATAAATTACTTATCGGATTCAAAATGTTAGAAAATAAAGCAGAGACGCTGCCTAAAAAGAAGCATGGGAATATCCCTTTATAAATTAAATAAAAAAATAAATAAGAAATGAAATCATTAATTGAAGCGTTCCCACAAAATATCCATGATGCGATTGCTATTGCTCAATCAAGTACTATTCGCACACCAAAAAACGAAGTGCATAACATTATAATTTGTGGTTTAGGTGGCTCAGGTATCGGCGCAAAAATCGTTGCAAATTGGATACAAGACGAAATAAAAATTCCTGTAAGCTTAAGCAATGAATATACTTTACCGGCATTTGCAAATAAAAATACCTTGGTTATAGGTTCATCGTATTCAGGAAATACAGAAGAAACAACCATGAGTATAAATGCTGCACATGCATTGGGTTGTTCAATTATTGGAATAACAAGTGGTGGAAATTTAAAGTCTTTCTGCGCGCAAAATGGCTATGATTGCATAATTGTTCCTGGTGGAAATCCCCCAAGAAGTGCCTTAGCTTTTTCGCTTGTTCAGTTACTTCATATTTTCGCTGAATTAGGATTTACATCCCCAAAACACTTAGAGACAATGTCACAAAGTGCACACACTTTGAGCAAAAGCATTTCAGAAATCCAAGAAATAGGAAAAGATCTTGCACTATTCTTATTTGGTAAAGTGGGGGTTTTTTATTCTGAAACAAAATACGAGGGCGTGATTGTACGTGCGCGCCAACAGTTTAATGAAAACGCTAAATATTTAGGTTGGCAGCATACCATTCCAGAAATGAATCACAACGAATTAGTGGGTTGGTCTGGAGGAGATAATCGTTTTGCCCCTGTGTTTTTTAGTACCGGAGATTTACATCCTCGCAATCAGAAACGCCTAGAAATAACAATGTCCGCAGTTGAAAAAAAAGCCGGAAAAATTTATGTCTTAAGTGCAAAAGGTTCTTCATTTATTGAACGGTCTCTTTATTTAATTCATTTAGTGGATTGGTCCTCCTATTATTTATGTGAAATGAATAAAGCGGATATTATGGACATTGAGATTATTGATTATTTAAAAGGCGAATTATCTAACTTTTAATGTCTGATAACCAAAAAGTCCTCTGTCATTTCTTGGGTCTTATCGACTACAAAGAGGCTTGGGATTTTCAAGAAACTATTTTCAAGTCGTCTATAGACCTAAAAATTGCTCGCCGGAATGGAGAAACGGAAGAACTTCCAAAGCATCATTTATTATTCTGTCAGCATCCGCATGTTTATACGCTTGGAAAGAGTGGAAAAGAAGCCCATTTGTTGCTTGATGAAAGCCAATTAGATGCCAAGGAAGCAAAATTTTATAAAATCAATCGTGGTGGAGATATTACCTATCATGGGCCTGGACAATTAGTGGTATATCCTATTTTTGACTTAGATCAATTCTTCACAGACATTCATAAGTATCTGCGATTTTTGGAAGAAGCCGTTATTCTTACATTAGCTGAGTATGGAATTTCTGCTAATCGTGTAGAAGGATTAACAGGCGTTTGGCTTGATGGTGAAACACCTCGTGCGCGTAAGATTTGTGCTTTTGGTGTAAAAAGCTCTCGCTGGGTTACAATGCATGGAATAGGTTTTAATGTAAATACAGATTTGAGTTTTTTTTCTAATATTATTCCTTGTGGAATTGATGACAAGGCTGTTACTTCGATGAAAAAAGAATTGGGAAGAGAATTAGATTTGGAGGAAGTGGCCGATAAATTACTCGTTCATTTAGCGGGGCTATTTGATTTTAAACCAAGCAGAATACTGAACAAATAAATCATAATTTAAGAGCAACAATTTAGAATATTAATATCAAAAGCAATGAAAAAAGAATTGTTGGTCCCTAAAGTTGAAAATGTTGCCATTGCGCTTACACAAAATACAATAGCAGACGGAGAAAAAGAATACAGTATTTATCTCCTCAATTTACGAGATGATATTATGGAAGGGATTATTATCACTTGCACAGGTTTTGGCGAGAATCCTAGTACTGGCGAGAAAATAAAAACAAGTACAATTCGACATAGCATGGAGATTTTATTGCCAAATGAAGCTGCCAAAATCGAACCTATTTTACCAGAATTATTTGCTATTTCAAATGAATATTGGGTAAGTTTTTGGGTAAATGATGTGCTGTACGATAAGCAATTTGTATTTCCTGCGCACTCTATTCGTGAAGAAAGTATGGAAATGATTGAAATAATTGGTCTTCAAGGGGTATTAATTGTTTAAATTATTTTTTGGGTTAAATTATCATAAATAGTCTCTTCTAAAACAATCGGAAAATAATGAAGTTCTAACTCATGAATTTTTTTTTCTAACGTTTCGAGTGTCTCTTCTAAATCTAGATCTAAATTATATTGTGCTATTATCTCGCCTTTGTCAAATTCTTCAGTAACATAGTGAATGGTAATTCCAGATTTACTTTCTTTTGCTGCTAGTACAGCTCGGTGAACGTTTATTCCATACATTCCTTTTCCTCCAAATTTTGGTAATAATGAAGGGTGAATATTTATAATTCTATTCGGAAATAAAGCAATAAATGAGGGGGAAATTTGCTTTAAATACCCCGCTAAAACAACCCATGAAATAAAGTTAGCAAGGCATAACTGAATTTGGTCTTTTTCTAATTCAATGCCATTTTTTACAGAAAAATGAAAGGCAATATTATTAATTGCACAACTTCTTTCAAGCTCAGGATTTTCTTTTGTGGCAAAAATCAAGCAGATTTTAAACTGTTCGGAATTTTTAAAATAGGCAATTAAATTAAGTGCATTACTGCCTTTCCCGGAAATAAATATAGCAATATTTGTAGTATTCATGTGCTTACAAAAGTAGGAATAAGACCAATATTAAAAAGTAATAAGGCATAAATAGTTAATAAAAATTGGGTATTTATTTTGATAATTGGATGATTGTTTTTTTCTTTGCACATTAAAAACCTAAAATAAATAAAACATGTCTGAAATCAAAGCTCAAGTTATCGCTATAATCGTAGATAAATTAAATGTAGAAGAAAGTGCAGTGTCAAACGAAGCAAGCTTCACGAATGATTTAGGTGCCGATTCATTGGACACGGTAGAATTGATAATGGAATTTGAAAAGCAATTCAATATTTCCATTCCAGATGACAAAGCGGAAGGTATCCAAACAGTTGGAGACGCTATCGCATATATTGAGAACAACGCAAAATAAATCTTGGATTCATATTCCAAAACGATGCAGTTAAAACGAGTTGTTGTTACAGGAATGGGCGCACTGACGCCAATAGGAAATAATTTAGAGTCTTATTGGAAAGGTCTTGTTGAGGGTAAAAGTGGTGCAGCAAAAATTACGCATTATGATGCCAGCTTATTTAAAACTCAATTTGCTTGTGAGCTCAAAGGATTTAATGTGGAAGAGCACATGGATCGAAAAGAAGCGCGAAAACTAGATCCTTTTAGTCATTATGCGATTGTAGCCAGTACAGAAGCCATAGAAGATTCAGGATTATTATCCTCTGAACCAAATCTTGATCGAATTGGAGTTATTTGGGGTTCTGGAGTTGGCGGCTTAACAACTTTTCAAGAAGAAGCAAGAGAGTATTTTGCTGGAGATGGGACACCCCGTTTTAATCCGTTTTTTATTCCTAAAATGATTGTTGATATTGCCGCTGGACATATATCTATAAAATTTGGACTTCGTGGACCAAACTATGCAACAGTTTCTGCTTGCGCTTCCTCTACCAATGCAATTATTGACGCGTTTAATCTAATTCGGCTTAGAAAAGCGGATGCAATTGTTTGTGGTGGTTCTGAGGCTGGAGTAAACGAGATGGCAATGGGTGGATTTAATGCCCTTAAAGCTTTATCAACAAGAAATGACTCGCCAGAAACTGCTTCTCGACCTTTTGATATTGACCGCGATGGATTTATCCTTGGAGAAGGCGCTGGGGCTTTAATTCTTGAAGATTACGACCACGCGATGAAACGTGGAGCAAAAATATATGCCGAAGTTGTCGGTGGTGGAATGTCTGGTGATGCCTATCACATGACTGCTCCGCATCCTGAAGGTCTTGGTGCGAAAAACACAATGCTTGCAGCTTTAGAAGATGCCGAAATGAATCCTTCTGAAATTGATTATGTAAATGTTCATGGAACCTCAACACCACTTGGTGATGTTGCAGAAATAAAAGCGATTGAAGCTGTTTTTGGAGAACATGCATATAATATGAATATTAGTTCTACAAAATCCATGACAGGACATCTACTTGGTGCTGCGGGAGCGATTGAAGCAATTGCTTGTATTTTAGCTGTAAAAAACGATATAGTTCCTCCAACTATTAACCATTTTACTGCGGATCCTGAATTAGACCCAAAATTGAATTTTACATTTAACAAAGCGCAAAAACGAGTTGTTAATGTTGCCCTTTCAAACACCTTTGGATTTGGCGGACACAATACAAGTGTAATTGTTAAAAAATTTAACGGATAAGGCATTCTGAAAATTCAACTATTTTCTCCGAAAAGATCGGAAAATGAATTGATAATAATCCGTTTTATCTTACAACGTTTTGGCTACAAAGCAAACAACATCTCTTTTTTTAATACTGCACTTACACACAAATCATTTCTTAATAATCCTAATTCTGAATTTTCAAATGAACGCTTAGAGTTTTTAGGGGACACTGTTTTAGATGCAGTAGTCGCAGAATTCTTATATCACAAATTTCCAAAAGATGATGAGGGTTACCTTACAAAGCTAAAATCAAAAATCGTAAATCGCCAAACACTAAGTACAATCGGAGAAAAGATGGGCATTAGAGAGGTTTTAAAATACAACGACGAACGCTCAATTAATCTAAAAAGTATAGAGGGCAATGCCTTTGAAGCACTTGTTGGAGCAATTTATTTAGATGCTGGTTTTGAAAGGACAAAAAAAACACTTAACACGCATGTTTTTCCAAAATATATAGATGTTCAACGTTTATTAGAGGAAGAGCTCGACTTTAAATCACTGTTATTTATTTGGTGCCAAAAGAAAAAATTACGGCTTGAATTTACCGTCGTTTCCGAAAAAAAAGAAGCTGGAGAATCTCTTTACACAGTGAATGCTTTAATTAGCACTAAGAAATATGGTGTTGGAAAAGGGCTAAACAAAAAAACAGCGGAACAAGAAGCTGCAAAAAAAACATTAGAAGAACTTGGGGAAATATAAAATTTGTTTTTGATAAAGATTATTAGTTATTTTGCAAACTTAAAATAAGTTCTTTATGACACTTTCAGACATTGTTTACGCTATCGGTGATTTCTCTCAAGCTATATTTGTTGTTTTTGAAATTATTGGAAATAGCTTTAATGCTTTACTTGTGCTTCTTGGTTTTGCTGGTTTTGCTTATTGGATGAATTTTCAGCGAAAAGTAAGCGCTAAAGCTACTGTGCCTACTGAAGCAAAAGACATTGTAGGTTGGTATAAAGAAAATGCCGAAACAAAGATTTTAAAGTGATTCTATAAAATTTTAAAAATTTTTTTATTACTATTAAATCAGTACATTTACAAAATCAACAACAAAATATTAATCAATTTTAAAATTTACTTAATATGAAAAAATTATTACTCTCAGCTTCACTTTTAATTTCCGCTTTAGGGGCTCAAGCACAATTAGCTCCGGGAAGCATCGCGCCAGACTTTACGGTTAGCGCCTATCAGCCTTGGTTGTCTACTGCCGGGATGAATAACAATGGCACTTACAACTTGTATGATTATTTAGATGCTGGTTACACGGTTATTCTAGATGTTTCTGCAACTTGGTGTGGTCCATGTTGGAATTACCATTTAACAGGAGCTTTAGAAGACGCATATGCAGCTCATGGTCCATCAGGGGCTCTAGGAGTTTCTGCAAATACTACAGATGACCTAATGGTTATTTGGATTGAAGGAGACGGAGCAACAGCCGATGCTACCATGTTAGACGGAAGTGGGACAATAGGTAATTGGATAAACCCAAATAATGGTGGACAAATTCAGTTTCCAATGGCTAATCCGGCTACTGCAACTGCAAATACAATTAATGAGGATTTTAATATCGGATATTTTCCAACTATTTACAAAATTTGTCCTAATCGTGTCGTATCGGAAATTGGACAAGCAGCAGCAGCAGCAATATATACTTCAATAGCTTCTTGCCCGCCTCCAGCTTCTAGTCCTGCAGATGTTGCTTGTTTGTCTTTCAATGGAGTAACTGAAATTTGCCCTGGAGATTACACTCCAAAAGTAACTATTCAAAACAGCGGGACAGCAAATATGACAAGTGCTACTGTTACTGTTCAGGTTGGTGGTGCAACAGTTTCTACTGGAACATATACTGGTAACCTAGCTACTTATGGTATTGCACAAGTTACTTGTTCTACCATTTCTGGTTTTACAGGCGGCACATTAAACATTACTGTTACTACTGCTGGTGATGCTAATGCTGCTAATGGCACGATCAATCAAGCAATTACAGTAAATAATAACCCTGCAACGGCAGCAACTAATATGATTAAAGTTGATATTACAACAGATCGATACGGCTCTGAAACAACATGGGAGTTAACTTCAAGTGCAGGTGCTGTAATAGCTTCAGGTGGTCCGTGGGCTAACTTAACTGCAAACGGTCAAACAGTTCGACCTACTGTTAACGTAAATGGTTTAATGGCCAATCAGTGTTACAAATTTACAATTTATGATTCTTACGGTGATGGTATCTGCTGTGATTATGGAACCGGTAGTTTTTCAGTGAAAGACGTGAATAATACAGTTTTACTCTCTGGCGGAACATTTACTACTGAAGAAAGTGGATTAATTAAGACTGGAATTGCTGGTATAGACGAAACAAGCATTACATTATTTAACGTATATCCAAATCCTGCATCTGATTTAGTAAATATTTCTTTTGAAGGAGAAAATACAGATTACAATATTTCACTTATGGATATTCAAGGACGTGTTATTTCTTCAAGAGAAATTGCAAATGCAAGTGGCGAGCAAGTGGTTTCTTTTTCTACAGAGAACGTAGCAAAAGGAAGTTACATTGTAACTGTTACCTCAAATGGAGCAATAACAACTAAAAACGTTGTAATTAAATAAAAAATCTTTTGATTTTAAATTAAAAAGGGGCCTTAAAGCCCCTTTTTTTATGCAATAAAGAAAGTGTTTATAATTTCTTAACCATTGTTAAAATAGTAGCCAAAGCCACGGTATCTCCTGTTTCATCAAAAACATCTACGAGAAATTTAACAATGCCCTTTGGAATGTCATCTTCCGAGCGCTTCTCCTGATCTATTTTTTCTTTTACGGTAAAACGCACACCAATTGTTGCTCCGGGATACACAGGCTTTGTAAAACGTGCTTCTTCAATGCCGTAGTTTAAAAGTACCGGGCCTTTTTTAGGATCGACAAATAAACCTGCAGCTTTAGATAAGATAAAATAGCCATGGGCAACGCGCTGCTCAAAAATTGTTCCTTCTAATGCAGTGGCGTCCATGTGAGCATAAAAATTATCTCCAGAAACATTTGCAAAATTTACGATATCTGCTTCCGTAACAGTGTGTTTTTGTGTGTATACCGTTTCTCCGACTATTAATTCTTCAAAATGCTTTCGGAAAACATGTGGATTTGCCTCAGGCATCGCAGCTCCAACTTGAAATTGCTCTGTTATAGCGCTAATTGTTGTTGGGTGACCCTGAATAGCGGTTCGTTGTAGATAATGTAAAACCCCGCGCTTTCCACCCATTTCTTCACCACCTCCAGCGCGACCTGGTCCACCATGTTTCAAAAGCGGCATTGGTGAGCCATGACCTGTACTTTCTTTTGCACAAGCTTCATTTACGATTAATATTCGTCCATGCATATTTGCTGCGCCAATAACATACTCTCGGGCTTCTTTGTCATTTGGTGTAACAATCGAAGAAACCAAAGAGCCTTTACCCATTTTCGCAAGAGAAATTGCATCATCAAGCGTTTTATAGGGCATAATTGTGGAAACAGGACCAAATGCTTCAATTTCGTGGCAATCTTTATTTTTAAAAGGATCTTTGTTCAAGAATAAAATAGGAGAAAAGAACGCGCCACTTTTTTTGTCTGCACCATGAACCTCAAAATTGTCTAGATCACCGAAAACTATCTCCTGTGACTTAGAAAGTGTTTCAACACTAGCACGAACTCTTTCAACTTGTAGGCGTGTTGCAAGCGCCCCCATACGAACGCCTTCTATACTTGGGTCACCAATTTTAGTTCTTTCAAGACGCGCAGAAATTCCTTTTTGTACCTCAGCAATGTAATCTTCAGGTACAATAATTCGTCTTATAGCAGTACATTTTTGGCCTGCCTTTACTGTAATTTCCTTAACGGTTTCTTTGATAAATAAATCAAATTCAGCTGTGCCTGGTTTTGCGTGTAAACCTAAAACTGTTGCATTCAAAGAATCTGCCTCTAAATTAAATGAAACGCTTTGCGAAATAATCTGAGGATGAGCTTTAAGTAAAATTCCTGTTGCTGCACTTCCGGTAAATGTAACCGTGTCTCTGCTATCAACATGATCGATAATTCCTCTTCCTAAGCCTACTAATAATTGCAGCGCACCTTCAGGGAGAATTTTAGAAGCAATAATATCTCGGACAACAACTTCCGTAAGAAAGCTTGTGTATTCAGAAGGTTTAACTACTGCTGGAACTCCTGCCATCAGATTTACAGCAATCTTTTCAAGCATTCCCCAAATAGGGAAGTTAAAAGCATTGATATGTACAGCAACGCCTTCCTTTGGAACCATGATGTGATGTCCAATAAATGTTCCGTTTTTTGATAAAGGAACGGCAGATCCGTCAACATAGTAAGGTAAATCCGGAAATTGTTTTCTCAAAGATGCATTGGCAAATAAGTTGCCAATTCCTCCTTCAATATCAATCCAAGAATCTATTTTTGTAGCGCCTGTATATGCACTAACGGCATAATACTGTTCTTTCTTTTCCAAAAGATAAAGCGCCAAAGCTTTTAGCATTCTACCTCTTTCTTGGAAAGTCATTTTACGAAGCGCTCGGCCTCCATGAATTCGTCCGTAGTCTAATACTGCTGAGAAATCAATTCCCGCGCTCGACACGCTTCCAATTTCCTTTCCTGTTATTGCATGGAATAAGTGGGTTTCAATTCCTTCTCCATTTTGCCACTTTCCAAGAACGTAATTTTGATAAACTTGCATATTATTTACACGAATTAGTACTTGTAAATATAATTAGAAAATTTGTTTGGGTTATAAAGAAGGTTTATCCGTGCCTAAAATAACCAACGTATAAGATCATTGCCATTCGCATACACCATTAATCCTAAAAGAAGAATGATGCCGATATATTGAGCAACTTCCAATACTTTTGCAGGCGCCTCTTTCCCTGTAATTATCTCATAAATTAAAAACACCACGTGCCCTCCATCCAAAGCGGGAATAGGTAAAATATTCATAAAAGCTAAAATAATTGAGAGTAAGGCGGTGTTTAACCAGAAAGCTTGCCAATTCCATACAGGAGGAAACATGTTTCCAATTGCCGCAAAACCACCAATTGATGATGCTCCTTTTTTGGTAAATAAAAATTTGAACTGCGAAACATAATCCCCAAGTGTATTTTTTCCAAACTGGAATCCTACTGCAATACTTTCAAAAACCCCATATTTAAGCGTTTTAATTGCGCTTGAATCTTCCGCTAATTTTGTGCTTGTTTGGAAGCCAATTGTTCCATCAGAATTAACTTTTGTAGTTAAAAGTGTTGTGTCACTGAGAGTGTTTCCGCGCAAAACGGTTAGCTCTGCTGTTTTTCCTTTAACAGCATAAAAAGCGCCTTGTAGCTCATCAAAGAATTCGATTTTTTTTCCATTTATTGAAAGAATAACATCATTTTTTTGCAGCCCTGCTTTTTGTGCGGGAGATTTTGGGACAACTTCATCTACTTTCGTTGTTTTTGACCGATATCCAAAAGCTGGGAAAGCGCCGTTTGTAAACAATTCCATATCAATATTCTCAGGAAGTGTGACATTTGAAACTTTTCCATCTACATGAAGAATTTTTAGCTTTCGAGCATCTCGCAATAAAATTTCTTTGTTTAATTCTTCGACACTTAAAACTATATTTCCATCTAATTCAACTACTTTATCTCCTGAAACCAAGTTGTATTTTTGTAAATATGGGTGAACGCTCAGACCATGTTTTAAATCTGTAGGTTTAGCTTGCGTTTGTCCCCAAACAAAAACAACACAAATATAAATTAGAAATCCTAAAATTAAATTAACGGTTACGCCTCCAACCATTATTATTAAACGTTTCCAAGGGCTTTTAGAGCGAAATTCCCAATCTTGAACCGGCTGTTTTAATTGCTCTTTGTCCATAGATTCATCCATCATTCCGGCAATTTTTACATAGCCTCCCAAGGGAAGCCATCCAAGTCCCCATTCAGTAGTGTTTTCATCTTCCTTCCATTCTTTTGGAGAGTCTTTTTTAAACCACGCTGTTTTTTTTACACCATTTACTTTCTTATAGCGAAAAAGCGAAAACCAAGGATTAAAGAAAAGGTAAAACTTCTCTATGCGGGTTTTAAATAATTTTGCTGGTAAAAAATGTCCGAATTCGTGTAATGTTACAAGAATTGCTAATGAAAGAAATAACTGTGCTGCTTTAATCCAAATGTCCATAAAATAAATATTGAAGTGCAAATATAGGATTTATACTTTGTTTTAGGTTTACCAACGTTTAATGAATGATTAATTGGCCTTCCAATCAAAATTATTGCTGTCTATTCAGCTTATATTTGTTGCTTTCAAGTCAAAACAGACCTTATGTAATAACATGGCTAAAACTAATCCTGGGAAATAAGCGATAGCAGTCCCATTGTCTGGAAAGGGCTGATTTCAAAAAAACTAACTTTAAAAAAATAAAATTAAACCATTTTTCGTATTTTCGTTTTCTTCAATCTAACTTGCTTTGCTTGAAAAATTATGTCTGCACTTTTTTAGTAAAAATTTACTCGCTTTTAAAAAATTGAGTAAAATCATATCCAACAATTAAAAACCCCATGAAACAACTTCTTTCATTAACCCTTTTATTAAGTTTCAATTTAGCTTTTACTCAGCAGTCATACAAAGACTTGATGTACAATATGCAAACCAATTTTTATGATGTTTGCCGAGTAGCTGAGGCTCATTTTGACACAATAGATAAAGAAAAAAAGGGAAGTGGTTGGAAACCTTACCAGCGGTGGGTAAATGCAAATGAATATAAATTTTATCCTAGCGGAGATAGATCACAAACAGACCCACATTTTACTGCTAATGCATTTAAAGAATTTCTTCGTAAAAACTCTCCTTCTAAAAGTTTATATGATAACGGCTGGAGAGAACTGGGGCCAAAAAATATTGATAGTATTACCGGGCATTATTCGGCGGGCCTCGGAAGAGTTGAAGACTTTTACGTTGATGCAAATAATCCGAATAAAATTTACTTAGCATCAAGAAGTGGCGGATTTTGGAAGTCCCTTGATGGAGGACAATCTTGGCAAGGCGGATCAACAGACTTTATGTTTGCTTCAGGGGTTAATGCAATAGCTGTCAACCCAACAAATTCTGATCATGTGTTAATTAACATTCAAAATTCAAATGATAATAATTCACATGGAGTCTTCGAGTCTTTTAATGGTGGTGATTCATGGAGCGCCACAAACTTCAATCCTACTGAAGTTGGTTATGGTGGATTAGGGAGTAATTTCAAAATATTTGCTATCGCCTTTCACCCTACAATTCCTAATATGATTTTCATTGGAACCTCCAAAGGAATTTATCGATCAACAAATAATCTAGCTTCATGGTCGAATCTTTTTCCAAGCGGGGAGATTTCTTCGATTGCTTTTCATCCTACAGACCCCACGATGATATATATTTTAGATACTTATTCGGCAAACTCCGTCCGAAATTACGTATATAGATCAATTAATTCTGGAGTAAGTTATTCTTTATCGGAACAAATTATGGGTAATGCGAACGCTGCCGGTAAGATTGCTATAACTCCTGACTGTTCTAATTGCGTATATTTCGCCTCGGAGAGCGGCGTTTGGAAATCGACTAACACGGCGCAAAATTTTACTTTTTTATCCAATCCTAGTGAAGCATTTGATGGTTTTGCAGTAAGCGACGTGGATGAATCCTTCATGATTTATGGATATGTTGATATAATGCACTCTATTGATAACGGGGTTAATTTTGTAAAAACTTCATGGTGGAGTTTGGGGAGCGCAGAACACGGCTCTGGAGATTTTAATCAACGATATGGGGGAAGCAATAATTATATTCATGCAGATCTTCGCGTTGCGAAGTCTGTAAATGGTGTTTTTTATGTTGGTACAGATGGTTTATTTGCAAAGAGCGAAGATAACGGGCTCACATGGACGCATTTAAGCAGTGGATTGGGTATTCGCGAAAATTATAAGTTAGGCGCAAGTCAATCCAACCACTACCGCAGCATTTCTGGTTCGCAAGACAATGGCACCAGCATTCGTCAAAAAGATCAATGGATTGAGTTCTATGGGGCGGATGGCATGGAGTGTCTGATTCATCCTTTAAATTATGACTGGATGCTAGGAAGTGTTCAATATGGAGGCCGAAGAAGAACGCTTGATGGAGGCCAAACACAAAGTGGTGTCTCACCCGCAGGGCAAAGTGGAAGTGGTAATGGCGGCTGGGAAGCCCCTCTTGCTTATGACCCAAATCACCAAATGCGTATTTACAATTTTAGTGATAGTGTTTATGTTAGTGAAAATTTTGGAAGCACTTGGGCGTATAGAGGGGCGCCAAATTCATTTACAGGAACTATAAATCAAGCTGCAATAGCCGAAAACAACTCTAATATTATTGTTATTTCAAAAGGAAGCGCTATAGAGAAATCAATAAATGCTGGGGCAACATTCACAAGTATTAAAAACAATTTACCAAATTATACAATTGAAGATATTGCCTTTCACCCTAAAAACGATAATATAATTTTAGTTTGTTATGCTAGATATCAAAACGACAATAGTAAAGTTTATATCACATATAATGGCGGGGGCAATTGGACAAACATAACCTATAATTTAGGAAATATGCCTGTGCAATCAGTTGTTGTAGATCATAGCGCTAATTTTAATATTTATTTAGGGGGGGAAATTGGGGTATATACCATGCCAATCGATGGTAATAACTGGGTTTTACACAATCCAAATTTACCCAATACCACGATTGAAGAATTGGAAATTGTTAGCGGCTCAAACACTTTAAAAGCAGCGACATGGGGAAGGGGCCTCTGGGAATATTCTTTGCTAGGAAGATTGGATTATCCAGCAATTCTTATTACTAATATCACAGATTTACCAACTGAAAATAATCCAAAAGAGGGAGTTGATCAATGGGTAACGTCTCAAATTAGTTATGACGGAAATCTATCTAGTGTATACCTAAAGTGGTCAGTAGACACCGCTGTTTTTGGAAATTTTATTCCAATGAGTCTTGTTCAAGATAGCACTTGGCAGAGCGTTCAGCCTTTGCCAAATTACCCTGAGGGGACAGATTTGTATTTTAAAGTTTTTGCTGTTGGTGGGCAGCAAGACACCACTGAAACCTATAAGTTTATGTATACAGTGAGGCCTTTTGAATATTGTGAAACCTCAGGATCAATGACTTATAACGGAAATGTAACACTCGTTAATTTTGAAGGAATAAACAAGACTAGTGGAAAAACAGCGCCTTATATCAATTACACGCTTACAGATTCAGCAACTATTTATAGAACGCAAAACTATGATTTGACTGTTAATTTAAATACAGATAATGGAAATTACACCTATTATGCTAAAGCTTGGATTGATTGGAATAAAGATGCAGATTTTGATGATGCAAATGAGTCTTATGAGCTGGGGTCTGTAACTAACAACCAAAATGGTCAGACCACGTTATCACCATTTAGCATTCAGGTGCCTGACTCTGCTGCTTTAGGAGCAACAACAATGCGTGTTGCCTGTAAATACAACGAATACCCTACCTTGTGTGAGAACAATTTTGATGGAGAAGTTGAAGATTACAAATTAAATGTAATTAGCGAACTTCTTGAACTATTTCCGCTCAATGATGGATTGTCGGAAATGGGAGTAATTATATTTCCAAATCCCTCAAAAGATTTTGTAAACATTCTGTTCAAGGCCATGGTGGTGGAATTTAAAATTGAATTGATTGACCAAAGGGGAAGAATTGTTTTGCATCAAGAGGAGCGAAATACGAATAAGACCTCAATTAATTTACGTAATTTAACTTCAGGAGTTTATTTGTTAAAAATAGAAGTGAATAGCAAAATTCATCACTTTAAATTTATAAAAGAATAATGCGTTTTGCAACTAGCTGGCTTTTTACAGTTTGCTTTTCTATACTTTTATTCGGGTGCGCAGAAAAAAATGCGGCCTCTCTTAATTCCGTTTTTTCGGTAAAAATTATCGAAGCATATATTCAAGAAGAAATACCAGGGCAAGAAAATCAAGCTTCCAAATGGGTGTTTTCAATTCAAGTTGCAATAGGGACAGAACTCGAATCACTTGTTTTTGGCAACGAAACATACCCCTTGAAAAAGAATGGGGTGAAATATTCTGTGGTATTGAAAAATAAATTCTATTCAGAAAAAGACATTCCTGAAAAACACTATTTAAAGTATTGGCACAATGGAAAATTAAAGACTGTAAATCTTCCAAATATACAATTGAAAGAAGCTCTTTACTTGCCTTAAATTTGGTAATAAACTCAATTAAAGATTATAAAAATATTTTGCTTTAAAATTTCTTTTGTGCCATGAATAATTAATGTGCTTCAAGCCAGTTTGAAGCCAAACTTAATTCTACCTCCATTGGAACAGAAAGTTTTACTGCTTTTTCCATCGCTTGCCTAACCAAATCTTGAATTAGCACTTCCTCTGAAATATGCACATCAAAAACAAGTTCATCGTGCACCTGTAAAATCATTTTCGACTTTACCTGCTTTTTTTTCATCTCAGCGTGCACTGAAATCATGGCCATTTTAATAATGTCTGCAGCAGATCCTTGAATTGGGGCATTAATAGCATTTCGTTCTGCATAACCTCTAACAATGGCATTTCCAGAATTTATGTCTGGTAAATACCGACGGCGTTTCATAATTGTTTCTACATATCCCTCTTCTCGAGCCTGAGAAATTACCTTGTCCATATAGTTTTTTATTGTCCCATATTGCTCAAAATAACTATCTATGATTTCTTTTGCTTCAGTTCTTGAAATTTTTAAATTTTGCGATAGACCAAAGGCCGATTGCCCATAAATTATCCCAAAATTTACTGCTTTTGCAGCGCTCCGTTGTTCTCTCGTTACCTCTTCAATAGAAACTCCGTAAACTTTTGCGGCAGTTGCTGCATGAATGTCAAGTCCATCTCTAAATGATTGAATCATATTTGGGTCCTCGCTTAAAGCGGCAATAATTCTCAATTCTATTTGCGAGTAATCCACAGCCATTAATTTATGATCCTTATCTCGCGAAACGAAAGCGCGACGAATTTCCCTTCCTTTTTCTGAGCGAATTGGAATATTTTGGAGGTTTGGATTATTAGAGCTTAGGCGACCAGTTGCAGTTACTGTTTGCATAAAATTTGTGTGAATACGTCCATCATTTTGGTCGCAATAAGTAGGAAGCGCATCTACATACGTATTTTTCAGTTTCCGCAATTGGCGGTATTCTAAAATTAAAAGAACAATTGGGTGATCGTGCTTGTGTTTTTCTAAAACATCTTCAGAAGTTGCATATTGCCCTGTTTTTGTCTTTTTTGCTTTCGCAGAGATTTTTAACTTCTCAAAAAGAACTTCGCCCATCTGTTTCGGTGAATCTGTATTAAACTCCATTCCAGCTAATGCTTTAATTTGAGAATCTAAATCAATTAAGGTGCTGTCTAGTTCTTTTGAGTATTCAGCTAAAGCTTTAGAATCAATGGTTATTCCCTCCTCTTCCATTTCCATCAAGACTTCCACGAGCGGCATTTCCATGGCATAAAATAAATCCTTGAGATGTGGTTTCTTTATTTCTTTTTCAAAAATATTTTTTAGCTGAAGTGTAATATCTGCATCTTCGCAGGCATAGTCTGAAATTTCGGAAGGTTCTAAATCGCGCATATTCCCCTGCGATTTTCCTTTTTTTCCGATGAGCGTTTCAATTGAAATTGCCTGATAATTCAAATAGTGCTGCGCTAGAAAATCCATGTTTTGCCGAGCTTCAGGATTTATTAAATAGTGAGCAATCATGGTGTCAAAAGTAGGAGCTGCAAGGGAAATGCCATAGCGAGACAAGACCTTCAAATCGTATTTAATATTGTGAGCGATTTTTTCTATTCCAGTATTTTGGAAGAAGGAAATAAATTCATGAATAATGCTTTTGGCGGCGTCAAATTCCTGCGGTATCGCAACATAAAATGCTTCGCGGGCTTTATAAGAAAAAGAAATTCCCACTAAATCTGCCTGCCTTGCATCTATATTTGTTGTCTCAGTATCAAAGCAAACTTGTTTTTGGGCAAGTAAAATTTCTAAAAGCTCTTTTCTTTCTTCTGCAGTGCTAATTAAGTGATAACTTGGTCTTTCTGTAACAATTGTTTTATGCGCCGCTGTAATTACTGGTTCATGGGATTCAACCATGCTTTGCGTTCCAAATAAATCTAATTGAGAAGAATTGGAACTTTGTGTTTTATTTGGGGCAAGTGGACTTGGCGCTTGCGTCAGAGTAATTTCCTCACCTAAAATTCTACGGCTGAGGTTTAAGAATTCTAACTCTGTAAAAACCTCTCTTATTTTGTCTTTGTCAACATCACACATGATGAGTTTTTCCTCCTCAAAATCAATTTTTACATCAGTAATAATCGTTGCAAGCATTTTAGATGTAAGCCCTTGATCTGCAAAATTTATCACGTTCTCTTGCTGCTTTCCTTTTAATTCATGGGCATTAGCGATGAGGTTTTCAATGGAGCCATATTGTGCAATTAGCAACTTTGATGTTTTTTCGCCAATTCCTGGAATTCCTGGAATATTATCTGAGGCATCACCCCAAAGACCTAAAATGTCAATTACTTGACTAGGATTTTGCACTTCAAATTTTTCACAAACTTCTTTAACCCCTAATATTTCTGGGGGATTTCCACCTCGCCCGGGCTTATAAATAAACGCTGTTTCCGTAACTAATTGACAATAATCTTTGTCTGGTGTCATCATATAGGTGATAAATCCTCGTTGATCGGCAATTTTAGCAATTGTTCCAACCACATCGTCTGCTTCAAAACCAGCAACTTCTAAAATCGGAACATTAAACGCTTCGACAATGCGTTTTATTGGTTGAATCATAGACCGAATGTCTTCCGGCATTTCTTCGCGTTGTGCTTTGTATGCTTCAAATTGCTCTTGGCGGTGTGCCGAACCTCCTGGTGGATCAAATACAACAGCAAGATGCGTAGGTTTTTCATTTTTTATAACGTCAATCAAAACATTTGTAAAGCCAAAGGCTGCTGATGTATTTTGACCCTTGGAATTAACCCTTGGATTCTTCGCGAAAGCAAAATAGGCACGGTAAATCAATGCAAAAGCATCAAGCAGAAATAATTTTTTAGGTGCGGCAGGGCTTAACATTAATCTTTTTGGTTAAAGGTATTTAATACTTTTGGGGAAATTGATTTTGAAAATGACAGTGGGAATTTTTTTGTGAAAAACAATACGCCGCCACGCACATCGCCTTCTAAATTTAACCTGATAGAATCTTGCATGCTAAAGGTCAACATTCTCATCAGAGCTCCCTTTTCAAGTGATAAATTCATGGGGATTTCAACTATCGTTTCTTTTTTTCGAGGTAATTTAATGGTCTTTTCTAAAGCAAGCATTCCGATTTTTCCGTCATCAACACTTAAGTTTAATGAGGTTTTTTTTACTTTCAAGGCATATGAATTTGGATTTTTAAGTTTTACATTTAAGGAGAAGGAAACCTGCTTAGCGTCCATTTTTCCCATTTTAAATCCTTCATAGCTAATAAATTCTGGAAGCTCAAACGGTGCGCAGGAAGTTACAAGAATGAAAATAATAAAATAGCTTAGAATTTTCATGGATTTGAATTTAACTCTTTGAAATATTTGTAAAAGTAAGGAATCGTTTCAATTCCTTTGTAAAAATTAAAAAGTCCAAAGTGCTCATTTGGCGAATGAATTGCATCGCTATCTAAGCCAAATCCCATTAAAATTGTTTTTAGACCAAGTTCCCTTTCAAAAAGCGCAACAATCGGAATGCTGCCGCCGCTTCTAACAGGAATTGGTTTCTTTCCAAAGGATTTTTCATAGGCCATGCTTGCTGCTTTGTAGCCAATAGAATCAATTGGTGTAACGGCAGCTTCACCACCATGATGTGGCTTCACCAAAACTCGAACCGAATTGGGAGCAATTTTATTAAAATGATCTGTAAATAACGCTGTGATTTCCTCGGGATTTTGGTCGGGAACAAGGCGCATGGATATCTTTGCAAATGCTTTAGAAGCGATTACTGTTTTTGCGCCTTCGCCAATGTATCCCCCCCAAATACCATTTACATCTAAGGTTGGGCGAATAGAACCTCGTTCCATTGTAGAATAATTTGCTTCACCCATTGTTTCCTTTAGGTCTAAAGCTTTACAATATGCCTCATGAGAAAACGGTGCTTTTGCCATTTCTTGACGTTCGGCATCTGTTAATTCAACAACCTTATCATAAAACCCAGGGATATTAACTTTTCCATTTTCATCGTGCAATGAGGCAATCATTTCTGCAAGAACATTAATTGGATTTGCAACGCAGCCTCCGTATAAACCAGAATGTAAATCACGATTTGGACCGGTAACTTCCACCTCAACATAACTTAAGCCTCTTAGTCCTGTTGTTACAGAGGGAACATCATTTGCCAACATTCCTGTATCAGATACAAGAATGATGTCTGCTTTCAGTTTTTCTTTATTTTCTTTAACAAAAATTGCAAGATTTCCACTTCCCACTTCCTCTTCCCCTTCTATCATAAATTTTACATTGCAGGGTAATTCACCAGCGCTTAACATCGCCTCGACGGCTTTTAGATGCATGAACATTTGTCCCTTGTCGTCGCATGCACCTCGAGCAAAAATCGCTCCTGCTGGATGAATATCTGTATTTTTTATTACTGGCTCAAAAGGTGGAGAAGTCCATAAATCAATTGGATCAGCAGGTTGGACGTCATAATGACCATATACCAAAACTGTAGGTAATGAAGGATTGATTATTTTTTCTCCATAAACAATTGGATAACCAGCTGTTTGGCAAATTTCAATTTTATCTAATCCAATTTCTTTGAAACTGTTTGCCAAGTGCTTTGAGCAGTCGATTACATCTGATTTATAAGCCGGATCAGCGGAAACAGAAGGGATTTTAATGAGGCTTATTAACTCATTTAAAAAGCGATCTGCATGTTTAGAAATAAAAATTTGAGTGTTTTCCATTGTGATTTGTTTGTGATTTCAAAATTGCGAAATATTGCTGGTATTTTAAGCTTAAATTAAAACATTATTTTTACCTTTAATTAACCTCTAAGCATAGTCAAAATGCTTCTTTTAAACTTCGTTGGTAATACATGAAAAAGATTTGGTTTTTTGTTTTTATTAGCGCACTTGGCTCCTTTCTTTTTTTAGGGATTTATCGATTTAGGGATTTTAAAAAAGTTGCACTGGGAAATAAAATTTATGGCGGGGTTTTCACCTATTATTCTTCTGAAAAACAAAATTGTTATTTTCCTTTAAACTCAAATTCGATTAATGAACAGCGTGTTTTATCTCAAATCTTTGAGCCTTTATTAATAATCGACAATAAAAATAAAATAATTGGCAATCTTGCTGAAAATTTTAGTGTAAGCCATGATTACAAAACAATACGGCTTAAAATTAGGTCGGCGGTGTATTTTCATGCTGACCCTTGTTTTGGTGGAAACACGAAGAAGATGACTGTTGAAGATGTAAAATTTTCTCTAGAATTTGCTTGTTCTGCGAGCCCCTTAAATAAACTAAGTCATTTCCTAAAAGATAAGATTGTTGGCGCTGAAGCCTTTTATAAACTTTCAAGAAACTCTTTCCCTAAATCTGGAGTATCTGGAATAACGATAAAAGATGAGAATACGATTGAGATTAAATTAACGAATTCTTATACCAGCTTTTTAAATATCCTTACCCATCCTAATTTAACGGTTTTCTCTAAAAGCGCCTATGACTATTATGGGTCAGAAATTATAAAAAATGCTGTTGGAACTGGCTGTTTCTCCTTAGGTAAAGCGACTGAAAATGGTGTTTCACTTTTGAGAAACAACAATTATTGGAAAAAAGATGAATTTGGTAATCAGCTGCCGTTTTTAGATGAAATAAAGGTGGTCTACTCAAAAAATGAGCGTGCGCAATATAATGCATTTGGTAATAAGAAGGCTGATGTCCTTTTTGAGCTGCCATTGGAAAATTTAGACGATGCTTTTGGTTCGCTCTCTTCTGCAAAAAACGGGGGGAACTTGCTCCACAAAATAATTTACAAAAAAGGTTCTAAAATAAATTATTTGGCTTTTGACTGCCAATCAATCCCTTTTAACAACGAAAAAATTAGGCGCGCCTTTAGCTTAGCGATAGACAAAAAATTCATCTGTAATGAAGTGTTAAATGGCGATGGGAGGCCGGCAGAATTCGGCTTTGTGCCAGAGAGTAATTTTTATACTCCCGACAAAAGTGAACGCGTGGAATACAATCCTGCACTTGCAAAAAAACTTTTTTATGGGTCGGGCTACACGCCAAACAATCCCTTTCCAAAACTTGACTTATTTGTCAGTAGCGCAAAGGGGGGCTTAGTTGATAAGTGGTGTAGAGCTCTTGTAAAACAATTAAACACAAATTTAGGTATTGAATTGCGTGTTGTAAATTGCAACCTGAAAGAAAAAAATAACTTTATTGCAAGTAAAAAGGCTAAGATTTGGAGGACTGGTTGGGCAGCAGATTATGCAGATGCAGATTCCTTCCTTGCGTTGTTTTGCAGTCAAAATAAAAGTGAAAACAACCAAACCCGTTTCTATAATAAAGAATATGATCGGCTTTTTTTAGCGTCACAAATTACGAAGAGTCAAGAAGAAAGAAATAAACTACAGCAGAAGATAGATAAGCTTATCATTAAAACCCCAATAGTTATTCCTGTTTTTAGCGAGGATATTTTTGTAGTTATTAATCTGCGCGTTAGAGATTTTGAATTTAATGAGTTAGGATTAATTGATTTTTCTAAAATATATTTGAAAAAAATTAAATAGATTTCAAGGCTTCATCAACCCATGCCTTCCCCCATTCTGTTTTTTCTTCACTGGACCAAAGTTGAGGATAAAAAATTCGCTTTTGAAGTCTTGGGGGCAAATATTTTTGCCAATTTGTCCCTCCTGTAGCGGGAATATCTTTTTCTGAAAGAGCTAAATAGCGCACTGCTGATTTATAATGAGCCAAAGGCCAATTAATATTGACATTTATATCATTTCGACGCAGAGCGTCTATAATAACTTGATCTTTTTGGTCTTTAGTGCTTAATCGTTGGTAAACTTGCCAAAGATTATTTGTTTTACACTTCTCTCCAAGCGAAAGGAGCGTGGTTTTATACCGCTCTTCAAATTGTGTAAGTGTCAAGGTCTTTTTTCCGGAATCCACTTCTGTGGCGCCTTCTTTCCAATAAACACTTTCAAACATATCAGTTATTGTAGAAGAAGCATTAAATTTAGTGCGCTTATCTTTCGCTACAAGGTTTATAAAATCAGTGCTGAACATTTCAATTTTTCGGTATTGCACGGACTGAAATCCACTTGCAGGCAATAAAGACATTCTAAATTTTAAAAATTGCTCCCGCTCCATTCCATCTACCATAATCTCAAAACTTTGAATTAATGCTTCAAAATACCGATTAATTCTGCCTACACGTGAAAGGAAAAAGTCTTTGTCTATGGTTTCTTTTTTTCCTAATTGGTCAAATTCATTTAGTGCTAATTTAAAGTATAACTCCGTGATTTGGTGATACATAATAAACACCTGCTCATCTGGAAATTGTGTCTTCGGCTTTTGTAAGCTCAATAAGGTGTCTAATTCTATATAATCCCAATATGTGGTAACATCAGCGTGTAGCAAGCCATCTAAATAAGAAGATAAATCTTGACCAAGTGCGCTGTATTTTTGCTCAAGTAATTTTAATTTTTGTTGGATTTCAGGTGTTATTTCCATGTAATGTGTTTTACAGTTTCCGAAATTAAGGAAAATTAGCGTTCTTGTTGTCTGTTTCTTTTTTGGATAACGAAAAAAGGCCGGTTCTTAACCAGCCTTTACTATTTAGTAGTCAAATAAATCTATGATTTTTTTTCTTCTTCAAAAATTCTTTTTGGACGTAATTGCTCGAATAATCCTAAGGTTATCCAATAAGGCAGAATAAAGCCCATTAAGAATATTAGCATCCAAAATGCCATTCCGAAAATTAAAAGAAACAATACAATGCCGAAAGTGTTCATCTTCTATTATTTTTGTAGTATAATTTAGATTGTAAAATTATAAATTAATTACAAATAAAACACATAAAATGGACTTTAGAATTGAAAAAGACACCATGGGAGATGTTAAAGTTCCTGCTAATCGCTACTGGGGTGCACAAACAGAACGTTCTAGAAATAATTTTAAAATCGGACCTGAAGGGTCAATGCCATTAGAAATAATTCACGCTTTTGCATATCTAAAAAAGGCAGCGGCACAAGCAAATTGTGATTTAGGGGTTTTAGCGCCGGAGAAATCAGTATTAATTTCAAGCGTTTGTGACGAGATTATAAGCGGGAAACACGACACTGAATTTCCCTTAGTAATATGGCAAACCGGATCTGGAACACAATCAAATATGAATTGTAATGAGGTTATTGCAAATCGTGGGCAAGAAATTTCTGGGGGAAAATTAACAGATGAAGCGAAAGTGCTTAACCCGAATGATGATGTGAATAAATCTCAATCATCCAATGACACATTTCCTACAGCGATGCATATTGCTGCATATAAAATCGTTGCAGAAAAAACACTGCCGGGCTTAATGCATTTACGAAATGTGCTGCAATCAAAGGTAGATGAGTTTAGAGACATTGTTAAAACAGGAAGAACTCATTTTATGGACGCAACGCCTTTGACTTTAGGGCAAGAGTTTAGTGCTTACGTTTGTCAGATTGATAAATCGATTCGCTGCATCAATAATGCATTAGAGGCAGTTTCAGAATTAGCATTAGGAGGAACGGCTGTTGGAACAGGCTTAAATGCCCCTAAAGGCTATGATGTTTTAGTGGCTAAAAAAATCGCTGAATTAACGCAGCTTCCTTTTATTACAGCGGGCAATAAGTTTGAGGCTTTAGCTGCTCACGACGCAATGGTTGAACTTTCTAGCGCACTAAAACGAAGTGCTGTTTCTCTAATGAAAATTGCAAACGATATCAGAATGCTGTCTTCTGGTCCTCGTTGTGGAATTGGGGAATTAATTATTCCTGATAATGAGCCTGGCTCTTCTATTATGCCTGGAAAAGTAAATCCTACTCAGCCTGAAGCGCTAACAATGGTTTGCGCGCAAGTAATGGGAAATGATGTTGTTGTCTCTATAGCTGGCGCAAGCGGTCATTTTGAGTTAAATGTTTTTAAACCTGTAATTGCAGTAAATGTATTGCAATCGGCACGACTAATTGGTGACGCCTGTCTTTCTTTTGCTGACAATTGTGCTGTTGGAATAAAGGCAAATTTACCCATTATCAAAAAACACCTAGAAAATTCACTCATGTTGGTAACAGCGCTCAACACTAAAATTGGTTATTACAAAGCGGCAGAAATAGCAAAATATGCCCATAAAAATAATACAACGCTTAAAGAAGCGGCGGTTGGCTTAGGGCATGTTACTTCAGAAGAATATGACGCACTCGTTGATCCCTCTAAAATGATTGGTTAATTCAATCCCATGAATAAAACAGTAAGCGTTAATCTCTTTATTAGCGTATATAAAAACATCTCTTTTCTTAAAAAGGTGTTGGATTCTGTAGAGCAGCAGTATTACAAAAATTTTATTGTTACGATTCTAGAAGACGGTGAATTTGACGATATGCGGGAGTTTATAAACAATGTAAAACCTACTTTCCCGATTTTTCATTTTAGCCAAAAAGACCTTGGCTTTAGGAAAAATAAAATATTAAATGCCGGACTAAGAAAAAACACAGCAGAACTTTGTGTTTTTATCGATGGGGACTGTGTTTTACACCCAAGATTTCTATATGAATACGTGCGGTATTTTGATGGGGCTTCCGTACTATTTGGAAAAAGAACCTACCTCGATCATAAGACAAGTGCTTTGTTGTTAAGCACAAACATAATTGTTCCAAGTAAGTGGACAATGTATAAAAATAAAAGTAAACACGTAGAAGAAAGCTTCTATCTTCCTTTTAAACCCGTATCAATTAAAAAACACCATTATTTGCTTGGGAGCAATATGGGAATTCCTTTTTCTACCTTAAAAGCAGTAAATGGCTTTGATGAAGACTATACTTTTGCGGGGTTTGGAGAAGACTGTGATGTTGAGTGGAGAATTGCAAATGAAGGGTTTTCTTTTTTGAATTTAAAACACCATGCAATACAATTTCATTTAGACCATGAAAGGGCCAATCGTGAAGAAGAAACAGCGATTAGTCGGCAAATGTTTGAAAGAAAAAAAGAGGAAGGAATCTCTTTTTGTAAAAATGGTTTATATTAAAATAATACTTTTAAAACCTTCTTTAGTTAAATCAAATCTTTCTAGTGTAGATTTAACTTTAGAGGGATAAATTGTAAAAAGAAATATTAAGCAACCTTTGTTTAGTGATTAGAAAGAAACAAAGACAATAATAATAAAATTGATAGCTTTGAGTATGCCTTGTTTTCTAAAAATATTATTTTTTTGCCCCTTATTTCTTTTAAGCCAGAAAAAAGATATCGACTCAGTAATTAAAATTCATGGTGGAATGGATTGCTATATTGGCTCCCAATTAAATGATTTCAAGCAAAAGCAAGTTCCACTATTTGTTTCTCATAATCAATTGGGGGGCGGGTTCATTAATTTGGCTTTACTTGAATTAAGTTACACTCCAACTAAAAATTTGCGCGTTCAACTTAGTCCTGGTTTTGGTTCCTACATGAATGCCAATTATGCCTCAGAAAATAAAAATTTACGTTGGATTTATGAAGGGTATATGGGTATAAAAACATCTGAAAAAGGAACTGATTGGATTGATGTTGGGGTTTTTTCTTCACCTTACACCTATGAATTTGCGAAAAGTTGGGAACAACCTATTTTTACACGAAGTTTAGCGCCAGAATATGTTCCATATTATCTATTAGGTTTGCGTTACAAGAGAAAAATTAACACGAACTTAAGTTTAACAACCTTTCTTCTAAACGGTTGGCAACATCTTGAAGTCCAGCGAAAAATCCCCTCTTTAGGAACGCAACTCGAATATACAAAAAAGAAGAATTATATTAACTGGACAAGCTATCAGGGAAATGAAAAGAATGTGGCCCAGCCTAATTTTGGGTATCGCTTTTTTACAGAAATGAGTTGGATTTATACAACCAATAAATTCAAACTCTTCGCTTGTGGATACACTGGAATGCAACTTATTTCAGGGCAAGCAAAGTTTTGGGGGCAAGTTCATTTTGCTGGAGAATTTCAATTGATAAAAAAACTATTAGTAAATGCTAGAATTGAACAATTTTTAGATCCGAATAATATTCAAATTAGACAGGGCTCCAATCATGGTTTTAATTGTAGTGGCTTAAGTTTGGGTCTTCATGCAAAAGTAACTGACTTCTTATCTTTAAGACTTGAATCACGATTACTTTTAGATAATTCTAAAACAGGAGGTTTTATAGAAGAGGGGCAACAAACAAACTTATTGCCCCTTGGATTTATTGGCGTGCAACTAAAGTTTTAAATTGAGTAAAAACAGGCTTATCTAAGGTTGTGTTCTAAAAAACTCCTAAATAATCCCTATTTTTGTTACTAAAATTAAAAACCCATGTTAAAAATTAAAGTTGCGAATCCTGTTGTAGAATTGGATGGAGATGAAATGACCCGTATCATTTGGAAGTTTATCAAAGAAAAGTTAATTCTCCCCTATTTAGATTTAGATATTCGCTATTATGATTTAGGTATTGAAAAAAGAGATGAAACAAGTGATCAAATTACAATCGATGCTGCAGAAGCAATAAAAAAATATAAGGTTGGAATTAAATGCGCAACAATAACGCCTGATGAAGATCGCGTGAAAGAATTCCAATTAAAATCTATGTGGAAATCACCAAATGGAACTATTCGGAATATTTTAGATGGCACCGTTTTTCGCGAGCCAATAGTTATGAAAAATGTGCCGCGATTAGTGACAAACTGGACGGCGCCCATTATTGTTGGTCGACATGCATTTGGAGATCAATACCGCGCTACAGATGCTGTTTTTAAAGGAAAAGGGAAGTTGACAATGACTTTCACTCCAGAAAATGGGGGTGAAATTCAATCCTTTGATGTCTACAATTTTCAAGGTGATGGTGTTGGCATGGCGATGTATAACACAGATGAATCTATTAGAGGTTTTGCGTATAGCTGCTTTAACATGGCGCTTACAAAAAAATGGCCGCTTTATCTTTCAACAAAAAATACAATCTTGAAAAAATACGACGGTCGCTTTAAAGATATTTTTGAGGAAATATACCAAGCGGAATTTAAAGATAAATATGAGTCGCTCGGAATTGTATATGAACACCGACTAATAGACGACATGGTGGCTTCAGCCTTGAAGTGGAACGGAAACTTTGTTTGGGCTTGTAAAAATTACGATGGAGATGTTCAATCTGATACTGTTGCCCAAGGTTTTGGTTCATTGGGTTTGATGACATCTGTTTTAATCACACCCGATGGAGAAATTATGGAAGCGGAAGCTGCGCATGGAACAGTAACGCGCCATTTCCGAGATCACCAAGCCGGAAAGAAAACTTCTACAAATCCTATTGCTTCAATTTATGCCTGGACAAGAGGCCTAGCTTTTCGAGGAAAATTAGATGGCAATCAACAATTAATTGATTTTTGCTTGGGCTTAGAAAAAGTGTGTGTTGAAACTGTAGAGTCTGGAATAATGACAAAAGATCTAGCGGTTTGTATTCATGGCAACAAAGTGAATCATGGAGAACATTACGTTTATACGGAAGAGTTTTTAGATGCGCTTGATGCTGGATTGAAATCAAAAATGAATTAACTTTTAAATGAGGTTTATTTTTTTTCTTTTTATAGCGCTAAACTTGGTTTCTTGTAAAACAATTAGTGTGCTTGCGCCGGTTCATTCAACAATTACTCCGCCACCCATAAAACAAGAGGCGTCTTCCTTAAATATTCCTGTTGAAATCGAAATGAAAAGTTATTTAAAAATGACAGAAGAGGCGCTGCCAAAAAAATTTATCGACAGCATATACCAATGTGAAGGAGTAAGCCTTTCGTATGTTTTTATTAGGGAGCCTATTGATTTTAAGTTTAAAAATTCTAGCATCGATTATGAAGTAGATGGAAAATTTGAATTAAAATTAAATTATTGTCCTAAGTGCCACGAACTTTGGGATAAAAATGGTAGCTGCACTATTCCAAGAGTTTATGTAAGTTGTGGTAGTGGAAATGAAGCTATGCGACGCGTTAAAGTGGCTTATACTACAAACATCTCCCTCGGAGAAAATTATAAGTTTAAGTCAACAACAGAATTAAAAAAATTTAACATCCTAGATCCGTGTAAGATAACTCTCTTTAAATACGACGCAACTCCTGAAGTTGAAAAGCAAGTTACAGCTCAATTAATCTCACTAGAAAACGATATTGATAAACAGATTGAGGCGCTTGATGTAAAAAGCTCTTTGAAAGATGTTTGGTCCGAACTACAAAAAGGGCTTCCCATATCAACCTATGGGTTTTTATACATTCAACCAAAATCAATAGGAATGAGTGAGTTAGAATTCAGAAACAACAAGGTTTTTTTAGATCTGCACTTAGCTGTTTACCCCTTTGTTTCTACTGAAGAGCAAAAAGAGAAAATTAGTGCATTGCCCCCATTGGAAAAAGCTGGTGGAAAAAGTGGTTTTAATTTAAACCTAGATATTCGCGCTTCTTATGATTCGCTTTCTGCTTTTGTAGGGAAGGAATTTGTGGGGGAAGAGTTTGATTTTAAAGGAAAGAAAATCTTTGTAACAGGAATCAAAATCAGCGGTGCGCAAGATCAAAAACTCGTTTTTAAAATGGATTTTGATGGTGTAAAAAAGGGCGCCGTTTATTTGTCTGGAACTCCGGTTCTAGATACACTTACTCAAAAAATTAGCTTGAAAGACTTAGATTTTGATATACAAACAAAAAGTGTGCTGCTCAAAACAGCCAAATGGATGTTTAATAAAAAGATTTTAGAGGGGCTACAAAAAAGCACTGTTTTTGAATTAAAAGACCTACTCAATGAATCAAAATCAAACATTGTCTCAGCGATTAATACAGAAATAACAAAAGGTGTAAAAATGAGTGGCGCAGTCAGTAAAATAAGCCTTAAAGAAATTTATTTAGATAAAACTAGTATGTTGTTGCGCTCAGGGGTTTCGGGAACATTAAAAATAAAAATAGACTAACAAAAGCCTTCTAAGCTTATTGAGGGATTTTATATATCCGATGTTGGTGTCTTCCGCCCTCAAAATGAGTTTCTAAAAATGCCGTGAGAATTTCTATACCTTCTTCATTTGTTAAAAAGCGTGCTGGTAAAGCCAATATGTTGGCGTTATTGTGTTGGCGCGCCAAAACCGCAATTTCTTTTTTCCAACAAAGCGCGCTTCGAATTCCTGAATGCTTGTTGGCCGTCATATTAATCCCATTACCAGAGCCGCAGATTAAAACACCGAGCGCTGCTGGGTTCTTTGATACAGCGCTGGCTACTGGATGCGCAAAGTCTGGATAGTCAATACTTTCTTCTGAATAACAACCAAAGTCTTGTGTGGCTATGTTTTTTGATGCCAAATGCGCCAATAAAACTTCCTTTAGTTGAAATCCTGCGTGGTCACAGCCAAATAATATCATATTGGGGGTTTTTATGCGTTTAAAGTTAATCATTGTAATGAAAACAAATCATATCTTATCAACAACCAAAAAAAATTATTTTGTAACAGCTTGTTTTTTAGTTGTTTGTGTTTTAACTTATAAACGATTTTCTGGTTAAAAATGTTAATTAATGTGTATATCTATTTATATGTTTCTCTAGGACTTCTTGATTTAAATAACAATCAAAATTCCTTTTTATGTGGCTACAATAAACTTATTGATTTTTCATCACACAATAAGAACACGATTTGAACTGTTTTACTATTAACAATTACTTTTAATTATAAACAAGTCCTTGTTTTAGTCTTTTTGTTGTTTTTTGTTAATTACCTAATAAACAACACTTTAATTGGTGTTTTCTTGTTAGTAAACACTTATGAAAAAGTAATATCTACAATAACAACTTTTTTATTTTGAGTTATTAACTTATAAACATTGCTAATAGTAATAATAAATATTTTTAAAGTTTTATTAAATAAAAAAATTAATAATAATAATGTAAAGAAAAATCGTATTTGTTTTATTTTAAAAATTAACGGTAACTTTCTTGGAAATAAGATTTTATTAAAAAAATAAAAATAGTTTGTTTAAAACTACCAAGTGTTTTAATTTCGCAAAAATGATAAATCCTTTCGATAATTTATTAAATCAAATTGATGCTTTTATTAGAAAGTATTACAAAAATGAGTTAATAAAAGGATCTTTATTTTTTGCGATTATTTTAATATTTTCTTTTTTACTGACAACGAGTATTGAGTTTATTGGAAGATTTGGATCCTTCACTCGTGGAATACTTTTACTAAGTTTTATTTCATTAAATATTATTGTTTTAATAAAATATTTTCTAATTCCACTTACTCGTATTTATTCTTTTGGACGTAAAATAAATCATTTGCAAGCAGCAGAAATTATAGGAGAATTTTTTTCTGAAATATCTGATCGTTTAAAAAACACGTTACAGTTAAATAATGAGCTTGAAAAAAATGAGGGTAATATTGAATTACTGAGAGCTAGCGTTTCTCAACGCTCAAAAAATTTAAATATCATACCATTTTCTTCAGCTATAAATTACAGTGAAAATAAAAAATATTTAAAATATATTTTACCACTTTTTTTAGTGTTTATTCTAATTGCGATTTTTATTCCCTCGCTAATAACACAAGGCACAAAACGTGTTATTAATTATTCAAAAGAATATAAGGAGTTAGCGCCTTTTCAATTTGTAGTAAACACAGATAAATTAGATATAGAAGAAGGGGAAGATGCTGAAATAAATTTAATACTGAAAGGATCTGTTTTGCCTGAAACAGTTTATTTGGTATGTGAGAACGGCACGTTTTTAATGAAGAAAATTGCACGGAATTCTTATCAATCTTGGATAAAAAAACCAAAAAACAACAAGATTTTTTTCTTCAAAGCAAACGATTTTGTAAGCAAGAATTTTGTTTTAAACGTGACTGGAAAATCTGTATTAGGTAAATTACAAGCAACATTGTTTTACCCTAAATATATTGGCAAAGAAAATGAGGTTATTAACAATGTTTCAGACTTAACGGTTCCAGAGGGCACAACTATATCTTGGTCAGTTTTTACAAAAAACACAAAACACACGCAGGTTTTTTGGAATAATGAAAAAAAAACATTCACTACTCAAGGTTTTAAATTTGAAAAAAAAATAATGAACGATGTGTCATTATTGTTTAAATTAAGCAATAGCTTTAAGGAAAAAACAGACTCCTCTAAACACGCTATTAGTGTAATTAAAGATGCTTTTCCTAGCATACAGGTTAGTGAACAAAAAGATTCTGTTTCTAATGGACTTTCTTATTTTAATGGTGAAGTATCGGACGATTATGGTTTAAAAAACCTTCTTTTTGTTTACACATTGATTCATGAGGACGGAACAAAAAAATCAACACAACTGTCTGTTCGTCCTGTTTCGGGGAATCAGGTTCCATTTGATTTTGCGGTCGATTTTAAAAGAGAAGATGTAAAACTAAATGACAGAATAGAGTATTATTTTGTTGTTTATGATAACGATGGTGTTAATGGAAGCAAGTCGAGTAGAACACAAACACAAACATATAAGCTTCCTAGTTTAGATGAACTTAACGACAAACGAACAGAAGACCAAGAAAAAACAAAGGAAGATTTAAGTAAGCTTTTGGATAAAACAAAGGAGTTCCAGAAGAACATTGAAAAACTTAAAAAAGAGGCTTTAAATTCAAAATCAAGTGATTGGAATAAAATGAATAAACTCAATCAACTGAAAGAAGAACAGAATAGCATAATCGAGGCCTTAGAAAAAGCGAAAGATGAAATGAAACAAAGCGTTGAAGAAAAAAATCAATTGTCTGAAACGGATAAGGAGATTTTAGAAAAACAAGAAATGATAGACAAGCTTTTAGAGGAGTTGATGGACGATGAACTGAAAAAACTCCTAGAAGAGCTTGAAAAATTAATGGAACTAAATAATAAAGAAGAAATCAAAGATAAAATTGATGAGTTAAAGGAGTCTTCTGAGGACATGAAGAAACAATTAGACAGGAGTTTAGAAATGCTTAAAAAACTTCAAGTCAATGAGAAAATAGATGACATTGAAAAAGAACTTCAAGCGCTGGCAAAAGAGCAGGAAGAATTAAAGAAAGCAATTGAAGAGAAAAAAGAGAGTGGTGAAAGCGGGCTAAAAAAGCAGGAAGAAATAAACAAAAAATTTGATAAAATAAAAGAAGACCTTAAAACACTTAAAGAGTTAAATAAAAAACTCGACAAGCCAATGGACTTAGGTGCCCCTGATTTATCTGAACAACAGATAAGCGATGATTTACAAGACTCAAAAGAATCTTTAAGTGAGGGGAAAGATAAGCAGGCAGGAGACAAACAAAAGTCTGCAGCGGACGAAATGAAAGAATTAGCAGAACAACTTGACCAAAAACAAAAAAACGCAAATAAAAAACAAGAGGAAGAAGATATTGATGCTCTTCGCGCTATTTTAGAAAATTTAATGACATTGAGTTTCGACCAAGAAAAACTCATGTTTAGTTTTTCAAGAGTTAAAACTGGTGATCCTGCTTATTTGCAATACGGGCGTAGACAAAGACGAATTATTGATGACACAAAGCTTGTGAAAGATAGCCTTATGGCCCTGGCTAAACGACAACCCAAAATAGCAACTTTTATTGATAAAGAACTACAATCGATTTTTAGTAACCACACACTTGCAATAGAAAACATTGACGATCGCAACAAGCGCGCGCTAAATCAACATCAGCAATCAACAATGACGTCTTACAATAATTTAGCTTTATTGCTCAATGAGGCCCTAGAAAGTATGCAATCAGAAATGAAAGCGAATCAACCAGGAGGATCTTGTGATAAACCAGGAAAAGGAAGACCAAAACCAGGATCTTCCCCCTCTCAAGGCGATATGAAGGAAATGCTTAAAAAACAACTTGAGCAAATGCAAAAAGGAATGAAGGAAGGCGGCAAAAAACCGGGAGAAAAACCAGGCGAGGGCTTAGGCAAGAAGCCAGGACAGGATGGAGAAGGTGGAATGGGTCTTGGAAACAAAGAAATTGCTAAAATGGCTGCGGAACAAACAGCAATTAGACAGCGCTTAGAAGAGTTGAGAAGTAAACTTAATAAAGAAGGCAAAGGACTCGGAAATAAATTGAATCCACTTTTAAAAGAATTAGAAGAGCAAGAACGAAGTCTTATAAATAAAAACATTGATAAGGAAACAATTAATCGTCAAAAAGATATTCTAACGCGACTCTTGGAAAGCGAAAAAGCGTTGATGGAAAGAGGGTTTGAGGAAAAAAGAGAGTCAAAATCAGGAAAAGATGATGATTCTGGTAACAAAATTCGCGTTGATGAGTATAAGAAACAAAAACTGAATCAACTTGAATTGTTGCGCTCAATCGACCCGGCCTATCATAGGTATTATAAAGAGAAAGCAAGTCAATATTTCAACGAGAATTGAGTTGTAATTTGTTTGTAACTAGTTATGAAAGAGGACTTTACAATAATAGAAAAAATTAGAATCGCTAGCGACCACAGCTCTTTAAAAGATGTTGAGGTCTTGGTAGATGCGGTTTGTGTGAAGCTTCATGTTGATGAAGACAATTATGGTAATGTTCTTATTGCTGTAACAGAAGCGGTTAACAATGCAATTGAGCATGGAAACGGAGGGGTTTCTGATTTATTAGTTGAAGTCGCTGTTGGAGACACTTCTAACGCCTTTTGTTTCAGCATCACAGATGAAGGCCTGGGTTTTGACTACTTAAATCTTCCTGACCCTACCGCCCCCGAAAATGTTTTAAAGGAAAATGGCCGCGGAATTTTCTTAATGAAAAATTTGGCTGATGAGGTTGAGTTCAACGAGAAAGGAAATAATGTTACTGTCTATTTTAATAAATGATTGAATTTGAATTTTTAGAGTGTGAAATTCCGGGCTTTGATTCGGAATTTTTTGTTTCTGCTATTAGCGATTTGATTCATTTAGAAAATAAAAAACTTGGAGAGGTAACCCTACTTTTTTGCAATGATGAGCACATACTCAAGATGAATAAGGAACACTTAAACCATGATTATTATACAGATATCCTAACCTTTGATTATTGCGCGGATAACAACATTTCTGGTGAGTTATTGATTTCATTGGATACCGTTCAAAGCAATGCTTTAAAATATAAGGTTGATAAACAAACAGAGCTTAAGCGTGTTGTTTTTCATGGTGTGCTACATTTGTGTGGATATAACGATAAAACAAAAGAAGAAATACAGTTAATGAGATCAAAAGAAAATGAGTGTTTGGAGAAATATGTTTCACGTGAAACATAATCCCGTCTTTTTCTTTTTGTTTCACGTGAAACAAAAAACATGTTAGATAAATACGATGTAATTGTTGTTGGTGCTGGGCACGCTGGCTGTGAGGCCGCAAATGCCGCAGCAAAGATGGGTAGCAGTGTTTTGCTTATTACAATGAACATGAACACGATTGCCCAAATGAGTTGCAATCCTGCTATGGGAGGGGTTGCTAAAGGACAAATTGTACGCGAAATTGATGCGCTTGGTGGTGGTTCGGGAATTGTGAGCGATAAAAGCGCAATACAGTTTAGAATGCTAAACCTTTCTAAAGGGCCTGCAATGTGGTCTCCAAGAACACAAAATGATAGAATGCTTTTTGCTGCAGAATGGCGCTATTTATTAGAACAAAACAAGAACGTGGACTTCTGGCAAGACATGTGTAACGGTGTTATTATAGAAAACAATAAAGCCATAGGTGTAAAAACTGGTTTTGGTTTAAACATCTATGCGAAATCAATTGTGCTGACGAATGGCACGTTTCTAAATGGCCTAATTCACCTCGGGGAAAAGCAATTTGGCGGAGGACGAGTTGGCGAAAAGGCTTCAACAGGAATTACGGAAGACTTATTGGAATTTGGCTTTGAGAGCGGAAGAATGAAAACGGGAACGCCTCCGCGTGTTGATGGTAGATCCTTAGATTATACTAAAATGGAGATTCAATTGGGAGATGAAAACCCATCAAAGTTTAGTTATGGCAACACAAGCGCCTTAAAAGAACAGCGCGCCTGCCATATTACGCATACGAATCAAGAAACACACGACCTTCTAAGAACCGGCTTTGATCGCTCTCCAATGTTTAATGGTGCTATTAAAAGCTCTGGCCCGCGCTATTGCCCGAGTATTGAGGATAAGATTAATCGCTTTGCAGATAAGGATCGACATCAGATATTTGTGGAACCGGAGGGCTGGAATACAGTAGAAATCTATGTAAACGGATTTAGCACTTCCTTACCCGAAGAAGTGCAGTTAAGCGCAATGAAAAGTATTCCTGGCTTTGAAGAAGTAAAAATGTTTCGGCCCGGCTATGCGATTGAATATGATTTCTTTCCTCCAACGCAGCTAAAACATACACTGGAAACTAAAATGGTGGAAAACCTCTATTTTGCAGGACAAATAAACGGTACAACGGGCTATGAAGAGGCAGCATGTCAGGGACTTATGGCCGGAATAAATGCGCACCTTAAAAACACTGAGCAAGACCCCTTTATTTTAAGCAGAAGCGATGCCTATATTGGTGTTTTGATTGACGATTTAATCACGAAAGGAACGAAAGAGCCCTATCGGATGTTTACAAGTAGAGCGGAATATAGAATTTTATTGCGCCAAGACAATGCGGATATTCGCTTATCTCACCTTGGTTTTAAAATTGGCTTGACCGATGAAGCGCAGGTGCGTCTTGTGGAGGCTAAAATTAAGGGAACTGAAAGTTTTAAAAAAGACCTCCGGTCTATTGGCATTAAGCCAGAACTTATAAACCCCTTGCTTGTAGAAAGAGGCTCAGCAACTGTAAATCAACAAGTTAAGTTAACAACAATCTTGTCGCGCCCCTTAATTGGTTTGGAGGATTTATTACCGCTTTCTCCAGAAGCACAGCAAAAAGCCGAAGAACAAAGAAAGTTTCACCCAGACATTGTCGCTCAGGCAGAAATACAGTTAAAATATGAGGGCTATATTCACAGAGAGGAAGAAATGGTTTTGAAAATGAAGCGCCTTGAGGACGTCCTTATCCCTAACGATATTATTTTTCAGCAAATGAAAAGCTTGAGCACCGAAGCCATTGAAAAACTTTCTGCCATTCAGCCAGCGACTATTGGACAAGCTTCGCGTATTTCTGGGGTTTCACCAAGTGATATTTCTGTATTGCTGATTTACCTTGGTCGCTAAATCGCGTTAAAGAAACACCCACTCAATAAAAGATTTTTCCGTAACTTTCGGCAGTAGTTTTATAAAACAAAGCGTTATTTGCCATGCAAAAAACAAAAAAAGTCGTATTTCTTGATTCTGTACACCCTGTTCTTATAGAGCGCCTTACTGAAATTGGTTTTTTGTGCTTGGATTATTCAAAAGAACCAAAAGAGCAGGCCCTAGCTTCCTTAAAAAATGCTTTTGGCGTTGTTATCCGCTCTCGTTTTACCTTAGACAAGGAGTTGCTCTCCCCCCTTAAAAACCTTAGGTTTATAGCAAGATCTGGCTCTGGCTTGGAGAATATAGATACAGCCTATTGTGTAGAAAAAGGGATAGAACTCTTCAATTCTCCGGAGGGAAATAGAAACGCCGTTGCTGAACACGCGCTTGGAATGTTGCTTTCACTAATGAATAAACTTAATAAGGCAGACAAAGAGGTTAAAAACGGACTTTGGCTGAGAGAGGAAAATCGTGGCGAAGAATTAAGCGGGAAGTGTGTAGGAATTATTGGTTACGGAAACAATGGCGCTGCTTTTGCGAAGGTTTTAAGGGGTTTTGATGTAAAAGTTATGGCTTACGATAAATATAAAACAAGTTTTGGAAGCCATTTTGTCCAGGAATGTACCCTGCAGGCGCTAATGGAACAGGCTGATATTATTAGTCTTCATATACCCTTAAATAAGGAGACAATTCACCTTATTAATACAAGCTTTATTGAAAACCTCCAAAAACCCATTTATTTACTTAATCTTTCTCGCGGCAAAATTGTCTCTACAAAAGATTTGGTGGTCGGAATTAAAAATGGAAAAATAAAAGCGGCCGCCTTAGACGTTTTGGAATATGAAACCAAAAGCTTTGAAGATTTTTTTGAGCAAAACCTACCAGAAGAGTTTTCTTATTTAATAGCCCACCAAAATATTCTTCTAAGCCCTCACATTGGCGGTTGGACAGTTGAAAGCTATTTTAAGTTGAGCGATGTTTTGGCAGAAAAAATAATCGCTTGGTTTAATATTGAAGGTGAATTAAGCCGTGTTTAATGGCTTTTTTAGATGAAATAAATGAAGGCGCGCCTGAAAAAACACGAAATTAATAACAACCGCCGATTAAATAATAAACAGAACCCTAAAAATATTCGACCAAAACACCCAAATATTCAACAACAATTCGTTTGGGGCCATTTAAATCATAATATTTTTGATTATCTGAGATTTTTTAATAAATTTGGTGCAATAATTTACAAGTAACAAAAAAGTAACAATATAATAATACACCCCCTACATTAAAAAAATCAAGTTATGATTAATTCTACATTTAACCAATTAAAATCAAAAAACATGAACAAATTTACTTTATCGTTTTTAGTTCGCTTAACATTGATCATGGCGATTGTTTTCAAAGGATTCAGTTCCATGGCGACGACCTGTCCCAACGCAACGGTTATAACCCAAGCGGGTCTTCCCATAGTAAATCAAGCAATAACTTGTGGTACTGCAAATGATATAAGTTCGACCACCATTGCGGCATCGATATTAACTGGCTCATGCGCTAGTACGCTTTACTATGGTGGAAATGAGGCTTTGTATCTATTCACTCCAACCGTTACTGGAATATACAATGTGAGTATTTCTGGTCAAACTTATACAGGTATATATGTTTTCAGTGGTTGTCCGACCACAGCCGGCTCACTTTGCATGGGTGGTATAGGAAACTCCTCGACTGCCAAAAATTTAGCTCTTACATTAACGGCAGGGGTAACCTACTATATAATGTTTGATACTTGGCCACTGCCAAATAGTCCTTGTCCTGGAACCTTTTCTATGGAATTTTTAATACCGAACACAGCCACTGCAGTAGCAGCTGGTGGATTATGGTCTAGTCCAGCTACATGGGCAAACGGCGCTGTGCCTAACGCGGCCAGCTCTGTCGTTATTCCTGCAGGAAGCATCGTGGTAGTTGATCAAATAGTTGGTATAGTAGACCTGACGGTTAGCGGAAACTTACAATGGAATGGTACTGCAAATGCTTTATCTGCCAACGGAAATATTCTTATCAATGCAGGAGGTAAATTTCTACCATACACCACCGCAGCGGGGGCAGCTACCAATACAACAATCAATGTGATTGGAAATTTTGAAAATAATGGGTACTGTAATTTTTCTGGCGGTTTCACAACAAATGGAATTTTAAACTTTAATGGTGCTGGTTCAACTCTAAGTGGTACTGGTGTTTTCCAAGGAAATGGAACTACAAATGCAACCCCTGGAATTATTCGACAATTATTTTTTCAAAACACCGGTAGTAATACCATCAATACTACTCAAAATCTTAATGTATATTCATTTGGCCATACTGCTGGATCTATAAATACTAACGGAAAACTAACGATTAACAATACAGCTTCAATTTTAGGTCAACCTTATAATACGCAAGTTGCTAGTGTAAGTGTTACCGCAATGGGAACCCTTTACAATGCGGCGCCAGTTGTTTTTGGTGCAGCAGTAACTCCATGGAGTAGTATAACAGGAGTATTAAATACTTTGTATGTTTCAGGAAATAATGTTTATCGTTGTACAACTGCTGCAAGTATTGGAGCAACCGCACCAACGCATACTTCTGGAATAACGGATAACTTATTATGGATTGGAACAACTGGTACCTTAGGAAATCCATTTCAGTTGACAGCTGTTACTGTGGGTACTCAATACTTTTACGGCGGAAATCTTTACACGTGTACTGTAGCCGGTATACCGTCTGCAACAGCCCCTCCAACCCACACTTCTGGTACAGCGGCTTCTGGAGCAGCTACTTTTTTATATGCTGGTACAACAACTCAAGTCACAGTAAATTATGATGCCACCACACAAACTGCTAGAAGTTTAAACTTAATTTCTGCTGGTTCTGGCTACTTATCTAGCACTGCTCCAAGCATTGTTTTTAGCGTTGGAATTCTAGGTGGTACAGGAAGTGGAGCGGCAGCTACTGCAGTTGTTCCTTATGCGATCACTGGGCCAACAGCCTCACTAGTTCAGAAATCAGGTCAAGCAACTGTTACGGGAGGAATTACCATTAACAGCGATCAAGGAGTGAGTGCACTCAGCAGCGATCCACAGTCATCAACAGGTGTTGGTACAATATTTACCACCAATGGAGGTGTTAATTATACCGTAGCTCCTACTGTAGGATTTACCGGACCAACAGCTTTAAACTTGGTAACTAGTCAAGGATCAGGATACACTGCGGCTCCAACCCTAACTGTTACTGGTGGAACCTTAGTAACTGGTACTGCATTAAGCGCAACCAATTTCACTGTAACCGTGAACCAAGGAAAAGTCGTTTCTGTTTACTTGAACACAACTTCAGCCACTTACTCAGTTCCCCCAACGATTAGTATTTCAGGAAATGCCACCATAGCTTGGCCTTCAAACTGCTGGCCTGCTGCCACTGCTAACATCGGGGCTAACCGACAAATTAGTGGCTTTACAATCACTAATTCGGGTTATGGCTATGTGACTGGACCAACTGTTGCTGTTGGTACTACAAGTGGTACAGCAGCCGGAGGAACCTTTACTACAGTAGCTACCGCTCCTTTTGCTCGCGTAGGTGCTTACAACCTAACATTGAACTTTTTTGCTCCTGCTACAGCTATTGTGCAACAAATAGACGATGCTTTTATTCCAGCTAGTAGAAAAATTAATACCCTTAGCTTAGCTGGTAACGGAAACGGACTCAGTTTAAACAGTAACTTAACCCTTTTTGGAACATTCCCTTTAAGTTTAACTGCAAGCTTAGCTGTTCCCGGGAATATTTTAAACTTAAATGGTAACAACCTGATTTGCTCTTGGCAAGCATATGCTGGCGCAACTAGCACATTTACAGCAACAACTAATACCTATTTAACTGGCGGCTCTATGTCCGTATATGGTCGTGGTGGTGGAACTACAGGAAGCACTTACAATTTCCCTTTTAGTGGCTATCCAAGCATATCTACTGGATCTGGCCTTGGTTTTATCGATGGTTCAGATATTACAAATTTAACAGTTACTGAGACTGCTGCACCAAGCAGCGCTGTTGTAGGCGGAAATGCGGCTGCACTTGGCAACAGAGCGTTTAGAGTTCAAGCCAAAACCTTTCAAACAACGAATGGTGTTTCAGGAACTAATCCAACTGCTACCTTACGATACAATTCACAAGATGGCCTTACGACTACTCAAGATCAAACGTTTATTGCACAAGCCCCACTATTAACGGGATCTTGGAATTTACGAAGTCTTGCGATAGGTGTAGGTGGCCCATTAGCTGCTACAGGAACTCTTACCACAGCTACTTCAACTACCACGCCAGTTACTGCTCCTATAACTTTAACAGGCGTCGACTTCTTATCTTGGGCGGGCTCATCTCCAACAATAGATGCTACAGGAGTTTCTCCTACAACCCTTTGTGCTAGCTCTGGATTCTTTACCATAACAGGAACCAATTTACTTGGTGTGAGTGCGGTTCTAATTGGCGGTACACCAGTAGCCAACTTTACCGTGGTTTCTAGTACTCAAATTACTGCAACTGCTGGAAATAGCGGCAACGGCGGTGTTGTTTCTATCGTAAAAAATGGACAAACAGTTGTGGGCACTCAAACAATCACGCTTAATGCATCTCCTGCAACTCCATCTGCACTACCTGCCAATATTACCGTGGTGCTTGGCGCAACTGCAGTTTATACAGCTACAGTGACAGGCCCAGGCTTAACATTGAACTGGTACAATCAACCTTTTGGTGGTACTGCCTTGGGTACAGGAGCTTCATTCACAACACCTCCGAATTGTGCTACAGGTTCATATTACGTTGCTCAAAACAACGGTTCGTGTGATGGTCCGCGCTTTTCAGTGAACATCACAGTAACGCCTTTCACTATCGCCTCATCTAATGGAAGTTTTTGTGGATCTCTTGGAGGTACGTCAGCGCTTACTTTGACTGCAACGCCTAACGACCCATCTATTTCTTATGGTTGGACAGCCAATGTAACTACAGCGGCTATTACCAACAATTCTCTTCCTGTGGCTAATGCCAACATAACGGAGACAACTGACTTTTACATGACGGCTACAGCGAATGGTTGTACGGCTACAGCGGCTCCAATTTCGGTTGGTGTTTACAGTTTCCCGGCGATCACGCCAACAGCAGTTCCGAGTACGATTTGCGGTGGAACTTCTTCTACCCTAGCAACAGGATTGAGCGCCTCTAATTTTGTGGCTATTTGTATCCCTCCAGCTGCTATACCAGCACCAACTCAATTTTTTACAAATTTAGTAGTGAATGGAGTAGCCACAACCCCTCTACAATCAGGAACCCTTGATGACGGCGGATGGGGAGGTATTCCTATCGGATTCAACTTCAACTTCTTTGGAACCACTTATACAACCATCAATGTTGGAACCAACGGTGTACTTCAGTTTGGCGCATACAATGGTAGTGGTGCTGGTGGATTAGGCGACTATACAATCGGGTCTTTACCGAATACAGTGGATCCTTTAGCAGCGATATATGGTTGTGCAAATGACCTTCACTGTGGTTATACTGGCGCCAATGTTAAATACTGGACAGCAGGCGTAGCGCCGAACAGGAAATTTATTGTTGACTACCAAGTATTTACTTACGGAGGAACAACCAGCAATAACAACTTCCAAATTATATTGTATGAAACATTAGGTCAAGTAGATATTGTTGCATCAATCATCAGTTCCACGAACTCTAAGTCTATTGGTGTTAATAGTCCAACAGGAACTGTTGGCGCTGCTGCTCCAAACTGTGCTGTTACTCCGAACGTATCTAATTATTGGTCTCAAACAACAGCTACCATTGCTGCAGGAAGTCCACAGGCTTGGAAGTTTATACCACCTGTTAATTATGCGCACAATTGGACGGTAAATCCAACGGCTAATCCAGCTTTAGATTTACTTAATGGAGCTAGTGTTACTACTTCATCTACTGTTCAATCACCAACAGCATCTACGAATTACCAAGTGAATATTTTAGATCCTATAACTGGTTGTTCACAGGTATTCCAAACACCAGTAACTGTTTTAGCTACTCCTGTTGCACCTATCGCAGTGAATTCAGTTCAGTGCGGCACGCAAGTACCAACAGCAAGTGTAAGCTGCCCAACATGTACGGGTAATCAAACTTTTAACTGGTATACTGCAGCTACAAATGGAGCGCTTTATCAAGGGGTTATCAACGAAAACTTCAACACATCAACCTCAGGGACATTGTATGGAAGTGCTGCTCTTTCAGGAGCTCGTTGTGTTCTTACTGAAAATATTGCATCTCAAGATGGATCCTTACTTTTGGGTTCTACGGGAGTGAATTCGAATGCATACAATATAAACTTTGATTTCCAAGTAGGCCCATCTGATGCTTTGGGTTATAATGGTGCTGACGGTTTCTCTTATTCATTTGGAGACGACGTAAGCGCTACGGCAACAACACCTGCTGCAGAAAATGGTTCTGGAACTAAGTTAAAGTTAGGTTTTGTTTCATATACCAATGCTGGAAGTTCTGCAGGTATATATTTGATGTACAATTGTTTAGTAGATGAGCAAACCCCTGCGACACCTGGTGTATTGGCTTTTTCACCTAACCTAACTTGGAAAAACACAGCTAATCCATCTTCACTTAGTATGACGATAGATGCATTAGGTCAAGTTTCAGTAAACTTAAACGGTGCGCCTATTTTTACTAATGTACCCCTTCCTCCAAATTACTTGCTAGAAAACAAATCAACGTGGTTACAATTATTCAGAGCGAGAACTGGAGCTGGCTTTTCAAGACATGCGGTGGACAACGTTCAGGTACAAGCACAACCTACTCAGCCTTTCACAAGCGTTCAACAAGCAGTGAGCAACTCTGTGTCATACTATGTTCAAACCATTGATGGTTTGTGCGGAAGTACGACCCTTACTCCAATAAGCATTACAGTAAATCCGGCTCCGGCGTTTGCTATTACTTCGAGCGTCGTTGCTTGTCAGAATGGATCTTATCCTTTGACAGTAACTACAGGTGGATCTAGCTATACTAACTTTACGTGGACGCCTGCGGTACTTTTATATAACGATGCGGCATTAACATCTCCATATGTAGCCGGAACGAACGCTACAACCGTTTACTTTTCGGCTAATACACTTGGGGCACAACCTGCTATTACTTGTTCGGCTACAGACGGCGGAATCGGCTCACTACAATGTGGTGCTTCGGCTTCAGTAAACATTAATGTTCTTGCCAATCCTATTGCGCCAATCATTTCGTCTCCAGCGCCAGCTGTTTGCTCGGGCTCAGCTTCTGCCATTACGGTACAAGCGGGAGGCGCTTATTGTGCTAGTGGTGCAAACTACACTTCTGATGAAGAAATATTTAACGTAACTATAGGAACCTTAAACAATACGAGTGATTGTTTCATACCAGCCGGCGGACCAGGGTCTGTTTTAGAGAAGTATTCTAACTTCACTTCTGGACCAGGTGCTCCTGCGGCACCGAATGTTGCTGCTGGTGCAACCACAACAGGTTCCGTAAGCATCGGGACTTGTTCACCCTTTCCCTTTAATTACACCAGTGGGTTGGCTATTTTCGTAGACCTAAACCAGGATGGTGACTTTACTGATACTGGAGAGAAAGTCTACTCAAGTGGAGCAACAGCTACTTTGAACTGCTTTCCAACTACTGCAGCTACAGTGAGTCTTGTTATTCCAGCTACAGCAATCAATGGCTTAACGAGAATGCGTATTGTTAACCAGGAAAACATTCCTGGGGACGCTATAAATCCATGTACCATTCAGAGTTGGGGTGAAACCGAAGATTACCTAATAAACATTACAGGTGGGTCTTCCAATACCTACACTTGGACTCCAGCCGTTGCAGGAAATTCAACAGCAGCCTCTGTAACTACTTTACCTTTAACAGCGCCAACTACCTACACTGTAGTGCTTAACGATGGTCTATGCTCGAGTGCACCATCCAATGCACTTACCATAGGTATTGCTGGAACACCAGTTATTACTAGCGCTGCTTCTTCACCTGTTAGTGGCTACTGCGCAAGTTCTGCAGCTTTCACTTTCGATGAAGAAATCTTCAATGTGACACTTGGAACCATGAATAATACCAGTACATGTACTACCCTAGCGGGAGGTCCGGGATCTATCTTAGAAAGGTATTCAAACTTTACCTCTGGAGCAGGAGCCCCTGCGGTTCCTAACT
>JBILPT010000049.1:0-8229 GCA_044373675.1 Crocinitomicaceae bacterium | reverse complement strand
CAAGGTATCAACTACACGACCAACCATTCCTTCTCCAATTTTTACAGAAGCAATACGACCAAGTCTTTTAACCGTATCTCCTTCTTTTACTAACGAAGACCGGCCAAGAAGTACTGCTCCAACATTGTCTTCCTCTAAATTCAATGCGATTCCTTGAAGGCCCCCATCAAATTCTATTAGCTCACCATATTGAACACCATTTAAGCCGTATACGCGAGCGATACCGTCACCTACTTGTAAAACAGTACCTATTTCTTGTAATTCTGCTTCCGTTCTGAAACCTGATAATTGTTCCCTTAAAATTGCTGAAACCTCTGCTGGATTAATGTCTGCCATTTTATTCTATTTTAGTTTTAGTGTCTTTCGACTTAATTTATTGTGTTAATTCTTGTCTTAAATTTTTTAATTGTTGAGAAACCGATGCATCAATTTGTTTGTCCCCAATTGTTATAATAAATCCGCCAATTAAAGCTGGATTTATCTTCTCTGTTAATTGTAATTCTCCTGGAATTGTTGCTGCTAATTTTGAAAGTATTTTTTTTCTGCTTTCCTCATTAAGTGCAACAGCACTTGTAATTGTTCCTGAAACAATTCCTCTGTGCTGCTCAACTAAAGAAATAAATCCAGAGGCGATGAAATGCAAAATTGGAGCCCTACCATTTTTTGTAATTAAAGAAATAAAAGCACTCGTCAAAGGCTGAGTATTTTTTAATAATTTATTGAGAATTGTAATTTTTTTATCTTCATTTATAACAGGAGAACTTAAAAAAATGATAAAATCTCTTGAAGATTCAGCCATTTGTGTAATTTGTTGCATATCAGAAAGAATTGCATCAACAGCTTTTTTTTCAACTGCCATTTCCAATAAAGCTTTGGCATATCTAATTGCCGATTTTGTTGACTTCATGCCTTAGTTCATGTTAATATCATCTGCCAACTTATCCGCTAAAGACTTTTGTTTCTCATCTGAAGCAAGTTCACCACGAACAATTTTTTCTGCAATACTCAATGAAAAACCTGCTAATTGATTTTTCAAGTCTGATATCGCAGCAGCTTTCTCCAGTGATATAGTTGACATTGCATTTTCTACAATTTTATTTGCTTCTACTTTTGCTTTATTTTTTGACTCTTCAATCATTTGAACCGCTATTTCTTTTGCTTCTTTCACGATTAAATCACGTTCAGCTCTGGCTTCTTTAAGTATTTTTTCATTTTCAGAATGAAGCAACTGCATTTCTTTTTTTGTTTTTTCAGCTAATTCTAATGCTTCAGAAATTTTTTCTTCTCGAGCATTCACAGCATTTAAAATTGGTTTCCAAATAAATTTTGTTAACACAAATAATAAAAGACAAAAAACTAATCCTGTCCAAAACAAAAGTCCAAAATCTGGTATAATTAAATCCATTTTATTTTATTTAAACTGTTAAAAAAGATTCCTTGCTTTAACCAACCGTTAGAGCAAGGAATTTTTAATTACTTTGCTCCACCAAGTAGACCAATAACAACTCCAAAAAGCGCAACTCCTTCAATCAAGGCCGCTGCAATAATCATTGTTGTTGTAATTTTTCCAGAGGCTTCTGGGTTACGTGCAATTCCTTCTACCGCTGAACCACCGATTCTTCCGATTCCGATTCCTGCTCCTAGAACTGCTAAACCTGCTCCGATTGCTGCTATACTTCCGTACATACTATATATATTTAAAGGTTACTAATTAATGGTGAGGTTCTTCTACTGCCATTCCAATAAACAAGGAAGACAGCATAGCAAATAAAAATGCTTGTAAAAACGCCACTAGTAATTCCAATACTGAAATAAATAAAGCCATAGGAACCGACAAACCTGCCCAACCAATGTTCTTATTTATAAAAATAATTGAAATCAATGCCAAAATTATTATGTGCCCTGCTGTAATATTTGCAAACAAACGAATCATTAAAGCAAAGGGTTTTGTTAGAATACCAATCAATTCTATTGGCATCATGAAAAATTTCATTGCTACAGGAATACCCGGCATCCAGAAAATATGCTTCCAATAATTCATATTGGCAGATAATAAAGTTACAAGTAAGGTGCAAACTGATAAAAATAAAGTAACTGATATGTTGCCTGTTAAATTTGCTCCACCAGGTAAAAAAGGCACCAAACCAAGCATGTTATTCAGCCAAATAAAAAAGAAAATTGTAAGTAAATATGGCACGTACTTCTCATGTTTTGAATGACTAATATTTGCCTTAGCTATGTCATCTCGCACCATAATTATAATCGGCTCAAAGAATTTTGCAATGCCTTTTGGCGCAACAGCACCATTTTTCTTATAGAAACGTGCAGTAAAAAACATCATTAATAGTATGATGCCTGCACCAAAAAATAAAGAAAGTACATTTTTTGTAATCGATAAATCTGTTGGATGAATGTTGTGAGGATGCCCGTTTTTAAACTCAAGTGCACCATTTTTTAATTTGTAAATTTCTTCGTGAAACAAAGCATAGCCACTTGCAGCACCTTCACCAATAAAATAGGAAATTACACTTTCAGAAGAATCTTGTTTAATTGTGACTTCTTTTCCATGGTAAAATAAACTAGAGCTAAAGGTTTTTATTCCATTATCAACTAATATAACCGGTAAATAAATTGAAGTTCCACCATGCTCTGGTCCAAAAAGATGCCATTCATGGGCATCCTTGATATGATGCATAATCATTTCACTAACATCAAAGTCGGTCTTTTCTTCAGCTCTAAAATCAGAATAAAAACCTAGGAAAAAAAGTAGAAAACCAAAGGTCATCAAAGACTTTTTTAAGCTATTTTTGGCTTTCCTAAACTGCATAATTGCATTCAGTTTTTTAAAATTATTTGCAAAGATAGTTAAACTTTGTAAAACAACACTTAAAAAAGTAAAGGGATTTTTTTAGGATTTTGAGTTCAATTTTTTGTAAAATCTTATGCCTATCATGAGGAGAATGGCAAAACCAAAAAAACTAAGAGTTGCATAGATCCAATTGAGGTTATTTTTTAATACTACAAGAAAAACAATAATCACTAAAAACAAGGTTGCAACTTCGTTCCAAATTCGTAAAGCGGTGGAAGACCACATAAATTTTTGCTTGTTTAAATCGAGCATTATTTTTTGACAAATAAAATGATAGACAATTAATAATGCTACAAAAAGTAATTTTGTATGCATCCAAGGCATTTTTAAAAGTGCTGGATTGAGCAATAGCATCCAAATACCAAAAACAAGTGTCAGAATCATAGCAGGAGTAGTAATAATCCACCATAATTTTTTTTCCATGACACAAAATTGTTCTTGCAATATTTTTTGCTTTTCAGCATCAAACTTGGTGGATTCAATGTGATAAATAAATAAACGCACGATGTAGAATAAACCTGCAAACCAACTTACTACAAAAATGATGTGTAGTGATTTTATAATATCATATGTCATGCTGCAAAATTAAAGTATTCTTTAGTAAAATTTGTGCTTTTGGAAAAATGAACTTAATATTGTCTTCGTGGTAAAGATCAAAATTTTATTGTTGCTTTTTCTTTTATTAAAAATAACCTCATTTTTTTCTCAAGAAAGTATGCTTTCAATTGATGGCACTTACCTTGGAAAAAATCTACTTGTCAGTAATCCCCCTCAAGCTGATGGTTTTGGATTTTGTGTAAATAAAGTAACCGTAAATGGAGAAGTTTTACCAGCTACTATTCAAAAAGCAAATTTTGAAATTGATTTTTCATTGTTTAATCTAAAATCAGGGGAACAACTCTTTATCGTACTTGAGCACAATGAAGGTTGTGTTCCAAAATTTGTCAATCCTGAGGTTTTACTCCCGAAAAGTACATTTATTTGTCAAAAAATTAGTGCTACAAAAAATGGTTTGATTTCCTGGACTACCACTAATGAAAAAGAAATAATAGATTTTGCACTAGAGCAATTTAAATGGAATAAATGGGTAAAGGTTGGAGAAGTTCGTGGAAATGGAGGACAAGGATTAAATAACTATACTTTTCAGATTATAGCTCATTCCGGTAAAAATAGAGTGCGAGTTTCACAAATTGACAATACCGGTGTAAAGAGGTTTTCACCCGAAACATCATTCAATTCTCTTTCAGCAGTCGTCAAAAAATCTCCTGCTAAAGTGAGAGATTATATTTACTTCAAAGCAAACCAAAAAGCGGTAAAAAGTAAATTTGAATTGTACGATGCATTCGGGAATTTATTAAAAGTTGGGTTTTCTGATCTTGTAGATTGTAGAAATCTCGTAAATGGCGTCTATTTCATTAATTTTGATAACACAACCGAGAAATTTATTAAGGTAGGAAAATGATAAAAAAAATCGAGCATCTTGGATTAGCAGTTAATAACTTAGATGAGGCAATACCTTTGTACGAAAAGTTATTGCAAACAACTTGCTACAAAACAGAATCCGTTTCCTCTGAAGGTGTTAACACTGCTTTTTTTCAAATCGGCGAGGCTAAAATTGAACTTTTAGAAGCAAACAATCAAAATTCTCCAATTGCAAAGTTTTTGTCTAAAAGAGGAGAAGGATTTCACCACTTAGCCTTTGAAGTGGATGACATTGAAGAAGAACTTGCTAGACTTCAAAAATTAGACTTTATTTTACTTCATCTTAGCCCAAAAGAAGGCGCAGACAATAAAAGAATCGCTTTTTTGCATCCCAAATCTACAATGGGCATGCTAATAGAACTTTGTCAAGATAATAATTCTAAGGCCTAATATTTTTATAGGAAAATCTCAAACTTAAATTATTTTTAAGGAAAATGAGATTATGACATTTCTATGACACTATTCTTTGAATTGTATCGATATTTGCAGAGAAATATATTTATTAATCTGTGCTCAAGAATCTCCACACAATTGCATTTACTCACCGAACAATGACGGTGACAAATATTGGCTTTTTGCACATTGAAAAGGAAGCACAAAAAGAGCGTCTTTCAGCTCTAAAGGCAATTTTTAACTTTGAGGAATTGTATTTTTTATCTACGTGTAATCGTGTTGAATTAACATTCCTTTCGAAAGAAAAAACCAAGTTTTCTTTAACAAAAGAACTTTTAAAAACACTTTATCCTTCTTTTCAAGAAGATCAAATAGAAGATTTTTCAAACTCAGCTGAATATTATTCCGGTACTGAGGCGATAAATCATGCTCTTTCAGTTGCAGCTTCAATTGATTCAATGATTGTAGGAGAAAGGGAAATTATTACTCAAGTAAGAACCGCCTACGATCACTGCAGAGATTGCGGTTTAACGGGTGATGTGCTACGCTTACTTTTTCGCCATGTTATAGAAACAGCAAAAAAAGTATACACGAAAACAAGTATTGCCACAAAACCTGTTTCTGTTGTTTCATTGGCTTATCACCAACTCAAAAAAATAAACCTGCCATTAAATGCGCGCATTTTAATAATTGGTTCTGGAACGACAAATACAACAATGGGGCGCTTTTTAAAAAAGCATGGCTTCCGAAATTTTGTTATTTTCAATCGCACTTTAAATAATGCGCAAGTATTAGCACAAGAATTACAATGTGAGGCGTTTGCGCTAACAGAATTAGGGAATTACACCAAGGGCTTTGATCTTATTTTATCATGTACTGGAGCTGATCACCATGTAATTTCTCCTTCCTTGTACACCGATCTTTTACAAGGTGAAACTGAAAAAAAGACAATAATAGATATCGCAATTCCACAGGACTTAAGCCCTAGCATCATAGAAAAGTATGCTGTAAATCATATTTCTGTAGATTTTCTTCAGAAAATTTCAAACCAAAATTTAAAAGAAAGAGGGAAAGAAGTTGAGCATGTTATTGAAATTATTTCGGTTGCCCTTAAAGAATTTGAATCCATTCTTAAAGAACGGTCTGTAGAAATAGCTATGAAGTCTGTGCCCAGTCAAGTGAAAGAAATTAAAAAAAATGCTGTCAATGCTGTCTTTAAAGACGAAATTGAGGGCATGGATGAACATTCAAAAAAAGTGCTAAAAAAAGTAATTGGCTACATGGAAAAAAAATACATAAGTGGCCCAATGAAATTAGCGAAGGAAATCATTTTAAAAAATGCCAATTAACCAGCATATTCGAATTGGAACCCGAGGAAGTGATCTTGCCTTGTGGCAAGCAAATTTTGTAAAAGGGGAATTGGAGAAGTTAGGTTGTACTGTTGAGATAAAAATTATTAAAACTCAAGGGGACCTAATTCAAGATTTAAGTTTTGATAAATTAGAAGGGAAAGGATTTTTCACAAAAGAAATTGAGGAAGCCCTCATCGCAAATGAAATTGATCTTGCAGTTCACTCGCACAAAGATTTAGAGACAAGTTCACCAGAAGGCTTAATGATTGCTGCAGTATCTGATCGGGAAAATCCTGCAGAATTACTTTTGATTCGCAAAGAAGCACATGCTCCAAATGAAACTTGGGAATTAAAGAAAAATGCAGTTATTGGATCGTCTTCAGCACGAAGAAAATCGCAAGTGCTATCTCTTAGGCCAGACCTGCAACTGAAAGATTTACGTGGAAATGTCCCTACGCGCATTGATAAATTAAGAAAAGGAGAATACGATGCAATTCTTTTAGCAAAAGCTGGAGTAAATCGTTTAGGACTTGATTTAGGAGACCTGATTCAAATTAATTTATCTCCTAAAGAATTTGTTCCAGCTCCATCTCAAGGTGTTTTAGGATATCAAATTCGAACTGATGATGTGGACCTTAAGCTCTTGTTAAGAAACCTCAACAATGAAAAAATAGAAAATGAAATTAAGGTGGAAAGAAAAGTTCTCCAACTAATGAATGGAGGATGTCAACTTCCACTTGGCGTTTATTTTGACGGCAAATTTGTTTATGTTTCTTATGCTCAATCATCTTTGAGTGCTGCAAGGTACTTTAAGTTTGAATACAGTAATGATATAAACTTTGCTGAAAAAATTGTAGCGCAACTTAAAAATATCTGAGCTGTGGAAAGGATTTTTATTTCAAAAAATGTAGATGACTTAGGTAATTTCGGGCAGTTTTGTGAAGAAAATAAATTGACTTTAATTGCAAAATCCCTCATCACTTTTGAAGCAGTAGATTTTAAATTAACAAGCGAATTTGACTGTGTGTTTTTTTCAAGTATTCGTGCAGCAAAATTTTTTTTAGAAAAAAATCCAGTTTTATCAAATAAAGTAGTTTTTGCCAGTAGCGGAAAAGAAACCGCGAAAAAACTTTCTGAAATAGGTATTCGTTCTTCTTTTATTGGCTCCGAATCTGGAAATCCTGAAAAAGTAAGTCTTGATTTTGCGAAGTGGCTAGAAGGGCGAAAAGTTCTATTCCCACATTCCAATCTTTCAAAGTTCTCCGCTCTTCAACACCTTAGTAAAGGCCAATTTGAAACAATACAAGTTTATCAAACAAATAGTATTCCTTCTGAGATTCCAAATTGCGATGTTTATGTTTTTACAAGTCCTAGTAACCTTTCTTCTTTTTTAACAAACAATAAAATTCCAAAAAATGCAGAAATTATAGCTTATGGTCAAAGCACAAAAAAACAGTTGGATTCTTTAAATATAGCTTGTTTAGTTGTTCTAAAAAACGCAACTTTAAATGATTTAAAAAAGGAATTATCAAGGTGTTTTATATTAAGAAAAGAATAAATTTTAAATGATTTTTTTTTAAAATGATTAACTAAATAAAAAAAATACTATTTTTGACCCAATAATTTAAATAACAACTAAAACAATTCTTAATTTTTTCCCTATGAAAAAAATAATTAGCTCTCTAGCCATCGCACTAACATTGACAATTGGCTTCACAGGAATTAGCAATGCACAAGATTCAACTGCTGCACAAGAAGAAGTTTCAACTGCTGCACAAGAAGGAAGTGCAACAAGTAAAACAGCAGATGAAGAGAAACTTGAATTAACATTTGTTCAAACTCTAAAACAAAAATATATTGAAGGGGATGTTCTTTGGATGACTCCCGTTTTAATTTGTATGATAATAGGTATGGCTTTGTCTATAGAACGAGTAGTTTACTTAAACTTAGCTACAATCGACACAAAGAAATTTTTAAATGATGTTGATGCTTCTATGAAAGCTGGAGGCGTAGATGCTGCAAAAGAATTGTGTAGAAATACACGTGGACCTATTGCATCTATTTTTTACCAAGGTTTAGATCGTTCAGGAGAAGGAATTGACATGGTAGAAAAATCAGTTGTTGCATATGGTG
>JBILPT010000048.1:0-8310 GCA_044373675.1 Crocinitomicaceae bacterium | reverse complement strand
GAACAATACTCACAAAACCCTCTTTCATTGCTTGCAAATCTGTATTTTCACGTTGATCAACATCAGAAAATTCTCCTGTTAACCAATAATAATTTTTTCCAAACTGATCTTCTCTCTTTAAAAAGCTATCTGCCCAAAATGCATGTGCCTGTTGCGTGATCTTTATTCCTTTTATCGCTTCCTTTTTCAAATTAGGAACATTTACGTTAAGACAAACATGTTTTGGGAATTCATTTTTAAAAGCTTCAGAAATAATCTTCTCTGAAAAATATTGAGTGGCTTCAAAATCCGCATCGGCACTGTAATCAGCTAGCGAAAATCCAATTGATGGAATCCCCTCCATTGCGCCCTCTATTGCAGCAGACATCGTACCGGAATAAAGAACATTTGTTGAGGTATTTTCACCGTGATTAATTCCAGATAAAATTAAATCAGGTTTACCCTTAAATAATTCGTAAATAGCAAGCTTTACACAATCAACTGGGGTTCCAGAACAAGCATATGCTTCAATTGATCCAAACAAATTATTTTTTTGTAAACGTAAAGGATGACCGATAGTAATAGCATGACCCATTCCAGACTGTGGTTTATCAGGAGCGACTACCACTACCCTTCCAAATTGAGTTGCGACTTCTACAAGCGAATGAATTCCTTTCGCAGAAACACTGTCGTCATTAGTTACTAAAATTAATTTTTCTGAATACATGCCTGATCTTATCAATTTGTAAAAATAAAGAAATATGGAAGAAGATTTGTTTACCTTTGAAATGAAATATGAACAATTTTAAACTCATAAGCGAAGACCAAAAACTTGCATTTTGCAGTGTTGCAATCTCACCTATCAGATCGGAAAAAACAGATGTGTCCGAGATAAGTTCTCAGCTACTATTTGGTGAACCCATTGAAATTCTTGAATTTGGAAATCCCTGGATAAAAATTAGAAGTCTATTGGATGGCTATGAAGGATATATCGACATAAAACAAGCGCTTGCTTTTTCAAATAAAGAATTAAAAACTTGGCTGGATAATTCCACAAATCAAGATCTTAAATTCCAAACTATACAAAGTCCTTGGGGACCAGTGCTAGTCTCTAGAGGAAGTTTAGTTGGTCTTAGCGAACAATTTCAGATTGGCAGCTTTCATTTTCAACAACAAAGTGCTCCATCTACTCCAAATAATTCAATTTTTCATTATGCAAATGAATACCTAAACACACCGTATCTCTGGGGTGGTAAAAGTATGTTTGGAATTGACTGCTCAGGGTTTACGCAACTTGTTTTTAGACACTTTGGTTTTAATTTACCGCGCAATGCATCGCAGCAGATAAAATGTGGTTCATCTATCGAATTTGAACAAATAGCAAGTGGAGACCTTGCCTTTTTTACAAACACAGACGGCAAAGTTATTCATGTGGGTATAATTGGCTCAAATAATGAAATTATTCATGCTTCAGGAAGAGTTAGAATAGATATTTTAAAAAAGAATGGCATTTGGAACAATGATGTAGGTATCCAAACACATATTTTATGTGATGTTAAACGAATATTTTAAAGCTCTAAACTTTTAAAATTTCATTTTTTTTCTCAATTAAATCAATAGTTTTTTAGATATTTGCACCTGAGTAAGTTTCCGATAAAACACGAGGAACTACTCACAATTTTAATTTTTTATTTCACCGAAATAGTTACAAAATTATGCAAGACGAACAAATCTTTAAGCTCATTCAAGAAGAAAATAACAGACAACTAAATGGAATTGAATTAATTGCTTCCGAAAATTTTGTTAGCGAACAAGTCATGCGCGCTATGGGAAGTGTTTTAACCAACAAATATGCTGAGGGACTTCCCGGAAAAAGATATTATGGTGGTTGCGAAATTGTCGATCAAGTAGAGCAATTGGCGATTGATCGTTTGTGTGAATTATTTGGCGCGACTTGGGCGAATGTTCAACCTCATTCTGGTGCTCAAGCAAACGCTGCTGTTTTTTTGGCATGCTTAAATCCTGGTGATAAAATCTTAGGATTTGATTTATCTCACGGCGGACATTTAACACATGGTTCACCCGTGAACTTCTCCGGAAAATTATACAAACCATTTTTTTATGGAGTAAATAAAGAAACTGGGCGCATCGATTACGATATAATGGAGGAAACAGCACTTCGTGAGCGTCCAAAAATGATTATCTGTGGCGCATCTGCATATTCTAGGGATTGGGATTATGCACGAATAAGAAAAGTTGCAGATGAAATTGGAGCACTTGTTTTAGCTGATATTTCTCATCCTGCAGGATTGATTGCTACAAAACTCTTAAACGACCCCTTAGATCATTGTCATATCATAACAAGTACTACGCACAAAACACTTCGTGGACCTCGTGGAGGAATTATTATGATGCGTCATAATTTTGATAATCCTTTTGGCTTGTTGTGGAATAATGGTAATCCTAAATCAATGGCGGCATTACTAGACGCTGCTGTTTTTCCGGGAACTCAAGGTGGACCTCTCGAGCACGTTATTGCTTCAAAAGCTGTAGCATTCGTTGAAGCATTAAGTCCTGGATATAAAACCTACATGCAACAAACGCAAAAGAATGCAAGTGTAATGGCGAGTGAATTCATGAAATTGGGTTATAATATCGTTTCTGGTGGAACTGATAATCACAGCATGTTAATTGACCTTAGATCCAAAGGTATAAGTGGGAAAGATGCTGAAAACTCCTTGGTTTTAGCGGATATCACTGTCAATAAAAACATGGTGCCTTTTGATACAGAGTCGCCATTTATTACTTCAGGAATTCGCGTTGGGACTCCTGCAATTACCTCAAGAGGTGTTAAGGAAGCTGAAATCCCTAAAATTGTTGAACTAATTGATCGTGCATTGATGAACAGAGAGCAAGTCTCAGAAATTAGTTCGCTACGAAAAGAAGTAAAGGAATTAATGGGGAGTCGCCCACTTTTTACATGGGAATAGATGTTCTTTAAAACAAAAGTTGATTGGTTTTATAAGTCAATAATCCTTTTTTTACTTGCAGTTTTTATAGTTGGTGAAGTCTCAATTTATCAGAATGAAAATACTTTTGAAGCAGTAATTTTCGGACTTGTTTTTCTTTTAATTATTATCTTTTTAATAGCGGCCATCTTCACAACTCATTTTACTTTTGAAAGTGATCACCTACTCTGTAAATATTTTTTTTGGAAGCATAAAATTCCATTTGCAACTATCAAAAAAATTGAACGCCAAGAAAGTGTTCTTTATGGAGGTTGGAAAATGTCAACTGCAGCAAAAGGACTCATAGTACACTACAACAGCTACGATGAATTGCTTATAACTCCTGAAAATGAAGATGAATTCATTTTAATGTTCAATTCAAAGATACGACAGAAGAATGTTTGATTTTTCACTACTTAAGAACAATAAATAGCTATTTAAAAAGAGAAATCGCTCAAAAAACTCCAAATAATTATAAGTATTTACTAATTTCACGGCAGAATACTATTGAAGCATGAAAATTTCATACAACTGGCTTAAAAACTATATTTCTACGGATAAAACACCCGAAGAAATTGGCCGTATTTTAACAGATACCGGACTTGAAGTTGAAAGTATTGAAAAGTTAGAAGCCGTAAAAGGCGGATTAGAAGGAGTAATAATTGGGCAAGTTGTTTCGTGTGAGCAACATCCAGAAGCCGATAAATTAAAATTAACAATCGTTGATATTGGCAGTGAGAAATTGCAAATAGTTTGCGGTGCTTCAAATGTCGGAAAAGGACAAAAAGTTGTTGTAGCAACTGTTGGCTGCACACTCTACCCCAATCCAGATGAACCTTTTAAAATTAAAGCGGCAAAAATAAGAGGTGTCGATTCCTTTGGAATGATTTGCGCGGAAGATGAACTTGGTCTTGGAAATTCACACTCCGGAATTATGGTTTTACCAAATGACGTAGCAATCGGCACTAAAGCAGCAAAATATTTTGATCTTGAAGATGATTATATTTTTGAAATTGGTCTAACTCCTAATCGAGCTGATGCTATGGGACATATTGGTGTTGCTCGAGATTTAATGGCTTATTTGAACTTTCACGAGCAGAAAAAACTCAAAATTCAGTGGCCTGAAGTAAAAGAATTAAAAACTTCTACTGAAAATCATAAAATAGCAATTGAAATTGAAGAAAAAACACTTTGTAGTTCTTACTGCGGAATTTCTCTTTCAAAAATTAAAATTGCACCTTCACCAGAATGGTTGCAGAAAAAACTGCGTGCTATTGGACTAAATCCCATAAATAATGTTGTGGACGCTACAAACTTTGTGATGCGAGAATTAGGTACGCCTATTCATGCTTTCGATACTGCGTTTTTGAATGGAAAAATAAGTGTTAAAAAAGCAGCAAAAGACCAGAATTTCAAAACCTTAGATGGAATCGAACGAAAATTATCTGGAGAAGAGTTAATGATTTCCAATGGAACTGAAAATTTATGTATTGCAGGAGTTTTAGGTGGTACTTATTCAAGTGTTAGTGCAGAAACAACAAGTATTTTCCTAGAATCTGCAGTTTTTGATGCTGTTTCAGTTCGTAAAACTGCCCGCTCACATTCTTTAAATACCGATGCAAGTTTCAGGTTTGAAAGAGGTGTTGATCCTGAATTAACACTTTATGCTTTGAGAAGAACAGCTGGGATTATTAAAGAAATTGCTGGAGGAGAAATTGCAATGAATGAATTTTCTTGGACTTCAGGAGCTTATAAATCAAAGGAAATCATCATTGATTTAAGTAGAATAAATAGCTTAATTGGTTTTGAAATTCCCAAAAAAAGTCACTTGGAAATTTTAAAAGATTTAGATTTTAAAATTCTGAAGGACAACGAAAATCAAATAGAAATAAGCATTCCAGGATACCGTATTGATGTAACACGAGAAGCAGATGTTACGGAAGAAATTCTCCGGATTTTTGGTTTTAATCAAATTCCAATTCCTGAAAAATGGAATTTAGCGCTGAGTAATGAAGCACAAAATAAGACAGATAAAATTCAAGGATCAATTTCTGAAACCCTGGTTTCAAAAGGTTTTAACGAAGTAATGAATAATTCATTAACGAAAAGTGCCTACATTGAAAAATTCGGAGGTGAAAGCTTTAAAGCGGAACACAACGTTACAATGCTGAATCCCTTGAGTCAAGATTTAAATGTTATGCGCCAAACTTTGCTGTTTGGAGTTCTTGAAAATATGCAACGAAATCAGAATCGGCAAAATCCAAACTTAAAATTCTTTGAATTTGGAAAGACCTACTTTAAATTTTCTGCAGAGTACAAAGAGAAACAAGAGTTGATTCTCTGTATTACTGGCGAAAAATACAGTGAGCGTTGGAACAGCGACAAAGCTCTAGTTTCTTATTTCACCTTAAAAGGACTTGTGTCAGCTTTGTTTGATCGACTTGGTTTAACTCAACATTTACAAGAAAAAGATCTTCAAAACGACCTATTTAGTCAAGGGCAAGAACTAGATTTATTTAAAAAATCGATTTGTCAATTGGGTTTTGTCAAAGATGAAATTTTAAGCCAATTCGACCTGAAAAACCCTGTTTTTTGCGCTGTAATCAATTGGGATTTAGTGCTTCAAAACCTTCAAACTGTCAAAACTCAGTTCAAAGAACTTCCTAAGACATTTTCTGTAAGAAGAGATTTTTCCCTTTTATTAAATAAAAATATACAATTCAAAGAATTGGAAAAGATTGCCAAGCTTTCTAATAAAAACATACTGAAATCTGTTGGTCTTTTTGATGTCTACGAAGGTGATAAAATCGAAGAAGGTAAAAAATCGTATGCTTTATCCTTTACATTTCAAGACGATGAAAAAACCCTAACGGATGAAGAAATCGATAAAGTAATGTCAACAATCAAAGATGATTTTGAAAAAAACTTGGGCGCAGTTTTAAGAAGCTAAGCACTTAGCAAATCAATAACCCAAAATTCGCAAGTAATCTGCCGCTGTTTGTTCTTCGCTAAAAACTTCAGTTTGGATTTTTCCTGTTTCATCTCGTTTAATTAAGATGTGCTTTGGCTCTGGAATTAAACAATGTTTTAGACCTCCAAATCCTCCGAGTGTTTCTTGATATGCTCCGGTATTAAAAAACCCAATGAATAATTGATGATTCTTATTAAACTTTGGTAAGTAGATCGCATTGGAATGCTGTTCAGAATTGTAGTAATCATCACTATCACAGGTCAATCCACCAAGTAAAACACGCTCGTAATCTTCGTTCCAACGATTAATTGGTAACATAATAAAGCGTTGATTTATTGCCCAAGTATCTGGTAAATTCGTCATGAATGAGCTATCAATCATGTTCCATTTTTCACGGTCATTTTGTTGCTTTTGGTGCAAAATACTAAACAGTGCACCTCCACTTTCTCCAACTGTAAACGAACCAAATTCAGTAAAAATATCAGGTTCAGGAATATCATTATCTGTGCAAACACGTTTTACCTGCGTAAGAATTTCACGCACCATGTAGGCATAATCGAAATCAAAAGCCAGAGATTTTTTAATTGGGAAACCACCGCCAATGTTCAATGAATCCAATTCGGGACACATTTTCTTGAGATCACTATAAATCCGAAGGCATTTTGTGAGTTCATTCCAATAATATGCTGTGTCGTTTATTCCAGTATTAATAAAGAAATGCAGCATTTTTACACGCACTCTTGGATTTTCCTTCAGGATTTTCTGATAAAAAGGCACAATTTCACGGTAACGAATTCCAAGTCTTGAGGTATAAAATTCAAATTTTGGCTCTTCCTCTGCCGCAATTCTAATTCCGATGTTTAATTCCTTTGTCGTAGAGTCGATTAAGCGTTGTAACTCATCTGTATTATCAACAACAGGAATAATCTTTAGATTGTCTTCTTCAATTAATTGAACTACATTCTTAAGATAAGCCTCAGGTTTGTATCCATTGCAAATGACATATTTCCCCTTTTCTAATTTCCCTGAATTATATAAATTCTTAACAATATCAATATCAAAAGCAGAAGAGGTTTCAATGTGGACATCGTTCTTTAATACTTCATCTAAAACGAAAGAAAAATGACTACTTTTTGTACAATAGGAATAATAGTAATTTCCAGAATAACCTAAGTTATTGATAGCTTCACGAAACCAACCCTTAGCACGTTGTATGTTATTTGAAATTTGTGGTAAATAATTAAATTTTAAAGGAGTTCCATATTCGTTGATTAAACGCATAAGATCAATTCCATGAAAGAAAAGGCGGTCTTCTCTTAAATTAAATTCATTTTGAGGGAAATCAAAAGTTTGGTCAATTAAATCAATGTATTTTGTTCTCATTTTTTTTATCGTGGAGCTAAACCACTTAAATATTATCTATTTCTATTAACGCACTAATTTAAAAGCATTGAAGTCAAAAATTAATGCATTTATTAAAACGAATAAATCCTAAATAAGTTTCGTGAAAAAAAAAGAATTATTCTTTTAATAATTTCACTTATTGGCCTAAGAAATAAAATACACCTAAAGTTGGTGTTAAGCCATAACCAAATGATAAAGAACCATCTTTTGTCTCGATGTCTTCTGGTCCATAATCAAAAAAAGTTATAGTTCTAGAAGTAAAAGCAAGAATATTATTTAAACTAAAATCAATCGCCCAATTTGAAGAGACAAAATACGTCAAACCTGGATTAACAGTAACGCTAATTGATCTTGTAAGAAATTTTCCGCCATCAATTAAATTATTTGTTCCAAGGGGTATTCTATTTGTACCAGTCTGAATAGCATAACCTACTCCTAATTGCGTATGGTAATAAATAGCACTTTTAATTTTATTGTATTTCCGAAAAGTTAAATTAGCACCTATACCAGAAGCCATTATGTTTTCAGTTTTTGAATTATCAAGACTTGAAACTTGATTGGTAAATTTTGAATCGATATTTAAACCGACCCCAACAACAATTTCATCGGTAATGCAAAATCCAACTGAAGGTGAGAAATTCCACTGTATATAACCGGGAGTACTAGAAGATGATGGTCCAATAGTACTTTTTGAATCTAGTGTAATATTTGCACCCGAGCTTCCACCTAAAGTCAAATAACCTGACGAAATTTGAGCAATAGAACTTCTTGATATACAAGTAGCTATAGCTATAAGGAAAACTAATTTTAAAATTCTATTTTTCATGTCTAAAGATTTATTTGTCAAATTTAATGTAAATTATAATTTCAACAATGCTAAATTCAATAAAATAATTAGATAGAAATATACTATTTTTACAAAAAAAACAATGAAAAAAAACAGCTCTC
>JBILPT010000005.1:0-79670 GCA_044373675.1 Crocinitomicaceae bacterium | reverse complement strand
TGATCGATGTTTAAAGGATTTATTTCTACAAACATTACTTAGAAATTATACACGATACTGCGCGATGGTCACTTAATACTTCTTTTTGAATAGTGAAATTTGAAGAAAATAAAGAAGGAGAATGAAAAATATAGTCAATCCGCCCAGCTGGAATTCGACCGACATAAGATGATCCTATTCCAAAGGAGGCATTTCTAAAAGCATCAACTAATCCTTTGTTAAATTGATTATAAGTATAAGACATTGGAGTATCGTTAAAATCTCCACAAATAATAACTGGATAAGGCGCTGTTTTAATATGATTTGCAACTTTTTTTGCTTGGTCTGCTCTTTTTAAATATGCAACTTTTAATTTTCTATAAATAGATCGAATCGCAAGGTAATTTTTTTTATCACTGATTTTTGTCTTATTAAATTTGTAGGGTCTTTCATTCAAACGAATCGATTGTAAATGAACATTATAAATTCGAAATGTATCCTTATTTTTTACGATATCAGAATAAATACAATAATTACAATCAGTTGCACTCTGTGAATCAAAAATAACATCACCTTTTGCAATCATGGGATATTTAGAGAACATTGCAATACCAAAATTTTGATTTCCAACTTTTTTATAGGCGCTTCTTTCGTGGTAGTTTTCCGATCCTATAATTGAAAAAAGAGAATCCAAGGTCTCAAAACGAGTGGGTTTATCTTTTCTATAATATTCCTGCAAGCAAATAATATCCGGATTTTCCTTACGCAGAAAAGTAAAAATAGTATTTCGAGTTGTAAGAGATTGTTCTAAACTTGGTTTGTAAACTCCAAAAAGCTGAACGTTGTAACTTAAAATTTTTAATTCATTCTTTTGTTTTTCATCTCCACCCATAGAAAAAGAAAAAGTTCTAAAATGTAATTTTCCTCCAATTAAGAGAACTAAAAGGCTATAAATTGCCCACTTAGACCGAACGATGCTCCATAAGAACAACCAAATAATATTTACAATAAGAATCACAGGATAAGCCAATCCTATAAAAGGCAAAATTGCAATTGTTTTGGGATGAATAAAAGGACTTAGATAGGAGAGTAATAATGCGAAGTAGCTTAAGATACTTAGAATCTTGAAGATCGAAGAAAATTTAAAGAAACGCTCTGAAAACTTACCCATTTTTACTTTGATTAAATAAAAAATCTTTTTCTGACTTACTTAATGATTCATACCCAGATTTTGCAATCTTATCGAGAATTACGTCTGTTTTTTCTTGTTTTAGTTTTCGTTCATAATTGTATTCCTCATCAGTCTTTACTTTTGAGAATTCAGTATTTTTTGTTTTCTTTTTTCCCTTAAAAGTAAGCTTAAAATCTTCAATAATTTTTAGCAAGCGATTTAATATATTTTTATTTGATTGAATATTCCTTATTGAAAGTATTCCAAAGGTTGCGCCACCTAAGTGTGCAAAATGTGCTATATGATCATCACTTCCAATTCCAATCAAATCTTGTACTAAAAAGAAAAGTGCGATAAAATATATTTTTATAGGAATGATGCCGAATAAATTGACTTTTGTGTTAGGTGAATAAAAAGCGAGAGCTGTAAACAATGCCATGATAGAACCAGAAGCACCAACAACAAGTTGCTGTGTATTTTGCAGTAAAGGAAATAATGATTCCGCTCCAATTTCAAAAATTCCACCAACTAGTCCTCCAAAAAGATAGGTTAATAGTAATTTCTTGGCACCAAATAATCTTTCAAAATAGGATCCTGAAAAATAAAGGAAGACCATATTAAATAGCAAATGCCAAAGATCAAAATGTGAAAAGATACTAGTAAAAAGTCCCCAAGGTTTGAAGATGAATTCTTGGATGTTTGTATCTAAAGTAAATACTAAACTACAGAAATTCCCAATGATAGCTTGATCCATTTTCAACAAACGAAAAATTGCTTCGAGTAAAACAATAAAAATAAATACCAAAACATTTACAATAACTAAACGATTGGTCATTGTACCAGAAAAAAGTTGAAATTTAAATTCTTCAAGAAAATTACGAGTACTCATGTTTTTACCAAAAATTAGTTCGATCGGATTTTCTCCAAAACAAAACAATTGCAGCACCTACAAGCGCTCCACCAATATGCGCTAAGTGGGCTGTGTTGTCATTAATATTATTTTGATAAGCTTGATAAACTTCCCATAAAAGATAAAGTCCTACAAAATATTTTGCTTTTACAGGTATCAAAAAATAAATCCTAAATTCTGTATTTGGAAATAAAATAGCAAAAGCAGTCAAGACTCCAAAAATAGCTCCAGAGGCACCGACCATTGGTGTGTACGATTTGACTACATAATCATGATACACAGGATTATTTTCAAAATTTGCTGAATTATATTCGCCATTTTGAATCATGTAATTAATCTCATTTAAATCAAAATTTTTCATGACTAATTGGTTTTTTAGATATTCAATCTCATAAACTCCAATAATATTATACAATGCAAATGAACCCAAAGCACAGCAAATATAAAAGATGAAAAAACGCTTAGGTCCCCAAATATTTTCAAGATAGGCACCTAACATAAGAAAAAGCCACATGTTAAAAAAGATATGAAGGATATCTGCATGCATGAAAAAATGAGTAACTACCTGAAAAGGTTGAAAAAGTGGAGAATTTACATAGTGTGCTCCAAAACTTGAGATTAAGTCAATTCCTTGCGATTTTAAAATAAATGTTGCAACAAAAAAAACGATGTTTAGGATTAAAATATTTTTTGTGACTTGTGGTAAATTATTTAACATACTTAAAATTTTGCTGCTATTTCTTGAATTTCCATTGTGCTTATAATTTTCTTCCCGCTTGCGGTATAGCTATGATCTTTACATTGAAAAAGCTGTTCGATGAGAATTTTTCCTTTGAATTGATCTGAGATTTCCGAGTTAGCACTTGAAGCCCTAGCAATACTCAATATAATGTTGTGTGCTAATTCACCTTTTTCTATGTCGCGGTGAAGAAGAGTCTCAAATAAATCACTCAATGTTGTTTCTATTTGGTCGTCAGAAAGCATTCCAGGTATTCCACTTATTTCTAATATTTCTCCATTTACATCTCCAGAAAAACCTAGCTGACTTAGTAAAGATTTATTATTTTCCCATGCGACAATTTCATTTTTTGCAAGCGTTTTTTCAAACGGAAAAAGTAATTGTTGGGATACAATGGGTTGATGAATAAACTTAGACATCAATTCATCGTAAAGAATCCTTTCTGTTGCTCGTTTGACATCTATAATTAATAAACCAGATCTACAATTAGAAATAAGGTATTTTCCTCTTATCAAAAAGTTTTGATCTGAATCAAGTTCTTCTCTGAATTCTAGTTCTAGGTTTTCAATCTTTTCCTCTTCCTTTATGGAATAAAAATTTGCCCAATCCTTTTCGCTCGGATTTTCTCTCCCAAAACCTTGATTTTTCATTGCTTCTGAGAATGCTCCGCCGTTTGATCTTGCAGTTGTATTTGTTGCTTGAAAAGGATTAAAATTTGGATTCACAACAATTTGTGGCTCGACTGGATCAGTCTTTCGAAAAGAAGATGGAATATCAAAACTTGTGTCCAATTCAAAATCCATGGTTGGAAAGATATTGTATTTTCCCAAAGACTGCTTTATACTACTCAATAATATAGAATAGATGAAGCGATCTTCTTCAAATTTAATTTCAGTTTTTGTTGGGTGAATATTAACATCAATTTTTGCTGGATCTATTTCAAAAAAAATAAAATAGCAGGGAAAGGTTCTTTCAGGAATTAATCCTTCAAATGCTTTTGAAACTGCGTGATGGAAATAGGCATCTTTAAAAAACCGATTATTGACGAAAAAAAATTGTTCACCTCTTGTTTTTCTTGCTGTTTCAGGTTTTCCGATGAAGCCACTTATTTTTACAATATTGGTTTGCTCTTCCAATGGTACAAGTCTTTCATTATTGGATTTCCCTAAAACATCTACTACTCGTTTTCGTAAATTTGAACTTTGTAGATTATATATTTCTTGAGTATTGTGGTGCAATGAAAAACGAATTTCAGGATGCGCAAGTACAATACGCTCAAATTCTTCTCGAATGTGACCAAACTCTACCGTATCAGATTTCAGAAAATTTCTACGCGCTGGAACATTGTAAAACAAGTTCTTTACTTCAAAAGAAGAACCTTTTGGACAAACAGTTTTCTCAGTATTTTTTATTGTATTTCCCTCAATGTTGAGTAAAATTCCTGTTTCAGTTTGGTCTTTGTGCTTGGTTTTTAATTGGACGTGAGCAATTGCTGCGATAGATGCTAATGCTTCTCCTCTAAATCCTTTTGTTTGAAGTTGGAACAGATCGTTTGCTGAAGAAATTTTACTTGTAGCATGTCGTAAAAAACAAGCACCGGCATCTTCTTCCTCCATTCCATCACCGTCATCAATTACTTGAATAAGTGTTCTCCCTGCATCTTTTATCACTACCATTACAGATGATGAGGATGCATCGATGGCATTTTCCATGAGTTCTTTAACAACAGATGCAGGCCTCTGAATTACTTCACCTGCCGCAATTTGATTGGCAATGTGTTCAGGAAGTCGTTGAATAAGTCCCATTAGTTCATGATTTTATAAATCACCGATTGAATTCCTTCTATTCCGTTAAAAATAAAATAACCTAAAACCACTAAAACACCGATTAGAATCAGTGTTCGAAAATTTGCCTGGTAATTCGCTTGTTGTCGCGTGCGACCAAGAGACCATGAATCTCTAAATTGCTCTCTCAACAATGATTTTCTATCTTCTTCACTAAGATTTTCAGCAGCTTCTAATTGTTTTTTTTTAAGGGCAAGTCTTTCCTTTCGCTCGTCGTAATATCTTGGAAGATAATTGAAGCGTTTATTCTGCGATTTTGTATTGAAAAATTTTAGGGCCATGTGTGTTTCACAAAAATAAGGATAATCCTCTAATATGTCTATTTTATTCAACTTTCTTAAAGGAAATTATTCACTTGTCTCGTTGTAATTTAAATCTTTACCATAGGTTTCTTTCAAGCGTGAAATGCTATAAAAAGCAAGTGTTATGAAAAATAAACCAATCATCAATGCAGAAACTCCATCACTAAAATTAACAGTCAAAAGTCCAAAAAAGAGCATAATAATGGGTACAGATCCTCGTACAAAATTAGGAATTGTATTGGCTGCTGTAGATCGAATATTCGTTCCAAATTGCTCTGCAGCTATTGTAACAAATATGGCCCAGTAGCCTGTTCCTGTTCCTAATAAAAAACACATTAAATAATAAATACTAGCATTAAGAGTTACAAAATACTCAAGAAAAAAAAGGAAGCTAATGCTTGTTACTAATGTAAAACTTAAATACAAATAGACAACTTTCTTTCTACTTTTCAGAATTTGACTTAAAATCCCAGAAAGTAAATCGCCAAATGAAAGTCCTATGTATGCATACATTACAGCTTTTCCATTTTCAATATTATTTATTCCAAGCCAAGGACCAAAATTATCCTTAGAGTTCATAATCAAAAGTCCAATAATGTACCAAATTGGAATTCCAATAAAAATACAATGAATGTATTTGAGTAAATTTTCACGTTTATAGAAAATGAGTTTTAGATCGCCTTTTTTAATGTGTTTTTCATCTTTTCCATTCAAAAAAAAGGATGATTCTATTGTTCCAATTCGCAATAGAAGTAAAAAAAGTCCCATTAAGCCACCAACAATGTAGGCAACCTGCCAATTTTGTAAACTTAGACCAGTAAAATCATGAAAAAATTGTGTGATTCCAAGGCCGTTTGCTCCAACTAAAGAGGCAGCAACTGCCCCAAGAGCTCCAAAAGTTACAATAATCATGGTGCCATAGCCCCGTGATTCTTTCGTCATTATTTCAGAAATCAGGGTGATTCCCGCACCTAGTTCACCGGCAAGTCCAATTCCTGCAATAATTCGAATAAATGCATAACTTGGAATATCTGTAACAAATGCATTGGCGAGATTTGCAATGGAATAAAGTATAATAGAACCAAAAAGCACTTTCAAGCGCCCCTTTTTATCCCCCAAAATGCCCCATAATAAACCACCAAGTAGCATTCCCAGCATTTGCATATTAAAGAGAAATTTTCCAGTTGAAGCAATTTGCTCAGGACTTGCATTCGACATAATTTGTTGCAGGCTTTCTCCTTTTACAACTCCAAAAAGCACTAAATCATAGATATCAACAAAATACCCAAGTGCTGCGACAATTAGCACAAGAATTATTTGGTTTTTATTACTCTTTTCTGACATTTTTAAAATGAAGTTAAATTATAGAGATTTAAAAATACAAAAATAATTGCAATAGATTCATCTCACAACTGATTGTTGATGAATAGTTTTTAAAGCACATTATGACATTGAAACATTTTAGTAATTTTGTTAAAAATAAAATACAATGGGAAACAATTTACTGAAGGGAAAACGCGGAATTATATTTGGCGCTTTAAATGATCAATCGATTGCATGGAAAGTTGCACAACGCGCGCATGAAGAAGGTGCAGTTTTTGTTTTAACAAATGCACCAATTGCTATGCGAATGGGTGAAATTAATAAATTGGCGGAAGAAACGGGGAGTCAAATTATTCCTGCAGATGCTACAAGTATTGAAGATCTTGAGAATTTAGTGACAAAATCAATGGAGATTTTAGGAGGAAAAGTTGATTTCGTTTTGCATTCCATTGGCATGTCACCAAATGTCAGAAAAGGAAAGCATTATACAGAGAGCAATTATCAATATTATAATCAAACAATGGATGTTTCTGCGATTTCCTTGCATAAAACCTTGGCTACATTGTATAAGCACGATGCAGTTAATGAATGGGGTTCTGTGTTAGCACTAAGTTATATTGCAGCGCAACGAATTTTTCCAGATTACAATGACATGGCTGACGCAAAATCCTTATTGGAATCGATTACTCGTTCATTTGGATACCATTATGGAATAAAAAACAAGGTGCGTGTTAATACGATATCTCAATCGCCAACAATTACAACTGCGGGACAGGGAATTAAAGGATTTACAGAATTCATTAATTTCTCAGAACAGATGTCGCCCTTAGGAAATGCAACGGCTTTAGCGTGTGCTGACTATTGTATTACTTTATTTTCTGACCTCACACGATATGTAACAATGCAGAATTTATTCCATGATGGAGGATTTGCAAATACCGGAGTTACACAACAAGTGATTGAGCGATTTGGGGATCAGTAATAAAAATTAATTTTTTAAATACTTTTTTGCTGCCCAAAATGTCCCAAATGGAAGAAATGCAGCGATAAATAAGATCAATGCTTTACTATAAGCCCATTTTTCTTTGATTAAAAAAAGAAAAATATAAGCGCAAAATAGCAGGAAAAATAAGCCGTGAATTAAGCCTACAATTTTATTTGGCCAACTAATTTCAAACTTGTATTTCAAAATCATTGTTATGAGTAATGCAATCCACGAAAATCCCTCTAAGATTGCTACTATTCGAAATTGCTTGATTAATTTATTATTTTTCATTTCTTTACTTGTTTTTCAAGGCCAAATAAACGATCACGCAATCTTGCTGCTTCAATAAAATCTAGCTCTTTTGCTGCACTTTCCATGGCTTTCTTGGTTACTTTTATCTGTTTTCTTAATTCTTCTGAATCTGAATACTGCGGTGCTTCTTCAGCTGCTAATGGAACTGTTTCACTTTGTTCGTAGCGCAGTTGACGCATTGCTTGGTCTCCGTCTGCAACCTGAGTTGAATCTATAATTTTCTCTTTTGATTTATTCAATGCAGTTGGAACCAATCCATTTTCTTTGTTATACGCATCTTGTAGTTCTCTCCTTCTCAGCGTTTCATCGATTGTCTTTTGCATAGAATTAGTCATTTTATCGGCGTACATAATAACCATTCCATTAAGATTTCTAGCTGCTCTTCCAACGGTTTGAACAAGCGAGCGCTCGTTTCTCAAAAATCCCTCTTTGTCAGCATCCAATATTGCCACCAATGAAACCTCTGGTAAATCAAGTCCTTCGCGCAATAAATTAACACCAATCAAAACATCAAAAACTCCAAGTCGCAGTTGCCGTAATATCTCTACACGTTCAATGGTATCAATTTCACTGTGAATATAGCGACACAAAATCCCTAATTTATCTAAGTATTTTTGTAATTCTTCCGCCATTCTTTTTGTCAATGTCGTAACTAAAACACGTTCTTTTACAGCTATCCGTTCCTGAATTGCTTCGATTAAATTATCAATTTGATTTGCGCTTGGTCGCACTTCAATAATTGGATCAAGCAATCCCGTTGGACGAATCACTTGCTCAACCATAATTCCCTCCGACTTTTCAATTTCATAGTCAGCAGGCGTTGCAGAAACATAAATTCGCTGTTGCGCCATTCCTTCAAATTCCTCAAATTTTAAAGGACGATTATCGATGGCTGCTTGTAAACGGAAGCCATAGTCGATAAGATTAATTTTTCGGGCGCGGTCACCACCATACATTCCTTTAACTTGCGGAAGCGTAACATGGCTTTCATCGATTACCATTAAATAATCTTCAGGGAAATAATCCAAAAGACAGAAAGGGCGTTCTCCAGAAATTCTCCGGTCAAAATACCGCGAATAATTTTCAATTCCCGAACAATAGCCTAGTTCCCGAATCATTTCTAAATCGTAATTAACACGTTCATCTAAGCGTTTGGATTCCTCTAATTTCCCTTCCTTTTTAAAATTTGCTACTTGAACTACCAAATCATCTTGAATCTGTTCGATTGCTTGTTGTGTATTTTCTGGACTCGAAACAAATAAATTTGCTGGAAAAATAGCAATTTCAGTATAGCTTTCAATCTTCTGATTTGTTTCGGGATCTATGGATGTAATTCCCTCGATTTCGTCACCCCAAAAAGAAATTCTTAACGCATAATCTGTATAAGCCAGAAAGATGTCAACAGTATCTCCAATGGCACGAAAAGTCCCGCGATCAAATCTATCTCCTGCTCTTGAATATAAATTTTCTACCAATTTAAATAGAAATTTATTCCTTGGAATGCTATCACCAATTTTCAAATAGATGATACTATTTTTAAATTCACTTGGATTTCCAATTCCATAAATACAGGAAACAGAAGCAACAATAATTACGTCCTTTCGTCCAGAAAGTAAAGCAGAGGTTGCAGAAAGTCGCAATTTTTCAATTTCGTCATTTATCTGTAAATCTTTTTCGATGTAAGTTCCGGTAACTGGCAAATACGCTTCAGGTTGATAATAATCATAATAGGAAACAAAATATTCGACGGAATTTTCAGGAAAGAATTGCTTAAATTCACCATACAACTGAGCTGCAAGTGTTTTGTTGTGTGATAATACCAATGTAGGTCTATTGATTCCTGCAATTACATTAGCAATTGTAAAGGTCTTTCCACTTCCAGTTACACCAAGTAAGGTCTGATGCTCAATGCCTGAGTTTAATCCAGTAATCAGTTGCCGAATTGCTTCAGGTTGATCGCCAGTTGCTTGAAATTCTGATACAAGTTGAAAATCCATTTTGTGGAGAAGATGGGATTCGAACCCACGACCTCTTGACTGCCAGTCAAGCGCTCTAGCCAACTGAGCTACATCCCCAATAGGTGCAAATTTAAAAAAAACAGAGAGATTAAGATCAATTAATAATAAAGGATACTATAAAAGCACTTTGTTTTTTAATGTGATAATAATAAGATTGGGACTATAACTAGTTAAAATTTCTAATACAGAACGTTCACAAAACCGGAAGCTTCTTTTTTATCATCATTGATTTTAGAACCATAACGAATAGTCCAATTATAAATACCAATAGGGACTTTTAAACTAGAATTTCCATAAGTGCCATCCCAACCGGCTGAAGCATCATTTGTTTCCCATATAATTTCTCCCCATCGGTTGTAAATTTGTAAGTTAAAGGAATAAATATCAAAGCCAGAAGTAAAAATAGGTTTCCACAGTTGATTGTGTTCGTCTTCGTCAGGAGTAAATGTATTTGGAACATAAAATATTGCCTCACTAAGAACAACCAATGTCATTTCATAAATATCAAAACAACCCAGAGGGGTATTTGCAGTTAAAGAAACTAAAATATTATCTGAAGCACCAGTATAAGTATGACTAATATTCTGATCCGTTCCGCTTGTATTATCACCAAAATCCCACAGATATCCGACTGCACCTAAACTTGAATTCACAAAAATAATTTCCTCAATTTCAGAAGTAATTACTGCAGGACTAAAGGTAAAAGAAGCTACAGGATCATTTTCCATAAAAATATAGTCATTATATGTTGTTATTTCAAGACAAGAGCTTAATTCATATTCTAAAGTTATATCATGATATCCACTTGCATTTAGAGTGTATGCTAAATTTGGTCCTGTTCCAATTTCTGTATTATTCCAAAACCATGTATAATTGGCACCCGGAACTGGATTTATAGTTGTAAAATTAACTGATAAAGGATTACAACCAGATAAGGTATCAGCAATAAAACTTGGTGGCATTGATGCAATTATTACAATATTCATTGTCGCATTGTTAGCACATTGATTTGGGTCAGGTATAAAACTATGGGTGAAAACTCCATCAACTGAACTATCTATAGCTGGTGGATTCCAAGTTCCGCTTATTCCTGGGATATTAGTTGATACCGTTGGAATTAAAGGGGGTATATCTCCTTGACAAACCTGAGGAATTTGTGCAAATTGTGGAATGATTAAGGGATCAATAACTATGGTCATTTGCCCAGTGGAAGAACACTGAAAAGGATCGGGAGTAAAGTTATAAACTGTAGAGCTTGGAACCTGAGTATTGATATTACTTGGTATCCACGTTCCTGTAATGGGAACAACATTTGTTGAGCTGCCCGGAAGTGTAACCCCAGTTGTGAACTGACACAAAGGACCAATCTGTTGAAAAGTGGGATTAGTATAATTTAAAATCGTAATGTTAATGGTAGTGGAAACTGCACACTGTCCTAATGTAGGCGTAAAATTATAAGTGAAAATACCAGCAGAAGTAGTTACCACATTGGCTGGAGACCAAGTTCCGGTATATGGTGTTGCATTGGTTGATGGATTCTGCAAAATTGGAGGCGCATCGTTTATACACAATGGATTAATCACATTAAATGTGGGTATTTCATTTGGTAAAATAGTAATATTCATTGTAGCAATATTTGCACAGAAATTTAGTGCAGGCGTAAATGAGTAAGTTTGTGAACCTGCAACCGCAGAGGATATAGTTGAGGGAGACCAAGTCCCAGTAATACCTGGGTTATCGTTAGAAGAAATTGGTAATAAAGGTACTTGTCCATTTTCGCAAATTGGAGTAATTTGAGTAAACAATGGATTAATAGGAATATTCACAACCACTGTGGTAGTCGTTATGCCATTACAAGCTGGGGTAACATAATTTAACGTGTAAACACCTGCATCAAGACTTGTAGAATTTGGTATCGTTGGATTCTGAAGATTAGAAGTAAATCCATTAGGACCAACCCAAGAGTAGGAACTAGCGCCGGTCGAAGCACTTAAACTAATTGTTTGACCAACACAATAGGGGCCTCCATTGGAAGCAGTAATAACAGTGCCTCCTGCTGCGTAAGTAATTACTAATTGTCCATTTCCAGTTTGAAAACCTTGTGTACAAACTCCCCCTGCAGGGTAGAAAGATGAACCGCCGCCGCCGCCACCGCCGCCATTTGCTCCTTGGCAACAATTATCGCTTCCGCCACCTCCACCTCCATAATATCCTCCGCCACCTCCGCCGCCTGAAGCAGATGAATAAAAACCACCATTTCCGCCTTGACCAATTGAGCCAGCAGTTCCTGGTACTCCTCCGGCCCATGGTGGACCTCCATTGCCGCCTGCTGCTTGTGTTCCACCACCACCACCAACAGTTGTGAAAATAGAACCAAAACCTTGTTGACCTGAAGCACAACCGCCGCCGCCGCCACTTGCTTGGTAACCTGGTTGTGAAGAACCACCAGCACGACCTCCTCCTCCTCCTGCTACCGCAATGCGATTAGCCAAAGTATAGGGAGCTATGCGAATGTCGGTTGCTCCACCACCACCAAATGATGCCATTTGTGTTGTTGAAAATGTATGACCAATTCCACCACCATTATATCCTCCTAAATTATTTGTTGGAGAGCCTCCAACTCTAATTTCTAATATTTGACCTGGCTGAACAGGTATACAAGGATGAAGTACTCTTGCACCATTTCCACCTTGTCCTGACCCTAAGTATGGATTCCCCAAAATGCCTCCACCTTTAGCCCCACGAATATCTATATTCAAACAAAAAACACAAGGAGGCACAGTCCAAGTTTGAACTGAACCTGTATAATTAAAAGTAACTGTTTGTCCATGAACAGAATTATTTATAAAAACTGATTGAATAAACAAAACTAAAACACTAAAATTGATAAGGTAATTTTTGACTTTTTTTAACGTCATAAATATTTTTTTTTAAAAAACGAAAATAATAAATATTAGTTGCCTAAAAAAATTTCAAATGAAAAAAGCTGATAAAATTTTAAGAATCTAAAATTAATCAATCATATGTGTTTTAATGAAATTATGTATAGTTTTACTCTTTTTTTTTAAAAAAATAGTTTAAATCAAGCAGTTTTTTACTAGTATAACTGATTTGTTGATTCAAATACATTGTATGGTTAATTAAAAATTAAAAGCAAATGTTATTTTTTTTAAATTTTTATTTTAATTTAGACTTTTTAATGGTAAAAGTGAACATAACTAAAATTGTTTTTTATAATCTATGACCAGTATTTTTGTTGCCAAATTAGATTTTGGCTTTAATAGCGATCAATTAAGAGAATTGTTCGAGCAATATGGCAAAGTGTTAAAAGCTAGTGTTGCAACTGACAGAGAAACAGGTAAATCTAGAGGATTTGGATTTGTTGAAATGGAAGACCGAGAGGAAGCTCTTAATGCAATTTCAGCTCTAGATAATTTTGCTGTAAATGGAAGGCCTATTGCTGTTAAAGAAGCTGAAGACCGAGGTGCAGCTCCTAGACCAACTTTTGAAAAGAAACCTTATGTACCAAATAATGTTGATTTTCCAACTACAGAAGATGTTGATGTTTTGCCTAGTTTAGAAATTTCAAAAATTGAACCTCGAAAAAAATTAAATAATTCAAAAGAACGAAAAAGTCCTGATTCTGAAGGGAAAAGTAAAAAACCCAAAATGGATGCATACAAAAAAAGTGGTAAGCCAGGGAAATTTTTTGATGATGACGACTTAGATGAACTTGATGATGATTTGTTTTCCTACAAACGAAATAATGATGATTTGTTGGATGAAGATGAAGATTAAAGGTTTTGTCTATAATTAGACTCAATAATCTTACATTTGCAAACGATGAAATTGAATTACGCTTCAAGTTTAAAGCACCCTGTTTTTAAAGTTATTTCTCAATATATTGCTGAAAATAAAATTGAAGCATATGTTATTGGTGGATTTGTGCGCGATTTACTTCTTGAGAGTCCATCAAAAGACATAGATATTGTCGTTATTGGTGATGGACCAGAACTCGCAACTGCCATTGCCAAAATTATGCGGGTAAAATCTGTGAGTATTTATAAAAACTATGGTACTGCTCATTTTCGCTACAAAGATTTAGATGTTGAATTTGTAGGTGCACGCAAGGAATCGTATGTTTCAGATTCAAGAAAACCAGAAACAGAGATTGGAACACTAAAAGATGATCAAAATCGTAGGGATTTTACCATCAATACACTTGCTTTAGACCTACGTCCAGAAACTTTTGGAAATATTCTAGATCCATTTAATGGTATTGCAGATTTAGAAAAAGGAATTATTAGAACTCCTCTTGAACCTGAAATAACCTTTAGCGACGATCCACTCAGAATGTTAAGAGCAATTCGCTTTGCTACTCGTTTAAACTTTAAAATTGAAATTTCATGCTTGGAGGCTATTCGAAAACAAGCTAAGCGCTTGGAAATAATATCAAAAGAAAGGATTAGTGAAGAGCTAAATAAAATAATACTAAGTGAAACTCCTTCTCGTGGTTTTAAATTACTAGATTCTACCTACTTATTAGAACAATTTTTTCCAGAATTTATTCAACTAAAAGGAATTGAAACAATTGATGGAAAGAGTCACAAAGATAATTTTGAACACTCCTTAGAAGTTTTGGATAACATCTCACAAAATACAGATTCGCTGTGGCTTCGTTGGGCTGCTATTCTTCATGACATCGCAAAACCACCGACAAAAAGATTTGACCCAATTGTAGGATGGACATTCCACGGACACGAGGAATTAGGGTCAAAATGGGTACCTCGTATTTTTAAAAATCTGAAATTGCCACTTGATCAGAAGATGAAATATGTTCAGAAGTTAGTACGGCTTCACCTTCGACCAATTGCACTTATAAAAGGTTCTGTTACTGATTCTGCAATCCGCCGCTTACTGAATGAAGCTGGAGACGACATTGAAGACCTGATGTTATTATGCAATGCTGATATTACCTCAAAAAATGAATTTAAAGTTAAGAAATACAAAAATAACTTTGAATTGGTGTCGCAAAAGCTAAAAGATGTTGAAGAGAAAGACCGTATTCGAAATTTTCAACCACCTGTTAATGGTGAATTAATTATGAAGACTTTTAATATCGGTCCAGTTGCTGAAATTGGAACCATTAAAAGCAAAATAAAAGAAGCAATCCTAGAGGGTGAAATTTCAAATAATTTTGATGAAGCTGTTGCAGAAATGCTAAGATTGGGAAAAGAAATGGGATTATCTGTTGTAAAAACTCCTGTTTTTAATAAATAATTTTAATTTTACATAGATTGAAAAATCAAAAGTATGCCAGGACTAAAATTCAGAGTTTTATTGGATTCAGAGAAAAAAGAAGAAGTCTTTCGCGATATTCTCATTGCAGATACTGATAATTTTGAGTCTTTTTATAAAATTATTTTGGATTCCTTTGATTTTAAAGGTGATCAAATGGGTAGTTTTTATGTTTCCAATGATATGTGGGACAAAGGACATGAAATTAGCTTAATGGATATGACCTATGATGATGATTCGATTGACGAGCCATCTACAGTTATGAATTCAGCCACTATTAAAGATTTTTTACACGAACCCGATCAAAAATTTATCTTAGTTTACGATTTCCTATGCATGTGGATTTTTCTTGTCGAATTAATTGGATTTGATAAAACTGAACCAAAAAAACCAAGTGTTTTACTATCAATAGGAAAAGCGCCAGCTGAAAATTCAAGAGAAGATATTACAGAAGATTTATTCAGCGATCAAAGATTAGAAGGTGGGCTTGATGATGACGACGACGACGATGAGCTTGGATTTAATGAATTTAATGATGACTATTCGGATGATGATTTAAGTGAATTTAGCCAATATGAATCATAATTTATGAGGATATCAGATCCAATCGGAGAAGCAATTCTAGATTACGCAGAAAACAGACTAGCAAATGACATAATCGTGTCTTCAGAATTATGTGAAGATGACGTAATCCCTCTTGAAGTTCTCTTTCGTACACGAAAAGAAATGCCGGAATTAGAGTTAAAAGCGCTTGAACTTTGTCGTGGGGATGTTTTAGATGTTGGAGCCGGAGCTGGAATTCATTGCTTAGAATTACAAAAAAAAGGATTGAATGTTTTTGCTATTGAAGCCTCGCTCGGTGCAACTGAGCACTTAAGGAATTGTAATATCCCAGTGGAACATGTTCTTTTTGAAAATTTTGCCCCAAATACAAAATACGATACGATTTTAATGCTCATGAACGGAATAGGAATAGCAGGGACATTAGGGCAACTGAAAGCGACACTTTTACATGCAAAAACGCTATTAAAACCTGGCGGTCAACTAATTTGTGACTCATCCGATATTCGCTATTTATACGAAGATGATGATGGTGCGCTTTGGATGAATCTGAATGCTGAATATTATGGGAATTTCCGTTTTCAAATGCACTACAAAAAAACTTCTGGGCCTTGGTTTGATTGGCTCTATATCGACTACGATAGTCTCCATATCATTGCAAATAAAGCTGGCTTTTCTTGTAAAAAAGTTTCGGAACAAGATCATCATTTTTTAGCACAACTGAGTATCAACTGATATGAAAAGCTTTTTTTTCTTAGTCTTTTTTACTTTTTCTTTTCTGTTATCAGCTCAAATAGAGAAAAAAAGTCTCTTATGGGAAATTCGCAATCCTTCCAATAATCAAATATCATATCTTTTTGGATCCATGCACATCATGGATGAAGAATCTTTTTTTTTACCAAAAAAACTATTGCTCTTACTTGCAAAATCTGAAGCATTGTGCATGGAGATTAACTCACTAAATAATGCAAAACTATCACCAACCAAATTGATTTTAGAAAAAGGAAGTTTCAATGATATTTTTTCTGAAAAAGAACTAGACACAATTCATCAATGGGCGAGTGAATATTTGTTAATGAATGTTGAGCAATTTGATGAGAATTTTAAGCAAGCAAAGCCATTTTTAGTACTGCAGTTTATTCTTCAAAATTCGCTACCCGAAAATACAAAATCACAAGAATCAGAACTTGAAAAACAAGCTATACAAAAAAACATTCCTCTTCTTGGCTTAGAAACAATAGATCAACAACTAAAACTATTTGATGATTTAACTTCCGTTGAACAAAAAAATATGATCTTGGATGCCTTGAGAAATCAAGATAAAGCGAAGCTTGAATTTAAGGAACTAGAGGAACTTTATTTACTCCAAAATCTTGATTCTTTGTATTCATTTATTCAAAAGGATAATTCGCTCCCAAATTCTCGTGTTTTCTTGGAAGAACGGAATATCCGGTGGATTTCACTAATGAAGAATATGATGTCAAAACAAAAAGTATTTTTTGCTATGGGTGCGGCTCATCTTGCAGGACCAGAAGGATTAATTGAATTACTAATTAAAGAGGGATATGAACTAAATGCAATAAAATTATGAGAAAGCTAATACAATTTCTTCTTTTTCTACTACTAACAAGTTGTTCAACTTATTCTGAACAAGAAATTCAAGATTTTGATTCACAAATTTCTACGTATATCAAAAAAAACAACTTGAATTTTGATAAATCATCGTCAGGACTACGCTATTTCATCTCAAAAAATGGAGAAGGCAAATTTATTCTCTACACAGATAGTGTTTCAATCACCTATTCAGGATTTTTATTGAATGGAAAACGTTTTGATAATCAAAAAAATCCCATAACTTTTGCTGTTCGAGATTTAATCGCTGGATGGAAAGAAGTATTGCTAATGTGTAAAAAAGGTAGTGAAGTTCAAATGATCCTTCCACCATCTATTGCCTATGGAGATCATAAATTAGATAATATCCCGCAAAATTCAATTTTGAAATTTGATATGAAGGTTTGGGAAGTAAAATAGGTCGAAAAACTTGCTATTTAAAAGGCATTTCTTACTTTTGAGTTCAAAATTAAATTTATCTAAATTATGAGTGTTTTAGTAAACAAAAACTCAAAAGTTCTTGTTCAAGGTTTCACTGGAACCGAAGGGACATTTCACGCAAGCCAAATGCTTGAATATGGTACAAATATCGTTGGTGGTGTTACACCAGGAAAAGGTGGAACAAGTCATTTAGATAAACCGGTTTTTAATACAATGCAAGAGGCAGTTGATAAAACAAAGGCAGATGTTTCTATTATTTTTGTACCGCCAGCATTTGCTGCAGACGCAATCATGGAAGCTGCAGCTGTAGGAATACAAGTAATTGTTTGTATTACAGAAGGAATTCCTGTTAATGATATGATTAAAGCCAAAGAATACATTAAAGGTTTTAAATGCAGATTAATAGGTCCGAATTGCCCTGGAATAATTACAGCAGGAGAAACTAAAATAGGAATAATGCCCGGTTTTGTTTTCAAAAAAGGGAAAATTGGTATTGTTTCAAAATCTGGAACACTTACCTATGAAGCAGCAGACCAAGTTGCTAAAGCAGGTTTGGGAATTACAACTGCAATTGGTATTGGAGGAGATCCAATAATTGGAACGACAACACAAGAAGCTGTTGCCTTATTAATGAATGATCCAGAAACAGATGGCATTGTAATGATTGGAGAAATTGGTGGTAATCTTGAGGTGCTTGCAGCAAGATGGATTCAAGAACATGGCACAAAACCAGTTGTTGGATTTATCGCTGGTGAAACTGCTCCTGTAGGAAGGACAATGGGGCACGCTGGAGCAATTGTAGGCGGAAAAGACGATACTGCACAAGCTAAAAAACGTATTTTGAGAGAATGTGGTGTTCATGTTGTTGATTCACCTGCTCACATTGGTGCAAAAATGGCAGAGGTTCTTTCAATAAAAGTTTAAGTGAGTATAGAGCAAATCTTTTGAAGTTTTGCTAATTCCAGAAATCCCAGGTTAGACCAATTTTTATTTGAGTAGAAGGCATTGGAGAACCAATAATAAAAGTTTGCATTCTGTTCGCCCACAAATATGCTAAATTATCCCAACGAAGAAAAAAACGAAATTTATCGACTTCAAATCCTGAAAAAACTCCCGCATTCAACATTCCAGAATTCATATTTGTTTGACTCAAAAAAGTAAAATCATAAATTCCCATTTGCGGATTAAACAATAAACTTTTATAGCTAGAAAGAGCAATAAAATCAAATCCCAACATCCCTTTTAATTTCTTTGCCTTAAAAATCCCTCCTTTTATCAAGAAACGCGTTTCAAAAGTGTGTTGAGGAAGAAAATTAATGGATTTATCCATCCTTGTAAAAGTATAACTTGGATAAATATGAAAAATTGAAAAGTGTAATTCTGAAGAAATTTTTGCCTGCTGAATTATGGCTGAAGAAATAGCTAAATCTCTTTGCCATTTGGAAACACTTGTATTAAAAAAATAATTTTGCTTAAACGAAATAAGGGCATAATCAAGTGAAATAAGCTGTTTTCCTAAAGTTTTAATTAGTGCACACTTTAACTTTTGATGTGTTTGCAATTCGAAATTTTCCAATTTATAAAAAACGTTATTGGAAGAATAATAACGTTGGAAAACAAGAGGTAAGCTTCTTATAAAAGTATGATTTACAGCAATTTTATAACCCGAAAATAGAGAGCTAAACTCCGAAAAAGAGCGAAAAGTATTTTTTGCTCCATATAAATTATAAGATGAGGAGTTTGAGATTTCAATGAACTTATTTTTAAATTGAAACTGCTCGTTTATATCAAATTCTGTCGTGTCGCTTTTAATATCAAAATTTGCATAGTTCCAATTTCGAATAACTGCATGTGTAGAGAATTCAAGAGAGGGAGTTTTATAAAAAATACCAAGTTGATTTTCAAACGTTTTTAAAGTATATGTATCACTGGTCTGTGTACTATCAAAATAAATAGAATCATAATTATTGACAATAGTATTATTTTCAAAATAAGAACGCTTTAAATTCTCATAAAACTGCTTTATTTCTAAACCAAATACATGTAAAGAATCTGAAAACAATGAAAATGAATTTGTAAAACAAACTTTTGAATTTGATAAAAGGCTGGAAGCATCATTTTTATTTACAGGAAGTAATTCAGGTGAAAAGTTTACTGCTTGAGAATCACTCACCACTCCCCCATTCCACTCGCGAAGTTCTTTAGCACTTCTTGCCTCTAATAAAAATGAATGTCGCTTTGAATTTCGTGCCAACTGAAAGGCGTAAGAACTTTTGGAAAATCCTGTATTTCGAAAAAATCCATCTGTTTTATCAGTTCCTATCTGTGCATTTAGCAAAAATCCTTTTTTAAATGCTTGCTGATAGTTGACACCAAGTAATTGTGAGCCCTGAGATCCAAATAAATATGAAAAACCAACATGTGGAAGGGCTGAAAATGTCACTGCTCCTCTTTCTTTTTGGAGTGGGTAATAAATCATGGAATTCATATCAAGTAATTCAATACTCGGAAAACCAAAACGATTACTAAATGATTTAATAGGAAAAGAAGATGCTAAATAAATACTAGTGAAATCCATTGTATCTATTCTACCTGACGTTGAATAGTTAGACTTTAATGTGTCAGTGGGAGTAACTACATGTATTTGAGAATAACAAAAATAGTTGATAATAAAGAAAAGAATACTAATTCTTAGATGCATCATAGAAAACAAACTTAACAAAAAAAGGGGCAAAAGCCCCTTCAATTTAGTTCAAAAAGTAAAATTACATTTTATTGATAAAAACCTGAAGACCAGATTTTAAGTTTGCTGCTTTATTTTTGTGAATTACATTCTTCTTCGCTAATTTATCTAACATAGCAACAACAGTAGGAAATAAAATTTCAGCTTCTTTTCTATCTGTTAATTCCCGTAGCTTACGCGCTGCATTACGTGTAGTTTTATGTTGGTATTTATTTAAAACTCGCTTAGCATCGTTTGAACGAATTCTCTTGATTGATGATTTGTGATTTGCCATTATTATTTTATTAAATTATTTTAATTGTACTAAATTAATATTTTTTTGGCTATTAAACCAATTTTTATGCAGCCCATAGGAGAATCGAACTCCTGTTACCAGGATGAAAACCTGGCGTCCTAACCACTAGACGAATGGGCCAAAAATCAAAAATTCTCAAATTTGAGTTTGCAAATATAGTGTGAAATTCTTTAACTGCAAGGTTATGTACTATATTTTTTAAATATTATCAGACTCGTCAGCTTTCATTTTAAAACCTAATCTCTTTGCAGTTTGAAGCTTTAAACTTTCTCCCATTAACTGAATTTGTTCTACCGTGATTTCACTGAAATAGTCAAAAGGTGGTATGTGTAAATCAAATTGTAAAGCATAGGCAAAAGATAGTTGTACAATCGCTGCAATAAACTCGTCATTCACTACAGAATTTTGTGTATCTCGAAAAAGTGAGCCAAGGTGTCCTTTTCCTTCAACATAAAAATGGCGTTCGTGATTAATAAAAATTCTGCCTATAAGATAACCACTATCGTTCATTCGATGCTGAAGAAAAGACTCCGCTAAAAAATTAAAAATATTGATGATTCCAAAATATCCATTATTTTCATTCGACCTGAAATAGGCTGTTCCCCAAAGTGGATCATTATCTGGCATCTTAAAAATATTTCTATGCAAATTAAAAACCAAAACATCACTTCCGATGTAAGCATGAATTTCGTGAGCACCTTTATCCTCATAACTTAATCGAATCCTAGGATCTTTAATTTCCAACTTTAGCGCATCTAATTCCTTACAAATTGCTTTTTTAAAAGACATGAAAACTTTTTCGCAATCATCAGCAACATCTTGCTTTAATGCTGATTTATCCAAAAGTAACTTCAGTAAATGCTCTCTGTTTTTATTTAGTTCTTTTTCTTTCATTTAATAAAATTAGTTTACCAAAAATACATATTAATAAGTAGATTCAAGAAATAGTAATGACTGCGATGTACAGATTTAATTGAGAAAATCTTTGTAAAAATTAGGAATTTTCATAAAATGTAACGAATTTTGAATGTTATCTTATGTTTGATTATTAAATGTTATAAGATAAAATTAAAATGCTTGTCATGAAAAAAAGTATTTGGTTTGTTATAAATCCAATATCTGGTGTTCGTCGAAAAGACGATATTCCACAGCTAATTCATGAGCATTTAGATCATACTAAATTTGATTATGTAATTAAAAATACAAGTCGTAAAGGGCATGCAATTGATATAGCCAAAAATGCTATAGCTAAAAATATTGATGTCGTTTGTGCTGTAGGTGGTGACGGCTCAGTACACGAAATTGGAACTACTCTAATTGGATCAAAAACAAAATTAGCTATTATTCCAATTGGTTCAGGGAATGGTTTAGCACGTCACATGAATATACCTTTAACGATTCCGGAGGCAATTTTATGTATTAATTCCACGAATGAAATTCAGATGGATACTGTTCTTGTAAACGACAATCCTTTTATAGGTTTTGGAGGCTACGGAATAGATGCGCTCATTGCAAAACGCTTTGATGAGGACAAAAAACGTGGTTTCTGGACCTACGTTAAACATGTTTTTAAGGAGTATTTTAAATACAATCCTATTAATATTTCAATTGATACAAATGGTCAAATTAAAAAAATGCCCGTAGTGATGTGTACAATTGCAAATACATCAGAATTTGGAAATGGCTTTATTTTTTCACCAAAGTCAGATGCTACAGACGGAAAGATAGAACTAATCTTATTGAAACCATTTTCGAGGTGGCGCATTCCATTATTGGTATATCAATTCTTCATGGGGCGTTCAGATCATTCAAAATTTACCGAGATTATTTCCTTTAAAAAAGCAAAAATAAATATCTCTCAAGGTCTGGCTCAATATGATGGTGAACCTACTCTGGTAAAAAGTGAATTAAATGTTCAAGTAGTTCCAAGAAGTCTTCACATCTTAGTTGGAAAATAACAAATGAAATTTGTTCAAGCAGATTTATGCGCTTTTCTTGAAATCCTAGAAAATTTAGACGAAAAAAAATCAGCATCTTGGGGAAAAATGACTCCTCAAAGGATGATTGAACATTTAAGCGACTGTATTTATATGTCTTGTGGCATAGGAAATCATGAACTCTTAATTCCTGAAGAGAAAATTAAAGGAATGCAGGCTTTTTTATATAGCGATAAAGAAATGCCTCAAAACATTCTTGTCCCGTTTGCAAAAGAAAATACTCCTCTTCGAAATACTGATATAGAATTAGCTATAGATGAATTTACTATGGCTTGGGTTGATTTTGAAGAAATGTATTCAGAAGATCCACAAAAAACTGCACTTCACCCCTATTATGGAAATTTGAATTATGAGCAATGGCTTTTATTGCATTCAAAACATTTCACACACCATTTCACTCAATTTGGATTAATGTAATGAATCCTTTACTCTTATCGCTTATTATTGGAGTCGTTTTAGGTATTGGCAACTACATAAGAATTAGAAAAAAAGGATATAAATCACCCAGTCAGTTATTCCTTAGTATTCTTGTCTTTTTTGGATTGACATTCACTATTTTAAAGTACTGTTACTAGAAAATAGTTTAGAGGCGGTATTTCTTAAAAAACGCATCCCAATTCCATACAAAATTACCCATTACTTCATCCATTCTCTTTAAAAACAATGGATTTGGGGCCTGCATTCTGCGGAAATATTCATCCTGAAATTCATTTAATTTATATTTATGAAAGACTGCTTTAGACATTCCATAAATCCAATTTTTTGATGGATGATTGACACGTAAAATAAAATTCTGGTATTCTTTTACGATTTTTTTAAAAGCGTTTGCATCGAGATCGTAAAATTTAGAAAGTTTTTCAAAAATAATGCTTTCAACTCTTTCTGCTTGGTCTGCATCGAAAGTACTTTCTAAATAAGATAGATTACCAACAATAACAATTAATCCAAATTCTCCATTATTGTCTTTATCAATATTTGGGGAAGTTGTAAAAGCTAAATCCTCATTAATTAATTGTGCAACTTCAGAAAAACCATTATCAATACTGTCGTAAAGTGCATTAATAAAAATATTTGCTACTTGATTATCAGTTAGTTTCCGTTTTATCAGTGTGCTAAACATCTTTATAGTTTATTTATGTGGATAATTACAAATTTAAGGTGCTACTTAACTGCATTGATTCTTACTTTTAAAGTGTTATTAACGAAGTTTTCAACAGAGATAGTAATACTAAATTGTTTACAACTCTATTTTTCTATACAGTAAAGTAAACTTATCTTTGCACAAAAATTAAGATATGAAAGCAGTAATTTCTACGAATAAAGGACAAATGCATGTTGCATTATACGATTTAGATGCTCCAAAAACAGTTGCTAATTTTGTAAAATTAGCCGAATCAGGTTTTTACACTGGTTTGAAGTGGCACCGAGTTATTCCTGACTTTGTTATTCAAGGAGGTTGTCCGAATGGAACTGGTGCAGGTGGTCCTGGATATCAAATCGATTGCGAATTAGATGGTGAAAATCAATTTCACGATACTGGTGTATTATCAATGGCTCATGCTGGAAGAAATACGGGAGGCTCTCAATTTTTTGTTTGTCATTCTAGAAGGAATACTGCTCACTTGGATAGAAATCATACTTGTTTTGGAAAGGTAACCGAAGGATTGGATGTTTTAGAGCAAATTCGTGAAGGTGATTCAATTGATTCAATTGAAATAATTAAAGAATAGAATTCATTGATTTTTTAATCAACGCAAATTTTTTCTGCTTGAAAAAAGCCTCTTTCAACATCGATGTCTATTCTTCCTAAATAAACACCACCCCAGCCAACTTGATTAACTAAAACATCTTTGTTTTTTGAGTTTTTAAGAACAAGCGGTTTATCAAAAAATGTATGTGTATGGCCTCCAAGAATTATATCAATATTTTGAGTCTCTGCTGCTAATTTTCTATCGGAATTGATGTTTTTATTTTCGTACTCAAATCCCAAATGTGAAAGGCAAATTACTAAATCACAGGATTGAGATTTTAATTCACTTGCTATTTTATTTGCAGTACTTATTGGATCTAAGTAGCGTGTATTACCACATTTATCCATAGGAACTAGGCCTTTAAGAGCTACACCGATTCCAAAAACACCAATCTTTATTCCTGCTTTATGAAAAATATGATACGCTTTTGTTTTACCAGATAGAATTGTTTCTGAAAAATCATAATTCGCACATAGAAACGGGAAATTTGCAAATTGTTGGGCATTTAAAAAGCCCTCTAAACCAATATCGAAATCATGGTTTCCCATTGTTGCAGCATCGTATTCAAGAAGCGACATCAATTTCATTTCTAGTTCGCCATTGAAAGTATTAAAATAGGGTGTCCCTTGGAAAATATCTCCTGCATCCAATAATAAAACATGCTCTTCTTCACTTCTTATTTTTTGGAGAATAGTGTGGCGTTTGGAAACACCTCCCATGTTAGGGAATTTAGAATGCTTGCTTGGGAAAGGCTCAATTGTTGAATGTGTATCATTTGTATGCAAAATTACAAGGTGTTTTTTTCTCTTCAGATTTTCTTGACTAAAAAGTGAAGGTGAAACAAGTAGAGTTCCTGTTCCTAAAACTATATTTTGGATAAAATTTCTTCTTTTCACAAGCGCATTATTTTATTCTTAATTCTTCATTAAAAATTAAAGTATCTTGACTTTTTACCTCTTCAATAAATGCATTTCTAAGAAGTTTTCCATTCATTATTGCATTTGTTCTTTGTTCAAAAAAACTCATTTTATCTCCACCATTCATCAAATAATCTGAGGTAAGAACCCAGAAATGAGTCATTTTTTCATTGTTTCCATTTATTAGCAATTTTCCATTTTCTAATTTAGCATTTGCTATTGGTTCACCTCCAGATTGACTTAAATACTTTTCAATCTCAGCTATAGAACTTATTGGAAGTTCAACCCAAACGATCGTGTTGTCGAAAGGCATTAATTTATAAATATCACCAAGAGAAACTGTTCCTTTGCCTATTGTAGAGCGCAAACCACCAGTATTGAGTAAGCAAAAAATTGGCTGTGCTAATTTTACATTTTTTGTTTGATTCGCAAAAATTGCATCAGCGCACCAATTCATAAGTGAGGAAGAAGGGCGTTGAATTTCAAAATTTTCTTTTGAGAAACCAATCACTTGATTCATTTCCTTGTCAAGTGAATCTTTATAGGGCTGAATCAGTTCGTCAATTTTTAAGGAGCTAGAAATCGATGCGTCTACCTTACTTTTTTCAGATAGTTCATGAATTCTTATGTGGGAAGAACAGGCAAATAGGCTTGCTACAAAAAATACAACCCACAATATCTTAATCATTATTCAATAATGAATGAACCTTTAGTCTTTCCAAATTCTGTATTAACTTCAATCAGGTATTTTCCAGATTTTAGATTTTGCCCGTCAATTTCCAATACAGGAAGGCTTACAGATTTATTTTTAACAACAACTCTTCCTAATAAATCAGTAACCGTATAATCAGTAATGTTTGTGCCATTTACTTGCGCATATACTTTCCCATTGGAGGGAACAGGAAAGACAGAGAAATTACTTTGAAGTTGTTCTTCTAAGCCTACATTACATTCAACTTCCAAATAAGTCATATTTGAAAAACTAACGTGACAAGCATAATTAACGGAATCAATATATGGGTTTCGGTTGTCTTGAACACTGTAAATATATTCTTGACGTGCAATTTCGTAGGAATCTGGTAAATCAGAAAAATGCCACGTCTTCAAGATTTCTTGGTCTTGGTAATTTGGTATAGCCCAATTTAAATTATTTTGCCCGTTATAGGCTGTGGCCATGTAAAAAATAGATCTAGCTGAATTTCCTTTTTGTGCTTCTCTTGGCTCATAAACCATCTGAGAACCGTTATATCCTACACTTCCTTCCAAATAAGTAAACAATACATTGCCTGTAATTTCATTTAACGGCAAATTACTGCGGTAAGCGTTGGCGTTAGCAAAATTAGTTGGATATAGATTGTGTTGGTCGGTATATTCATCTTGCTCTGGATTGTCGCATGGAAAAGTTGGCATCCAAGAGTGACAATAAGTATGTTCTCTGGAATAGCCTGTTGCTGTCCAATCGAAAGGATCGTTAAAAACTTTGTTTTCTCCTGTATAGGAACAGGTCACAAAAGATTGTCCACCTGTCGTATCGCGCACTTCGAATTGGTTCATTACAGTTTGTTTGTAGTTAAAGTAACTAATAAAGTTATGTGGTCCGATTAAAGTAGATAGGTCTGCAATGAAGGTTGAAGAAGCCGATGAGATCCCCGCATAGTAGGATCCGATATTTAAACCTGTTGAATTACAGTTTCCTGTCGCTGGACTTGTAGTTTTATAATTTTCGAATCCAACTGGACCGTTAAAGGCATAAACCGCAAAATGATAGTTCTGGTTGGCCCTTACCCCTCTAGGTATGAATGAAGTTCCCTCACCTACGTATGCGACTTTTGCATTTCCGATGATATCTCCTCGTAGGTATGTGCTGGCATCTGTTGGGGTTCCTGAAACTGGGGCGCCTTTGCTCCAAAGGACCAAGTATTTTTCAGTATTTCCACCTGCGGTATATGCTCCATTTAAGGTATAGGCTTGTATATTGCTAAAGTTTAAATTCGTTGGATTGGAGCTAGGCTCTGTGGCTAAATTATCTAAGCCTACTGCTAAAAGATTAATTATATATGGATTTTCATCAGTGTCATTATTAGCTATGGTGATGGTCGCAAAGCGCGATCCATTGGCAGTTGGTAAAAATGTTAAGGGAAAACTTTGCGAACCCAATCCTAAAACAGAAGGGCTACTCAACGTAGTATTGAATTCAGATGCATTTGCACCACTTATTAAGGTGGAGGTAACACTCAGTGCTTGGGTTCCTGTATTTTCAACAGTTAGCGTATTATTGCCAGTGTTTCCGATCACATAACTTCCGTTATTTAAAACAGTGGTTCCATTTATTTTGACATTTATTTCCCATTGCGGCGCAACATAGGCCACAATATCAGAAATATAACGAGGTATAATTTGATAGTTCGTGTTGTATTGTCCTAATAAACCGGTAATTGTAACAGGTCCTGATGGTATAGCTGATCCGTCTATATTAGTAGAACCATTTATTCGAACATCGAAGGTATTGGTGCCATTGGTGATTTGAACCGTCGAATTACCTGTAGCAAAGGTTCCCGTTTGAACAAAAGTCACATTTTCAAAACGTATTAGTTGCGCCTCGAGCAATTCATTTGCGCTTGTAATGGGAATGATGAGGGGTGTATTTGGACTTACGGGTCCATGATTGGTAAAGCTATTGGTTGGTGACAATTCCAACAAACCACCGAAATCGAATAAAACACCTGTTGCTGTAATGGAATCCCCTAGCGCAATGCTAGATAAATTCGTTCCGTAACAAGCGATTCCTGCCGTTTCGTCTTGAATATAGCGAATGGCGCCCAATTCTGAACCATTGGACACAACGCCACGAACAGTTACTGTGGTACCGATGGATAAATTACGAATATTGGAAATGGTTTGAGCTTGACTCATTAAGCCGAGGCTGAGCGATAAAAAGAGTAGTTGTTTTTTCATTTTTTTGTTTTTGTTTTAAAATTGAATTCCTAGTGAAACATTAAATCGCAAGCCTCCTCCGAACATTACTGTTGCAGATTGTGCATCAAAGTTATCATAACTATCGTTTGCATTGTTCGTGGCATCGGAAATATATTGTGTATTTAATAAATTGGTGATGGAACCACTAGCAATTAGGGTGGTTGTTTTAAGTGGGAATTTATAACCAGCAAATAGATTTAAAAGAAAATAAGAAGGCATTACCCAAGATTCTCTTCCGGCGTTAGCGCCTTGTAAAGTAAAAGGATCAAAATTGGAATAGTATCGATCAAAATACTGTGATTGTACTTTAACATAAAAATTTTTAAAGGGTTCATATCGAATAGAAGCTGATAAAGCTGTCTGAGCGGCATCGCCAACGTGAACTCCTTTTGCATCAAAAGTTACCAATAACGAATCGTATTGTGGGATAAGAACGGTCTTGTCTGAATTCCAATACCAATTACCATAAGATATCATGAATTCGGCACTTAACTTTTTAGTGATGTTATATGCGATATCAAGTTCGCCACCAAGATGTATAGCATCCATGCCATTAATGTTCACGCGAATAGATTCTGTTGGATCATTAGGATCTGGTACGGAAACGCCATATGGGAATGGTTTGTTTTTCCAATTCGTTGCATAGCCATTTAAATTAACACCAAATTTTTTATCAGCATAATTTAATCCGCCTTCTAAGGCTAAAATAAGTTCGTTGGTTAAAATTCCAAAAAAAGCATTGGTATTATTATCAATCACATTAGAGAATTGGGGTGTTCGGTTTAAGTAGCCGAGATTAACATACGCGCTTGCATTTTCAAAAACGCGGTAAGCAACTCCTCCTTTAACGGTACATCCTGGCAAAAACATCCAGTCTGTTTGATCGTTTTTTAAACCTTTTGAGGATGATGTGTAGGTGTTGCCTTGATATTGAACGGTATCTCCAGCTCCAATTCGCAAGGTAGTATCTCCTAATTCCAAGACCCGTTTTTGAAAGTAGTCTATGCCTTTGTATCCGTTTAGGATACCAGTTACGTTAACAAAAACCGATAATTTGTCCCCAGTATAGGCCATTTGGCCAAATGCGCCAGTCCATTGTACTAAACCACTTCGGTCGGCATTAAAGCTGCTTTTAGCAATTTTATCACCCACTCTTTTCATTGGAGAACTTGCATTTTTATTCGCATTGTCAACGTAATAATCGCCACCTAACAAGTCGTGCACAACTTGATAGTGTCTGCCTTCATAATATCTAAAATCGATTCCACCTGAAAACTCAAATTCCTTTGATAACTCGTAGTTAAATTGGCCCAAATATCCTACCCAAAAATGATTGTTGATACTAGCCAGTAGGATTTGACTAGATTTTATTTCAGTTGGGTGATACTGTGAATCTATGTTAGGAGTTCCAAATAAAGAATTGACTTTATTGTATTGCTCCATTAAATCCCAATCGATTAAATTATTCGAATCTCTTAGTATGGCGGATGAATTATAAATGCTTGTTCCGCCACCTCGTCCGATTGACACATAGGCCAAATTGGAAATGGATAACTTTTCATTTACTTTCCAAAAATCTTTCAAGGTGAGTTGTGGTTTGGAGTAAAAGTTTAATCGTTCATTAAGCAATTCTTTTTTACCATCATGTGTTCGATATCCCCAATGCTGGTTATACCTTACTCCCATATCAAATAGATTTATATTGGTATCAATGGATGTTCCCAATTCTCTTGCCGCATCTTTATCCCAATATTGTATTGCTTGGTTATATGAACGCTGACCATGTTGTTGTGGTGCAGCAAAACCAGAAAGGGTTATTAAATGTGATTTTATCTTTTTAGAAACCTTTAAGTATCCAAAAAAGCCTTGACTTGGTGTTCCGTATACCCAACCATCAGTTTGTTTATAGGATGTTGATACCGTTAATCCCCACCCTTTTTTGGTCATACCAGTATTGTACGAAAAGTTTGTGCGGAGTAAATTTCCTGTACCATATTCTTGCTTAAAACTGCCGCCTTTTTTATTCCCAATGCCTTGAGTAATAATATTGATCGTTCCTCCAATCGAAGGCATCGCAATTTTTGTAGCGCCTAATCCTCTCTGAACTTGCATCTGGGCTGTAATAGCATCTAATCCAAACCAGTTCGACCAATAAACAGCTCCATTTTCCATGTCATTTACTGGTACACCATCGATCATTACTCCGACATTTCGTTGATCAAACCCACGAACATTTATCCTTGCATCACCATCTCCACCTCCTGTTTGAGTGGCATAAACTCCAGCAGTTCCATTTAACAACATCGGCAAATCCCTCGAACCTAGTTCCTCTGTAATTTTTTGAAGGGAGATTTTGGTCAAAGCTACCGGAACATTTCCCTCTTTTACTAAGTTGCCAATTACCCTTACTTCTTCTAATTCTTGATTGCCTCCTAAGATAACATTTAAGAATGTTGATGCTTTTTCTATATTTATGATTTGTATAACAGGATCAAAAGAAATCATAGTTACACTTAATGAATAAAGGCCATATTCCATATCCAAAAGTGAACAGCTACCATCGAATTTTGTAATGGATTTATAAATTTTATTTGGGTCGGACTTACTAGTAGCAACAACTTTTGCTCCAACAATAAGATCCTCGCTATCCAATCCACTAACCTTAATTAATAAGGATCCTTTATTATTTGATTCAATATTTTGTCCTGAAACACAAAAAATTAAACCACAGAATAAAAATAGAAAATAAGATTTCATAGTTAATGAACTAAATAAAAACGGATAATTTCGTTTTGGTGTAGTAAGTAATTACTTTAAAATTACCCTTTTAATAACTTGAGAATTATTCTTCATCGTTATTTTCAAAATATAAACTCCTTTATTCCCAGTTAAATCTAAAACAATAAGTGGATTATTGGAATAAGGATTTGAAAAAATTTGCTGGCCTAGTGCGCTTATCAATTGAATAGATTGAATATTTTCAGCATTTTTTAAATAGACTAATCCAGAAGTTGGATTTGGAAAGAGAATTAATTCTGCTTCTTGTGTTTCATTAATTCCTGCAGGATTACAAGAACAATCATGAGATCCTAGAGATGACCAATTGCCATCTAAAATTGGATTTCCACTTGTTCCAAATAAAGTATCACCATTTGCATCTAGGCGAACAATTACGGGAGGAATAGAGTCCCATTCTAACAAAGGATCAAAAAAAGAAACTAAAGTATTTACACCCTTTACGACACTATTTTTACGTATCATAGAGTGGTCTTTTGTTATTAATACACCTGCTCCATTATTATATGGAAAAGTAGATGACCATGCGCCATCATTACCAGTTGATGAACCAGTCAAATTTGCAGGATTTTCTCCAATTTTGCCAATGATGTCAACTATAACAAACCCAGGTACATTTGTGGGATTAATTAGCGTTGTTAACAATGATGGAAGCGTTCCTTTTGCTAGTAGAACTGCATCATTTCCATTCCAATAAAAAGAATTAGATGTATTGTAATCTGGACAATAAAAGCCATCAGCTCTTACTTCTAAAGAATCCCAAATCGGTGCTTCTTGCCCTTCACCAACTGGATCTCTTTTATCTATAACTCCAACATACACATCATAGGGTGCTATTGTCCCAGATAGTTGAATTGAATTAGCAACAGTAGCCGTACTTGAACCATTTGAGTAGCGTGTTACAAAATACTGACTTAAATCAATTGGAGTAGAAGTTGGGTTGTAGATCTCAAGTGCCTTATTGTTGGACCAGCCTTCAACATATTCAGAAATAAATAATTGATTACAATTTTGAGCAAAAGAAAAAGTTGCAGTAAAAAATGATAATAATAGTAGATTTTTTTTCATGAAGGTTAAATTAGTAAATTAATAAACGATTATGTGCTTTGTAAAAAAAAATAATTTTAAACAAGTAATTTCGTTTTTTTGAATGGTTTTAGCATAAACTTTGCCTCTAGGATAACATCCAAAAAATTATAAAACAAATTTAATTCTTTTTTTTTGCTTTGAGATTAAAATTTTGTTAACAATTCATAATATTTTATGTCAATAATAGTTGAGTTTACTAATTAAGTGAAAAAAAAGTTCTTAAATTCGACCAGTCAAATCAAAATCAATGAAAAATATTCTACTTTTTACCTTTTTACTTTTCTCTACTCTTTCAATTGCTCAGGAAATCACCATTGAAAAAATATGGAAAAAATTCGAATTTTCCTCAAAGGGAATTGCTGGTTTTAAATCCATGAACAATGGGACCCATTATACAAAACCAGGAAATGATTTATCCATTCTGAAATATGACATATCAGACGCTTCAGATCTTGGAAAGATTCTTGTAGATTCTAAAAATTTAGTTTACAACTCAAAGATGCTTGATTACGATGATTATGAATTTAACTCTGATGAAACAAAAATTTTATTTTTAACTGCTACAAAAGCAGTTTACCGAAGAAGTTTCACAGCTGAATATTTTCTATTTGACATTGCATCAAAAAAATTAGAAGCACTTGACGAAAAACATCATCCTCAGACCTTGGCGGAGTATTCTCCCGATGGAAAAATGGTTTCATACATTTATGGAAATGACTTATTTGTTAAAAATCTTGAAAGTGGAAAAATTACAAAATTAACATTGGATGGAAAGCGCAATAAGGTAATCAATGGAACTACAGATTGGGTTTACGAAGAAGAATTTTCAATAACGAAAGCATATGCTTGGTCACCCGACAGTAAAACAATTGCGTTTTTGCGTTTTGATGAAAAAGCTGTTAAAGAATTTTCATTGGAAACTTATGGAAACCTTTATCCTGAACATTACGAATATAAATATCCAAAAGCTGGCGAAGACAATAGTAAAGTTACAGCACATTTGGTAAATGTAAAATCTGGAGCGATTAGCAATTTAGCTATAGGTGAATATGAGTATATTCCGAGATTAAATTGGTCGTCATCTTCAAATCAGTTGATTCTTCAAACGATGAACCGGCATCAAAATAATTTGAGGTACCATTTAATTGATTTAACTAAAGGGAAGCCAAAGCACAAAATTATTTTTGAAGAAAATTCTGATACTTATATCGATGTTGATGACAATTTATTGATTTTAAAGGATGGACAAACCATTCTTAGAGCAAGTGAGGTAGATGGCTACAAGCACATTTACAAGTTAGGGTTTGATGGAAAAGCAACACAAATAACAAAAGGATCTTGGGATGTGATTGATTTTCTGGGAATAGATGAATCTAGCAATACCATTTATTATTCTTCAGCTGAAGTATCTTCAATACAAAAATCAATTTATTCGATTCAGCTAGATGGAACAAATAAAATAAATTTAATACAGGAAGCGGGTTACAATGAGGCGGAATTTTTATCGGGCATGAAGTTCTTTATTCATACTTACTCAAATGGAAATACACCAGCTAAAATTTCACTTTGTAAAAATGATGGATCTCTTGTTCGCATTTTACAAGAAAATAGTGAGTTGAAGGAACGCTTGAAAAATTACAACTTAAGCAAAAAAGAATTTTTAAAAATAAATGCAAATGGTGTTTCTCTAAACGCTTGGATGATTAAACCTCCAAATTTTGATCCGAGTAAAAAATACCCCGTTTATTTTAATGTTTATGGAGGTCCAGGACACAATGAAGTACTTGATTCATGGGATGGTTCAGATTTTATGTACCATCAGTTATTAGCACAAAAAGGATACATTGTTTTTTCGGTAGATCCAAGAGGTACAATGTATCAAGGAACGAAATTTAAAAAATCTACTTATTTAGAATTAGGAAAACTTGAAATAGAAGATATTATTAATTCAGCAAAGGAATTGACAAAATTGCCTTATGTTGATGGAAATAGAATTGGAATAATGGGTTGGAGTTATGGTGGATTTATGGCTTCTTTAGCAATTACAAAAGGAGCAGATGTTTTTAAAATGGCAATAGCAGTTGCACCTGTAACAAATTGGCGGTATTATGATAATATCTATACAGAGCGTTTTATGCGAACTCCAGCAGAAAATGAAGCAGGTTATGATGGAAATTCACCGATTAATTTTGTTGATAAAATGAAGGGCAAATTCTTTTTAATTCATGGATCCGCGGACGACAATGTACATTACCAAAATTCAATGGAAATGATTAATGCTATGGTAAAAGCTAATAAACAATTTGATTTATTTATTTATCCAGATCGAAATCATGGTATTTATGGTGGAAATACACGTAATCACTTGTTTACAATGATGTTTGATTACGTTCTAAAGAATTTATAAGCCCGAAATAAAATTATTTTTAATTTTTTAATAAATTATTCATATTCTGTGATAATTTTTATTAGAAAAGTTTTGTAATTTTATAGACAATAAAAAAAAATTAAAAAACACACAAGAATACACATGTCTGAAATTGCAAAAATAGAACTCGATGGTACGATTTACGAATTACCTGTAATTGTAGGTTCTGAAAATGAAAAAGCCATAGATATCTCCAAACTGCGAGATCTAACTGGTTACATTACCTTAGATACTGGTTACAAGAATACAGGAGCTACAAAAAGTGCTATTACATTTTTAGATGGTGAAGAAGGAGTTTTACGCTACAGAGGATATTCTATAGAGGAATTAGCAGAGAAAGCCTCTTTTATGGAAGTATCTTATCTTCTTATTTACGGAGAATTGCCGACTCAAACTCAATTTACAAACTTTGAAACAAAAATTAAAAAGCACACCCTAGTTCACGAGGACATGAGGCGATTTTTTGAGGCATTTCCTGCTCAAGCTCATCCAATGGGTGTTTTATCATCTATGGTTTCTTCGTTGGCTACATTTTATCCAGAATCACTCGATCCGAATAGAAGTGCAGAAGCTAAAGACTTAACAGTCCAACGCATATTAGCAAAATTACCAACTTTATCGGCATGGTCTTACAAAAACTCAATAAGACACAAGGTCATGTATCCAAGAAATAATTACAATTATTGCGAGAATTTCCTTCATATGATGTTCGCTATGCCTACTGAGGATTATCATGTAGATCCAATAATTGTTAGTGCAGTAAATAAATTATTTATTCTTCATGCTGATCACGAGCAAAATTGTTCTACTTCAACCGTAAGAATGGTAGGGTCTTCTCAAGCAAATTTATATTCATCAGTTTCGGCTGGTATTTCTGCGCTTTGGGGACCATTACATGGAGGAGCAAATCAAGAAGTAATTGAAATGCTTGAACAAATCCATAAAGATGGTGGAAATGTAGATAAATGGATATTAAAAGCCAAAGACAAAGAAGATCCTTTTAGATTAATGGGATTTGGCCATAGGGTTTACAAAAATTTTGATCCTCGTGCGAATATCATAAAAAAAGCATGTGATGATGTATTACAAAAACTTGGCGTGAACGATCCTTTACTAGCAATCGCTAAAAAATTGGAAACAGTTGCCTTGGAAGATGAGTATTTTAAATCTCGGAATCTATACCCAAATGTTGATTTCTATTCCGGAATAATCTACAAAGCAATTGGGATTCCTACCGAAATGTTTACAGTAATGTTTGCACTTGGCAGACTTCCAGGATGGATTGCTCAATGGAAAGAAATGACTGAAAATAAAGAACCTATTGGTCGACCAAGACAGATTTACATTGGTAAAACTTCCAGAGAATACGTTCCTTTATCAAAAAGATAAATTACTGCACACAAATTTAAAGTAAAGCTATTCCTCGGAGTAGCTTTCTTCATTTTTAGCCTTTTTGGAACCGTCATAAATCTCAAATTTCCTAAAGCTGCATTCTAAATCACCATTAAAGACTTTTGTTTTTTTCGTTGGTTTTAATCCAATACTTTTCCAACCTTCCTCACTTGAAGAAATAATCCATGCCTCAGAATTTGTCATTGAATGTTTCATCCAAGTCCCTAAAGTATCATATAATTCAGGAATATCTGTTTCCATTCGTTCACCATAAGGTGGATTAGTTAATATAAAGAGCTTTTCTTCTGTTTTTGTAACTTGATCAAAAGGAAGCACAGAAGTTTTTACAAAGCGCCCGAAACTCATGCTTCGAAGATTTCTTCTCGTTTTCAGGATCATTTCATCTGAAATATCTGAGCCAATAATTTCACAGGGCAAAGACCTAACAATACGAGGAGCGCTTCCATAAATCTCATTCCAAAGCTTTTCATCGTAATTATTTAAATTTTTGAATGCGTAATGCTGTCGCTCAATATTTGAGGGTATTCCAGTTGCTAAAAAAGCAGCTTCTATTAATATTGTCCCAGACCCACAAAATGGATCCATGAAGGTTGTTGTTCTATCCCATCCTGATTGGCGAATGAGACTTGCAGCGACAACTTCATTTAATGGTGCTTCGCCAACTTCTTCTCGGTAACCTCGTTGAAAAAGCGGAAGTCCACTCGTATTTACAGATATTGTAACTTCATTTTCTTTTATATACAAGTCAAAAAGAACTTGTGGCTTTTTTAGATCAATGTTCGGTCGTTCATTTTGTGTTTCTCTAAAACAATCTACAATTGCATCCTTAAGAACTAAAAATGGATAGTGCGTATTCTTAAAAAGAGTCGAAAAAACTGCGCCTTTAATAGCAAATGTCTTGTTTGCAGAAAAAATCTCATTCCAATAAATACCAGCTGCTTTTTTATATAAGTCATCTTCAGATTTTATAAAGAAATGTTCTATTTCTACTAATATAGAAATTGCACAGCGAATATATAGATTGAGAAAATAAACGTCTTCCCATGAACCACTTATTCTTACAGCGCGATTTAAAAATTCTATTTTATCGTAACCCAATTCAATTAGTTCCTCTCCCAATGTTTGTTCAAATCCAAAAAAACATTTTAGTGTTATTTTGAGTTCACTTTCGCTTGTTGTTTCTTTTGATTTCATTTTAAATTTTTATACTCTAACTTTGTACAAATTAACAAAATTGCCCAGACTTAACTACCTGTTAGCCTCATTATTTATCATCATTGCATTCTTTACAAGTGCTCAGCAGCGCGTTGGATTAGTATTAAGTGGTGGTGGCGCTTCTGGAATTGCTCATGTCGGAGTTCTTAAGGCACTAGAGGAAAGAGGCATTCCGATAGATTTTATTGCAGGAAGTTCGTCTGGCGCTTTAGTTGGAAGTTTGTATGCATGCGGTTATTCTCCGGAAGAAATTGAAGCATTTGTATTAAGTCAAGAATTTAAATATATGACTTCAGGTGTTTTAGATGCAAAACATCACTTTTTATACCGCCAAGAAGATGCAAATGCTAGCACTTTTAATTTTTCAATTTCACGCGATAGTATTTTACGAAAATCAATTCCATTGAGTATCATTACTCCTATTTTGATGGATTTTGAAATGCTGCGTTCTATGGGAATTACCAGTGCGGCTTACAAGGAAGATTTTGATTCCCTTTTTGTACCATTTCGTTCTGTTGCATCGGATATTTTAAATAAAAAAAGTGTTGTTTTTCGATCTGGTAATTTGAATGAAGCAATCAGAGCATCCATTACTTATCCTCTGTATATTAATCCTATAAAAATTGATGGTAAAATATACTTTGATGGTGGTTTGTACAATAATTTTCCTCTTGATGTTATGTACAATGAATTCATCCCAGATTTTATTATTGGAAGTAATGTAACAAATAATTCAAGTGTTGTAGACGAACAAGATTTTATTGGCTTATTAAATACGATGATGACCATACCAACAAAGTATGAGATGCCCTGCAAAAATGGACTTGTAATTAAACCAAATACCAAAGTTGAAACCTTTGATTTTAATAATATTAAACAAGCAATTGACGATGGTTATAATTCAACATTATTGTATTTGGACTCAATAGAATTATTTGTAAAAAATAAAATTTCTAAAGAGCTTGTAAATAAAAGAAGGGTATTATTTAGATCTTCTATACCACCACTGAGAATTTCAGAGATAAAATCAAGAAATAAAAATAATTCTGAGTTAAATTTTGTTAAAAAATCAATTATTAGAGAGAAAAAAAATGAAGTCTTATCAGAATTAAGCTTCGAAAAACGATTTTTTAGACTCTATGAAGCTCCACAAATTGATTATATTTTTCCAACGCTAAAATTAAAAAGTGATTCAAGCTATGCGTTAAATTTAAACCTAAAAAAAGCTCGTAATTTTAAATTTGATTTTGGTGGTCATGTTTCTTCGCGCGCTGTAAACATGGCTTATGTTGGAATAACATATAGAAGTATTAATAGTGTTGCATCAAGTATACATGCTGAATCCTATTTTGGTAAATTTTATAGCTCAGCAAAAGCTGACATTAGTATTGATATTCCTGCGATTATACCAGCTACTTTTTCGACCTATTTCGTTTTAAATCGCTGGGATTATTTTAGAAGTTTCGCTACTTTCTTTGAAGAGGTTCAACCATCATTTTTAATTCAAAATGAGATTTATTTTGGCTTTAAAATAAAACATTCCGTTACAAATAGTATAAAATCTACTTTTGATACAAGATTTTTTAGGCTCGAGGATTCATACTATCAATCGACTAATTTTACAAATACCGATACAGCAGACATCACAATTTTTAGAGGTTTTTCTGCAAGTTGGGAGCTTAAAAAAAGCACATTAAATCGGAAACAATTTGCTAATAGAGGTAATTTATTTTTGTTTAAGGTTAGATTAGTCGATGGATTCGAAAAATCTTTCGCTGGATCTACTTCTTTTTACGATAGTGTTTTTAATATAAATCATCAGTGGATTAATTTAAATGTAGAATTTCAAAATTATTTCAGTTTAAAAAAACTTCTTCATGTTGGGATTCATTTAAGAGGACAATTAAATTCTCAATCACTATTTTCAAATTATACTGCTACTTTATTATCGTTGCCAGCTTTTTCACCAGTTGTAGATGCAGAAACTTATTTTTTATCTGAATACCGTTCTCATCAGCATTTTGGTGGTGGGCTTAATCTAGTTTTTACCCTTAAAAAGAATATTGATTTTCGAATAGACGCCTATTTTTATCAACCGATTATTTTATTACAAAAAAATGAAAATGGTTCAAGTCAATTTACAAAGCCTCTTAAAGGAAATACTTTTTTGGGGTCTAGTTCATTCGTTTTTCAAACGCCAATTGGACCGCTTAGGGCAACTTTAAATTATTTCCCAAAACAAGATAAACCTTTTCAATTTCAGGTCAGCTACGGCTATGTATTATTTAATGAGCGAGCAATTCGTTAAATTAATCCTCTTGATCTCAATAACTCATCAAGCGATTCTATATCTGTGTAAAGAACATCTCGTGGTTTACTTCCTTGAAAAGTCCCAATTATTCCCATAGCTTCTAATTGATCTACAATTCGTCCAGCACGGTTGTAACCTAACTTTAATTTCCTTTGAAGCAAGCTTGCCGAACCTTGTTGATTTATAACAATAATTCTTGCAGAATCAACAAACATAGAATCGATTTCATTCATGTCTACTTCTCCAATATTTTCTCCACCTTCTGCTGTGTATTCCGGTAATATAAGTGCTTCAGGAAATGCCCGCTGCTCTCCGATAAAACTACAAATATCTTCTACTTCTGCTGTGTCTACAAAACCACATTGAAGTCGAATAATATCTGAACCAGTTGAAATAAGCATATCTCCTCTTCCAATTAATTGGTCGGCTCCTGATGCATCCAGAATTGTTCTAGAATCTATTTTAGACAATACCCTAAATGCTATCCTAGCAGGGAAATTAGCTTTTATCATCCCTGTAATTACATTAACAGAAGGGCGTTGAGTTGCTACAATTAAATGTATTCCAATCGCTCTGGCTAACTGTGCAATTCTAGCTATTGGATGTTCTATTTCTTTGCCAGCAGTCATTATTAAATCTGCAAATTCGTCAATTAGAACAACTATATAGGGCATAAAATAATGACCTTTTTCAGGATTTAATCTGCGAGATATGAACTTCGCATTATATTCTTTAATTGTTCTAACTCCTGCATCCTTAAGTAATTCGTAACGATTATCCATTTCTACACACAAAGAGTTTAAGGTATTCACTACTTTCGATGTATCTGTAATAATTGCATCTTCTTCTCCAGGTAATTTTGCTAAGAAGTGGCGCTCTATTTTGTTATAGAGTGTTAATTCTACTTTTTTAGGATCAACTAATACAAATTTTACCTGTGCAGGATGTTTTTTATATAAAATAGAAACTAAAATAGCATTTAATCCAACTGACTTTCCTTGTCCCGTAGAACCAGCAACTAATAAATGTGGCATTTTTGTTAAGTCGAATACATATGTTTCATTGGTTATTGTTCTACCTAAAACAACGGGTAATTCACCGTCAAAATTTTGAAATTTATCAGAAGAAATTAGGGAGTGCATGCTAACCATTTCAGGATTTGAGTTTGGCACTTCTATTCCAATAGTTCCTTTTCCTGGAATAGGTGCAATTATTCTAATTCCAAGTGCGCTTAAACTCAAGGCGATATCGTCTTCTAGATTTTTTATTTTTGAAATCCGTACTCCTGGCGCTGGGACAATTTCATATAAGGTAACAGTTGGACCAACAGTAGCTTTGATTTTTGCTATGTCAATTTTGTAATGTGAAAGGGTTTGTACAATTTTATTTTTATTGGATTCAAGTTCTTCTTTGTTAATCGAAATGTCCTTATTCCCAAAATCTCTAAGCAAATCAATCGGAGGTAAAATATACCCATCTAAGTCTTTTTTTGGATCATACTCACCAAATTCTGCTACTAGTCCAGCTGCCAACACATCTTCTTCTCCATGTTTACTCATTACTTTTTCAGTAATTGAATCACTTTCTGCAAGATGCTCATTTGATTCCTGGCCTATCTCAATTTCAAAATCATCATCTTCCTTTATTGTAACAATTAATTCACTTTCATCAAAATCAGCATCATCTTCATCTGAAAAATCAACAGTTTCTGAGACGGCATCTTTTTTTATCTGATCTTCTTTTATCGTGTTAACGACTAAAATATCTTCAAACTCATTTGTGTTTTTCTGTACTTCACTTTCTATATCAGAATCACTATTATTATCATTTTTAAAATAGGAAAATAAAGCAGCAAAATTTGGATTAAATTGAATTGCAGTTAAAACATAAAACGACATGATAAGTAATGAAATAGTTCCTATTTTCCCGATTGTTAAAATCAACCATTCGTTTAAATAAAATCCAAAGGTGCCTCCAAGATAATTTACAGAATAGGAAAAATATCCAAAAAAAACAGAAGCCCAAACCATGAATGTTAAACCAATAGTGAATGCCCTTCCAATGTTCAGAATACTTTTTCCAAATAGAATTTTTATACCTGAAATAAAAAGCAGGAAACAAAGAATAAAAGAAGAAATTCCAAAGAGTCGATAGATTAAGAGGTGAGATGACCAAGCACCAAATTTTCCTAGCCAATTTTCAACTGGTTCTTGAGAAGAATCGAAAAGGAGATCAAATAATGATCGATTTAAGACTTTATCTTGGTCTATAGTCCAAGTAAATAAATAAGAAATACAAGCTAAAAAAAGATAGAGTGAAAATAAAGTGAAAATAGAACCTAGACTGATTTTAAATTTTGACCAATCGAGTTTTCTTTTTACACTTGTTTTTTTTGTTGACTTTTCATCAGCTTCAGCCTTTCCATCTCTAGAATTATTTTCTTTTCCTGATTTAGACGTTTTATCATCGGAATTATCAGGAGTATTTGGTATAAAATGGTTCTCTTCCATGCTGAATAAAGTATATTTAACGAAGATATGCGTATTAGTAACAAAAGTAGCTCGATTACCGATGAAGTATAAACAATTTATTGTTAGCAGGGATTTTTTACATTGCCTGTATATTACTTACTTTTCCTTTTCTTAATCACTTGGATTTAAGAACTTATTTGTAAACTCTTCGAAACTTATAATTTTATAACCTTGAGGAATCATAAACAAATCTAATGGAGGATTATTATTTTTCAGTTCCTTAAGTGTGTACCTAAATAAGCCGTCTGCAGTTGGCACATAAAATAAAAGTGGAAGACCCGGTAGATTTTTATAAATATTTGCATATTTTGAAAAAATACTTTTTGTATAATAAAAAGTTAAATCTTCAGATATTTCTTTGTGCTTAACACTAAGTTTTTTAACCTTTATTCCAGCAATCTTCCTCGTGCCCATTTGTTTTTTAAATGTATAATTTTGAATAGTATCCTCAATTAAATGCTCATTTGTTCGGACTGCAAAATTTTGTTGATCCAACTCCACTAATAAAAAAGATCTATTTAATCTTAAATGTTTTATAAGTTCCTGTTTTCCTGAAATAGAATTAAAATTTACAACTCTTAGCAAGGAATCTTTTGCATATATAATCATAAAAGAACGAATAGAATCATTCTTATCAACTCGTTCAATTTCATATGTTAACTCACCCGAAAACAAACCTTTACTTTGAGAAAATCCAGATTTGATAAATAAGAAAAGTAATAATGCAAATGAAAAAAATCTCATTTAAATGTATTTTTTTTTTGTAAAGTTATCAATTATTGCTCTCAGTGTTGAAACTATAAAATATAGAGTTTAATAATTTTTTAGAGTTTTAAATTGAAAAATACCTAAAGTATTACTATTTTTGTGCACGGAGAATTGGCAGAGTGGTCGATTGCGGCAGTCTTGAAAACTGTTGTACCGAGAGGTACCGTAGGTTCGAATCCTACATTCTCCGCTTAAAGTCTTGTAATAATTGCAAGGCTTTTTTTATTGTTTTTAAAAATAGCAACTATTGACAATTTTCCATTAGTTTAATTTTTTAATTTTGAATAATCATAAAAATTAATGTATGAAGCAAGTCCTTAAATTTATATTTGTTTTTTCTTTTGTGTCGATAGGAACAGCTCAATCATATTGGCAACAGGAAGTTAACTATACAATTGTAGCTCGTTTGGATGACAAAAAGCATGAGATTTCAGCATTTGAGGTTTTTGAATATGTAAATAATTCTCCAAATTCTTTGGATAAAATATACATCCACTTATGGCCAAATGCATATAGAAATGGAAATACAGCTTTAGCAAGACAACAATATAAAGATGGGAAGAATATTTTGCGCTTTGGTAATGATAGTATTTTAGGTGGTATCGATTCCTTGGATTTTCAGTCAAATGGTATTCGTTTAAAATGGGAATATGATCCTAAGAATAGTGACATCTGTATTTTACAGCTCCAAAAACCCCTCAAATCTGGCGATCGAATTCAAATTTCTACACCTTTTAAAGTGAAAATTCCGTCTGGTGAAATATCTAGATTGGGACATGTCGGACAATCCTATCAAATCACACAATGGTATCCAAAACCAGCTGTTTATGACAAAAATGGATGGAATCAGATGCCTTATTTGAATCAAGGAGAATTTTATTCAGAATTTGGGTCATTTGATGTAAGTATTACACTACCCAAAAATTATGTTGTTGGTGCAACAGGAGATTTACAAACCGAGAGCGAGAAAATTTTTCTTAACGAAAAGGCAAATGAATCCTTAAAAAAATTGCCGGATTATCTATCTAATAAGAAGAGCAGAAAGATTAATACTCCTTTTCCTCCCTCTGATAGCGAGTGGAAAACGATTCGTTATACTCAGGAAAAAGTGCATGATTTTGCTTGGTTTGCAGATAAACGTTACGCTGTATTGAAAGGTGAAGTAGAATTACCTCAGGGAAAACGAAAAGTAACTTCTTGGGCAATGTTTGTTCCGCAAAATGCAATTTATTGGCAGCATGCTATAGAATATATCAATGACGGAACTTATTATTATTCATTGTGGAATGGAGATTACCCCTACAATCAAGTTACAGCTGTTGATGGAACAATTAGTGCAGGAGGAGGAATGGAATATCCAAATGTTACTGTAATCGGAAATGCTAGTTCAAAAGAAGAGTTGGAGGTGGTTATTGTGCACGAAGTTGGTCACAATTGGTTTTATGGGATTTTAGGAACAAACGAGCGGGTGCATGGTTGGATGGATGAAGGCATGAATACATTAAATGAAATGCGTTATATACAAACGAAATACCCTAACAATACATTATTCTCCGATATGCTCTTGAATGGGCGCTTACATTTCAATGATTTGGATCACCACGACATGGGAGATGTTTCTTATCGTACAATTTCCGGCTTTGGTGCTGATCAAGCTATAGAAACACATTCGGAAGATTTTACATCAACTAATTATGGCTTAATAATGTATCAAAAAACAGGCTTGGTGTTCTTGTACCTGAAAGATTATCTTGGGGAAGAATTGTTTAATAAAGTTATGCATGATTATTTTGAGACTTGGAAATTTAAACATCCTCAACCAGAAGATATGCGCAAAACAATGGAAGCAAGTTCTGGAAAAAATTTATCATGGTTGTTCGATGATTTAATTCAAACAACAAACCATATCGATTATAAAATAATGAGCGTTCGTTCAATGAAAGTTGGTTCTATAGTAAAAGTAAAAAATGTTGGGCAAGTTAATGGTCCCATAACGATAAATGTATTCAAAGATTCAGTTTTAATCGAAACTGTTTGGGTGGAACCGGGTGTGGAAGAAATTAAAATTAAGTCTAATCGCTCTCAATTTACACGATTGGTAATCGATGATTCGAAGAATATTCCCGAGATTAACCGTGGAAATAATACTTGGACTAAAAAGTTTCTTTTTCCAAAAATAGAGCCCATGAAATTTGAGTTTTTAATCGGTGATAATGAAACAAAAAGGACAAATGTTTTCTGGACACCTTCAATTGGCGGAAATTTATACGATGGTTTACTTATTGGCGCTGCATTCCATAATATGGGGATTCCTTTTAAACCTTTCCAATATTTTGTTGCTCCGCAATTTTCTTTCGGAAGAAAAGACATTGCTGGAATGAGCGAGTTTAGTTATACTTTTCTTCCAAAACAGAATGTTAGAATTTCAAGAATCGGACTTTCTCTAAAAAACTTTGGCTCAGATGATTCAACTGGTTCGTTTTTGACAATAGCACCTTATTGGTCTTTAAAATTAGGAGGGCGTGGTAATGCAAAACCAACCAGTCACTCTATTCTTATTCAAACCATCTTTTCGCGTTTAAACCAAGAAGCTATTATAACTGAGCAAATTGGTGCTTTTGGAGAATATATTTATTATGTAAATCTGCCGGATCATATTTTTAATTTTAAGTTAAGAGGTGAATACATGCAAACGAAATCTAATTCTGATAATGTTGCAAGATTGTTAGCATCGAGTACTTACAAATACCGTTTTCTTAAAAATAAATCTGAGAAGTGGTTAGAATTACGAGCAAATTTTGGAAATATATTTTTATATAATAATTCAACTGGTGTCGGATATAATTATCGTATGTCAATGAGTGGCGCTCGGGGAAATCAAGATTTATTCATGGAAGAGTATAACTTCGGTCGCTATGAAACTTCCGGAATATGGTCGCAGCAACGCATAAGTAATTTTGGCAATTTCTCGAGTACTTCTGAATTTGGAAGCTCCTCTTTATGGATGGCTTCAACTAATCTGTTTACTCAAATTCCATATATTCCAAAAATTATTGGGGTTTTTGCTGATTTTGGTTCATTTTACGATGGAGCTACTGTTCATTCTATGTATAATGCAGGTATTGGAATAAGGCTTTCAGGTATTTTAAGTATTTCGTTTCCTTTTGTGCAAAGCTCGAATATGGGGACAGATATATTTACTAACTATCAAAATAAAATCCGCTTTACATTAAAATTAAATCCTGTTAATAAGGGAATTTTAAATCAGATATTAAACTAACTTTAAACAAATAAAAATTATTATGACTGAATCAAAAGTGTCATTTGGCAAAGTTTTTTGGCCAAGTTTAGTAGCAATTATGATTGCAAGTATTGCAGGCCTTGTATTTTTCTTTTTGATTTTAGGAGGGGTCATTGGAGCTTTTAGTGATTTTGGACCTGAACCTTTAGCGCTTAAAGAAAAAACAATCCTGCACATGCAATTAAAGGGTACTATTTTAGAAAAAGCTGATGCTGAGCTCGATCCTACAACATTTACAATTTCTAAAAGTATTGGACTTCCTGATATTTTATATGGCTTATCAAAAGCGAAAGAAGATAATATGATTAAAGGACTTTTTATTGATATTTCGGATGTAGATTGTGGTATGGCAACAGCACGTGAGATAAGAAATGCACTAAAAGATTTTCAGAAAAGCGGAAAGTTTGTGGTTGCTTATAACTCAGGAGAATACATTTCACAAAAAGCATATTACATAAGCTCTGCCGCAAAAGAAGCGTTTGGATTTCCAACTTCTACTTTTCAATTAACTGGATTGGGTGGTGAAATGATGTATTACAAAGGAATGTTGGATAAATTAGATATAGAAGTGGAAATTATTCGAGGAAAAAACAATGATTTTAAAAGTGCTGTAGAACCATTTTTTAGAACTAACATGAGTGATTCTAGTCGTGTGCAAGTTCAGCGCTACATCACCTCTATTTGGGAGGATATGTGCAACGACATTGCTCTTGACCGTAAGATAAAAACGGAAGAATTAAATCTTATTGCCGATGAGTTAAAAATTACTCGTGCTGAGGATGCTGTTTCTTTTGGACTTTTAGACGGTGTGAAATACCGAGATGAAATGATGGAATATTTAATGAAAAAAGTTTCTGAGAAATCAGAGGACGAGCTAGAATTTCAGAATTTTGAGAAATATGCAAAAAGAACATTTTATGATGATCAGGAAATAGTAAAGAATCAAGATCCTTCTATTGCAGTCATTTTAGCAGAAGGCGAGGTTTCTACTGACGGAGATGGCTTAAGTTCTTTCGAAATCTGCAAGCTTTTTAAAGATGTTAGAAATGAAAAATCAATTAAAACTGTTGTTTTTCGTATAAATAGTCCGGGAGGAAGCGCTTTAGCAAGCGAAGAAATTTGGCGTGAGGTGGCTTTAACAAATAAAGTAAAAAAAGTAATCGTTTCCATGGGAGATGTTGCAGCTTCAGGTGGCTATTACATTGCAAGTCCAGCTTATAAGATATTTGCCGAGGCAACAACAATTACGGGTTCTATTGGTGTTTTTGGAATGATTCCTTATACTGGAAAAATGCTTGAAAATAAATTGGGTATTACATTCGACCAAGTTAGTACAAACAAACATGCTGTACTTTCCACTAATCGCAAATTAAGTCCTGAAGAATTGGCTATTACACAAGCTGAGGTGGATCAGATTTACGATCAATTTTTAAAGCGAGTTGCAGATGGTCGTAAGATGACAAAAGACGAGGTAAACGTTATAGCTCGAGGTCGCGTTTGGACAGGGCGAGATGCTTTACGAATCGGTTTAGTAGATCAATTGGGTGGCTTGCCTGAAGCTATCGCTTTTGCAACAAATAATGCTAAATTGAAGAATCCTAAAGTTATATATTACCCACTTAAGGAAGATGATTCATTTTCACAACTCATTGAATTAATTGAAGAAGAAACAAAAAAGGATGTCCGTATAAAATCAAATGCACTGCCCAAAGAATTTATGGAATATTACGAGAAGTTGAAGAAAATTGAAGGAATGTCTGGAATTCAAATGAGATTGCCCTATGATTTAACAATCAAATAATCGGATTAAAATAATTTCGGAAATTTAATCGGATTTTCCTCTGTTAAAATTCCGTATGCTTTCTCAACAATGTCATCGATACTCGGTTTTGAGAAATAATCCCCATCTGATCCGTATGCAGGTCTATGATCTTTAGCACTTAATGTTTCAGGTGCTGAGTCTAAGAAATTATAAGCTTTTTGTTCAACAAGAATTTTATCTAACATAAAAGCAGTAGCTCCGCTGCTAACATCTTCATCAACAATTAATAAACGATTTGTTTTCTCCAGTGATTTAGCAATAATATGATGAATATCAAAGGGTAAAAGTGTCTGCACATCGATTAATTCGACAGAAATACCCATTTCTTCTAACGTTTTTCCTGCAACTTCACATAAATTGAAGGTAGAGCCATAAGAAACGATCGTTAAATCTGTGCCATTTTGTGTGATTTCAGGAATTCCTAAGGGCTCTCTGAACTCTCCAATATTAATCGGTAAGCGCTCTTTCGTTCTATAGCCATTCAAAGGTTCTATAACCAACGCGGGTTCATCTGCTTGCATCAAAGTAGTGTAAAATCCAGCAGCTTTTGTCATATTTCGAGGCACGCAAATATGGATTCCACGCAATGAATTTACAATCATTCCCATAGGAGAACCGCTGTGCCAAATTCCTTCCAAACGATGTCCTCGTGTACTAATTATTAATGGTGCTTTTTGACCTCCTTTTGTGCGGTATTGAAGTGTTGCTAAATCATCTGATAAAATTTGAATAGCATACAAAAGATAATCCAAGTATTGAATTTCTGCGATTGGGCGTAAACCTCGCATCGCTAAACCAATTCCCTGACCGATAATCGTACATTCACGAATGCCTGTATCAAAAACCCGCAAATCACCAAATTGATCTTGAAGTCCTTCCAAGGTTTGATTAACACCACCAATTTTTCCAGCATCTTCTCCAAAAACTAATAATTCAGGAAACTTTTCTAATAATTTTCTGTAATTGTCTCGAAGAATAATTCTGCCGTCTTCCATGGCAATTTCTTGACCGTATTCAGGAGGAATAGCTTCGATTTTTAATGCTGATTTCGCTGATTCAGAATGAAGATGTGAGCTATAACGATCAAAATTTTCTTTAATATTTCCGCTAATCCACTCTGACAATCTTATTTTTGCCGGAGAATTCTCCGCTCTTACCATGCGTAATACTTTTCTAGCTAAGCTTACAATATCTTTGCGAATTGGTTCAATTGTTTTTTCAAGTCCTTCAATTTCTTTGGTAATAAATATGCCATTTTGACTCTCATCTGCCAAAGATTTTAAGATAGCAATTAGCGCTGAATAATCTTTTTTAATAGAATCATTAAAAGATTTCCATGCAGTATTTTTTGCAAGTCGCACCTTTTCCTTCGCTTCGATCTGAATTTTTTCTAAATCTTCTAAACTTGCTAGGGCTAAGCCATTTACATTAAAAGCTAATATCCATTCTTTAAACTTTTGAATACAGTCGAAATCTGTTTCCCATTTTAAGCGTTCTTCAGATTTATAACGTTCGTGTGAACCTGATGTTGAATGACCTTGAGGTTGATTAACCTCCATTACATGAACTAAAACTGGAACATGCTCATTACGAGCTAAGTGAACAGCTTTTTCATAGGTTTCACAAAGATCTGCATAATCCCAACCTTTTGTAACAAAAATTTCGTAGCCAGTTTTTTCTTTTGTACGCTGCATTCCTGCTAAAGCTTCTGAAATACTTCCTTTTGTAGTTTGAAATTCTCTAGGCACGGAAATTCCAAATCCGTCGTCCCAAATCGACATAACCATTGGAACTTGAAGAACGCCTGCTGCGTTAATTGTTTCCCAAAATGGTCCTTCTGAGGTTGAGGCATCGCCTATTGTTCCAAATGCTACTTCATTTCCTTCGTTACTAAAATTTTTAAATTCCGATAAATCCCGTAATTGAGAATTGTTACGATACATTTTTGATGCCAATGCTAAACCAAGTAATCGGGGCATTTGTCCTGCTGTTGGCGAAATATCTGCAGCGCTATTTTTTTTTGACATTAAATTTTGCCACTCTCCATTTTCATCGAGATTTCGTGTAGAAAAATGACCGCCCATTTGCCGCCCAGCTGATTGAGGTTCAAACTCTAAATCTGTATGTGCATATAAACTTGCAAAATATTGTTCAATTGTTAATTCCTTAATTGCCATCATGATTGTTTGATCACGGTAATATCCAGAACGAAAATCACCATTTTGGAATTGTTTAGCAAGTGCAATTTGAGCTAGTTCTTTTCCATCTCCAAAAATTCCAAATTTTGCTTTTCCAGTAAGAACTTCTTTTCTTCCTAGAAGTGATGTTTCACGAGATTCACAAGCCAAGCGATAATCAGCTATGATTTGATCCTTAAATGTATTAAAGTCAATTGCTGTATTTTCACTAATTGTTGTGCTTTCAGTCATAATTTTGAAATCAGAGACAAATATACGGAAAAGTCATTTGTAAGGGAAAATTTACGAATTTTGAATAAATTATTTTAAATGGTGAAAATTGAATTGTGCGCAGCCACCCAAGAAGCAGTTTTATTAGCAAAAGAAAAGGGATTAGACCGAATTGAACTTTGTCAAAACCTTGAACAAGGAGGACTAACACCGTCATTTGGAATGATTGAATATGCAATGGATTTAGGGCTAGAAACGCATGTGTTAATTCGCCCAAGAGCCGGAGGATTTTGTTATTCTAAAGAAGAACTAAAAGTTATTTTTAAGGATATTATCTCCTGTAAGAAACTTGGCGTTCATGGAGTTGTAGTTGGCGTTCTAAAAAATAATTTTGAAATCGACCAAGATGTTTTAAAGCAAATAAATGCAATTAGTGGCGATTTGGTTTTAACATTTCATCGTGCTTTTGATGAAACAATAGACTGGAAAAAATCAATGGATATATTGATTAAACATAACTTTAAAAGAATTCTGACATCTGGTTTTAGTTCCAATGTAGACAATGGATTTGCAGTCCTAAAAGAAATGATTGCTTATTCAAATAACCGAATTGAAATTATGCCGGGTGGAGGTGTTAGTGCCTCAAATGCACAAAAAATTATTCGTGAATTAAAACCAAAAGCAATTCATTTTTCAGCAACAACAAATACACTTTTAGATGAAGATTCTGCTTTTTCAGAAAAAGTCTTGAAGGTTGATCCAAAAAAAGTAAATCGAATTGTATCAATTATCAGAGAGTAAGCCTTTATACAAAATGAACTATTCAATTTTCTATTTAGTATCTTTGCATCTAAATTAAAATAAATGGCTTTAAAATGTGGAATTGTAGGATTACCGAATGTTGGTAAGTCAACACTTTTTAATTGCTTGTCCAACGCAAAAGCACAAGCTGCAAACTTTCCTTTTTGTACTATTGAACCAAATATCGGTACTATTTCTATTCCCGACGAACGTTTGGAAAAATTAGAAGTCTTGGTTAAACCTGAGCGAGTTGTTCCCACTACCATGGAAATTGTTGATATCGCAGGACTTGTGAAAGGTGCTTCAAAAGGTGAAGGGCTTGGCAATCAATTTTTAGCAAATATTAGGGAAACAGATGCAATTTTACATGTATTGCGTTGTTTTGACGATGAAAATGTTATTCACGTTGATGGAAATGTAAATCCTATTCGCGATAAAGAAATTATTGATATTGAATTACAACTTAAGGATTTAGATACTATTGAAAAAAAAATAAGTAGCTTATCGCGAATTATCAAATCTGGAGACAAAGATTCAGTGAAAGAAAATGAATTAGCACTAAAAATAAAAGAAGGTCTTGAAAAAGGTATTTCAACGCGAGCTTTAGATTTTACACAAGAAGAACGCGACATTGTTCACCGTTTTAATTTGATAACTTCAAAACCTGTTTTATATGTTTGTAATGTTGATGAAGCATCCGTAAAAACAGGAAATCATCATGTTGAAAGTGTTATAAAATCAGTGGCGAATGAAAAAGCACAAGTATTAATGATTGGTGCAAAAATCGAGGCAGATATTACCGAGTTAGATACCTACGATGAACGTCAACTATTTTTAGACGAATTGGGATTAGACGAGCCCGGTGTAAATCGCTTAATTCGATCTGCTTATTCCTTGTTGAATTTACAAACCTATTTTACTGCTGGAGTGAAAGAAGTACGTGCATGGACAATCCGAAAAGGAATGACTGCTCCTCAAGCAGCAAGTGTAATTCATACAGATTTTGAAAAAGGCTTCATCCGCGCTGAGGTAATGAAATATTCAGATTTTATTTCTTTTGGCTCTGAATTGGCATTGAAGGAAGCAGGGAAATTTAAAGTAGAAGGAAAAGAATACATTGTTGAAGATGGCGATTTAATGCATTTTAGATTCAATGTCTAATTTGATTTTGATTTTCAAATAGTAGTATAATTTTAAGGATATGATAGCAGCAAATAATCCAAATTTAAAATCGTGGGTAAGCGTTCCTGAAAATTCTGATTTTCCCATTCAAAATTTACCTTTTGGAATTATTGGAAACCACATTCTTTCAAAAAGAGTTTCTGTGAGAATTGGAGATTATGCTCTCGATTTAAAAGTTTTAGCTGAACTGGGATATTTGAAAGAAACAGGTTTTGATAGCAGTGATTTTGATGCACCTTTTTTAAATCCTATGATGAAAAAAGGAAAACTTGCAGTTCGAGGATTGCGCAATCGGATTTCTGAATTATTGCTTGATTCCTCAACTTCTCTTCAAAATAATCCTTCTCAAATTGAACAAGTACTTCATTTAATTTCAGCTGTAGAAGTGTATATGCCCGTCGAAATTGGTGATTACACAGATTTTTATTCAAGCAAAGAACATGCTACAAATGTTGGAATGATGTTCCGGGATCCTGCAAATGCACTCTTGCCAAATTGGTTGTGGATTCCAGTTGCTTATCATGGGCGAGCATCTTCGATTATGCTTTCTGGGCAAGATATTCACAGACCAAAGGGCCAAATAAAACCAAGTGCTGATGAAGACCCAATTTTTACTCCTTCACGTCAAGTTGATTTTGAGTTAGAAATGGCTTTTATTACTTTCGATGGAAAACCACTTGGAGATTCAATTTCAACACAAGAAGCTGAATCTTATATTTTTGGACTCTGTCTTTTTAATGATTGGTCGGCGCGCGATATTCAAGCTTGGGAGTATGTTCCTTTAGGTCCATTTCTAGGGAAAAATTTCGCCTCTTCCATTTCTGCTTGGATTGTAACTTTAGATGCCCTCGAACCTTTTTCGGTTGAATCGCCTGAACAAAATCCTACGGTTTTACCTTATTTGGAATTCGACGGAAAAAAAGCATATGATATTCAACTTCAAGTTGGAATTCTTACAAATAACAAAGATGAAACAGTAGTTTGCAATTCTAATTTCAAATACATGTATTGGAATATGGCGCAGCAATTGGCGCATCACACTTCTAATGGTTGTAATATTCGTTGTGGCGACTTATTGGGATCTGGAACAATATCAGGAAAAAGTGAAGACTCTTTCGGTTCTATGCTCGAATTAACTTGGCGAGGGACAAAACCCTTGAAAGTAAAAGATGGCTCTGAACGCAAATTTATAAATGATGGTGACAGCGTTATAATGCGCGGTCATTCTGAATTAAATGGTGTTCGTATTGGTTTTGGCGAATTGAAATCTAAATTATTACCCGCAAAATAATGCAGGAATATAGTCCAGAAATAGCTATTGATATTGAGCAAGAGCGAAAAGATATCTTAAATGCATTTAAGGGCTTATTACGCGCTTTAAAAGACCGCTCAAAAGAAGATACACGACTTATTCGTAAAGCTTTTGATGTTTCACTTGAAGCACATAAAGATATGCGCCGTAAGTCTGGTGAACCATACATTTACCATCCGATTTCTGTAGCGAGAATTTGTGTTGAGGAAATGGGACTTGGAGCTACTTCAATTGTATGCGCCTTGCTTCATGATACAGTAGAAGATACACATATTACACTTCAAGATGTTGAAGATCTTTTTGGATCGAAAGTGCGACTTATTATTGACGGATTGACAAAAATTCCAGAAGTTTTTGATGAAAATGCATCGATTCAAGCTGAGAATTTCCGGAAAATGATTTTAACAATTTCAGATGATTTTAGGGTTGTTCTGATAAAATTAGCCGATCGCTTGCACAACATGCGAACCTTGGGAAGTATGCGCCCAGAAAAACAATTAAAAATTGCTTCTGAAACAAAATTTCTATATGCTCCATTAGCGCATCGCTTAGGATTATATTCTGTGAAATCCGAATTAGAAGATTTATCAATGTTGTATTGTGAAACTGATATTTACAATGAAATAGCTCGGAAATTAAAAAATACTGCAGATGTCCGAAATCGTTTTATCCGACGATTTATGTCTCCAATTAAAGAAAATTTACTTCATGAAGGATATATATTTGAAATAAAGGCACGCACAAAGTCAATTTCCTCGATTTGGAGAAAAATGCAGTTTAAGGACATTCCTTTTGAGGAAGTCTTTGATATTTTTGCTATTCGTATTATTTTGGAAACTCCTGTAGAATTAGAAAAACCAGATTGTTGGCGAATTTACAGTATTGTTACTGATTATTATCAACCGAGTCCTGAGCGATTGAGAGATTGGATTTCAACTCCCCGTGCCAATGGATACGAATCATTACATACAACGGTAATGTCGCCAAATGGTAAATGGATTGAGGTTCAAATTCGTTCAAAAAGAATGGATGAAATTGCGGAAAAAGGTTTGGCAGCTCATTACAAGTACAAGGAAATAAATAATGAGGATAATAAGTTTGACCGTTGGATTTCAGAAATCCGAGATCTTTTAGACAATACCGAAGCCACGGCAATGGATTTTGTCAATGATTTTCGATTAAACTTATTTAATGATGAAATTTATATTTTCACTCCTAAAGGGGAATTAAGAGTTTTACCGATAGGTTCGACAATTTTAGATTTTGCATACGATATTCATACTGATATTGGAGATAAATGTATCGGTGCAAAGGTTAATAATCGACTAATGCCACTAAGTTATCAGTTAATCAATGGAGATCAGCTGGAAATTATAACTTCTCCAAAACAAAAACCAAATGAGGAATGGCTTCGTTTTGTTGTAACAGCTCGAGCAAAGCAAAAAATAAAGTCATCTTTAAATGAAGAAAGAAGATTAATTGTGGAAGATGGAAAAGAAATTTTATCTCGGAAATTTAAACAATTTAATCTTCAAATTACCAATCATAACATTTCATTTTTAGAGCGTTATTTTAATTTATTAAGCAACTCAGAATTGTACTTTAGAATTGCGAAAGGTAAAATAGATCTTGCTATCTTAAGGGAACAAGAAATTGTAGATGGAAATATTAAATTAACCAGAAAAGACAATTTAAAAAAGCCGAATCTTGTCGAGAATAATTTTGAAGGAATTGATACCAAACATGATACAATTTTAATTGGCGATGATTTTAAAGGTTTTGAATACCACTTAGCGAAATGCTGCAATCCGATTCCTGGAGACACTGTTTTTGGTTTTATTACGATGAATGATGGCATTAAAATACACCGTGGCAATTGCCCAAATGCTGGAGATTTATTATCAAAATTAGCATTTCGTTGCATTAAAGCAACTTGGAAACAGGATAAGTTAGTTGAACGTATAGCTGCTATAAAAATTATTGGTATTGATCAAATTGGACTAGTTAATAAGTTGACGGATATCATTTCAAAACAAAATAACATCAATATGAAAAGTATTTCATTTGAGACAACTGATGGTGTCTTTGAAGGAAGAATAAAAGTACTTGTTTTTGACACAGAACACCTAGAACAATTAACCAATAAATTTGGAGAGGTAGAGGGTGTTCAGCGAGTTACTCGTTGGGATACTGAAGAGGAAAGTCAATTTTAATCGCTTAAAACAAATAAATTTTTTGGTCTTAGTACAGCATTCCAAACAAAGTTTTTTATAAATTGCTCTTCAGGTTTAATCTGATCCATTGGAAAAAAGATGCCGTCAGGTTTATCGTAGTAAGTAATTCCCGTAACTTCTCCACTATCTAAATAAACCTTTAATTTTGAAGCAAAAATACGGTTCAGCCCCATTCTTTTTTTAGAGATGAGTGAATCTTTATTTTCTTCTTCCTCAGGATATAAAATTGTCCAAGCATTTCCCAACAAATCAACATGAATTAATTCATTGTTTTTAAGCCAAGCTATCATCTCGCGTCCAGAAAGTTGATTGTAAAATTTTCCAGAATCTAGTTCCATTAAAGCACTTGTTTTTCCACTTATTTCTATTTTTTCAATTATACTATCATTTAGGGTTATATCCATCTTTTCGCCTTTTAATTCAGCATTCTCTGACCAAACAATTGGGTTTGATCTCAATTTTAATAACTTGATCTTTGGTCTATACTCGGCACTATCCGAAATTGCTTCTAATTTATTTTGAAAAATTTGCACCTTGGCATGAGCAAAAATTACTTCTAATTGATTAAGTGAATCTTTTTTTAGTATTAAACTATCTGCAAAAACATAAACAGTATCTTTTTCTTGCAGTTTTACTGCAACTGCTTTTCCACTCAAATGAGCAGTATGCAAAGAATCATTTGCAAACCCTTTATTGCCAAGAAATAGTAAGTTTTGTTTTAAATCTTTAATAAACACATTTCCTGTTCCTTTAAAAATTTGTCTCGGTTTGTTGTAATAAATTGTATCTCCACGAATGATATTTGTTTTTTGAATAATTTCAGCTTTATTATAAAGAGTTGCTTCATTCTTATTTACATGATACCAACCATTTTTGCAAAATATAGTTATACTATCATTTATCACTTTTGTTGGACCAAAAAAATAGACTGTTTGTTTTTCATATGAGAATTGTAGGGTGTCAGTTGTCATCGTAAGGTCTTTTTTACGGTATGCTACTTTTTGACTAAAGAAAAAACTACCTGTTTTTGGAAAGAAATAACCAACTTTACTCGTTATTTTTTCGTCAGAAACTATCGATTCTACTTGACCTTGATTTCGATAAATCGCCTTGCTATTTTTTGCATCATAATCCATTGAATCACTAGTAATTTTATATTCCTGATCGCGAACCCTAACGTTACCCCAAAGTTTTGCATATTTTTGAGATCCATTATAATACATCGAATCACAAAAAAGATTAATATCATTCTTACGTATTTGCACCCTACCATAAGCATGAACTATTTTTTCTTTTTCTTGATAGTGAGCTGAATCGCAATACATTGTATTTCCTTGATAAATAAAATTGACGGAACCAATTAAACGATGTTTTTTAGTTTTCTCATCGTAAATTATTTTTTCTGATCCAGGAAGCAACTCAAGTACACTATTTTGAGAAAATAAAAATCCACGTAAAAAAAATGCGCTAAAAATAAGCGCAAATTTAAAAGTAGGATGTATTTTAATTATCACGATAATTTAGAAAGGGTTTGTGTTCTATCTGGACCTACAGAGATAACGTTAATTGGAACTCTTAATTGCTTTTCAAGGTAAGAAACATAATTTTTCAAGGCTTGAGGAGCATCTTTATAGTCACGTAACTTAGTTAAATCACAGTTCCAACCGTCAATTTCTTCATAAAAAGGTATAATCTCAATATCATTCACGTCAAATGGAAAATCTGATACTTTTTCACCATTAACAAGATAATGCGTACATACTTTTATTTTATTAAAAATACTGAGTATATCAGATTTCATCATCGATAGTTCTGTAACTCCATTTATCATAATAGCGTAACGCATTTGAACTAAATCTAACCAACCACATCGTCTCGGTCTACCTGTTGTTGCACCAAATTCACTGCCTTCTTTTCGAATTAACTCCCCTAATTCATTGTCTAATTCAGTAGGAAATGGACCGCTTCCCACTCGAGTACAATACGCTTTAAAAATTCCTACAACTTTTCCGATTCTAGTTGGGGCAATTCCAAGACCAGTACAAGTTCCTGCAGTTACAGTATTTGATGAAGTAACAAAAGGATAAGTTCCAAAATCAATGTCTAACATTGTTCCTTGCGCACCTTCCGCTAGGATTTTTTTTCCTTCTAGCAAGGCTTTATTTAGAAAATGTTCGCTGTCTACAGCTTCTAAACTTTTTAATGTTTCAAGACTTTCTAACCAAGGCGCCTCAAGTGAATTTAAATCGTACTCAAAACCTTCATAATGGGATAAAATTCCAATGTGTTTTTCAACAAGCACCTGATATTTTTCTTTAAAATTTTCTGAAAATATATCTCCTACTCGCAAGCCATTTCGGCCAGTCTTGTCCATGTATGTTGGTCCAATTCCTTTTAAAGTAGAACCAATTTTATTTTTCCCCTTTGCTGCTTCAGATGCTGCATCAAGTAAACGATGAGTTGGTAAAATTAAATGTGCTTTTTTTGAAATGAAAAGCCTCTTTTTAAAGTCGATGTTGTAGGGAGCAAGTTTATCAAGTTCTCCTTTAAATATAAGTGGGTCTATTACAACTCCATTTCCAACTAAATTAATAACATCAGGATGAAAAATACCAGAAGGAATAGTATTTAAAACATGTTTAATCCCTTCAAATTCCAATGTATGTCCTGCATTAGGTCCTCCTTGGAATCGTGCTATAATATCATATTTTGGAGTTAAAACATCAACAATTTTACCTTTTCCTTCATCGCCCCACTGAAGGCCTAATAATACATCTACTTTCATGCTCAATTCTTAAAATAATTTTCTACTGCAGCTAGTGAATCTACTATTGAAAATACTTCCTGCATTTTAGTAATTTCAAATAATCTATTTAATCCAATATTTGGACTTAGTAATAAAACATCTCCTTGATTAATTCTAGCCTTTGTCATAGTTTTTACCATAAACGCTATTCCACTTGAATTCGTATGAGAAAGTTCGCTAAGGTCAAATACTATATTCCAGTTTTTATTAGATGATAACACCTCATTTGCTATTGTTAAATCAGCATCTGAAAGGATTTTCCCTTCAAACCGAAAAATAATGAATGAAGTATTTTTTTTTACATTAAATATAACACTCATCTTATTGTTTTTTATCTTTCACCCCATAAAAATAGAGTGAATGATGTTGAATTTTAAGATCAAATAGTTCTTCAACAGTCTCTTTTATTTGTTGTATTCGAGGGTCACAAAATTCAAAAACTTCACCTGAATCTGTACAGATAACATGGTCATGTTGCTTTGATCCATGCGATTTTTCAAATTGCGCTATGTTTTTTCCAAATTGATGTTTTCGAACAAGATTACAAGCAAGTAATAAATCAATTGTATTGTACAAAGTGGCCCTGGAAACTCTGTAATTATGATTTTTCATTTTAATATACAAGGACTCAATATCAAAATGCCCTTCATAGTTATATATTTCAACGAGTATGGCAAAACGTTCCGGTGTCTTTCGGTGCATATTTTGCTCTAGGTATGCTGCAAAAATATCCTTTACGGTTTTTTGTAATTCTTCAATTGTCATTTAGCAAAACAAATTTAAGTATTTATTTAGTTTTACTACTTTATGCTTTAAAATCACAAAGCAACTTTATCAACACTTTATGAACGATTAAGCAAAAAAAAAGAGGCCCTTGGGACCTCTTAATTATTTACTAGTTAAAAAGCTTATTCGCCTTTTTCCATTTTTTCTTTTAATTCAGCAAGTGCATCGAAATCACCTAGTGTAGATTTTTCGGTATTCTCATTTACTGCTTTCACTGCTTGATCTGTAGATGAAACAGCTGCCTTTTTTGGAGCTTTAGCTGTCTTTGCAGCAGCACTTGGCTTAGCGCTTGAGCTTGGTCGATCTTCACCTTCTTCAAAAGTACGTGTATGAGAAACAACGATTTTCTTTAATTCTTTATTAAACTCAATTACTTTAAAATCTAGTGTTTCTTCAACTTTAGCATTCTGACCATCTTCTTTCTTTAAATGTTTTGCAGGACAAATTCCCTCAACACCGTAAGGCAATGAAACAATTCCTGACTTATCTTTCATTTCGATAATTGTACCGCTATGAATAGATCCATCAGAGAAAGTCGACTCAAAAACATCCCATGGATTTTCTTCTAATTGCTTATGGCCTAAGGAAATTCTTCTGTTTTCACGATCTATTTCTAAAACAATCACATCCATTCCTTCTCCAACTTTGCAGAACTCAGAAGGATGTTTGATTTTCTTCTGCCATGATAAGTCTGAAATATGAATCAATCCATCAACACCTTCTTCTAGTTCAACAAAAACACCAAAATTGGTGAAATTTCTAACTTTTGCAGAGTGCTTGGAGCCAACAGCATATTTTGATTCAATATCATTCCATGGATCTGGCATTGATTGCTTAATTCCCAGGGACATTTTTCGGTCTTCACGGTCTAAAGTCAAAATAACTGCTTCTACAGTATCTCCAATACTCATAAAATCTTGAGCAGAACGTAAATGTTGGGACCAGCTCATTTCTGAAACGTGTATCAAACCTTCAACACCAGTTGCCAATTCGATAAATGCACCATAGTCAGCCATTACAACAACTTTTCCACTTACTTTATCTCCAATATTTAGGTTTGTATCTAATGAATCCCATGGATGTGGTTGTAATTGTTTTAATCCAAGAGCGATGCGTTTTTTGTCATCATCAAAGTCTAAGATTACAACATTTATTTTTTGATCCAATTCTAACATTTCTTCTGGATGCGTTACTCGTCCCCAAGATAAATCTGTAATATGAATTAAACCATCAACACCACCTAAATCGATAAATACACCGTAAGAAGTAATATTTTTCACAATACCTTCTAAAACTTGACCTTTTTCAAGTCCAGAGATGATTTGTTTTTTCTGTTCTTCTAATTCAGCTTCTATTAATGCTTTGTGAGAAACAACGACATTTCTAAATTCTTCATTGATTTTTACAACCTTGAATTCCATGTTTTTTCCAACGTACACATCGTAATCGCGAATAGGTTTTACATCAATCTGAGATCCTGGTAAAAATGCTTCAATTCCAAATACATCAACGATGAGTCCACCTTTAGTGCGGCATTTAACATATCCAGTAATAATTTCTCCAGTACGTAAAACATCATTTACACGTAACCAAGCACTGTGCATGCGTGCAGTTTTGTGAGAAACGACTAATTGACCAGTCTTGTCTTCACGACATTCAACATAAACATCTACTAAATCACCAATTTTTAAATCAGCATTATAGCGAAATTCATTTGCTGCAACCACTCCTTCGGATTTATATCCGATATTGATGATTACTTCTTTTTTTGTGATTAATGCAACTGTACCCTGGATTACTTCTCTCTCGTTGATTGAAGTTAAGGTTTTTTCGTAACGATCAGATAATTCTGAACGTTGGATTTGATTGTAACCGTCTAATTGCAACGCTTCCCAATCAAAATCTGCAGTTCCCTGCGGGTTAATTGTTTCTGCCATGTGGCTTATAAGTTTTGTATTTCATCGCCTCTACACGAATGAAAGTAGGTTAGTAAAAAGGTCTTTTGTAGAGAATTGACCCACAATTAAGGGGTGCAAAGATAGTGAATTATTTTATAAACTAAAGAAAACAGATAGATTTTTTCTCTATGAATTAATGCCTTTTAAATATCTTATTTAATTTTTTAGAATTCCTATATTCAAGGGCAATAAAACAGATTAAATTAAAATGTAATCTAAATTCTATTTTGCTTATTATAATCTCTCTTTTTTTATCTTTGCAAACTTATGAAGTACGCAGCAATAGATATTGGCACAAACGCCGCTCGACTTTTAATTGGAGAGCTTATTAAAGATAAAGGACAATCTTCTGTAAAAAAAATCACTTACCTAAGAATACCACTGCGTTTAGGAGATGATGTATTTGAAGATGGAAAAATCTCAAATACAAAACTTGAAATGTTTATTAAAACAATTTCTATATTCTCACTTTTAGCTCAAATTTATGATGTAAAAAATATAAGAGCCGTTGCAACCTCTGCAATGAGAATTGCTGAAAACAGTAAAAATGTTATAGCAGAAATAAACGCACAAACTGGTGTGAAGATTGAAGTAATATCTGGAGATGAAGAAGCAAAATTAATTTTAGGAGGATTCTCATTGCTAAATATCCCAAAAAAAATAGCTTTTATCGTAATTGATGTTGGAGGAGGGAGTACAGAAATTAGTGTTTTTGAGAATGGTCAACGCATCGCATCAAAGTCTTTTGAATTAGGGACAATTCGCATATTAAAAGGAAAAACTAGCCCTGAAATTTGGAGCGATTTAACAATGTGGATTAAGGAAAATATTGATGTTTTAGAGGATCATTTACTATTTGGAACGGGTGGAAATATCCAAAAAGCCCATGATATTATTGCTCAAAAAGCAAATGACTCTTTGTCTCTAATAGAAATTGAAAAACTTCAGGCTGAATTGGCACCTTTGAGTCTTACCGAAAGAATGAAACGCTTTTCAATTAAGGAAGAACGTGCAGATGTGCTAGTTCCGGCTCTAGATATTTATATTTATATTCTAAAAGAACTAAATATTCGTACCTTACAGGTTCCAAATATTGGGCTTTCAGATGGAATGATTTATGCCATGCACCATGAAGAATTAGAAAAATAGTGATACAAAAACCGACAATACCAAAAGGAACACGTGATTTTTTACCACAGGATGTGGCAAGAAGGAATTATATTTTTGATACGATAAAGTCCGTTTTCAAAGTGTATGGCTTTGCTCCAATTGAAACTCCAAGTTTTGAATTGTCCTCAACCTTAATGGGGAAATATGGCGAAGAAGGCGATCGCTTAATTTTTCGGATTTTAAATTCTGGAGAAAAGATGAAACGTGCTGATCTTTCTGCTCTTCAAGAGGATAATTTACCGCGATTTGCAAATTCACTCTCTGAAAAAGCTTTGCGCTATGATTTAACCGTTCCTTTTGCACGCTTTGTAGTACAGCATCAAAACGAATTGACTTTTCCTTTCAAGCGTTATCAAATTCAAGCTGTTTGGCGTGCTGATCGACCTCAACACGGTCGTTATCAAGAGTTTTTTCAGTGCGATGCTGATGTAGTTGGAAGCGATTCATTGCTCTGTGAATTAGAATTAATTCAGATTTTTGATGCTGTTTTAAGTCGTTTTAATTTACCGGGATTCACGATAAAAATCAATAATCGCAAACTACTTTCAGGAATCGTAGAATTAATAGGAGAAAGTGAAAAATTAGTTGATATAGTAGTTGCTATTGATAAGCTGGATAAAATTGGTAAAGAAGGTGTAATTACTGAATTAGAAAATAAAGGAATCTCAAGTAAAGCGATTGTTGCTATTCAACCTTTATTCGATTTACAAGGATCAAATAAAGAAAAGTTAGATAAAATGGCGGCTTTTCTTTCTGAATCTAAAATTGGCTTAAAAGGAGTTGAGGAGTTGAGAAGTATCTTTTCTCTACTCGATAAAATTGAATTTAATCAAGAAAAAATTGAATTCGATATTACTTTAGCACGGGGTTTAAATTACTATACTGGGGCAATTTTTGAAGTGCTTGCCCACGATGTTAAAATGGGAAGTATTTGTGGTGGTGGAAGATACGATGATTTAACAGGTCTTTTTGGACTAAAAGATTTATCTGGAGTTGGTATTTCATTTGGTGCAGATCGTATTTATGATATTTTAAAAGAATTGGATTTATTCCCAAATTATTTGGCTGAAGGATTGACGGTATTATTTGTGAATTTTGGTGAAAAAGAGTCAGAAATAGCATTAAAATTAGCAGTTTCTCTGCGAAAAAATTTGATTGATTGTGAAGTTTATCCCTCTCCTGCAAAAATGCAAAAGCAATTAAAATATGCAAATGACCGTGGTGTAAAATTTGTTGCTATCATTGGAGAAGAAGAGATAAAACTTGGAAAAATTACATTAAAAAATATGGAGTCAGGAGAACAGATTTTAATGAGTCACTCCTCATTTATTGACTATTTTAAACACAACTAAATGAAAAAAAATGCTTTGCTATTTTGTGTTGCTTTAGTATTTGTAGCTTGCAAAAGCAAAAAAGGTTCTTGGACTTCCTCTGATAAGGAAAAAGCACGAAAGGAAGTAGAAAAATTTACCTCATCATTGGATATTTTAGGAAAAAACAAAGAAATGTGTTTTGATTGTTACATTAATCGTATTGAGAAGAAATATGAAAATAATGATAGTGCAACAAAAGATGTTGCTGGACGAGATCTAATTCTAATGGATTGTGCCATTAAATACTTACATTATTAAAATCAATTTAGATTTGGATTAAAAAGCATTTCTACATGTGGAATCCCATCTTCTAAGTATTCTTTTCCAGTTGAAAAAAATTGATGAGCCATATAAAAAGGCTCTAAATGTTTTTGAGCAGAGATGCGAATTGCGCTAGCGCCAAATTCAGCTTTAGAAAACTCAAGGCATTGCTTCATAAGCAAATGCCCATTTCCATTTCCTCTTAAGGCTTGGGTCATTACAACTCTACCGATAGAAACTTCTTTATAGGATAAACCAGGTGGAACAATTCTTGCAGTAGCTACAATATCTCCAGCACCAGTTCTACAAATTACATGATAACATTTCTTATCTTTTCCGTCTAATTCTAAATACGGACAATTCTGCTCCACAACAAAAACCTTTATACGAAGTGCAATAATATCATGAAATTCAGAAGTGCTGAGTTCGTGAAATGTTTTAAACTGAAATTGAAGTCCCATAGAATAAAAGTACAAACTATAATAAAATCTTACATTCCAAAATAAGATCTTTTATTAAAATATTTTTCCTGGATTTAAAATTCTATTAGGGTCAAATACAGCTTTTATTTGACGCATTAAATTTAAAGTGATTTCCGGAAAGGCAATATCCATATATTGTTTTTGAACCAATCCTATGCCATGTTCTCCAGATATAGTGCCTCCAAGTTTTATGACTTGAGTAAATATTTCTCGAATAGCAAGGGTCAACTCTTTTTCCCAAAATTCATCACTTAGATCGCCTTTAATAATGTTTACATGTAGATTTCCATCTCCCGCATGGCCATAGCAAACAGATTTAAAACCATATTTTTTGCCGATTTCTTTCACCTGGTAAAGCAATTCTGGAAGCGCAAATCGAGGGACAACTGTATCCTCTTCTTTGTAAACAGATTGAGCTTTTACTGCTTCTGCAACTTTTCTTCTCAAGCTCCAAAGTGTTGTTTTTTGTGCTTCGGAGTCCGCAAATAAGATTTCATCTGTTTCAAAATTTTCTAGAACCGAGAATATTTTTTCGCACTCTAACATCAATTGCTCTTGATCAAATCCGTCTACTTCAATTAATAAATGAGCCTGATGATTATCGGCAACAGGAACTGAAGTTTCGCCCATAAATTCTTTTGTCCAAATTAAAGCATCCCGTTCCATAAACTCAAGTCCGCTTGGTGTAATTCCTGCTTGAAATATTGCAGCAACTGCCTCGCATGCTTTTTGAGCATCAAAAAATGGAACTAGCATTAATAAATCATGTGTTGGATGCGGAATTAATTTCAATACTATTTTTGTGATAATTGCTAGTGTTCCCTCAGAGCCTACCATTAATTGTGTTAAATTATAACCGGTGGCGTTTTTTAAGACATTCGCGCCAGTCCAAATAACTTCGCCGGTAGGCAATACAACCTCCAAGTTTAATACATAATCTTTTGTTACGCCATATTTTACAGCTTTTGGGCCACCTGAATTTTCAGAAACATTTCCTCCAATAAAACAAGAACCTTTACTTGCTGGATCCGGAGGATAGAAAAGTCCTTTTTCCTTAACTGCATCTTGTAAAACTTGAGTAATTACTCCAGGTTCGGTTATTACTTGGTGATTTTTTTCGTCGATTTTTAAAATTTTATTAAACTTTTCCATTGAAAGCAAAACACCTCCATGAATTGGGAGTGAACCTCCACTAAGTCCTGTGCGTGCACCTGCAGGTGTTACTGGAATTTTTTCTGCATGACAATAACGCATAATCTCAGATATTTCTGATACACTCGTTGGCTTTAAAACTATTGCAGGCGGATAACTTAAATCTTCTGTTTCATCATGACCATATTCAACAAGCGTATCATGAAGTACAAATGCTTTCTCTTTTAAAAGAGTAGTGAGGTGTTCAATCTGAGTGGAGTTAATGCTAATTTGCATTTTTTGTACTAGTTATTCAGTAAAAATAACAATTCGCTCTGAATTGATGCAATTCAATCGAAAATTGTAATTTTAAGGCAAATTATAAATAAGATGGCCAAGGAAGTTTATATTGTTGACGGAATTCGAACAGCAATTGGTAGTTTGGGTGGAACATTGGCCACAATGCGAGCAGATGATTTAGCTGCTTTTGCTATCAAAAGTTTAATCGATCGTCATCCTAATTTAGATCTTAATGCAATCGAAGATGTAATTCTTGGTTGTGCTAATCAAGCTGGTGAAGATAATAGAAATATAGCAAGAATGGCTGGATTGTTGGCCGGGCTTCCAGTTGGAGTCGCTGGCGAAACAGTGAATCGTTTGTGTGCATCTGGAATGGCAGCAACAATTAATGCTGCAAGAGCAATTAAAGATGGAGCTGGCGAATTGTACATTGCTGGTGGCGTTGAGCATATGACTCGTGGTCCATGGGTGATTTCAAAAACTTCATCTGCATTTGGAAGAGATGCGCAAATGTATGATTCAGCCTTTGGTTGGCGGTTTATAAATCCAAAAATGGAGGAACTTTATGGCGTTGATGCTATGGGAATTACAGCAGAAAATTTGGTTGAAAAATATAGCATTGATAGAGAGGATCAAGATAAATTTGCTTGTTGGTCGCAAGAAAAAGTAGCAAAAGCACAAGCAAATAGTTTTTTTGATGGTGAAATCGCTACTTTAACAATTCCTCAAAAGAAAAAAGAATCAATTATATTTCAAAAAGATGAATTTGCGCGAGCAAGCACAAGCTTAGAAAGTTTAGCAGGATTAAAACCAGCATTCAAAAAAGATGGATCTGTGACCGCAGGAAATTCTTCTGGTTTAAATGATGGTGCAGCGGCATTGTTGATTTCTTCTGGCGAAGGACTCATTAATCATAATTTAAAACCATTGGCAAGAATTGTTAGTGCTGCAGTCGCTGGTGTAGAACCAAGTATTATGGGGATTGGGCCGGTTTTGGCATCCCAAAAAGCACTAGAAAGAGCAGGTTTGACCCTAGCAGACATGGATATTTTAGAATTAAACGAAGCTTTTGCAGCACAAGTTTTAGCTTGTACTCGTGCGCTAGGAATTGCAGATAATGACCCACGGATCAATCCGTACGGAGGTGCTATTGCTTTAGGTCATCCACTTGGAATGTCGGGAACTCGTTTACTTTTAACAGCGGCAAGGCAACTTCAAGAAAGTTCAAAGCGTTATGCTCTTGTAACAATGTGTATAGGAGTTGGGCAAGGTTATGCTACGATACTAGAAAGAACTTAAGTTTAAATGATAATCTAGAGGTGAAAAGACAGTTTTTTATTTTATTACTTTTAACTCTTCTAATTTGTTCTTGTAAAAAAAAACAGACGACTTGGAATACCGATTGGTCTGCACCTATTATTTCAGATACAATTAGTCTTTCCAATTTATACAATGATTCAACTCTAGTTTCGAGTAATCAAACTTCAATTGATTTAGATTTAAGTCGAACCATTTTAAATCTTGGTCTTTCTGACTTGGTAGGATTTCCAGATACGACAATTAATCAAAGTTTTAATCTGAATTTTAGTTTAAGTAACGTCCCTCCTGGTTATACTTTTGCAAATACAATCGAAGAGCATTCCTTTGATTTAAATGGGGTGCAATTAAAAAAAGTAGATGTTTCCTCTGGAACTATAAAGCTGAGGGTTTTTAATTCTATTGCTACAAAAGTTTATTTTAAAATTATTTTACCTGGAATAACAAAAAATGGACTTCCTTTTGAGCAGATTTTTTTCGTTGATGCTGGCACAAATGCAGAACAAAGTAGCGCAGAGGAAAGCTTAGATATATCTGGATACTCATTTGACTTAAGAGGTGTAAATGGCTTAAGTTATAATAAACTTCAATCACAATTAATTATTACCTCTGATCCATCCGGTCCTTCTGTTGCAATATCTTCAAACAATGATTTTTCTTTTTCAGCTGAGTTGAGTGGTTTAAAATTTAGTTATGCAAAAGGTTATTTTGGAAATACTTTGATTTCTGAAACTGCAGAATTCCTTGTTCCCTATTTTAATTCCATCGTTGCGGGAAATTTGGATTTACCAAGTGCTAATTTAGATTTTGAAATTGAAAATGGGATGAAATTTGGGATAAAAGGCAAGATAATTAGCGCTGAAAATACAAATTCTAGTGGAAACACTTCGCAATTGGTTTCCTCTAACTTAGGAAATGATTTTTTGATTTCTCCAGCAACAGGCTACTGGAATAATTTACAAACTTCAAGTCATCATTTGATTTTTTCTGCTACAAATAGCAACATTGAAAATTATTTAGAGAATTTAGGGTCTTCTCACCAATTGGCATATCAATTACAGTTAAATCCTTGGGGAAATGTTTCAGGGGGAAATGATGAGATTTTTGCAAATAGTCGACTTAAAATCAAAATAAAATCGCAAATTCCTTTAATAGTTGGTGCAGATGGCTTAACACTTAGAGATACTTTTAATGTTGATGTAGCTAATGATTTAAATAAAACACATGCAAAATCTGGACTAATTAGTTTAAGTGCTACGAATGCTTTTCCCTTAGCCTGCGAGCCGATTTTATATTTGCTCAATGAAAATGGTTCTATTTTCTATACAATTAATGCAGCAAGTCAAATTTATTCCAGCTTATTGGGTTCTTTAAATACTCAATCTGGTTTATTTGAAAAATCTTCTTTGCTTGAGTTTGTCTTAACAGAAGATATTGTAAAGAATCTTGATAAAATTAAAAAAATTGTTGTTCAAGCTAAATTTGATACACCAAGTCCATCTTCTGGAATAAATGAAGTACAATCTATTCCATTTGGTGCTTTTTTAGCTGTAAAATTGAGATTAAAATTAAATGCTGAAATTGTCTATTAATGAAATATATTTTTCTTTTTAATTTTCTTTTTGTCGTCTTTCTATTTAAGGCCCAACATTGGTGTCCGGTTCAACATGACACATTGATTAATAGCAAAAATGAAATTATTTTTTCAGGTTGTGCAAATTATTCCTCAACGTCATTGAATAACTCTCTCACAAAAAAATTATTCTATGGTGGAGAAATCACAGAAGCTATTAAAGACAAAAGTTTTAAATTACATGGCGATTTAAATCGCTTTGGGACTGATATAAGTGCTGAAATTGAATACCGGAACTTTTCTGTAAATTTATTTAAGAAAAAAAATTGGGGGTTTATTATAAAATCAGGTATTTACTCTTTTCTTGCTGCACAATATTCAAAGGATTTATTCGGAGTGACTTTTTATGGAAATGAAATGTATCAAGGGCAGCTTGCTTCCTTTTCAGGAACTAAAATTTCATCTTTTTCTTTTGAGAAATTAGGCTTTGGTTGGCTAGATAAAAAATCTAAATCATCCGTTTGTTTAAATGTCTTTAATTTGACAAATACACTTTCTGCAAAAATTAATACAGGAGGAATATACCAATCAAATGAGGGAGATACGTTAATTGTACCTTTTGATGGGGAAGCTAGTTTTATAAACTCAAAAAGTTTTTTTAATGGTTTGGGATTAGGAATCGATTTCGATATTCGTATTCCCATGACGTATAAATCAGATGAATCAAATTACATTCAATTTCTAGGCCGAAATTTAGGGCTCGTTTCACTAACTCAAGCACAAACAATCTACAGAGCTGATTCAGTTTATACTTTTACCGGATTTACTTTCGATCAATTATTAAACAATGGAGATATTCTTTCTTCTCCGGCCAATATCTTAGATTCTGTTGGTATCACAAAATCTGAAAAAAAATCTATTCTTTTTCTTCCTGGTTTTATTCAAGTATCTAAATTAATAAATGAAAACTCGAAAAACCGCCTGCAAGAATTTTATGGTATACGAATGTATCTTTCTTCTATTTATACACCAATGTTATTTATTGGAGCAAATTATCGTCTTGGAAAGAACTTAAATATAGGATTAAATGGAAGTTATGGTGGTTTTGCTTCCTATCGCTTAGGAATGTACTCTTCTTTAAAACTTCGAAATTGGAACCTTGCTTTGGCGAGTGAAAATTTAATAAGTAAAAATGGTGAATCGATAATACTTCGAGTACAATGCGGATTTTAATAAGTTTTCTTATTATTAGTTTTTCATGGTTTAGCTATGGACAGAATAGTTTTTTTAAATTATATTCTGGTTCAGGTTACGACCGTGGAGAAGGAATAGTTCAGTTAGAAGATTCAAGTTATGCTATTACTGGAAGTTCAAGTAGTTGGGGAGAAAGTTCACAAGCTTTTCTACTTAAAATAGATACGGAAGGCAATTATTTATGGAGTCAAAATTATGGCGGTGCAGAATCAGAAGCAGGGAAAAGGGTTTTGTATAATGCTGATTTAGGATTCTATATCGCAGGGTTTTCAAATTCTTTTGGGTCAGGAGATTTTGATGCATATCTTGTAAAAACTGACCTTAACGGGAATAAATTATGGGAAAAAACCTACGGAAAACCAAGTAATTGGGAACGAATTAATGACGCAATTTGGACGAAAGACTCAACAATTTTAATGGTTGGAGAAGTTCAAGGGACAAATAGTACAGCATCTGATATTCTCATTATTCATGCTGATAAAAATGGTGATACTTTGTGGACAAAAACCTTTGGAAGCATTGGTGAAGATCGTGCAAATTCAATTGTTAGTGTGCAAGATTCTCTGTTTATTATTGGTGGTGAAATGTTTATCCCTGACTCAAATCTTGTAAAAGGATTTATCTTAAAAATGAATGCCGAAGGAACCATTATTTGGGAAGATACCGTAAGTAATTTAGCTGGAAAATATGGTGTAAGTGACTTATCTCTAGGGCTTAATAAAATTTACGTTATCGGTTTTAGAGAAGTAAATCCTGAAAATTTTGACGATTATGCAGGTACATATGATTTAGATGGTAATTTAATATTTCAATACACAAAAGTAGATTTAGCACAAGTAGCCTCTACTTATTTTAGTGAAGTTGCATTTCTGCCAGGTCAAAATAAAATTGCAATTGCTTATCAGACATTAAATCAGGGAACTTTTCAAGATAATTATGACTTAATCGTTGCTAATTTTTTTGATGACCTTGACCTTTATTGGTTAGATCAGTTTCGCGCAATCAATAATGAGGGCTTAGATGAAGCCGGTCAGGTATTAGCCACAAATGATGGAACATACATAACTGTAGGAACAAATGCCTCAACAGGACTTTTTGCAAATACAAGTAATGGAGGTTCACATGTTTTTGTGATGAAAGTTGGAGCAAATAATGTTTTTCCAATTACTTACAATGTTAATACACTCAATCAATTAGTTGAAATCGAAAGTCTTGGAAATAAAATACAAGCTAAAATTTCGCCAAATCCTTTTAATGAAGAACTTACCATTTCAATAGCTTCTGAAATTCCTATTCAGGGAATTATCTATAATGCTTTATTAGAAGAGGTATTACAGTTTGATATTTTTGGAGAAACAACTATTGAAACTAGTAATTTGAGTCCAGGCGCTTATTTTGTGAAATTAGGAGATCGATTTTATCAAAAAATAATCAAGGTAAATTAATTCTTCTTTCTTCGATCTAACTCTTTGATTATCAAAGAAAGTTCCCTGCCTGTTTGTCCAGCTACTGAAGTATTTTCATCTGCTCGTCTCAATAAATAGGGTATCACTTCTTTTACTGGTCCAAAAGGAACATATTTTGCTACTTTAAACCCTGCATTCGATAAATTAAAAGAAATGTGATCGCTCATTCCGAGTAATTGGGCGAAGTAAAATTTATCATCGTCCCTTGAAATTTGCTTTCTCTCTAATTCTTGGGTTAACAACAATGAACTTTCTTCATTGTGTGTGCCTGCACAAAGCGCAAAAAGCATATCATGTTCCAGGATGAATTTTAAAGCTGTATTGTACGCATCATCACTTGCATTTTTATCTGGATAAATTGGTGATGGATATCCTAGTTTTTGAGCGCGCGCTCTTTCTTTTTCCATGTATGCGCCTCTCACTAATTTTATTCCATATTTTATTCCATACTTTTTTGCGTTTTCAGAACAACTTGTAAGAAATTCTAAGCGATCATGACGGTACATTTGCAATGTATTGTATACAATTGCTTTTTCAAGATTGTATTTTAGCATCATTTCCAGCGCCCAAGTGTCAATTATTGCTTGAATCCACGATTCTTCTGCATCAATGAAAACAGGAATCATTGCAGTATGAGCAACGGCACAAATTCGCTCAATTCTATTCTTTATTCCTTCTAATTCAAGTATTTGTGATTCATTGAGAATACAATCCTGATCGGAAGCCTTTTCTAATAAATCAATGCGCCCAATCCCCGTTACTTTAAACACGGCAAAAGGAATATTTTTATTGTTTATTCCTTCTTGAATTGTCTGAATAATTATTTGAACTGTTTGCTCGAAATCTTCATCAGTTGTTTTTCCTTCTATAGAATAATCTAAAATTGTTCCAACTTTAAAAGTTGCTAATTCCTCCATTTTTTTTCTGCAATCTTCAATGCTTTCACCACCACAAAATTGTTTGAAAATGGTTGCTTTAACAATTTTACGAATCGGTAAACGCAAACTTAGAGCAAAATTAGTAGCTACTTTTCCGATTTTTACAATGATAGGAGAAGAAACAATCTTAAACAACCAATATGCTCTTTTTAAATCAGGAGTAGATTTACTCTTAAAGGCAATCTCTGTATTTTCGAAAGATAACATGGCACAAAAGTAATTGCTTTTTTATTACGAAGTTGCGTTCAGAAAAGTTTAATTAATTTTGATATCAAATCAGAAAATGAAAATTATAAAGGCTACTAATTATCAGGTAGAAATTGGTTCTATTCTTGAAAGTTCATTTTCCAATGTTTTATCAGCCTTCTCAGCGCATAAAATTATTATAATTGTTGATGAAAACACCCATGATAATTGCTTAGATTACCTTATTACTTCTTTCAACGAACTTGAGCGCGCAGAAATTATTCTGCTGCCAACTGGCGAAACAAATAAAGTCATGGAAGTGTGTTTTCAAGTTTGGCAAGCACTTACAGAGTACAATGTTTCTCGAAAAGATTTAATCATCAATCTAGGTGGCGGGATGGTATCAGATATGGGTGGATTTATTGCTTCAGTTTACAAAAGAGGATTAAAATTTATAAATGTTCCAACCTCACTTCTTGGAATGGTTGATGCGGCAATTGGTGGTAAAAATGGCATCGATTTAGAGGGATATAAAAATCAATTGGGTACATTTTCTCATCCTTCTCATATTTTTATCGATCCACTTTTTTTAGCAACACTTCCCGGCGAGGAAATTTTTAATGGCTATGCTGAAATGCTAAAACATGCCCTAATTCAAGATAAGGATTTATGGTTAAAAATTCAAAAAATTCATTCTGAAAATGATTTAATTCAACTTGATGTTATCTATAGTTCTGTTTTGATAAAAACTAAGATTATCGACAAAGATCCATTAGAAGGAGGATTGCGAAAAATATTGAATTTTGGTCACACAATTGGTCATGCGCTTGAGGGCTACCAATTAAATAAAAGACAAATTTCTCATGGTCATGCAGTAGCTTTAGGAATGTGCGCCGAAGCACATATTTCTATGAAAAGAAAATTTATTTCTATAGAAGAATTTAGGGATATTGAAGCAACAATTACAGCAAGTTTTCCGATGGTGTCAATTGAACTCGATGAGGTGCCAGAAATAATTTCCTTTATGTATCAAGACAAAAAAAATCATTCTGGGAAAATTTTATGTAGCTTACTAAAGGGAATTGGATTTGCCGTTTATGATATCGAAATAAATGAAGCTGAAATTGGAGAAGCCTTGCTTCATCTTAATCTGTTGGCTAAAAACCCAAATTAAATTAGCGCCTTTATCTCTGAGATAATTCGATTTGCTAGATTATTTGCTGCTTCTTCATCGCTTGCTTCAGAATAAATTCGAATAATTGGCTCTGTATTACTTTTTCGTAGATGCACCCATTCTTTTTCGATGTAAATTTTGACACCATCTGTTGTATCAACCTCGTTATCAGCATATTTTAAAGCCATTTTCACTAAAATTAAATCAACATCAATCTCTGGAGTTAATTCAATTTTATTTTTGGAAATAACATACTTTGGATAACTATCTCGCAGAGCAGTCATCGACTTTTTTTCTATAGCAAGATGAGTAAGAAATAAGGCAATTCCAACTAAGGAATCACGTCCATAATGCAAATCCGGATAAATTATGCCGCCATTTCCTTCTCCACCAATTACGGCATTTACTTCTTTCATTTTAGCTACAACATTTACCTCTCCAACTGCTGCCGCAGAATATACTTGTCCTTTTTCTTCTGTGATATCTCGTAAAGCTCGAGTGGATGATAAATTTGAAACTGTTGCTCCTGGTGTTTGACTTAAAACATAATCAGCAACTGCAACTAAGGTATATTCTTCTCCAAACATTGAGCCATCTTCGCAAACAAATGCTAAGCGATCAACATCAGGGTCAACTGTAATTCCAATAGCAGCTTTTTGAACTTTCATTGCCTGTGACAAATCTTTCAGGTTTTCAGGTAAAGGTTCAGGATTGTGCGGGAAATCTCCATTTGGTTCGCAGTACATTTCCGTTATTTGTGAAACACCAAGCGCTTTTAGAAGAGCTGGGACAAAAATCCCACCACTGGAATTTACGGCATCTACGACAATCTTAAAATTTGCTTCTTTAATAAGCTTTGAATCTACAAGTGGAAGGGCTAATATTGCAGCAATGTGCTTTTGCATGTAGGAGTCATCGTTTCTTATTGAACCTAAGTCGTCGACTTCTGCGAATTCAAAATCTTGATTTTTTGCTATTTCTAAAAGCATTTCGCCTTCTGCTCCAGAAATAAATTCTCCCTTTTCATTCAATAATTTTAGTGCATTCCATTGTTTTGGATTATGACTTGCAGTTAAGATTATACCACCTTGTGCATTTTCCATGGGAACTGCAATTTCAACAGTTGGAGTTGTAGATAAACCTAAATTTACAACATCTATGCCCAAACCAATTAAGGTTGAGGATACAAGATCTGAAATCATTTGACCTGAAATACGCGCATCTCTTCCAATAACGACCTTCAATTTTTTTGAAGGGTTTTGTGTTTTTAGCCAGCTTCCATAAGCTGCAGCAAATAAAACTGCATCTAAGGGAGTAAGTCCTTCGCCGACCTTTCCTCCAATTGTTCCTCGAATCCCAGAAATAGACTTTATCAATGTCATGGTTTCTTATTTAATGAAACGCTGCTTATTTGCAATCATTTTAAGACACGCAATTGCCGCTTCTGTACCTTTGTTGCCGTGAATGCCTCCAGAACGATCAATCGATTGCTGAATGTTATTATCTGTCAATACGCAAAATGCTACAGGTTTATTGTATTTTAACATCACCTCCATTATTCCATTTGTAGTTCCAGAACATACATAATCAAAATGTTTTGTTTCTCCTTGAATAACCACGCCAATTGCAATTACACCATCTATTTTCTGTTCTTTAAAAAAATATTGAGCTCCTAAGGCAAGTTCAAAAGCTCCTGGCACATATTGAATATGAATATTTTCTTTAGCAACACCATTTTCTTCTAAAGCTTTTTGTGCACCTTCTAAGAGTTTAAATGTAATACTTTCGTTCCACTCAGAAACAACAATGCCGATTTTAAAATCGGCACCATTAGGAACAAGTTCCTTATTATATTTTGAAAGATTTTTACTGGCTGTCGCCATTCTTATTTCTTTTTAATTGTACTTGTTCTTGCAATGTATTTTTCAATTGTTTTTTGAGATCCGTAGGCAGGATAATCATCTAAAATACGCGTGTAATGAGTTGTTGCTGCTTCGTAATCTTTCGTTTTTTCAGCACACAAACCTGCTTTTAAAAGATACATTGGTGTTGTAAACTCATTGTCTTCTTCATCTGCAGCTTCTAAATATTTTTCTATTGCTGTGTCATATTTTTTTAACTCAGAATAGCAATCTCCTTGCAAACCAATTGAATAAATACGAACATAAGTATCATTCACATCTACACCCTCTAAATTTTCTATAGCCTTTTGAAATTGTCCTTTTTCCATGTATTGACGAGCTAATAGAAATTGACTTATTTCTCCACCTGATTTACCATCATATTTTTTTACAACTGGTTCAAGAGACTTTATTGCTTGATTTGTTGAATCTTTTTCTATAAAATTCATTCCCACCCACCAACTATCGTTAGATTTTTCATTACTTGGCATCCATATAAATTGACGGTATAAAAAATAAAGTAAACCCAATAAAATTAGTCCACCAAGAGCATAACCTGCAATTTTAAATTTTTTATTTGAACTAAATTTAGATTTTATCTCCTCAAAACTTAAATTATCCATTTTCTAGTTATTTAGATGGCAAAAATAAGCTTTTTTTTCTAATTTTCTATGTCCAAATGCTTAAGGTGATAACTTTTACTAATTTGTTTTGTAAGTAAGAATTAATTAATCTGAAATTTGCAGTATTTAATAGTGAAACCTTTTGCAGAAAATAACTTTTCATAATGGGTTTTTATATGAAAAATTGCTTTAGTTTCTTCATCCATTTTAGCTGACAATTCACCATATAAATCCCGTGTATTTTCAAGGCAAGTATATTTCTTATTTTCTATTTCATCTAGCGTATATTCAAACAAGAGTTCGCTATCTGTCTTAAGGTGAATAAGTCCTCCGGGCTTTAATATCTGCTGATAACGCTCTATAAATAATGGAGAGGTTAATCTTTTTCTAGGTTTTTTTCTCTGAGGATCTGAAAAAGTTAGCCAGATTTCATCGATTTCATTTTCCGCAAAATAATCTGTTATAAAATCAATTCTTGTTCTTAAAAAAGCAACATTTTTCATGTTTAATGCTAAAGCTTCTTTGGCTCCAATATAAATTCGATTTCCTTTTAAATCAAGTCCAATAAAATTTTTGTTTGGGTAATGTTTTCCCAATCCTAGCGAATATTCGCCTTTTCCACAGCCTAATTCTAATACAATTGGGTTATTGTTCTTAAAAAAGTTTTTTCGCCAAGATCCTTTCAGTGAAAAATCAACTTCAGGTTTTGCTTCAATTACATTTTCAAAAGATTTTATCGCCGCAAAGCGTCTTAATTTATCTTTCCCCACTACTATTTTATTTAGAACACAAATTTACATTACAATTTTTAGCTTTTATCTCTTAAGTCAATTCTCATTGACATATTTAATATAAATTTTTTTATATAATGAAAATCCAAATGTAAATTTGCACGTGCATTCTATTGAACCTTTTTATAATTGGAGAGCTTACTACATTGCTTCAGAAGATAAGCGTTCTCCATTTTATGGGCGTAATTACAGCGAGTTTGAATTTACAAACGCCATCTATAATTATTGTATTCATCCGCAATGGGATACTATTGGCTCTGAAACCTTATTTCTGAAAATTTTATACTGCGACTATGATACAGGATTTGCAATTCTTGAAATGATGGGCGAATGGAACGATGCAATAGAAAATGATATTATGCTGTTAAAGCGCGATTTTATTGAACTTATGATTGAAGAAGGGATCACAAAATTTATTTTAATCGGCGAAAATGTACTTAATTTTCATTACTCTGATGATTGCTATTACGAGGAGTGGTTTGATGAAGTAGAAGATGGTTGGATTGCACTCGTAAATTTTCATGAGCATGTTGCCGCAGAATTTCATAAAGTAAACATCGATAATTATTTTTTAATGGGCGGAACTCTTGACGAAATTGAATGGAGAACTTATGCACCTCAACATTTTTTCCAAAAAGTAGATGAGTTGGTAATAAAACGGATTAGCTAGGATATGCTAGTTTGGAGCTAATTATTCTTTTAAGAATTCATACCCCTAAACTTTGGGGTTTTCGGGTGTATGTCCAACTTATTGGTTAATGTTGTTAAGCACTCTCACTGGAGTGATTTCAATTTTCATATACGGATAATAGGGTAAAATTGAAAGTTTAGCATGCACATCTTCAGAATCATTCGCCATCATTACGATGAAAATACCAGACATATCAAGTTTAATATAGGTTTCTACAATACTCCCATTTTGTTCTAGTTCTTTTACAAGCTCCTGTTCTCTTGGGAGTAGTTTCATTCTTGTATCAATGTCCAATCCTTCTAATTGGATATTAAGCATAAATTTTTTCATCTGTTTGTTCTTTCGCTTTATTTAATAGTGTAAAATTAAGGTAATTTAGTATAGGAGATTTTTTAGTAAGGTTGGATACGGTGTGTTTTAATCCCCTTTAGCTAGTGTTAGCATAGCTTATTGAATTATCAGTTTTTTTGAAAACACAACATCTCCTTTAGAGTTTTTAGCAACTAAAAGATATGTGCCTTTAGTTAAATCCGATATAGAAATTAATTGACTATCTGAAGTTTTTTTCAAAACCCCTAATGCGTTATAAATTTCCACAACTGAAAAACCAACACCCTTTAATTGTATGAAATCAGAAGCTGGATTAGGAAATATAAGGGCTTTATTTGGATCAATAGTCTCAATTTTAAGGGTGTAATTATCAAGTCTGTAAAGAGATGATATTCCGTTAAAGTTAACTTCTGATGTAAGGTAGTATTGATTGTTTTGGAACAAAGTAATGCCTTCTATTTGAATTGATGAGCCCAAAGGTGGATCTAGTAAATATCTATTAATTGTTCCATTCGAAAAATTATTTGAAGAAAACCCAGTTATCTCCACGACAAAAGGATCGGTAAATGTATATCCAGAGAGTAAAACAGTATTTGTTAGCTCATCATATGTACCTCCTGTTATTAGTCCTTGAACATCTATGCTATCTACTTTTGCTATTTGATAAGTCCCGGGTGTTTTTGGTAAAGCATAAATGTTAGTCCAATTATCCCCCCAGTTTTTAGTAAAAATGAACAAGCTATCATTGAAAGAAATAATCGCTTCTGCGTCAAAATTTGTAGAAAATTGGCTTGGATTAAAATCTATCTGATCTGCGTATGAAAAAGTAATTATATCGGCCGTGACAGTATCGTTAGGAGTCATTAAATAATCTGAAATTAGCAGGCGATATATTTTCAAATCAGTTCGAGCACCATTATTATTTCCGAAATCAGCAATGTAAATATATGTACTATCAGAACAAATGTCTTCCCAATCAACGTTTGTGGCGTTTTCGATTATTACAGAGCGAGTAACATCACCAGAAATACTATCTAATTCATATAGAATAGGCTCTCCTCCAGAGTCATTATGTGTAATGAGTTTTCCGCTTAAATAAATTAAGCCTGAGGTCTCTTGAATTGAATCCTGAAGAGTTGTTACAAGTGTTATTTGTTGTCCATGAGTTAATGGCGAAAGAAAACACAATAAAAATAGAATAGATATTTTTTTCATAATTTAACTTAGCTCTAATTAATGTATGCTAATAGTTTGCAGCTACCCGAAGGGCGGGCGATTCACAACAAATGTTGATTAAAAGTACGAAAGTTTCGTTCACCACAAATCTGTCTTTGGAACACGAAACCCCGCCTTTTGGGTAGGTGCTGTTAGCTGC
>JBILPT010000021.1:0-27775 GCA_044373675.1 Crocinitomicaceae bacterium | reverse complement strand
ACAATCTTACCGCTTGCTAGAGGGAATGACTGGATCAATCAAAAAAATCACAAAAAGTTTTGTACTTTCGATTTCGAATGAAACAACAGCGTTCAACATATTTTGATTCTTTGATTCTCCTTTTGGTACTCGTTGTGGCACTTTGGCCGCTCGTGTTTGGAATGGCTGTGATGAAATGGGACGCAATGGATTTGTACCTTCCATGGAAATATTTCATAACAGATATGCTTTCTCAGAATCAACTACCACTCTGGAATCCCTTTATCAACTGTGGTTTTTCGCAAATGGGCGATCCTGGTACATGGTATCCAGTCAGTTGGGGTGTTGCTGCTCTATTTGGTGGCTATTCGATAGGGAGCCTACATTTTGAATACCTGCTGCACCTCTATTTGGGCGGTTTGGGCTTCTATTTTTTACTCAAGCAATTTGGACTTGCCCGGGTCTCATTACTCTCTTGCGCAATTGGCTATATGCTTTCGGGCGTGATGATTGGCAACGCGCAGCATATTGGTTGGGTGGTCAGCGCAGCGTGGCTTCCTTGGGTAGTGATGTATTTTCTACGCGTTCAACAAACACCGAACTTTCGATCTGGTTTGCAATTGGCACTCGTCTTGTTTTTGCAACTTTCTGGTGGATATCCTGGTATTTTCATTGTCACGATCTACATTCTCCTTGGATTTTTTATCGTTGAATCTGTGAGGCAAATTCGCGCTAAAAATTACGCCCACTATCAGAAACAATGGCAGTTTTTTGGAATTTCGTCTGTCATCTTTCTACTAATGAGTTCTGTGGTTTTAATTGCCGCCTTCGATATGGCTCCACTCATTACTCGGGGTACAGGTCTGAATGAAAGAGCAGATGTTTGGAATACCTTGGAAGGATCGTTCTCGCCCGAGGCACTCATATCTTTCATCTATCCACTGGCGACAACAAAGAACGATCAGGCATTCTGGGGAGCCGATTTCTCGATGACCAATGCGTATTTTGGCGTGTTACTCTTGCTGACGATTTTAGCGGTATTGTTTCGAAAAGATGCTCCAAAAAATGTAAAAATCTTCTTTGGAATTGGGATATTATTTCTTTTAATTTCAATGGGACAATCCCTGCCTGTTCGTACATGGACAACCTATCTTCCCTTCATGGATTTGTTCCGTTTTCCATCGCTGTTCAGATTATTTGCCTTGTTTTTCTTTCTTTTCTCAGCAGGATTTTCGTTGCACTACCTGAGTCAATCATTACAGGCACGTAAACTTTTCACCCGTCAACTTCTCTTCGCCATCATCTGTTTTGTAATCTCTAATCTCTTCCTCTTCTCAGGTGTTGAACAATACAAATTCTTGCAAATCTTCACGATTGGCTGGTTGCATTTTATAAATGTAGCACAGATCAATGAATTGATTTTTCTTCAAACTGGCGTGCTCATTTTACTCATGGGATTATTTTTATTGATGCGCAAATTCAAGTTATTCGGTGATAATGTATTGGGCTGGAAAAAAACGTTTCTACTTGTATATGTAATGGAAGTCGTTTCGTTTACATGGATGAATCAATACGCGACTGTCCTCTACGATCGATCCTTGAATGACGCCTCCGTTGGCATGGATACGCTACCTGAAGGATTTCCTATACCGTCATCAACGCTGCCACTTACAACTTTTAATGACGTAGACCAAAGTCAGCATTTTGACCAACTTTGGAAGAACTTATCCATTTATTTTAAGCGACCGACTTACGATGGAATTAGCCCGTATACGTATAGAAATATGGCCCGTGCGATTGAGACTGGTGAATTTGACAAATTGATTCAGTATCCTGTCTATTTTTTAGCTGAGCGATTGGATAAAAACAATCATATCGATAAAAAAACGATCGATACGCTTTCGGCGCAAAAATTTTGGGTGGAGACCTTTTCTCCTAATGAGTTAATACTTCACACAGAATTGCCAGATGCTAGGAAATTCATATATCTACAAAATTACCATCCATCTTGGACAGCGAAAGTAAACGGAAAGTCCGTTCCTGTTGTCAAAGTGAGTGAAACATTCATGGCTGTCGATCTTCCCAAGGGGAAAAGCATACTTGAATTCAGTTTTGAGCCAAAAAATGTGATTCGCGCTAGTTTTGTAAGTATTTCGATGTGGGCAGGTGTGATTTTATACCTTTTTCTAACTTTGCTATTTTTCAAACGAGGACGAACGACATGCTATTTTTAAAACACAACCTGATTCTTATGCAAATAACTTAATCTTATTCGGCGGTGAAAAAAAAGAAGCAAGTAAATTCAGTTGATAATCTATTAATTCGTCCACTAGATTTACACTCTATTTGGAAAAATGAAAACGGAGTTGTTTTTATAAATTCTTTTCAGTAAAATAATGAACTCAAAACAACATAAATTATATTTAATCGTTGGTTGAAAGAACAAGATTCCTATGAAAATTCTACTGATTGTTTTTTCTTTTTTATTATTCATAAAATCACAAGCCCAAATTAGTACAGGAACATGGCGCTTTCATTCTTCAACAAGCAAAGCAATAGCAATTGCAGCATCAGAATCAACAGTGTTTACAGCTTTTGAAAACGGGTTGTTTGAATACGACATAGCTTCGAAAGAAAAGAAATTATGGACCGCTATTAATGGTCTTTCAGACATTGAAATTTCTTGTCTTTATTTTTACGCTGAAACAAATCAATTGTATATCGGATATAAAAATGGGAATATTGATGTTCTAAAAGAAGGAGAGATTTTTAACATCCCTGCTTTAAAATTAGCTTCGATTCCCTATTCTAAAAAAATTAATTCCTTCAGGAGAAATGGTGATTTTATTTTAGCAGCGACTGATTTTTCTATTGTAAAAATTAACGATGAAAAAAAGGAAATTAAAGACACATACTACCCAACAGATGGTTTGGAAAAAATAGTGGATGTAGCTCTAAAAGCAGATACACTATTTGCTCTTACTCCTTCAAAATTACTTTATGCAAATTATACTAATCCCGCCTTGCCGGATCCTGCTCAATGGACTACTGACATGCGATTACCGCAAATTTCTACAAATTTTTATGCAGGATTAGAGAATTTTAATACTATTTTCTTTGTACTTTTTAAAACACCAACGTATGGTTCTGATACCATTTTTCGTTTAACAAGCAATGGTAAAGAAGTCTTTGCACCTTCGCCGTTTTCACTTGAAATTAATTCTATTTCGACAAGTGACTCTTATTTGCATGTAAATACAGAAGGTGGGGTTTCACTTTTTAATTCCAATTTGCTCCAAACAGCAGGATACAGTGCCTCAAATTTCAACGAATGGTTTTCTGTTGCTAACTCCGTTTTAAATTCTACAGGTTTATGGTCAGCCGATAAAAATGTTGGACTTATGTTTTATCCCGATGAATTTAACTTTCAAATAATTAGTGTTTCAGGAACTAAAAACAAGGATTTTTATTCAATGGATGTTAATGATGGAAAATTAGCAATCGCTTCTGGCGGATTATCTGGAAACGGCCCGTTATTTTATAAAAATGGAATACATTTTTTTGAGGATGAGGAGTGGAGTAATATTAATGTAGAGCAAGTACCAAGTTGGGTAAACCAAAATATCTGGGATTTTTTAGACGTTTCGATAAATCCAAAAAATTCAGATAAAGTTGCCGTTTGTACCTATTCTGAATTTCCTTTGTCGGTGCTAGATAATGGTACTGTACAAAATTATAATGCCTCGAATTCGACTTTAGAAATCATGTCATTGGGAACTACTTGGACACTTGTTTCTGATGTTTGTTACGATGCCAGTGGAAATTTATGGGCCTTAAATGGCTATACCCTAAAACCTCTTAATGTAATGGATAACAATGGAGTTTGGTATAACTATGATGTCGGTGCTGCAGCTCGAAATAAGTTTACCAAAAAAATGATTGTAGATTTTGATGGAAATATTTGGTTTGCAACAAGTAGCGACGGCATATTCGGTTATACTACAAACAATTCCCTTGCAGATCCTTCAGATGATGCATACATTAATTTAAGGACTGGTGTTTTTTCAGGCGATCTTCCATCACAAAATGTCACTGCTTTGGCCGCAGATTTTGATGGGGAAATTTGGATTGGCACAGATGCAGGTTTTGCAATACTTTACAACGCAAATTCAGCATTTACATCCGCCGCGGGAGAATATGACGCACAGCGCATAAAAGTAGAATTTGAGGGAAATGTTGAATATCTTCTTGGAAATACCCACATTACAGATATTGAAGTCGATGGTGGTAATCGGAAGTGGATGGCTACAGCTTCTGCCGGAATTTTATTACTTTCCCAAGACGGATCTGAAATTTTGGAGCAGCATACCACAAAAAATTCACCCTTGATCTCAGATAATATTCTTGATTTAAAATTGGATCAAACTACAGGAGAATTATTTATTATTACAGACAAGGGCTTGGTTTCTTATCGTACAAATGCAACATATGAAGACCCCGAGTACGCCACAACAAAGGTTTTTCCTAATCCAGTGCGACCAAATTATGCCGGAGTAGTAACAATTCAAGGTATCCGCTACAATTCAGATGTGAAAGTAACAGATGTTGCAGGAAATTTAGTTTACAAAACTACCTCAAATGGAGGCACTGCTACTTGGGATGTTAAAACCTTAGGTGGAGATGCAGTTGCAAGTGGTGTTTACATTATTTGGACTGCCACAAATGAAGGAAAAGACGAAAAAGTAGGTAAAGTATTGGTTATCCGTTAAGCTTGCTCAGAATAATAATCGTTGGCGATAAAATAGTCGAGCATTGACTGCTTCATGAGGTGCTGCTGTTCTCGGTGTTCCAAAGGTGGAAGTGTTTTTAAAAGTTTAAAGTGCGGCCACGATTCTTCATCTCTCCCCTCAAATTTATAGTAACCATAAGGTTCTAAAAGTGTACAAATTGCAATGTGAAATAAATCTGTTTTCTCTTGTTTGGAAAAATTTTTGTAGCCCAAGCCTAATTCATTTACGCCAATAAGAAAGAGCATAGCTTGCAGGTCCATTCCCTCACCAAAGGTAATTTCAAGATGGGTTTTTAATTTTTGATAACGCAATTCTATATCGTGATCCATGGTGCAAAGGTACATCAAATGTCTTGAAAGGACTTTGTTATTTTACTTGAAATCTAAGTTCCTTGTACATTTGCAATCGGTACTTAGTTTCTTTAACTTTGTCAAATGTTTCAAACTGATGATACTATTTGTGCTCTAGCTACTCCAAATGGTATTGGAGCGATTGCTCTCATTCGTATTTCTGGACCGAAATCATTCGTGTTAACCGAACAATTTTTTAGCAAGCCACTTCAAGATAAAGCATCACATACAAGTCACTTTGGACTTTTCTCAGCACCTGATAAAACTTTAATTGATGAGGTTTTAGTCTCTGTATTTAGCGAAGGTAAAAGTTTCACAGGCGAAGAAAGTGTAGAAATCTCTTGTCACGCATCGCCTTATATCCAGCAACAAATTTTACAAGTACTTTGCGCAGCAGGCTGTCGTTTAGCAGAACCAGGTGAATTTACAAGACGTGCTTTTTTAAACGGAAAGCTCGATTTATCACAAGCGGAAGCCATTGCAGACCTTATTGCTTCACAATCACGGCAATCACATTTAGTTGCTTTACGGCAATTACGCGGTAACTTTTCCTCCGAATTAAAAGACCTACGCGAAAAACTTATCCATTTTGCTTCTCTCATTGAATTGGAACTCGATTTCTCAGAAGAAGATCTAGAATTTGCCGATCGCAGTGCACTCAAATCATTAATTTCAGAAGTTTTGGGAATTATTAAGCGCTTGGCAAAATCTTTTGACTTAGGAAATGCCCTTAAAAATGGTGTTCCTGTAGCCCTAGTTGGAGCTCCAAATACAGGAAAAAGTACACTTTTGAATCAATTATTGGGCGAAGAACGGGCTATTGTGAGCAACATCCCCGGAACAACAAGAGATGTAATTGAAGAAACACTGAATATCGATGGAATTCTTTTTCGCTTGATAGACACAGCGGGCATCCGCGAAACTGAAGAAACCATTGAAGCTATGGGAATTGCTCGGTCTCAGCAAAAGATTGAACAAGCAAGCATTGTGCTCTGTTTAGCAGATGCAAATGATACGGGTTCACTTTCTGAAACAACCATTTGGGTAGCGAAATTAAAAACACAATTTCCCGAAAAACACATTCTTCTTTTAGTTAATAAAGCTGATTTGAATCCTAATTTAAACCCTGAAGGACTTTGTATAAGCGCCAAAACAGGAACTGGAATAGAAGAATTAAAAAATAGTTTAGTTGCACTTGTTGTAAGTAATTTTGATTTGCAAAATGAAACCATTGTTTCTTCTGCGCGCCACTATGAGGCCCTAATAAAAACTAATGAGACGCTAGAAAAAGCTAAGAATGGATTAGAAGATGCAACAAGCGCAGATTTTATTGCCATGGATATCCGCCAAGCCATGTTTCACTTAGGAACAATTACAGGAGATATTTCAACCGATGATCTTTTAGGAAATATATTTAGTAAGTTTTGTATTGGAAAGTGAATTCACGAACATATGAAGTTAGTTTCCCATAGTAGGCTTTCTTCAACTTGGTTTTATTAGCCATTTATTCTATATTTGGGTTAAAGGCAAGTAAAATGCTAATAATTAGTAGTTAATTAGAAAAAAAACATTTATACAAGAAATGAACTCAGAGGAAAATTACATTGAAATAAATCGTCAATCATGGAACAATAGAACTGACACACATTTAAAGTCCGAATTTTACGACCTTGATGGATTTATGAATGGTAATTCATCGCTTAATGATATTGAATTAAGCTTACTTGGCGACATAAAGGGAAAGTCTATTTTACATTTGCAATGTCATTTCGGACAAGACACTATTTCATTGAGTAGACTTGGAGCAGAGGTCACAGGTGTTGATTTTTCGGACAAAGCAATTGAAAGTGCACTACAAATTGCAAAAGAAACTCAAGCCAATACAAAGTTTATTTGTTGTGATATTTACGATCTACCCAAGCATTTAGATAAAAAATTTGATGTTGTTTTTACAAGTTATGGAACTATTGGTTGGTTACCGGACTTAGGCAAGTGGGCAAAAATTGTCGCTGATTTTCTCAAGCCAAATGGGCAGTTTGTTTTCGTAGAGTTTCATCCTGTTGTGTGGATGTTTGATGATAATTTTGAAAAAATTGCTTATAGATATTTTAATTCTGGAGCAATATTAGAGACAGAAGTCGGTACTTACGCAGACAAAAATGCAGCGATAAAACAATCTTATGTAATGTGGAATCACAGTGTAAGTGAAGTTCTCTCTAACTTGATTAAACATGGACTAGAAATAAAATCGTTTGATGAGTTTGACTACTCGCCTTATAATTGTTTCAATAAGACAATTGAATTTGAACCAAAAAGATTTAGAATTGAACACTTAGGCGACAAAATTCCAATGGTTTATTCAATAAGCGCAACAAGAAAAAACAACAGCTAAACAGCTCATAATTATGGATTTATTTTTAAACTAAATGTACAAAATTTGTAGCTGGTTTTAATTCCTATATTTATGAACGAAATTCCTTGGATTTTTCACAGACAGAAGTTAGGTGCAAGGATATTAAACTAAGAAATCATGTTAAAATTTAAATTTATATTTCAATTAGCAATTTTAATGCTAATACCTTTAATGACAATCGGTCAAAATATAAATATTCAAGTTTTCAATAAAACCGGTTACGATCTAGATTCAGTATCGTTTGACCATTTTTATTTGGGAAAGATAAGTAAGGATTCTACTGTTTTTATTTCTGGTATTAGTGAAATTACTATGCAAGGAGATGTTCCGCTATACCGACCATTTGGAATTATTAAAGAAAAAAAAAGACCGTTCAATTTAACAAAATGTGGTACAAAATCAAAGAAAAAGAAAGCGGGTAGCTTTGCGTTCGATTTATTTATATACGAGACAGGAAATGAATACCGGCTCTATTGGAAGAAGCATGAATAATATGATAACTGAATTACGAAACCCAGATGAGATGCAATAAATAGCTAAAATCTTAATAAAAATTTTGACAATAAAAATAAACCTTTTCCTATCAGAGTTTACAATTTTTAGTATGGGCTTTTTTTATAAAATACTGTAAATCAGAAAGCATACGAATACTAAAAATAAAACTATATTTGCATTAGTATTTATTAATTTCGTAAAAAAACTTAACTCATGAAACAAAACTTACTTAAATCAATGTTCTTGGGACTAAGCTTCTTATTCTTAGCGCAATTTTCCTTTGCACAATTAACGATCACTCCAGCTAGTGGACCAAACGTGTGCGATGGAACAGCAGCAATCTCCAATACTTCCGGTGTTATTCAGTCTTCCATTACGTGGTATGGGAACGGAGCGATTATCGCCACGAATACCTATCAAATTGGCAACTTGTGTCCGGGTGTTTACGGCGTTTATTACAATCAAAGCACTTTATTTGGTGGGATTGATTCGTTGAATGCAACTTTCATCATTTTAGGCGGTGGACCGAATCCATGTGCTAATTTCAATGTGACCTTGAATACAACGCCTTGTTCTACAGGTTCAAATGATGGTTCTATTTTATCATATGTTACCGGTGGTACTCCTCCTTACTCATATTCGTGGAATCAAGGTTCGATAACTCAGGATCTTTATAATCTCTGGCCAGGAGTCTTCTGTGTGAATGTAATAGATGTGAATGGATGTCAAATGAATGTTTGTGATTCCATGACCATCACAGGAGCAAATACAGGCGATACCTTAGTGGTTAACAATACTAATTGCGGTCCAGCAGCTGTAGGGAACTTAGTTCAACTATACGAAGATTGTAATTTCAACTTCAATGCATGTGCAGGCGCTTCGATGACTTCATCCAATATGATTGGAAACGATACCTTACAAACGGTTTGGACATTTATAGATACGATGAACGTGACGATTGGAACGTACACCATTTATTACTACATTCCAAACGGCATGGCAAATGGTTGTTTGAACTTGCAGTTAATCCTTTATTGCCCCATCAAAACAACTAATGTGAATACAATCGTTGTCAACGATATAGTTGAATTAAGCGGTTTAAGCGATTTAAATGATCTTGTAACAAATCCATTTACGGTGTTGAATCCAATGTGCAATGAATTGAACATTCAATTTGATGAAGTGACATCCGGAACGATGAAGTTATTTAACATAAATGGACAAGTAGTGAAATCGCAAATGTTGACTTTTGTTCAACAAGCATCAATTGCTACAACGAATTTATCGGTAGGAACATATTTCTTACAATTGGAAATCGGTTCAAGAGTTTACACACAGAAAGTAATCAAATAGGATTTAATCCAACTGATTTGAAAAGCTCTGACGATACTTTCAGGGCTTTTTTTATGCGATGTCGGCACTTAAATTTTAGTAATTATAGGGTAATAATCTAAAGGGATCTAAGGTAAGAGATAACAGTAGCACATTGTAATTGTATAAAAAGTTAGTATAATCATCCTTAGCTAAACCTATACGAATAGCTGGCTTAAAGGAAAGCCAACTTGTTAATCGAAAATTAGACCCCAATTCCAATGTACCTGAACCTTCCAGTTCATATGTAGCAGCAGCAAATCCGATCAAACCATAGGGAGCTATTTTTCTTAAGCAATGTGTATATCCTACTGCACCACCAATCCAAAACATTTCATTAGATGCACCACCTATATATGAACCAAATGTAAAACCGATTCTACTTACATACGAAAATCCTAATTCGGCGCCTACTCCAGCTGAAGGATAATTATCAATACATCCCAAACCACTAATGTTTAATATAACACCGTCATTTACAATAGGTCTCCATGGCTTATGCTTCCCGTTTCTTATCTTATCTGATTCAGAGGAATAAAAATTCCGTTTTGATTTTTCTATTGAAGTGTAAATTTGTAACTCCTCAGGAATAGCTATTTCAAGGATTTTTTTTTCGATCGAATCCATTTGTATTTCTTGGCCTAAGCATAAAAAAAGATTGAAAAAAGTGAAGAAAAGTAATATGATTTTTTTATTGTTCATAATGAATATTTTTTTATTGTTCATATTGTAAAAATAGAAAAAATAACATTAAATTATAAGTTAAGACAACTAGGATATTTTTTTAGCTTAAAATCAAATTAATTTGGAAAATTTCACGAAGCAATGTGTAAAATGAATTAAAATTACCCGTCTGAACTAACCAATTAACAAGCACAGTAACTTTTAGAATACAAAATTTTTCCAAAGAAGTAACCTTCCCAATAATCCCTGTTTGACATTAGTATATCGCCGTTTACTAAACTTATTATAATTGACTAATTATTTTCTGTCTCGGAAATAGCCGCTTTATAATAATGTGGTTGGGCCATATTATGAATACAATATTTCAATATTTTGCTAAATTCTAAAAAAAGAGTTTTTATTGGTAAAAATAAAATAACTTTGATCTTGTAATTTTAATATAAAACAATACTTATTTCTTATGAAAAATTTATTCTGTATTCTAGCGGTTTTATTCTCAGTTCAAGTAAATTCACAAAGCATTAACAAATCTAGTATTGGATTTAACATTGGAGGGCACGATGGTATGAGTAAAACTAACCATTATACTCGTTTGCATCAATTAAATCATTATGAATTAAACTACCGTTATATGATGAATAACCGTTTTGGGTTAAAATTTGATGCAGGTTTTGATAACTTCCAATTTGTTGACGATCATCCAGCAACTAATGCATTGCGTTTTTCTATTCAACCCACCTTTAATTTAACTGACTTACTTCATATGAATAACTTCACAACTCGTTGGGGAATATTATTACATATGGGCGCTGGATATGCAGCAATGTGGAATAAAGAAGTTCGTGGGCCAAATGAAATACTCAATTTAAAAGAAGGTTCAGTAGACGAAATGTTGCAGGGAATAATCGGATTAACACCACAATTTAAATTGAACGAACGCTTAAGTATCAACGGCGATATTGCTTTTATTGGGAATATTCGTCAAAATTATGGTTTTGACTTTGAATCGGCTCCAATTCAAGGTGGTGGATTCTCTGGATACTATGCAACTGCAACTATTGGATTTAGTTATTATATTGGTAAATCAAAAAATAATGCGGACTGGACTTATTCCCCAACTTTTAATCCATTGGTAATGCAAGAAAACTTAAATCGAATAATTGCTTTGGAGACCCTAGCAAAAGAAGCAGAAGCTAAATTAGGTGATGATGATAAGGATGGTGTAATTAATGCAGTTGACCAAGAAGTAAATACACCTTTAGGTAATAAAGTTGATATTACTGGAAAAACAATCATAGAGACACCTCCGACGGATTTAAATAGCTTTGGCATTGCTGATATCATGTTTGTTAAAGGTTCTTTTTATATTAATCCCATTTACTACAGAATAATGGATAGAGTAGTAAGTTATATGGCAGCAAATCCTACAAAAAAAATATCCGTAAGTGGACATACTGATATTGACGGTAGTGATGAAATAAATAATAAAATTTCTGAAGTTCGAGTAAATAATGTAGTGAATTACTTAATTAAAAAAGGTGCTGATAAAAATCGTTTAGAAATTACATTTAAAGGAAAAAAACAAGTGAAATATCCAGGAAATACCTCTGAAGTAGATGCAGCAAATCGCCGTGTACAATTTACCATTATTCATTAATTTTTTTTTTCAACTCATTAAATTTTATACTATATATTTTTTATTATCTTACTCATAAAAAAATGAATACTTACGAATGTAAAAAATGTGGAATGTCAGTAAATGCTCAATGTGGCAAATGTGATCTTCCTCTAGAAAATGCCCATTTAACCTTGGATAATGGAGTTGTAGTTCAAATATCACAATGCCCAGGTTGCATGGGAAAGATAAAATCTCCGCAATGTTGTGGCGCAGATATGAATTGCGAATTAAATTAATTAAAAAATTAATTTAGAAAAAAAAGACTCCCATTTCTGAGAGCCTTTTTTTAATCAAATAAATTAATAGATTATTTTGAGTTTAAAATTCTAAATTAATACGATCCTTCATCTTCACAAGATTCACAGTCGCACCCACCATCCATTAAATAAGATGAAGGAATTACTTTGCCATTAAAACAGGTAAAGGTTTCTGCGACATCAATTTCTTCTTCAGCAATAGGCGCTTCTATTTCATTATCATCAGCTTCTTCTGTTGGAGCTACATCAGAAGGATTATTTATAACTTCTTTATTATTTATACTAATACTATCAGTGAATTCTTCAAATATAGAAAATCCACTATTTATATTTGATAGTATGCTTCCTCCAAATAAAAAAGCAATTAGTATAATCCCTATCCATGGCTGAAGTGGATTTTTACTTCTAGCTTCTTTCACTTGGTCTGCTATAAAGCTAGATTTCCACATTTCATAAACTGGCTTAACGCTAGAGGCATAAATATTTGCTAAAAAAGCAATTAAAACTGCACTTAAGATGCCACCACCTAGAAGAAACAACAAATATGTTAAATTATAGCGCAAAGAGTTTCCCTCTTGGTACTTAATTCTTGCATCTATTCCTAAAATATGAGCGGCCATAAATTGTTCTGTTCTGTCGAGCTTCATTTTTAGCTTCTCAATATTCTCTCCAGTTGAAGTAGCTTGTTCTAAATAATAGTTGGCAGAAGTAGTATCCTTTCTTAAAAGCGCGGTATCACTTTTTGCCATATGTTCTAATTTTAATGCCTCAGCATTTGCGATTTCATACTCAATATTTTTTAAAGTTTCAGCTTTTTCATTTGTCAAAGAATTCTTTTCGTCTATAGACTTATCAATTTCGTCTTGGATACTTTTGGCACTAAGAACAGGAATAATTCCAAAAGAGATACCATTGGTGATAGCACTTGAAAGATAAGAATCATATCTTTTATTCTCTGAAATTTTTGTTTCTAACTCTAACTCTGTTCCTAATTTAACAATAGATGAATCAAATGAACTTTGGCTAATCTCACTGTTATTAGTTAGATTCTCTTGATCTTTTTTAATTTGGTTTTTCTTAAGATCTTTTGCTAAAGATTCCCCATTAGAAGAAACGATAGGGCCAACAATTGAGTCTTTTAATACTTGTGCACTATTATTTAACAGAAAGTAAGGAATGGCAACGATTAAAGCACCTATTGCTAATGCAAATAGCGGTTGTAGAATAAATGAGTAACTCCTGTTGAATGATTGACAGATACTGCCTTTTAATTTATCTTGAAAACTTAAATTAGCACCATCAGTATTAATGTAAATAGCACCTACATTCGTGATAAATAAAACAGTTATAAGTAATATAGTTACTAATGTTATTGAAAGAACGGAAGGGGCATACCACAATCCTGCAAATACTCCACCCCAGCTCGAAATACCATCTAATTGGTTCAGGGTAAATAACAGCAACATAATTCCAATTATAAGCCCACTTACACTTAAGGCAAACATAGCTGCTTTCTTGCCACTATCTTTACTATCAAATGCAACCATTCCTACAACATAGGTTAATGCTATAGCTAAAATAAATGGAGATCCTAATTGGCCAATTGCTTCTTGACCTACTAAATGACCAATAAACATTAAAAGTCCTGCGGCAAGCGAAGCAATAGCTAGTACTTTAGCAGTTCTATAATAAAAATTTAAATTTAGAGTGCCTGAAACACCATTAATCACCGCGATTAGAATGTCTAATGGAATTGTAACTAAGTAGCGTACTCCAATCTTAACAGCCATAACAATAACTTCAATGATATATGAAATCATTTGAACTCCAATCTTGATGATTCGAACAACTAGATCGATAAGCATCATGGTAATTTTTTTGATAAGCTCCCAGATATAAATTAAAATATTTGTATATATCCATTTTATAATTTCAACAATCCACTTCAATAAATCAACTACTCGGGATAATATAAACATTACCGCAAATAGTGCATAAAGGACTATATTGGTTAAGAGATTAATAATGAAAGACATGAGTACCCCAATAATTACAATTGGTAAATGCCAAGATGGATTTTTGCTAACTGCAGCTGAAAGCTGATCATATTTTAGCAGGCCTTGTGGATCTTCATTTGCCCATTTGGATATCATATACCCAATTAATGATAATGGGATTAAAACCCCAAAAATTGTTGTAAGTGTTTCTAACATGATTCGATAATTAATTTATTCCTACTCATATGGCTTTTCAGATTTCGCCCTGTTTTTTTGAGTGGTTTCTTGGCTCCACTTTTAAAGTAATAGCACAATCTTTTTCTAATTTTTAATAAAGCTAAATCAGCTAATTATAAAACATAATAACAAAAAATACACTAAAATCTAGCAGTAAATTAAATCTAAAATACTAAAAATAAACAAATTATATTTGCTAACATTATGTTAAAGTTAATTTTTAATTTTAATAACACTATTTTTTTTATTTATTTAATCTGTCATCAGCTTTATATAAATTGCTAATGCGAATAATGTCAAAAACTTATTATAATAGCTTTAACCCAAATAAAAATATTGACCATATTAAATTTTGTCTTCTTTACTTTATGGCATTCACTAGAATAATTTTATATATATGCTTTTTCGCAAAAACGAATTCCAATGGAAAAATAGTAAATGATAGGGGGCTTCCTTAGATTGGAAGTAACTAAATTATTCCTAACTTTATAGTCTAAAACTAAGAACGTATGTATCCAGCAGAGATGGTATTACCAATGAAAGAAGACTTAACAAATGTTGGCTTCGAACAATTAATCGATTCTGAATCAGTTGATCAGTTTTTAACACAGGAATCTGGAACATTGTTAGTTGTAGTGAACTCTGTTTGTGGCTGCGCTGCGGGGAATATGCGCCCTGGTGTAAAATTATCGTTGCAACACTCGAAAAAACCGGAGATTCTTACAACAGTTTTTGCAGGAGTAGATACAGATGCTGTAAGTCAAGCAAGAAAATATTTTTTACCTTACCCTCCTTCATCTCCATCCATTGCGCTTTTTAAAGATGGGAAATTAGTTCATTTTTTAGAGCGACATCACATTGAAGGTGGGAGCGCGCAAATGATAGCTGCGAATCTTGCTGCTGCGTATGATGCTTATTGCTAATAGTTTTAAGCAGGATAAAAAGGAGCGATCATTAGGTAAACAATGACGCCAGTTACAGCAACATAAAGCCAAATAGGAAAAGCAAACTTGTTCCATTTTTTATGTCTTTCAAAATCTCCTTCCCAAGCAAATAAGTAGGTTAAAAGTACTATAGGGATAACAGCAATACTCAATAGTATATGAGAAATAAGAATAAAGTAATAAGTTGCAGGATAATTACCTCCGTAACTTGTCGGGTCTGAGGTCATGTGATAAGCAATGTATAATAGAAGAAATAAAATAGATAGTAAAAGACAGATTCTTATAAAAAATCGATGCTGAACGATATTCTTCCTTTTTACAGCTAGAAGTGCGAGGATTAAAAAAAATGCAGTTAATGCGTTAAGTCCTGCATAAATTCTAGGAAGAAAACCAAGATCTATTCCTGTTATTTTAACTTTAAATAAGGCCGCAACGACAAGAGGAACAACTATAGCAACAGCTATAATTATTTTTCGAACGATTGCAACTTTTTCTTTAGGGAGTTGTGTTATACTCATATTTTAGCAAATCAAAAATGTCTTGTTTAAGACGTTTATATTCATTTTTATTAACTGATAAATCAAAATTAGTCACTTCATAAACTCCTCTCACAATTCCTTTTTTGTCAACCAATGTAAAGGAACCGGAGTGTGCGTAGCCACCTGCAGCTTCATCATCTTTCCCCGCAAAAGTAAGGAAATTATTAATCCCTAATGCGTGGGTTTCAGCTTCATTTCCTGTTAAAAAAGCCCAGTTTTCTGAATTAATTCCATATCTTTTCTTGTAATCTTTTAAAATTGACGGAGTATCATATTCAGGGTCTATTGTAAACGATAAAAACTGAATGTGTTTGTTTAGTGCGTTAGTTTCCTTATTAAGTTTCTTTAATTGCAAGTTCATTACGGGACAAATAGTAGGGCAACTTGTAAAGAAGAATTCTGCTATCCATATTTTATTTTTGAAATTTTTATTCCCAACAAATATAGAATCTTCATTAAGAAAGCGAAACTCGGGGATTTTTTGAAAAATACTATCGGCAACTTTTTTACCATTCACCACTCTGTATTCAAGGTCTATCTTTCCTAATTTTGGAAGAATTCTTTTAGATTCACAAGCTGAAAAAAAGAGTGCTGTAACTATCAGAATAATCAAATTTCTAATTAGCATTAGTTTCGTTCTTTATCATATTGTTTTTGCAACAGTGCTAAATGCTCTTTCATTCTGCGAAGGAGACCTTCTTTATTTCCTGGTAAAACCATTCTCAAATGCTGTTGCTTATCTAAAAGTAATACCAACTCCTGAAAACTTTCGCCACCATAATATTGCTTCCCTTTTTGCAATAAACTTTGTCCATTTTCTTTAAAATCATAAACTTTTCGAGTATCTCCTGTTGCAACGATCCAAATTGTTGGATCATATCCTTCAACATAATCTTTTAGTGCTTCTTTAATTGTACTTACTTGCTCTTCTGAAAGGGGATTTCCTAAACCGTCTGTAGCAAAGGAAATGATTCGAACTTGTTTTAATTTCTTGCGTTTATTCTTACGAATGTGTTGGTATAGCATTTGATCGATATGCCAAAAAGAAATAGCGCAATTTTTAGGGCAAGTTGTTTGAATAGTAGTAACCAAAAGAATGTCTCCGTTAAAATCACTAAATTTTAACGCTTCTTTCTTTTTTGCTGAATGATTTATAAAGGAAATATTATCAACTGCCCCAAAGTCTTTCAGAACTTTAAACTTATGTTGACAACCTCTTGTTGCAATAAAAATTAAGAATAAAGCAGGCCCAAAAAGAATAAGAAAAGCAAAAAGTGATTTTTTTTTGTTTGAAATTTTTTCTCTGATTCCCATTATATATTATGCTCCTCCGTAAGTTGACCAAGCATCTCCAACTGCCAAGGCTTCCCAAAGGGCAATAAATATTAAGTAGAGGATAAACAAAAAATACGGGATTAAAATCATGTATTTCAGGGACTTTTTCTCATCTCCTAAATGCATAAATACCAAGACAATATAGCTAGCTTTAAATACAGTTAAGATTATAAAACCCCATTTTACAAAGGGCCAAACCCACGAACTTTGCTTAATAAAAGCACCTGTAAAAACCTCTACAACAGTAATAATTGTTAAAAGTAAAGTAACCATCCATATCTTTTTACGGATTTCCTTTCCTTTTTCTTCAGAATGATGTGCGTGTAAAGAATATTCAATTAAATCATCTCTTTCCATGAGTGTATGTGTTTAAAATTAAACCAAGTAAAAGAAGGTAAATACAAATACCCAAACTAAATCTACGAAGTGCCAATACAATCCAGTTTTTTCAACCATTTCATAATGACCTCTCTTTTGGTATGTACCGGAAATTACACCTAGTAAAATAATTATATTAATGATTACACCAGAGAAAACGTGAAAGCCATGGAAACCTGTAATAAAGAAAAAGAATTGTCCATATTGTTGAGGTCCGTATTCATTCTGTTCGAGATTAGCTCCGTAAATTACACGATTTTTTTCTCCTGCATAAACTGCTTCATAATATATTTTCTCTGCTGCTTTCCCTAAAATTGGAGTATCACCTACTTTATTTTTTGAGCCATCACGTTTGATGATTAATTTCATTTCGTGATCTTTTGCCTTGTTTATTTTTGCGAGAGAACCATCGTGCAAACGAATCATTCCGTCATCATTGATCTTACCGTTTACTGCAGCATGCTGAAATTCATGTAATAATTCATCTTTAATCACTTCACCTTTTTTGTGATGTCTCCCTGCTTCTACGACTGTAAAATTATCAATTTCTCCAAAATGACCTTTTACAATTGCTTGAGAACCATCTGATAATTCAATTTTACCAAATTCAGAACCATGAATAAAATGGCTCCATTCCCATGCTTGTGAACCCACGAAAAAAGCACCACCAATAATTGTTGCAATTAACCATTTAACAACACCTTTTTGATTCATACGATGTCCAGATTCAACTGCCAAAACCATTGTTACAGAAGATACAATTAAAATAAATGTCATCAGGGCAACATAAAGTAGCGGGTAGCCATGACCAAGGAAAGGCATTGAGTTAAATGTTTCTTCACCAATAGGCCAAGAATCTTGTGCGTCATGACGTGAAAAGCCATAAGCAATAAGAAGCCCACTAAAGGTTAAGGCATCTGATACAAGAAAAAACCACATCATTAATTTGCCATAACTGGTTTGAAATGGTGATTCTTTACCTCCCCAAAGAGTTTTTGAATCAAGCTTAGGTGAATGTTCTGCCATTACTTTTTTTTTGGCGAAATTAATGAATAAAAACTAAAAACAGTAGCAAATATATCCATAAAATACCGAGAAAATGCCAAAAAATTGCAGCAAGTCTTAGCGAAAGATTATTTTCTGAGGTGAATCTCCCTGAAAATGAGTGAATTGATACTTTTACAAGGTATAGAAGTGCAACTAAAACATGTAGTAAATGCAAGAAACTTATTATAAATAAAAAAGAGGATGCTGCATCTGCAGTTTCTGCTGCTTTAATTTGAAGATTAGGCTTAAGAATTTTCCCTTTGTATTTTAAAGTGCGATTCTCATATTGCAATTCTTTTCCTTTGAAATACAACTTAAAATCTTTTCCAAATTCACCTCTGACAAAAAAATCACCTCTTTTATCTTGCACGTTTTGAGCTAAATAACTTAAGCGCAATTCATCTAAATATTCAAAAGCAACACTATCATTGCGAAACAATAATTTATCTTTTATTATTACAGGATTATTATCTAAGTATAATTGAAAGTTATTTGAATTATTAATTTTTAATGGATTTTGTCTGTCTGTTTTTTCAAATTGAGACATGAAATCTTGATATTCTTCCATGATTTCATTTGATAGTTCTTTTCCATTAATCATAAACTTATTACCGTCAACAGCAATAAACTCTCCTTTGTATTTTACCTCAAAATATTGGCCATATTTTCCATCAGTTACGATAACATGGTTATTTACAGGATGAATTCCGCTATCGATTAATTGGTTATACCCTTTAAATTGAAAATAAATAAATCCCAAACCTAGAAGAAGAGTTGTAGCCATTAAACTTTTAAGTCTTCCCTGCTTATCTTTTCGTGCAGCAGAAATTGCTAGAATAAAACTCAAACTACTAAGTACAATACATAAAGTACTTAGCCAAAAACCACTTGGTAAAGGATATTTCAACCAAAAGGAATCTCCCATGGTTACAATATAAGCTGAAGTAAATCCAGCAAAAAGCATTACAACACTAAAAATACTAACATAAACAAGGTTCTTTTTCATTTTCTCCTTAACAAGAGGATCCATTTCTTTTTCGTAATTCATTTTCTTTTATTTAGGAATTATAGTTTCTACGCGATCAAAAACGTATACAAATTGTATTATTGGAAGATAAACAAATGAGGCGAACATAAGTTTACGAGCATCTGCAGTTTCACAATTAACAAATAATTTGTAAGCATATAAAAAGAAAAGAATTCCCAATCCTGACGCTACATAAAGTGTCAAAGACCCTGTCCAGCCCAAAAGCCACGGTACTAAACTAAATGGAATCAAAGCCAAAGAATAGGCCATTATTTGAAAAGCTGATGCTTTTGATCTTCCTGACTTTGAAGGGAGCAAAGAAAACCCTGCAAGTTTGTAATCATCGTATAAAACCCATGCTATTGCCCAAAAATGAGGAAATTGCCAAGTAAATTGAACAAAAAATAGAATTCCTGGAAGGAAGCCAAAATGATCCGTTGCGGCAATTGCTCCCAAAAATGGTGGAATTGCTCCAGGAAAAGCGCCTACTAAAACTGCCCAAGGACTTACACGTTTCATCGGCGTATAAATGAAAACATAAGTTACAAAAGCTAAAAAACCCAAGGAAGCACTTTGCCAGTTAATTAATAAAAGTAAAATTGTGCCTATTATGAGTGAAAAAATACAAATGATATAAGCTTCTTTTAAACTCATCCAGCCTCTTGGTAAAGGACGATTTTCAGTGCGTTTCATTAAGGAATCCAAATCCCGCTCCCATATTTGATTTGCTCCATTTGAAGCTGCTGTAACCAATGTTCCTCCTAAGAGCAAATAAAAAATTTCCAAAAGGTCAGTTCCTCCAGCAAATAAATAACCTGAAAGCGCAGAAAGAATAACTAAAAAAGAAAGCCGAAACTTTGTAAAGATCAAGTATATTTTAAACTGTGAAGGCTTGGGGCTAAGGTTTTCAGTCATCGGCGACAAAATTACAAATAAAAACAAAGAGGCAATGATGATTTATCTTGTTAAATCGCTATTTTTTTATGAAAAAATTAATTCCTGATTAAGAAATTGAATCACTTGAAAAAACTAACTTTGTCAGAATTCAACTAACAAAAAAAATGGCGCTAATAAAAGCATGTAAAGGGATTTTACCGCAATTTGGCAAAGATTGTTATTTAGCAGAAAATGCAACTGTTGTCGGAGATGTAATTATGGGAGATCTTTGTTCAGTATGGTTTTCTGCAGTTATTCGTGGTGATGTTAACTCCATTCGAATTGGAAACAAAGTAAACATTCAAGATGGTGCTGTTCTACACTGCACTTATGAAAAAACGAAGGTTATTCTTGGAGATCATGTTTCTATTGGGCACAATGCACTTGTCCATGGATGCACTATTGAAGACAATGTCTTAATTGGAATGGGAGCAATAATTATGGATAATTGCTACATTGAATCAAATTGTATAATTGCCGCTGGAGCTGTTCTTCTTGAAAATACACGAGTGGAAGCATGGAGTATTTATGCCGGCGTTCCTGCAAAAAAGGTGAAAACTCTTTCACCAGAATTATTTGAAGGGGAGGTGCAACGAATTGCCTCAAATTATGTGATGTATTCGGGATGGTTTAAAGAATAATTCAATTGAAGCGGTTTAAATCTTAACTGTTAATTTCTCAAACCCACTTTCAATAAGCGCTTTATTTGTAATTACTGTAATCATTTTAGTGCTTTCGAATTACCTTTAAAAGTATTGATACAAGACGGGAGTAAATAAAATCTAAAAAAGTTCTCTATCTTCGTCATTCAAAATGCATGCAAATGAAATACGATAGAATAAATTCAAGTTTATATATATCAAATCGCAAAAAATTCTCCGAAAAAATGCTAGAGGGAACGCTTGCGGTTTTCAATTCCAATGATATTTATCCGATTAGTGCAGATAGCACAATGCCTTTTCAGCAACACAGAGATATTTTATATTTGTCAGGTGTAGATCAAGAAGAATCAATTTTATTGATTTTTCCTAACGCGAGTAACCCTGCTCACCGAGAAATTTTATTTTTAAAAGAAACCAGTGACCTAATTGCAATTTGGGAAGGCGAAAAACTCACAAAGGAAACCGCTTTTCTTACTTCAGGTATCAAAACAGTTTACTGGCTGCCGCAGTTTCCTGCAATTTTTAAACAACTCATGTCAGAGGCAGCAGGAATTTACCTTAATACAAACGAACATCTTCGTGCTAACACAGAAGTTGAAACGCGAGAAGATCGTTTTATTTCAAAAGTACGTCAAGATTATCCAGCACATATTGTCCATAAAGCTGCACCAATAATGCATAAAATTCGCTCTGTAAAAGATGCAATTGAACTAGAATTAATGCAAAGGGCTTGCAAAATTACAGAGGCGAGTATTCTTCGCTTATTGAAATTTATTAAACCCGGAGTTTGGGAATATGAAATTGAGGCGGAATTAGCACACGAATTTTTACGAAATCGTTCTAAAGGCTTTGCTTACACGCCAATTATTGCTTCCGGAAAAAATGCCTGTGTTCTGCATTACATTGAAAATAATCAGCAATGTAAAGATGGGGAGCTTATTTTATTGGATGTTGGTGCTGAATATGCAAATTACTCTTCCGATTTAACACGCTGTATTCCTGTAAATGGGAGATTTACCGCGCGACAAAAAGCAGTTTATAATGCCGTTTTACATGTTAAAACAGAGGCTGAAAAATTATTGGTTCCAGGAACAATAATGGCGGAATACCATAAAAAAGTTGGAAATTTAATGGAAGAGCAATTAGTAAATTTAGGATTGATCTCCATGGACGATATTAAAAATCAAAAAGCAGATTGGCCGGCCTACAAAAAGTATTTTATGCATGGGACATCTCATTTCATAGGCCTTGACACGCATGATGTTGGACTTTGGCATGAGCCAATTTCAGAGGGAATGGTATTTACCTGCGAACCGGGAATTTATATTCCAGAGGAAGGTTTGGGTATTCGTTTGGAAGATGATTTAGTTGTCCAAAAGTCTGGTGCGCCGTTTAATTTAATGAAAGATATTCCTTTACAAGCTGATCACATTGAAGAATTGATGAATGCAAATTAATTCGTAATGTTAAATTTCAGAGTTTCAGGAGAAGGCAAAACCATTGTTTTCTTACATGGATTTTTAGAATCTCTTACAATGTGGGATTATTTACCACTTCAACAACTTGGTTCTAGAAATATTTTTATTGATTTACCAGGACACGGAAAATCACCATTAACAGATAAATCAGAACATGCAAGCCTAGAATTTATGGCAGATGAGGTGTTCGCTGTTCTAGCGCATCTCGAAGTTGCTGAATTTTCCCTTGTTGGCCATTCTATGGGCGCTTATGTTGGACTTCTAGTGAAACAAAAACTTGAATCCTGCCACTTGCTGGTTTTACTAAACTCTAACTTTTGGTGCGACAATGAACAGAAGAAAATAGATCGCCTGAGAGTCGTAAAGATTGTTTTAAAAGCAAAAAACATATTTATAAATGAAGCTATACCCAATTTATTTTGGAAGCCAGAATTACACAAAGACGAAATAAAAAAATTGAAAGATGAGGCACTTAAAATGTCCTCTGAGGCAATCTCTTACGCGACCTTAGCAATGCGCGACCGCAAAGATTTTTCGAAAGAAGTCCAACAGAATCAATCAGATTATAGACTAATTCATGGCGCGCATGATAAATTAATTTCAATCTCAGATTTAGAAAGTAGAATTAATTCTAGAAAGCAGCTACATATAATTACAAATGCCGGTCACATGTCTCATATTGAAAATAGTTATGAGATTATGGAGGTTTTATCTAAAATATTTTTTTAGTTTGGATTTAACCAACTATCCAATTCATCTTAAGCTTGATAAATAATTAGGGATTTATCGTAAATTTGCCATCTTACAAGGAAAATACGCATGAACGATAAATATAATGAGTACAAAGGCTTAAACCTTCCAAATGTTGCAAAAGAAATTTTAGAGAAATGGCAAAATGAGTCCATTTTTGAAAAGTCGATTGCGCTGCGTGAAGGAAATCTCTCTTTTGTATTTTTTGAAGGACCTCCGTCTGCAAACGGTTTGCCGGGGATTCATCATGCTATGTCACGATCTATTAAAGATATATTTTGTCGCTATAAAACACTAAAAGGATTTCAAGTTAAAAGAAAAGCTGGTTGGGATACACATGGACTTCCCGTGGAATTAGGCGTTGAGAAAGAATTGGGAATTACCAAAGAAGATATTGGGACAAAAATTTCTGTAGATGAATACAACAATGCCTGCAAAAAGGCAGTAATGCGCTACACTGATATTTGGAATGACTTAACAGAGAAAATGGGATATTGGGTAGATATGGAGAATCCCTATGTAACCTTTGAGCCAAAATACATGGAATCTGTCTGGTGGTTATTAGCGCAATTGTATAACAAAGGATTAATTTACAAAGGATATACAATTCAACCGTATTCTCCAAAAGCAGGAACTGGACTTTCATCGCACGAATTAAACCAACCCGGTTGCTATAAAGATGTAAAAGATACGACGGTTGTTGCACAATTTAAACTCCTTTCAGGTCAAACTCTTCCTACAGAATTTGGTATTGTAGCATCAAAAACTGCTTGTTTTTTCCTTGCTTGGACGACAACTCCATGGACTTTACCATCAAATACTGCTTTGGCTGTTGGGCCGTCAATTCAATATGTATTAGTTGCCACATTTAATCAATATACATTTGAAGCAATTCATGTTATTTTAGCCGAAAAATTAGTTTCTTATCAATTCAGCAAAGGCTTTCATGCTGTAGATGCTATTTCAGAATTAGCTACTTATAAACCAGCTGATAAATCAATACCATTTTATGTTATAGGAACTTGTCAAGGCAAAGATTTAGTAGGATTAAAATACGAGCAGTTGCTGCCTTATTGTCTTCCGGCTGAAAATCCTGAACGTGCTTTCTGTGTTATTCCTGGAGATTTTGTAACTACAGAAGATGGAACAGGAATTGTTCATACGGCGCCAACATTTGGAGCTGACGATGCTAAAGTTGCTGCAGAAGCTGGTGTTCCAGCACTTCTTATTCAAGATGAAAAAGGGAATCTTGTTCCACTTGTAGATTTACAAGGGCGCTTTAGACCAGAAGTTACAGACTTCGCTGGAATGTATGTGAAGAATGAATACTATGATGATGGAACAGCTCCAGAACGCTCAGCAGATGTTCAAATTGCCATCAAACTTAAAGAAGAAAATCGTGCTTTTAAAGTCGAAAAATACGAGCACAACTATCCTCATTGTTGGAGAACTGACAAACCCGTTTTGTATTATCCAATGGATTCATGGTTTATTCGTGTTACGGATAAAAAAGACAGAATGGTTGCTTTAAACAATACTATTAATTGGAAACCAGAAGCAACCGGAACGGGCAGATTTGGGAAATGGTTAGAAAATGCAAACGATTGGAATTTGTCGCGCTCGCGCTATTGGGGGATTCCAATTCCAATATGGTCAACAGAAGAGGGAGATGAACGAATTTGCTTTGGCTCTGTTGAAGAATTAAAAACTGCCTGCGAAAAATCATTAAAAGCTGGATTTATATCGAGCAATCCCTTTGAAAATTTCGAGCTTGGAAATATGTCGAAAGAAAATTATGCTAAAATTGATTTACACAAACACTTAGTTGATCAGATTATTTTAGTTTCTCCAAGTGGCAAGCCAATGAAAAGAGAAGCAGATTTAATTGATGTTTGGTTTGATTCAGGCGCGATGCCTTATGCACAATGGCATTACCCTTTTGAAAATAAAGATTTAATTGATAATGGAACTGCTTTTCCTGCAGATTTTATTGCTGAAGGAGTGGACCAAACTAGAGGATGGTTTTATACATTACATGCTATTTCAACCATGGTTTTTGATTCGGTAGCGTATAAAAATGTAGTTTCTAATGGTCTCGTTTTAGATAAAAACGGACAGAAAATGTCAAAAAGATTAGGGAATGCAGCTGATCCTTTTGCAACACTTGAAAAATATGGCCCCGATGCAACGCGTTGGTATATGATAACGAATGCGCAACCTTGGGACAATCTTAAGTTTGATTTAGATGGAATTACGGAGGTGCAACGCAAGTTTTTTGGTACGCTTTACAATACTTATTCTTTCTTTGCTTTGTATGCAAATGTCGATAAATTCGATTTTTCTGGTGCCGAGGTCCCATTGGCAGAACGACCTGAAATTGACCGTTGGGTCTTATCAAAATTAAATTCTTTAATCCAAGATGTTGACGATGCCTATGGTTCTTATGAGCCAACAAAAGCCGGGAGATTAGTTCAGGACTTTGTAACAGATCAACTTTCTAATTGGTATGTTCGACTTTGTCGCAGAAGATTTTGGAAAAATGATGACCCTAAAGATAAAGTATGTGCTTATCAGACGCTTTATTCCTGTTTGGAAACAGTTGCGCTTCTCGCTGCCCCAATTGCGCCATTTTACATGGATCGCTTATTTTTAGACCTTAATCTTGTTTCAAAAAGAACAATTTGTGCCTCTGTTCATTTGGCGGACTTTCCAAGTGTAAACATGAAATCTATCGACAAGAAATTAGAGATTCAAATGGAATTAGCACAGCAAGCATGTTCCTTGGTCTTAGGATTGAGAAAGAAGCATTCCTTACGCGTTCGGCAACCTTTACAAAAAATACTTATTCCAGTGCTTCAAAAAGAAATGGCTGAGGACTTTCAACATATGAAGGAATTGATTTTATCCGAAGTCAATGTCAAAGAATTAGAATTACTTACAGAAGGAACAGCTTTACTTGTAAAAAATATAAAACCCAATTTCAAGACAATCGGTCCGAAATATGGAAAACAAATGAAAGATATTGCATCTTTGGTTGCACAATTTTCGCAGCAAGAGATTACAGAAATTGAGAAAACAGGAAAGTGGAATACTGTTATTGATGCATGTGAAATAAATTTGGATCTGGAAGATTTTGAGATTTCAGCACAAGACATTCCTGGTTGGTTGGTTGCTTCTGAAGGTGGAATAACAGTTGCGCTCGATACAACACTAAGTCCAGAATTAAAAAATGAAGGAATTGCAAGGGAAATAGTAAACAGAATCCAAAATTTACGCAAAGATTCAGCCTTTGATGTAACCGATAGAATTCTATTAAAGATAAATACAAGCGAGGCAATACAGACTGCAATTTCAGCTAATAAAAGCTATATCTGTGATGAGGTTTTAGCGAATGAGATTTCTTTTGAAGCGCTACCAAATTCTGCTTTTTGCACGGATATTGAGGCTGAAAAAGACACTTATATTGCTATTCAAAAACAATAATTAGCTATATTTGCTCCTATGCAAAAAAGTGGAAATTGGTTATTTGACGGAAAAGAAATCCAAACTAAAGAGGGAACTTTTGTAAAATGGTACGACCATCAATTTTTTCTTTTGATGCACAATGGAAAAAAATTCCATGGCGAAATAATCAAAAATGATTCCGAGAACAATCACTTAACAATAAAAATAAATCAACGAATTTTTGAGGTTAAAAGAAAGGGAGAATTAGATGAATTAATTACATCTCTAGGTTTAGACAAGCAGAAAGTCAAAAAATTAAAAGAATTACAAGCTCCAATGCCAGGTCGAGTTTTAAAAATTTTCGTTAAAAAAGGGGATGAAATTCAAATTGGAGAAAATGTACTATCGCTTGAAGCTATGAAAATGGAAAATGTCCTTAAAGCTGAAGGAGTTGGTGTTGTAGGTGCTATTTTAATCAGCGAAGGAGATGTCGTTGATAAAGGGACAGTACTAATTGAATTTATTTAATTTTAAAGCAGGCAAGATTTGCTGCAATAAAGTCCCAGAGTTAGTTATCTCAGTCAAATTATCTGCTAATTCCTTTCCGTTTAAATTGATTTGAATTCCTCCAGCGAAGATTGGTATTCCATCTGAATCTTCTTTTAATTTTCGGAAATAGTTTTTCAAAAAACTTAGGTCAACTGCAGTTAACCAAGCGCTTAGAATTGCTTTGGGTTTAATTGTTTTAATGCAATCTACCAATGAGTCATAAGGTAAACTTTGTCCCAAATATACAGTATGCAATCCTTTACTTCTGAGTAAATAATGGTAGAAAAGCAAGCTTATTTCGTGCCATTCGTGTTCTGGAAGATAAAGCATTATTGGAGCATCAGTTGTCTCAGGAACAATTTGCTTGTCAATTTCTGAAATAATTTTTTGGCGAATTAGATTCGAAATAAAATGCTCTTGAGCGGGACTTATCGA
>JBILPT010000020.1:0-28280 GCA_044373675.1 Crocinitomicaceae bacterium | reverse complement strand
TTTAGGGTTATTTTTTACTGATGATGTAGGGGGAGACTCTAAAATGAGTTTAAAATCTAGTGGTTTATCGCTTAGTGGTAATTTACCATTAACAAAAAGTAATTGGCTTTCTGCGGGCATTCAAGCAAGTTATACGAATCGCTCTGCAGATTTCTCAAACCTACTTTTTTATTCGCAATGGAATGGCACACAATTAGATCCCTCTGTTAACACAGGGGAGCTAAACGATTATGCTGCCTACTCTTATCTAGATGCAGGAGCTGGTCTTTCCTATAATTACAGAAGTCGACCAAATATTCCAGTTGCTGGTGAAATATTAGATTTCCAAATAGGCGTTTCTTTCATGCATTTGAATCGACCAAATATTCGCTTTACTTCTTTCATAGATGACAACCTTTATGTTAAGACTTGCTTTCACAGTAATGTAAAATACGCCTTAACTGATCGAACAATACTAGAATTTAGTGCTGCTCAATTTTTTCAAGGGAAACACAGTGAATCAAATATTGGGATTTTTTACAAAACCGTCTTAAGAGAATCTTCACGTTATACAAATTTAAAGAATGTAAAATATTTTACATTAGGATCCTATGCTAGATTCACCGGAGTTTTAACACCATTCTGCGCTATTGATATTGCTTCTTTTAAATTAGGATTTTCTTATGATGTAGAAGTCGGTAAAATTTCTCGTGCTTACAGACAATCAGCAGAAGTTTCTTTAAGTTATCTTTTTTCAAAAAAATCAATTTTTAAAAGGCAATAAAGATTAATAATCAATAAAATCGTTAAATTTGAATATCTGAAAATTTATTTTAGGACACCATTGATTATCAATCTTTAATTATTAAAATAGATTATTCAAATCTAATAAATTATTGGTGTAATTTCCAGATGGCTAATTCAAAACCAATCTGTAATTGTAAATAATTTTAATTATGGCAAAATGTTCAAAATGCGACTTTAAATACGCTACACAAGATAAATGTCCTAACTGTGGTGCAGAAGACCCTGTTAGTACTTCTGAAGAGCTATCAAAAATAATGAATAGAATTTTAGTTTTTTTTCTGATTGTATTCATTTGTTTTATCATTTGGCCAGCTCAAGTACTAAAGGTATTTGCCGCATTTTCTATATTATTTAATCAACTTATTAAAGGATTTGGAGGATAAACAACTCTTCATTTGCGAAGGTTTTGGGTTCAAAAGTTCGGGGGTTCGATTTAATAGCGAATATATTCACTAGACTTATCCTTTGTCGAGCTAGAACCTGACAAAATTTTAATTACAATGTTTACTTCAATTTATTAAAAAATGAAATACCTATTTATTCTGTTCTTACTTATTTCTACTAATGCGTACAATCAAAATTTAAGTAATTTACAATTTGGAACTGATTCAACGCTAGATATTATGACTTGGAACATTGAGTTTTTCCCAAAAGCAGGGCAAAGCACCATCGATTCTGTTAGTAAAATTATTCAAGCATTGGAAATGGATGTTATTGCTGTTCAAGAAATTGAGGATACTAATGCTTTTAGAACAATGATGCTAGGCATCCCCGGTTATGATGGCTTTGCTCGATTAAATTATTATATTGGAATGGGATTCATCTATAAAACATCAAGCATTCAGATAAACGCACTTTATGAAATTTTTACGACTCAACAGTATTGGAATTATTTTCCAAGAGCTCCAATTATTATGGATATGAATTATATGAATGAGCGATATATATTAATCGTTAACCATCTCAAATGTTGCGGTGATGGCTTTATTGAAAGTGGGAATACTGATGATGAGGAATATAGACGCTTACAAGCAATTCTGCTTTTAAAGGACTATGTAGATACTTATTTTCCATCTGAAAAAACAATTATTTTAGGCGATTTGAATGATTTAATAACCGATCAAGCAAATACAAATGTTTTTCAAGCAATACTGAATGATCCGAGTAATTATTCATTTGCAGATTCTAGTATAGCTGTTGGTCCATCTTCCAATTGGTCCTATCCAACGTGGCCTTCGCATTTAGATCACATTATAATTACTAATGAATTATTTTATGAAACTCAAAATAATGGTTCATATGTTCAAACCTTAAAACTAGAATCTGAATTCGCATCTGGATGGTCATCCTACGATGCCTTTGTATCTGATCATCGTCCAGTTGCAATGAAAATATTTCCAGATTTGATTGGCGAACAGATTGAATTAATCGATGACATCTATAATATAACTATTTACCCTAACCCAAGTAATGGTAATGTTAACTTCACACTAGGAAATCCAACGGACGAATGCACCATTCTTATTCATTCTGCAAATGGAATGCTCATTGCTGATGCTAAGTGTACTGGAAAATTTACATGGGAAAAACAGCAAACCGTCCCCGGGGTTTATTATGCAACGCTAATAGTAGGAAATACGATTATTAAACATCAGCGAATAGTTCTTTTATGATTTTATGCTATTATTGAGATTTTTAACCAGCAGTCGAGCAACTATTGAAATTTACTCCGAAGTTTAGATAATTTGTTATACCTATGTATGGATCAACTAGAATATCTCCTCTAAGTAATTGTGAACTAAAACAAAGGGAGTTCACAAGAAAACAAATGAAATTTTTTTTTAAGAAAAATGATCTAAATTTATACGATTATAGTTAATTTGGTATAAATCTAAGTCTTTTTTATGACGAATTTGAGTAAATATAATTTTACCATCTTTCTGTTCTTAACGATTATACTTTTTTGCTGTAAAAAAAACGATTCGAGTAATATTAAAGTTCACATTGAAAGTATTCCTGGGAGTAAGTATCACCAAGAAAATGGGACATGGTGGGGATACAACCAGCAAAAAATTGTTCGATTTGAAAACAAGGTCTTCATGACTGTTGTCGATAATGATAATTTAACTAACGGCTTACCCAACGCAAGCAATCCCTCTACCGTTTACCTCTATTGTAAAGCAGGAAATGGACCTTGGGTGAAAGGTGCAGGCATTCCTACTTCACGACCTGTAAATATCTTGGTCGATTCAAAAGGCTGCATTCACTTAATCGTTTTTGAACCCACGGAAACTGATCCCACAGAAAATGGATCGCTTGGAAAACTAAAACACTATTCGTTTCCAAATGCTAAAAGTGGTGACATAACTAACCACACGATAGAATTAATTGTAGATCATACGCCCGGAACTGCTGAAACTGTCAACATACGCACTGGAGCATCCATCAGCGCGGACGATATATTGTATGTTTCATTTGGATTGTACCAAGATCTTAAACTCTATTTCAAGCATGTCGATGCACCAAATTGGACCGAAGAAATGGCTGGCCAAAATTTGGGTAATTCCTACTACTACCCTTTCGTATTAGGGACACCTAATGGACCTTGCGTTTTGGCTGTACAAGACGATTATGTTGGTCCTGGATTACCCGCTATTTATTATAAAAATAAATTCTTCCACCGATTTAATGGCACATGGACCAACCAAACTATTTGTGATTTAAGCAGCCATCCTTTGGCAGCGACACGAAGCCGATTAGTGGACAATTGCGAATTATTTCTGAGTTCCTCAAATAAGGCGATTGGTATTTATCAAAAACTGCTTGATCCTTCAGCGGAATGGAAATCGAGCTACTTCCAACTAGAAGTTGATGCTAGCGGACAAATGACCGAAACTCCTATTCCAATAGATATGGATGATATCAATCGGATTCGACTGATTGAACACCAAGGAATCTTATATTACTTGTGTATCAAGTACAATGGGTTATTTATTAAGAAAGGGCTCGATGGAAGTCTAAAAGAAATCAATTTACCATCTTTTGTCTCAGGAAATTATATGTACTTGAGCAATTCGTCTGGTGGAAGCTCCATAAATTCAAACTACATTGACATTCTTTTACTCAATGGAAATGCACAAGATTATCCCAACGGGACAAACCATTATGTACGCATAAATAAATGTGAGTTAGAGAAACTATGATGAAATTACTTGCTTTACGCCTAAAAAAGCAAGATAAAATAACAGTTTAGAAATAATTATTGTACTTTAGACAACAAGTTATATTATTAGCTATGAAAAATAAACTATTCCTTTTTATAATCATTGCCGCAAATACCTGTTTTGCGCAGAATGGACCAATCACCTTTGAACCCGGTGGATACGGAACACTTTGGACCTGGACTGTTTTTGAAAATGATAATCAACCTCCTTTAGAGATTGTTGCCAATCCTTTGATTTCAGGCATAAATTCTTCAGGACAGGTAGCTAAATTTATAGCGAAACAAAATGGTATGCCTTGGGCAGGATGCGAATCACAACATGGCACTAACCTTGGGACCTTCACCTTAACATCCAGTAATTGTATTGTAAAAATAATGGTCTACAAACCTATTATTAGCCCTGTTGGGATAAAGTTTGCCACTCCTGCAGGGGCTTCTACAGGTCAACTATTGGTCAGCAATACACTCGTCAATCAATGGGAAGAATTGACCTTTGACTTCACCGCTATCATTGGGGCTCCCTCCTCTACAGGGATCGATCAAATCATTATTTTTCCAGATTTTCAACAACGCAACCAAGACAACATCTGTTATTTCGACAACATCAAATTTAGCAGTCAAGGACCCCCATTGGCCGAACCGATGATAGCTGCACCAACTCCAAACTACAATTCCAACAATGTCATTTCCATGTTTAGTAATCCTTACACGAACGTATCCGTTGACACCTGGCAAGCCCCGTGGTCGCAAGGCACACTTAACAATTTACAAATTGCTGGAAACGACACTAAGAAATATACTAACTTGAATTTCGTAGGCATCGAAACATTAGGCGCAAATATTCTAAATGTATCAGGAATGACCCACCTTAGAATAGATGTGTGGACCGCAAACATGACGAATTTAAAAATTAAACTTGTTGATTTTGGTATCGATATGGCATATGCAGGGGGCGATGACAGCGAACACGAATTATCCTTTGTTCCTAGCTTTGAAGAGTGGAACACTTACGACATGCCATTGAGTAATTTTACTTCGCTGAATAGCACCGAGCACATTGCGCAGTTGATCATTTCCGGAGCTCCTGTGGCCTCTGGCGTTGTCTATATCGACAATGTATTGTTCAGAAATGAAAACAATATAGGTATGGGAGAAAACAACAGTATCGAAATAGAAGTATACCCAAACCCAACAAGCGATGAATTGATTATTCGACATCCAGAGGAAACTACTCGAATCATACTTTTCGACTGCTTTGGAAAAAACCTAATGGAGATTATCCCTACTTCATCAGAAACTATATTAGACCTTTCTACTCTTCCTGCAGGGGCTTATTTTCTACAAAGTGAACATGCTTATCAAAAGATAAACAGAAGAATAGCAAAGCTTTAAATTCTATGGTAGTCTAAAATAAAGTTTTATATATTAAATTTATAATTTTAATAACATGTTTTTTATGGTTTATTAAGATTTATAACTGAAGCTTAGGTTTAAATATCAGATTTATTTCATAGTAAGAAATAGGGGTCTTAAAAAACTTATTGTCTTATGTACTATAATTAATTTTGTTTATATTTGCTTATAAATTTTTTTTATGATAAAATACTTACTTCTGTGTTTTCCCTTGTTTTACTTAATAAACTATGGGTTTTCTCAAACTACTACTATTTCTGGAGTTGTTTTAAATGAGCAAAATGAGCAAATCCCATTTGCTACCATCGTTGAGAAAGGAAAAAAAAATGGAGTTGTAACAGATCTCAAAGGAAATTACAATATCAAACTAATTGATACAACAAATGCAATTTTAGTTTTTTCGTTTTCTGGCTACAATAAAATGGAAGTTCCAGTAAATGGTAGAAAGATTATTGATGTAGTTATGTCAATGATCATAAAAGATGTCAAAGAAGTAGTTGTTATTGGTTATGGGTCTGCTAAAAGTAAAGAACTAACTGGAGCAAGTACTAGAGTTGGTGGAGAAAATATTGAAAAACTTAATATCTCGCGGGTTGATCAAGCTTTGCAAGGACAAGTTTCAGGGGTAAATGTTTCTACAAATTCTGGTTCCCCTGGAGGTTCTGCAAATATAAGAATACGAGGAATTTCTACTTTCGGCGATAATGATCCATTAATATTGGTTGATGGAATTGTTTATGACTCTGAGGGCTTAAATGCATTAAATCCATCTGATATAAAGTCGGTGAATGTGTTGAAAGACGCTACTGCTGGAATTTACGGTGTTCGTGCTGCAAATGGTGTTATTATTGTTGAAACGAAAAATGGCAGCATGAATTCCAAACCAAAATTTGAATACAATGCTTATTATGGGATTCAACAAACAGCAAGAAAGCTAGATTTATTGACTGCTCAAGAATACGCTGTAATTAAAAATGAAATGTTCGCAATGGGCGGACAGGCTATGCCTTTTGCTAATACAAATATTGGAATAGGTACACCATGGCAAGATTCTGTTTTTACAAGTACCCCTATTCAAAGCCAAAATATGAGTTTGAGTGGCGGCACACTAAACACTAAATATTCTATCGGATTAGGCTATTTTACTCAAGATGGAATTGTGGGAGGAGCAAAATCTCACTTCTCTCGTTATAATGCTCGGCTAAATTTTAGTACCGATATGTCTGCAAAGCTAAAATTAAATTCTGTGCTTCTATTCTCCAATGATTCACGGAATACCTTGCCTGAAAATGGTATTGGTTCGGTTTTGTACAATACTATAAATGCTTTTCCAAACGAGCCAGTTTATACCCCTAACGGTCAATTTTCTTATCTTGAAGAAGTGAGCGATATCATTAACCCAATTGCACAAATTAAAAATCAATACAACTGGGGAGTCGCTGCAAAATTCGTCGGAAAAGAAGAGTTCGTTTATGCTTTTAATGAAAACCTTTCTTTCACCAATCGATTCAATTATAATTATTCCGTCATAAATTCAAAAGTATTCTCCCCCTTGGTTTGGTATGGTGATGGAAAATACGCCAACACAGCGATTAATGAAATGCTAGAATCGCCAATAGTTGAGATTGCAGATAGTGTTTTTATTGTTCGTGGTGCGTCGGTCTACGAAGAACGCTCTACCTTTTTGGATTTAACTTATGAAAGCTTCTTAAATTATGATAAAACGTTTCAAGAAATACATACTATTAAGGGTACAGCAGGAATTTCTATTTTTCAGCGTAAAGGCGAATCACTCAATGGAACTGGTTATGGCATTCCGAATAACTCCTTAGACTATGCTGATATTTCAGCTAATACAGCACAAGGGGGGTTTTTAAATAATGTTGGTTCTTGGGAATTCAAAGAGCGTTTGATTTCTTCCTTTTTACGTACCGAATATTCCTATGACTCTAAATACCTTTTTTCAACTATTTTAAGACGCGATGGGTCTAGTAAGTTTGGTCCGAATAGTCGTTATGGCTTTTTCCCAACTTTTAGCGGTGGATGGTTACTTTCTGAGGAAAATTTTTATAATATTAAGTTTATTAACTTCTTAAAGGTTAGGGCTAGCTTTGGTGTATCAGGAAATGACCAGATTCCAAACTTTGCATACCGAGGATTGTTAAATGGAGAAGGGGTATATGTTTTTAATGATGTAATTACGCCCGGTGTTGCAATCGGAAGGCCATCAAATCCAGATTTGAAATGGGAAACAACAAGACAGTTTAACATTGGTGCAGACATGACTTTTTGGAATAAATTAGACTTTACGACAAATTATTTTGTTAAAAACACCTTCGATTTACTCTTTCAGCCTGAAGTAACAGCAGTTTTAGGATCGTATGGCCCAGGAGGATATCCTCCAATAATAAATGCTGGAAATGTATCGAATAAAGGAGTCGAATTGGAATTGGCTTACAAAACGGAGCGGAATAAATCTTTCACAGCTGATTTAAACATAAACTTCACGACAATTTCAAATAAAGTTACTGCAGTTCCAGAAGGAGTTGATTATATTCCTGGTGCTCAATTTAGCGTAGGAGGGGATATAGCTACAAGGTTTCAAACAGGGTATGAAATCGGCTATTTTTTCGGCTACGAAACGGCTGGAATTTTTCAAACGCAAGATGAAATTGATAATGCCGCCGTTGTTCAAGATGGCGCTCAGCCAGGAGACTTAATCTTTGTAGATCAAAATGGTGATGGTGTGGTAAATTTTAATGGCGATTTAGATAAAACATATTTAGGATCGCCAATTCCCGACTTTACCATGGGTTTCGCGTTCAATTTAAAATTCAAAGGATTTGATCTCTCAGGAAATATATATGCGGCTATCGGTCAGGAAATTATTAGAAACTATGAACGCCAGCAACCATATGCCAATCAGTTAGGTTATGTGGTAGATCGTTGGACAGGACCAGGATCGACCAATGAGCACCCAAGAGTAACTACTGGTCAGACTAGAAATAATGTTTTTTCTTCCTATTTTGTTGAAGATGGATCCTTTGCTCGTTTAAAAAACATTCAATTGGGCTATACAGTTCCCTCAAAAAAATTAAAGCGCTTGAAAATAGATTCTTTCCGAATTTATACAGCAGTAAACAATTTATTTACCTTAACCAAGTATCAAGGCTTTGATCCTGACATTGGTTCTCCAGGAGTTTTAGCAGCTGGAGTAGATTACGGATTTTATCCGCAAGCAAAAACATACATGGTAGGAATTCAACTTAAATTTTAAGATATGAAGCGATTTAAACTGGTTATTTTTAGTGTACTTATTGTTTTTTTATCTGCAGGGTGCGATAAATTCTTAAACATAGATCCTCCTTACACGCAGGATGTCGAAAACTTTTTTGAAACAAAGGAGGATTATGAACGCGCTTTAACTGGAGCATATGATTTACTTCAGGGTTCGTTTATGTCATTTTGGATTGGTGAAATAGCTTCTGATAATTCTATTGCTGGTGGAGAAAGTGTAAATGACTCTCAAGGGTTACATCAAATTGATGACATGACCCACGGTGGCGTAAACAATGAATTGCGAAATGTACTAAGGTGGAATTATGCTGGAATCACCCGAGCAAATTATCTTTTAGAGAATAAGGATAAAATAGACTTTCAAGGGAAAGAACATATTATTGCTGAAGCTAGATTTTTGCGAGCGTATTATTATTTCGAACTGGTAAAGTTTTTCGGTGATATTCCGCTTATTATTGATAAAAGAATTGGTATTGAAGAGGCTATGCAATTGCCAAGAACACCTAAAGCAGAAGTTTATGCCCAAATAGAAGGGGATTTCACATATGCTGCATCTATATTAAATCCGGTTGCTAGTCAAAAAGGCCGCGCGACCAAAGGAGCTGCATTGGCATTTTTAGGGAAGGTTTATTTATATCAAAACAAATTTGCGCAAGCAGCGTCAACTTTTGATGAAGTAATCGCAATGGGGATGTATAGCCTTATTCCTGATTACAATCAATTATTTTCTGCTAGTAATGAAAATAATAGTGAAACGGTATTCGATGTTCAATACTCTGGTTTAGAAGGAGGTTCTTATGGCTGCTACATTTGCTTAGAAGGAAATGCAGCGGTTGGTTTTCAAGGAATACGACAATATAATGGACCAGTTTATGGTGATGGAAATAGTTATAATCTCCCTACGCAAGAGCTTTATGATGCTTTTTCTTCACTTGATATTCGAAGAGATGCAACACTACTTGATATTGACGCTTTTATTGCTACGCAGCCAAATGCAGCCTCTATTACATATGCTATGGGTGCAGGAGGTCATACCGGTTATTACAATAATAAATACATTAAAAGACAAGGTGAAATTGGATTGCCAGATAATGATTTAACGAGTCCTGTGAATTACCGAGTAATTCGTTATGCAGATTTACTTTTAATGGCAGCGGAAGCGCATTATCAGAATGGAAACACAGCCACAGCTCAGTCCTTGGTTACTCAAGTACGTCTTCGAGTTGGTGTTCAACCTATTCCTGTTACTTCGCTTGATGTCATTTACAGAGAACGTCGTTATGAATTATCTGGTGAGGGACATCGCTTTTTTGATTTAGTTAGAACAGGAAAAGCCGCCGATTTTATTGATGGTTTTGTTGTAGGAAAGCATGAAGTTTTTCCTATACCTCAAGTGGAAATAGATTTAGCAGGAGGAAATTGGCCTCAAAATAATGGATATTAAATTTATATAGATGAAAAAGACTCTTTTTTTAATAGCAAGTATTTCTATGCTCTTTATGGGGTGTAAAAAAGATAATCCACAATTAGGAAATCCACCTACTTTAGCTGAGGCATCTTTTACGTATAGCGTTTCTTCAACAAGTGCGAATGTTCTTGATTTAACAGCTAACAACCAGAATTACCAATGTTTATGGGATTTTGGTAACGGTGTAAAAGCGCAAGGAGCAACAGCAGTAGCCTCTTATCCATACGCTGGAACCTATACTATAAAGCTCACCGTCTTTAATAATGGAGGTAGCAGAAGCACTACACAAGATGTTGTAATCGCTCAAACCGATTTATCCCTGCTAAATAACCCTATTTATACTAAGTTAACTGGCGGCGCAACTGGACCTGGATATAAAACGTGGGTGATTGATTCTACCCAAACAGGGCATATGGGCGTAGGTCCAGACCCAGAAAGTGCCTTAGGAACTGTTCCAGAGTGGTGGGCTGCAGGCCCTTTGGATAAAGCAGGTGTAGGACTTTATAATGATAAATATATTTTTACATTGAACGGATTTAAGTTTGATATGATTACCAATGGTGACGTTTATGTTCACAACTCCTTGTCTGCTTCCTTTCCAGAGTCATTTCAAAACTTAGGTGATTATACAGCTCCATATGGAGATCAATTAGATAAAACTTGGCTCTTAACTGAAGGTGACTCACCTACTATTACTGTTTCAAATGGTTCTTTTTTAGGATTTTACACGGGGGTACTAACTTACCGTATATTAGACTTAACTGATTCAACGATGCACTTACAATATGGACACCATGCCGGTGGTTTGAAGTGGTACTTGAAATTGAAAACCGAATAAATCACTATAAAAAGATGAATGTTAATTACATATTGCTTATTTTTTTTACAGGAATTACAGCGTGTAAAAAACCTGTTCAACCTTCAGTCACCTTACCAAGTAGCCTCCAAACAACCTTAGTAGTCACTAACGGAACTGTAGATGTTTCAGCACAGGCCGAAAACGCTAACTTTTATACGATGACCTTCTACCATGGAAACGATTCAACAGTAGTTGAATCTCAGGAAGGTACGGCTACACACTCATTTACTTCATCGGGGACATACACCATTAAAACCAAAGCTCACGCTACTTATACTGATTACATTTCAAAAACAGACTCAGTGCAAGTAACCGTTCCCGCTGGGGTAGGAGGTCAGCCTACTTCGGGTTATACAAGTCCGCTAACATATCCAAATTATACATTAGTTTGGCAAGATGAATTTAACGGTTCTAGTTTGTCTAGTGATTGGACTTATGATATTGGAACTGGTTCTTGGGGTTGGGGGAATAATGAATTGCAATATTATACTAATCAGAATGCGATAGTAGCCAATGGTGTACTAGAAATTAAGGCGAAGCAAGAGCAGTTCAATGGACAGTCTTACACCTCATCAAGGATAAAAACTCAAGGTTTAAAATCTTGGAAATATGGCCGTGTTGATATTCGAGCAGCACTCCCTTACGGTCAGGGATTGTGGCCCGCCTTGTGGATGTTGGGGGATAATATCACATCTGCTGGTTGGCCAGCTTGCGGTGAAATTGATATAATGGAAATGAAAGGTGGTGCAGGGGCTAATGATAGAACTACTCATGGAACCATACACTGGCAAGATAATGGTACTCATGCACAATACGGTGGAACAAAAACCTTGGCAAGCGGAAAATTTGCCGATGAATTTCATGTTTTTTCAATTGTATGGGATCAAGCTGGTATTCACTGGCTTTTGGACAATGTGGAGTTTAAATCTGTTAGTACATCACCAGCAGAACTTAGCGAATTTCAGGAAAAATTCTTTTTAATTTTTAACGTGGCCGTTGGCGGAAATTTCCCAGGAAATCCAGATGCAACATCGGTCTTCCCTCAATCTATGTATGTTGATTATGTGAGAGTTTTCCAATAAAAATTGAAAAGAAAATCAATTAATAAGTTGTCTTTTATGAAAGTTATTTTGTTCGTTTTAGTGGCGAGTACATGTGTTTTGTCATCGTGCAAAAGTGTTACTGCAGTTGTCGCTCCTGCATCTAATCAACAAGCCTCTTTTTCGCTTTCTACTGAAGATGAACAGGAAATTAATAGCGTGATCGCTAAGATGAGCTTAGCGGAAAAGGTCGGTCAGACTTGTCAAATTACACTTGATGTCTTGTTGAAAACAATGCCTGATGGGTCCGCAAGAGCAGTGGCTGAGATTGATGAGCAAAAGTTAAAAGAGGCCATTGATGAGTATAAAGTAGGTTCAGTATTAAATGTCGGAAGCCATACCTTAAGTCTTTCTGAATGGGAAGGCATTTTGAAGGCTGTACATCGAAATTATCAGCAAGGCCTTTCTGCAGCGCCGATTATTTATGGTGTTGATGCTATTCACGGAGTAAACTATACGGTTGGTGGCACATTATTTCCCCAAGAAATAGGATTAGCCGCAACATGGAATCCATCATTAGCGGGTACTTTTGGTGAAATTACCGCCTATGAATTGCGTGCCTCAGGAATTCCTTGGAATTTTTCACCCGTCTTAGATTTAGCGCGTCAACCATTATGGTCGAGAACATTTGAAACGCTTGGGGAGGATCCTTATTTAGCCTCACAAATGGGAGCGGCAATAGTGACCGGTTACCAAGGAAAAGGCAGAATGGACGCCTATCATGTTGCGGCGTGTATGAAACATTTTGTCGGTTATTCTGCAACTACCAGTGGCAGAGATCGAACACCTGCTTGGATTCCTCAAAAATACATGACTGAATTGTATTTACCATCGTTTAAAAAAGCAGTAGAGGCCGGAGCTCTAACCGTTATGATAAATAGTGGTGTAGTGAATGCCATTCCAGGGCATACGAATTACGATTTAATCACCAAAACATTAAAACAAGATTGGGGATTTCAAGGATTTGCCGTATCCGATTGGGAAGATTTTATGATGCTTCATACAGTGCATAGGACAGCTCCTACGCTTGCTGATGCTTACGTACAATCGTTTAATGCAGGTGTTGATATGAGCATGGTTCCACTCAGTCCTCAGTATAAGGAATATTGTAAACTCATGATGGAAGCGGTAAAAGCTGGAAAAATTACGATGGAGCGCTTAGATGATGCCGTGAGAAGAATTTTACGTGTTAAAATGAAACTGGATCTTTTTAAGAATCCAATTCCAACGTTCTCGATGTATCCGGATTTCGGATCAGCCAAATTTAAGAATATTGCTAAACAAGCAGCAATAGAATCAATTACCTTATTAAAAAACAAACAAGATATACTTCCTTTGAATATAAATCAAAAAGTGATGATTGCTGGACCTACAGCGGATAATTTAATTTTTCTAAACGGTGCTTGGACACATACCTGGCAAGGAGTTGATAAACAATACAATACCAAAGGGTGCTTAACCATTAGGGAAGTATTTGAACAAAAGTTAGGTAAAGAAAATTGTCTTTATGCAGCTGGGGCATCACTTATACTAGACGAAAACGGATTTGAAAAAACAGTCTACACCGACATAAAAGAATATAATTTGATGCTCGATAAAGCAGATGTTCTTGTTCTTTGTTTAGGTGAGCTTCCCTCTACGGAAAAACCGGGGGATATTCTTAGTTTAAATTTAGATCCGCAACAGCGTGAACTTGCGAAGCTTGCATATGCAAAAAATAAAAATGTTGTGCTTGTTCTTTTAGAAGGAAGACCGAGAATTATTCATGACATTGTTGATAGCGCTGCGGCAATTATTCAATGTTACCTGCCAGGAGATTATGGCGCAGAGGCCTTAATTAATTTGATGTATAGCGAGGCAAATTTTAGTGGTAAACTTCCTTACACTTATCCAAAATATGATGGAGTAATCGAATTCTATGACCATCCGAGAAGTGTAGACCGATCAAAAAACGGTTCTTTTGATGCATATGATCCAGAATGGGATTTTGGATTTGGCTTATCGTATTCAAAAGTTTCTTACTCTAAGCTAACGGTTAACAATTCTACGATGCATAAAAATGATAGTCTTCGTGTGTCTATTTTTGTTAAAAATGAAAGTAATCAGAAAACAGATGAGGTGGTACAATTGTACCTTAGTGATCAATACGCTAGTCTTGTGCCAACTGGTAAAAGCCTTAAACGTTTTTCTAAAGTTACACTTCAAGCCAATGAAACCAAAGAGCTTGTTTTCTATCTTTACCCCGAAGATCTAAAATTTGCTGATCAGACAGGAATGGATGTTCTTGAACAAGGAGATTACACCCTTACGATTGGGGATCAGGTACTTGATTTCAAATTATTATTGACTAATTAATAGTTTTTTAGCTAATTATGTTAAAAAAACAACCACTTATTGTATTTCTTACTATATTTGTCTTTGAACTATATTAAATTTATATTGTTATTCAGTTTAACTTAAATTATTTTATTATGAAAAAACTATTACTTTTTTTAGCATTCCCAATTTTAGGTGTATCTGCCCAAATTGAGGGAACATGGAAATTAGCAGGTCAAGCAGGATCTTTAGCTGTTGGCCCAGCATTGAACAATCTAACTTGGTTTTCAAGTTCTTTAGGCGACGTTACCACGAGAGCTTGTTTGTTCGACGATTCTATTAAATTTGCTCCTGGAGGTGCCATGACGCATTATATGGACGGAAGCACTTGGTTGGAAGGATGGCAAGGCGCTCCTGAAGGTTGCGGTACGCCTGTCGCTCCTCATACTGGTGGTGCAGCAACGTATGCTTTTGATGCAGCCTTAGGCACACTAACCGTTAATGGTTTAGGCGCTCACATAGGATTGGCTAAAGTACACAACGCAGGTGAGCTCACTAGTCCAGCAGGAGCTGTTTCCACTATTACGTATAATGTGGCCTTTTCTAACGGAGGAAATACAATGACTGCTCAAATTAATTTTGGTCCAGGATGGTGGCAGTTTGTTTATCAAAAAACGGTAATTATTAATCCGCCAACACCGAACATAACATTTAAAGTAGATATGAGTCAGTACACTGGCCCTGCATATACTGGTGTATTTGTTAACGGAACATTCAACGGTTGGAATGGTACATCAAACCCAATGTCAGATGCAAATATGGATGGTGTTTGGGAGGCCACAGTTCCAATTGGGGCTGGCGCTATTGAGTACAAGTTTACCCTTGATGGCTGGAATGGTCAGGAACAATTTGTTGGTGGTGAGACATGTACCGTTACTAATGGAGGATTTACAAATCGTTCATACACTGTTGCTGGCGATGCTGTTTTAGGAACCGTTTGTTATAATAGTTGTACCGCTTGTGCTAGCAATGTTACTTTCAAAGTAGACATGGCTAATTATGTTGGTCTACCTTACACAGGTGTTTTCATAAATGGAACATTTAACAATTGGTGTGGAGCATGTAATCCAATGACGGATGCAAACATGGATGGTATTTGGGATGTTACACTTCCATTACCAAATGGTGCAATTGAATATAAGTTCACCCTAGATGGTTGGAATGGTCAAGAGCAATTTGTTGGTGGTGAGCCTTGCACAGTAACAAATGGAGGATTTACGAATCGTTCATATACTGTTGCTGGAATAGCTGATTTAGGCGTTGTATGTTATAATACTTGCGCTGCTTGTGTTTCTGGTATCGAAGATATATCAAGCCAGGTGGTATCGGTTTATCCAAATCCATCTAATGGAACTTTGACAGTTGTGGCTAATTCATCAGCAATCTTGAACAACATTACAAACATTATGGGTGAAACTGTAATTGCATTAAAAGGCAATGAAAGTAGCATTAATATAGAGAGCCTAAGAGCTGGTATTTATTTCTTGAACTTCACTGTGAAAGGAGAGATCCAAACAATCAGAATAATTAGGAATTAAGGTTATCAATACTTAGTAAAAGGGGCGAATTTATTTGCCCCTTTTTTTATTGGTAAAAATTATATTTTATTCTATATGATTTTGGTTTATCCTCTATGTGATTTGGAATCCATGTATTATTAACTAAGTATGCTTTTTATATTCTCATTAATAAGTATTTAATTATTTTTCCATCATCAAGCCAAGAATCAACTTTTAAAGATGAATCCCTGATAGAACTTATAGGAAAAGATATGCTATTTCCGAATTAATAGTTTAACTTAAAAAATACTTTTATTTTTAACTTTGGCGGTAATTTGCACACTCTTGTAATCTCAAATAATTACTTTGGATCAGGAAAGATATCAGTGTAAGGTTTATCAAAGACGAATCTTTTAGAAATTCATTCTTTGAATATAGGATGTATCTGTTAAAGATTTCAAAAAAGAAACTAATTGTTTTTTTTCGGCTGAACTAATCTTAAATTCTACAATATTTTTGTGCTGTAACGGATGTTTATTTCCTCCTTTTGAATAGTGCTCTATTACATCCTCTAATGAGGAAATACTTCCATCATGCATGTATGGAAAACTCAAGGCAACATTTCTCAATGACGGAACTTTAAATTTTCCAATATCTGACGAATCGTTGTGAATACGGAAGCGACCTTGGTCTTCTTTTCCATTATAACTGGCGTATAAACCATTGTTTTCAGCAACAAATGTTGTAAAATAGGGTTGCTTATGACAAGCAATGCAATATAGTTTTTCAGAAAATAGTTTCCATCCTGCAAGTTCATCTTTTGATAAACTATTTTTATTCCCATTTTGATATTGGTCAAAGCGACTGTTCATAGAAACAAGAGAACGCTCAAATGCAGAAATACTCCGAGTTAATACGTAAGCATCAAAATCGCGGTTAAAAATTTTCTTTGCTGCTTCTTGGTATTCCTTTATTTTTCTGAGTTGAGGAATAAGTTCCTTCATATTGTGCCCCATTTCTGTTTTTTCTTGAAGGGGAACAATTACTTGCATTTCCAATGTTGCTAAATGGGCATCAAACATGGCAGTTTTTAAAAATCCTGCATTTAGAATACTTGAAGCATTTCGCTCAGTTTCCTGTCCATTTATACCGATACTTTTCCTTAATTGATCATTAAAACCTTTTTTGGGATCGTGGCATGTTGCACATGAAATAGTGCCATCTAAGGACAAGCGCTTGTCAAAAAATAAACTTCTACCCAAAGCTATTTTTGCATCCGACTGTAAATTATCAGTTGGAGTAGGCACCACAATTACTAAGTTTGGATCAAGTGTTTTTACGACATGACATCGAATGAGAATGAAGCCACTTACTAAAAATATACATAAAAGTGCAACAGGCGATTTCATAAAAAAAATGGAAAATTAGTAGACCATTACTTTTTTAGACACAACAATTTGATTGGTTGTATTCAAAAGTTCCACAAAATAAAACCCCGAACTTAAGTTATCCCAAGACAGTGAACCAGATGCTGTTTCCTTTTCTGCACTTTTCTGCACTTTACCAGTTTGATCTATTAATTTAATGGATTTCCCATTTTCTAAATTAGCCCAATTTATATCTAGGCCATTTTTCTTTCCGAAGCAATTAAAAACTTGGGGATTTATATCTTGAATTGTTGCAGTGGCACTTTGTGTAAATACAGTCTTAGAAAGCACGTTTTGCAAAATAGTTCCATTAACTCCATTTTCTCCATGAAGAACACCAATAGTACTCAAGGGAATACTTTCTACCCATCGGTTTACATTACAAATGATGTTAAGATCTATTTGTTCTGAAGAAGTATTAGTTTCTATAATGTTCATCTCAACTTCCTTCTGGTTGGTATTCCCTAAATTATGAATTTCAAAATAGGATTCAGGATTCCCATCATTATTCCCATCGGAATATCCTCCAATTATCATGTGCATATATCCTGCTTGCCATCCCCAATACATGGAGGGAGACTGAAAACTTAAGGGATTAGTTTCTGGATAATTAGAAATATCTGCTGCTTCAGAACCATTTTGTGTATTCATAGATTTTGGAACTCCAACTAAAAAGTTTATTTTTTCAATGTCATTCCAATTTCTATATCCTAAATATAGTACATGATTTTGTGGCTCAACAAGAAATACCGGGGTTTCAACACTGGTTGTTTGTCCACCATCATGTGTAATAATTATATTTGAAATGTAATAATCAAAGTGATCTAATTTTAGCACTTTTCCATCTGCAGCAGTATATTGCGTATTCATTTGCAAATCGACACCATTAAATTGAGGGGCGATAGTAACAAATAGGTTTTTTTGTGAGAAACCAGAAGTAAAAAAATAAGTCAGTAATATAAGAATGTAGTGTTTCACTTGTTATTTTTTAGCAATGTACAAAATTTCTCCTTGAAGAAGGCGAAAACGATTAATTTCATTTTTGTCAAAATGCTTGTTTAAATCAAATTCATCGACCGTAAAACCAGCTTTTTCTAACCATTGAGGATAATCTTTCCCAAATAGACGTAAATGGTCTTTCTGCCAGAAATGTTTTTCTCTTTCTTTTGGACTTGTAATACTGGCATCTTCGAACGTAAGTTCTCTGTTAAAGTCTTGAGGAACCTGCATTATAGCCCATCCTCCTTTTTTCATAACACGATAAAGTTCTTTCATGCATTGAAGTGGATTTTCTACGTGTTCCATTACATGATTGCAGAAAACAACATCAAAGCGATTGTCTTCAAGTGGAATTTCATGTAAATCAAAATGAAGATCTGCAATTGGAGACTCAATATCTGCAGTTAAATAATTTAGATTCTTTTGTTTTTTAAAGCGATCGATAAAACACTGCTCAGGCGCCATGTGTAAAACACTAAGATTCTCGGCGGTAAAAAAATTACTTTCTTGTTTTAGATATAAGTACATCAAACGGTGTCTTTCTAGCGTTAAATCATAAGGACATAAAACATTTTCTCGGTGTGCTACATTTGAACCGTAGGATAAAAACTTAGAAAATTTCTTTTCACAAACTGGACATTCAACATTGTTTCCTCGGTAAAGTATAGGTGCAAAAGTTTTAAAAATATAACTTAAGCGAATTAGAAGTGGGCGTGGTAATGTATTAAGAAGGTATTTATAAATTTTCTTCACGCTATAAAGTTAAGACATTCGATTAAGATATTGTTTACTTTTGTAGGAAACTCTATTTATGTATAAGCTTCAATTAATTCTCATAACATTTATTCCACTTTATATGTTCGCTCAAGCACCGAAATTCATTGCACCAAAAAATTCTAAAATTTTATCAATTCATGGACACAATCGTTCTGATGATTATTATTGGATGAATGAACGTGATAGCAAAGCTGTTTTAGAAAATTTAAAGCAGGAAAATGAATACGCCAGCGACTATTTTAAACCCTTGCAGCCATTAATAAATTCTTTAATGACAGAATTTGACAAGCGCATTAATCCAAATGAAGTTTCTGCACCTTTTATTTTAAATGGTAAAAAATACCAAATGAAAAATACGGATGGCAAAGATTACCAGCAAATAATCTTATTGGAAAAAAACAAGGAGCTTGTTTTCTTTGATGAAAATGAAAGAGCAAAAGATGCAGATTTTTATGATTTAGCAGATTGGTCGCCTTCACCAAATAACGAACTACTCGCAGTGAGTGAGGATTTTATAGGTCGCAGAAAGTATTCAATTACTTTCCGAGAAAATAAATCTGGCAAATATTTAGCTGATAAAATTGAAGAAACAAGCGGGGGTGTAGTGTGGGCAAATGATAACAAAACAGTTTATTATATCAAAAAAGATCCTCAGACTCTTCGAGAGTATCAAGTGTTCATGCATGTTTTAGGGACTGATAGTAAAGCAGATGTTTTGATATACCAAGAGGACGACGAGAAATTTTCTGTTGGATTGGAAAAAACAATAACAGATAAATATATTTTTATTAGTTCCTATAGTTCTACAAGTTCAGAAACATGGTTCCTTGATGCAGATAATACAAAAGAACCGCTAATGGTATTTCTTCCAAGGCGCAAAGATCATTTGTATCAAGTGGCTCACCATCAAAATGGATTTTATATTCTTTCAAATCAAGATGCACCCAATAGAAAAGTTTTATTTGCAAAATCTTTTCCTAGAAATCTAGAGCAATGTCAAGTTCTAATTCCTGTGAATCCTGAAACTTTAATTGAGGGGATTTCTACATTTAAGAATTTCCTTGTACTTGAAGAACGCAATAATGGACTCAGAAAAATTAAATTACGGAATTTATCAAGTGGCTTAGATTCCTATATATCTATTGATGAAGAAACATATTCTTTAAATTTAGGATTAAATGACGATTATACGAGTGATGAGATTTTCTACTCTTACAATTCAATGACAACTCCTTCCACAATTTTTCAATACAACATGGCAAGCAATACGAAGAAAGTATGGTTTGAAAAAACGCTTATGGATCCATCCTTTAAATCTTCAGACTATGAATCCCAAAGAATTTGGGCTACAGCCAATGATGGTGAAAAAATACCCGTATCTATTGTTTATAAAAAAGGAATCGATTTAAAAACAGCTCCTTGTTTGCTTTATGGCTATGGATCTTACGGATATACAATTCCTGATGGGTTCAGTGCTCTAAGAATCAGTTTATTAAACAGAGGATTTGTCTTTGCTTCAGCACACATTAGAGGAAGTAAATACATGGGGGAAACTTGGTATGAAGACGGAAAACTCCAGAAAAAGATGAATACTTTTACAGATTTCATCAATGCTGCAGAATTTATCGGTCATATGGGATATTGTGATAAAGAAAAAATTTATGCTCAAGGCGGAAGTGCAGGCGGTTTATTAATGGGCGCAATTGTAAATCTTGCTCCTTATTTATGGAAAGGAATTGTTTCTCAAGTGCCGTTTGTAGATGTCGTAACTACGATGTTGGATGAATCTATTCCATTGACAACTGGTGAATTTGAAGAATGGGGAAATCCAAATGACCCAGAAGCATATTATTACATGTTGAAATATTCTCCTTACGATAATATTCATAAAATGGATTATCCTGCAATGTTCGTGACAACTGGCTATCATGATTCTCAAGTTCAGTATTGGGAACCAATGAAATATGTTGCAAAATTGAGAGAATACAAAACTTCGGCAAATCCATTGATTTTTGATTGCAATATGGATGCTGGTCATGGCGGAGGTTCAGGAAGGTCAAATGAACGCTTAGAAGTCGCGAAAGTTTATGCTTTTATTTTGGGACTTGAAGGGATTATTAAATAGTATTGTTATTAGACGTTATTCCTCTTTCATTGGGTATTGAAACAATGGGTGGTCTATTAACGAAATTAATTGATGCAAATACAACGATTCCAACGAAGAAATCAGAGACTTTTTCAACGACTTCTGATAACCAACCATCTGTAGATATTCACGTATTGCAAGGTGAACGTCCAATGGCGAATGACAACAAAACATTTGGTCGTTTCTAATTGACTGATATTCCACCTGCTCAACGAGGAGTTCCTCAAATCGAAGTAACATTTGATATTGATGCAAATGGTATCATGCAAATTTCAGCAAAAGACAAAGGAACAGGAAAACAACAATCTATCAAGATTGAAGCATCTTCAGGTTTGTCTGACGAAGAAATCAAACGTATGAAAGCTGAAGCAAATGCAGCTGCTGATAACAAGAAACGTGAGGAAGTTGAGTTAATCAATAAGGCTGATTCAACAATTTTCCAAACTGAGCGTCAATTGAAAGAATACGGAGATAAAATTCCAGCTGACAAAAAAGCACCAATTGAAGAAAGAATTTGATTCTAAAAATATAGCGAACTTAGAAGCAGCAATTGAAAAATTGAACAACGTTTTCCAAGCAGCTTCTCAAGATATGTACAACGCAGCAAATGATGGACGTCAAGGTGGAGCGGCAGATAACAACGCTGGTAATCCAAGTGACGAAGTTACTAATGTTGACTTCGAAGAGGTTGACGATAAATCGAAAAAGTAATTTATTGCAGAAGCAATGAGATTTACAAAATAATAAAACAAAAAAATCCGCCTCGAAAGAGGCGGATTTTTTTGTTCCTAATAAGTTGATTATTTAATCTGAATAGCTTGAGAAATTACATTCCCGTTTGTATTCGCTGCTTTCAAGATATAATGTCCACTTGTAATTGAAGGAATCGACAATGAAATTGAGTTTTGTCCACCAACTACATTTACTTCTGTTTGTTCCCAAACTTTAGCTCCAATTAGATCATATACTTCAATTGAGATAACATCGGCATTTGGATATGCAAGTTGAATTGTTACCTCACCATTAGATGGATTAGGGTAAACATTCAAATCAGCAAAAGCCATTTCTTCAATAGCTAAAGCACCACACGTATTTACTACTAATGCGGCAGATCCACCAGCAGAAGTAATAGCAGCTTCCAAAGTTGAAACACCGCTAATTGGCCAGATATCTTCATTTTTAACCAATCCATCAGGACCGATTAATATTATTGTTGGGAAAGCAGCAGTACCGTAAGCAGTATGAACTGCAGCGCCACCACCAGCTAAGCCACTTGCAGATGGAGTTGGATAATTTAAATCACCACCATTGGCTGTTTCGAAATCTTCCGTTTGTTGTTGTGTTCCATCTTTTTCTACAGATAGAACAATGACATTATAACCATTACATCCATATTTTTTGTAGAACGAATTGATTGTTGGAGCTACAGCTGCGCATGGCCCACACCAGTAAGCATATAGATCCACCACAACCCATTTACCAGCATAAGCACTCAAGGTGTGCACATTTCCATGAATATCAGTTACAGTGAAGTTAGGGGCAACGTCACCAACATTCAAGTTGTTTAATTGCGCATTGCTTGCAGTGAATATTGCTGCAGAAGCAAAAATAGAAAGTAGAATTTTTTTCATAAATAAAGAGTTATAGTGTCATCAAATATAAACAAACTTATTTAGAATAAATAGTTAAAATATTGAATATGATTGGAATGCTATAAAAACTTTTTATTGGAGTGATGCATAAAACAAAAAAGGCAATCGAAAGATTGCCTTTTTTGTGTTTCTAATGACAGATTTTAACAATAAATCTTTAGATTTCAATTATTTTAAATATAGCCATAACTTTTATGGCATTAAAATATGTGGCGGTTACCGATTTACAAACAACTAAAAAATAAGTAAACTTAGAAATCAGGGTTAATACTTTATAAAAATATTTTTTGCTTCAGTAAAGAATCGCAATGCTTCCCAACCGCCTTCTCTCCCAACGCCAGATGATTTAACACCTCCAAATGGTGTTCTTAAATCGCGCACAAGCCAGTCGTTAACCCAAACAATTCCTGTTTGGAGTTTATCTGCCACACGATGGGCTCTTTTTAAATCGCTGGTCCAAAGTGTTGCTGCTAATCCGTATTCTGTCGAATTAGCCATCATTAACACCTCTTCTTCTGAATCAAATGGAGTAATCGTAACTACCGGACCAAATATTTCTTCTTGATTTGTACGACAGGCATAATCTAATCCTTCAATTATTGTTGGCTCTAAGTAGTAGCCTTCATCATAAGGAGCGGGCAATTTAACGCGATTTCCGCCTGCTAAAATTGTTCCACCTTCTTCTTTCGCTAATTCAATGTAAGAAAGTATTTTTTCAAGATGAGATTCAGAAACAATAGCACCTAACTTTGCTTCTGGATCAGTAGGATAAGAAACTTTTGTTTTTATAATTTTTGCTACAAAGGCATCTCTAAATTTTGTATAAATGGCTCTTTCAATAAATATTCGTGAGCCGCACAAACAGATTTGCCCTTGATTTGAAAAAGAAGACCGAATAGTTGTACTCAACATATCATCAAAATCACAATCAGCAAAAATTATATTTGCATTCTTACCACCTAATTCGAGAGAAAGTTTTTTAAACATCGGTGCAGTGGCTTGTGAAATATATGCTCCTGTTTGCGTTCCCCCGGTAAAAGAAATTGCCCTAATTTTTGGGTGTCTAACAATTGCATCACCTGCTTTTGGTCCAGTACCATGAATAATATTTAAAACTCCGTCCGGAAGTCCAGCTTCTTGTACTACTTTTCCAAGAAGAAAAGCAGTATAGGGAGTTATTTCAGAAGGTTTGGCAAGCACACAGTTTCCTGCTGCTAATGCTGGAGCAATTTTCCACGAAAAAAGATATAAAGGCAAATTCCAAGGAGAAATACAGCCAACAAGACCAATTGGTTTTCTTGTTGTATAATTAATCCCTGTGCCTTCCATGTAATGGGATTCCGAGGCAAAATGTAGTATTGCAGTTGCAAAAAAATGAAAATTAGAAACGGAACGTGGAATGTCAACTTGTGCAGCTAAATGCAGAGGTTTTCCATTATCTCGGCTCTCTGCGGTAACAAATTCATCCATTCTTTTTTCAATTCCTTCTGAAATTTTTACTAGGATTTTACTGCGTTCTTCAATTGACATGCCTGCCCAAATTGGAAAAGCTTTCTCTGCCGCTTTTACAGCTAATTCAACATCTTCAGAATCAGAATCCGGAATTAAGGAATAGACTTTCCCTGTTCCAGGCTCATAATTATCAAAGTAACCTCCGTTTTTAGGTGAGATATACTTCCCGTCAATAAAATTTTGAAGTTTTTCCATCAATATATTTCTCAGCAAATTTCGAAAAAAGAAATGGATAATTGAAGGTCTTTTAAATTTATCTAACGTATTGTTTTATTGAAGATTTATTATTCGATTTTCACACTTAATTCCTTACCTTTATTTCAAAATTAAAATAAGATTTCATGTCTGAAATTACGATCAATCAAGCTCAAGTAGTTGTTGATGAATGGATCAAAAAAGTTGGTGTTCGTTATTTTAATGAGTTAACAAATACAGCTCTTTTAATGGAAGAGGTTGGCGAACTTGCAAGAATTGTCGCTAGGCGCTATGGTGAACAAAGTGAAAAACCAACTGAAAAACCTAAAGATTTAGGTGATGAAATCGCAGATATTTTATTTGTGCTTATCTGCTTGGCAAATCAAACGGGCATCAATTTAACTGCTGCTTTTGAAAAAAACATCGAAAAGAAGACGCTGCGCGATTCTAAAAGACACAAAGAAAATATAAAATTAAAGAGCTGAGAAAAGTATTATGGAATCGTATGAGCAAGAGATACTAAAAAAATTAAAGTCTGGAATTTCTGTTATTGGTATATCAAAGCCTGAAGAATATATTCCTGCAATCCCAAATTTTATTAAAGCTTTTGTACCTCAAGCAGAAGAAGGTTCTCCACGTGCCTTAGTTTTGTGTTTGACAGATGACGATGCAAAATCAATTCATGAAGTTCTTGAAAAAGCAACAAAAGAAATTGATTTAACGATTGACTTGGTTTTCGACAAAGGGAGCAAGTTGAAGCAGCGAAACGATCTATTTGATGGCACTGAGGTAATAGTTGGCACAACAAAACGGATTTGTGAACTCTATTTCCAAAATGGATTCAATGTTGGAAAATTGAAATTATTTATAGTATTGCAAATGGATGAACAAATAAGTAAGGGAATGAAAGGTTTTATTGCGCGTTTGGCTGAAAGTCTCCCAAAATGCCGTCAACTTATTTTCACACAGCATCCAAAAGAAGAACGATTTGTTGATTATATTCAGCAATTTGTAAGTCCTTCAGCAACTGTAGAAGTAAAAGAGGATAATTCAATTTAAAATTATGCGTAAAGAAGACAAATTACTTGGACTTCGAGAGGAAATTCTTACAAAAAAAAGTGAGCAAACTTCTATCGAGCAATTTCAAAATAAAACAATACGCCCAATTTTAAAGTACCAACATACAATACTTATTGTGTTTTTTAAAGCTAATGTTCATGTACAATATATTGTAAGTGCTAATTATTCATTACTAAAGAAGCAAAATCAACTGAAATTATTTGCTTCCAAGCAATTGGCTTTTCGTGCACAATTATTAGGAATAGTAACAGGCTTGTTTACAGATGCTGAATTTGAGTTTTATTTATCTGAAAAAGTGAACATTGACAAGCGGATAACTAATATGATATTAGAGCGTTTTTTTAGCACCCTAGTCTAAATCAGCTCAAAATTTGTGACTTAGATATTTCCTTTGTCCCGAACGGAGTAGGCAATAGTGAGAGCTTCAATTTCTTGTAATTCCTTTCGAATATCAAAAATCAATCCAGAAGGAGCATTTTTATCGGCTTTCAAACAAGTAATAACAGCTTCAATTGGAGCAGACATTCTTGCTGGCTTTTGAGAAAACTTGTCTTTTTTCCATCTTCCTACAGCATTTGTAGGATATAATCCATCTGCTGTTGCTTGAACAACATTATCTAAAGACAAGGCAAATCCCATTTTAAATGCATTTGCTCTATTTGGATTTCTTGGAGTACCAAGGTATAAAAAATCAATTTCAGAACGTTGTTTGTAAGGTGTCAAATCCATTGTTTTAGTTCCTGTTGGCGATTCAAATTCAACTGTAGGATCTGTTTCTTTACTAGTTGTAGCTACCATGAAGAAAAACAAAAGCATAAAAACGATATCTGGAAGCGAGGCTGTATTCATCGCTGGAGCTCCACCACTACCTTCTTTTTTAAACTTTGACATATTATTAATTTTTAGGTGTCACCTCAATAATCCTTGCAGGATAAAGTATTTCTAGCAGTGCTATTTTATCTTTATCAAGTGGGTCGCTATCTTGAGCAGTTCTTCTTTTTAAAATTGAATATTGTTCACTAAACAAACGATTACACTCTTTTTCTCGCAACTCAAATAATGCCTCTTCTATTTCATTGTGAATTTGTGCAAAAATAGAATATGCAGTACCTTGTTGAACTTCAATTCGAATATGAGCTTGAACACTTAGTTCACGAATTTCAGATTTCCCATAAAGTTGTATTGCCCTTTTTTTCTTATTCCACTCTTCATAAGAGCTTTGAAAGAATTTAGCCTGATCTGTTGCGCCTTTTTGCTCTGCTTCTTCCAATTGATTTTCTAAAAGAGCCATATTCTGATCACATAAGCTTATACTTGTTGTAGAATACATTGGAAAGTTATTGGCTACATCATTATTTTTTTCATTCGTTTGATAGAATTTTAGAATGAAATCAGAAATTTTATCTGGATCTCTAAAAATACTATTTCGAACCATTAGTTGGTTTTGATTGTTTGCTTTTATTGCTAATATATCTCGTTCCTGAACTTTATTATCCATTGGCGGCAAGTCAATCTTTTTGGGAATACTTCTAATATAAGCTTGATCTTTATCCATTGTCGTTGTCACTAAAAAAAACAACAACAAAAGAAAGGCAATATCTGCCATTGATCCAGCATTAATTTCAGGAATATCTCTTTTCGCCATGTTCTATTATTTTCTAAGTCGACCCATAAATGGCCCAGCAATTATAACTACGAAGCCCACAAAAAGCGTTACGCCAATTGTGTACAATCCAGCAGTAGTTGTTAAAACAACTCCGTCAGAAACAGGATTTCTAAGCGCTAAAGTATCTGTAGTATCTGTAGTTCCTAAAAGGTAGAAAATCAAATAAACAACAAAAGAAATAACAATACCAATAATTGAAAGTATTGTCCTTTTTGGGCTTTGAATTATTTGGAATACAAAAAAGCCTATTACCATTGCCCCACCAGCAAATAGAATAAAAAGCATAAAATATATAGCTGCGTTCATTTCAGCACTTTCGCGAAACTTTTCTAAGGCCTCTTTTCCATCAGTAACAGCAGGGCCAGATATAAGAATCAATACACTTAAAATAACGCCAATTGCTATAGAAAGGTATTGGAAAATCCGAGAAATTAAATTTAGTTTAGTCGCATTCATCTTATGAAGATTTAGATCAATTAAATCGATTATTTATTTTTAAGCAACATATCAATTAATGAAATTGATGCATCTTCCATTTCATTAACCAATCCATCGATTTTTGATGTGATGTAATTGTAAAAAATTTGTAAGATAATTGCAGCAATCAAACCAAATACTGTTGTAAGAAGGGCCACTTTGATACCATCGGCAACTGTTGTTGGAGAAACTTGTCCGTCTTCAACAATTTTATCAAATGCTTGAATCATTCCAATAACAGTTCCTAAGAATCCTAGCATTGGAGAAAGAGCAATAAATAATTGCAACCAAGATAATCCTTTTTCCAAATTACCCATTTGAACTCCAC
>JBILPT010000047.1:0-9144 GCA_044373675.1 Crocinitomicaceae bacterium | reverse complement strand
AATGCAGGTGCTGATGCATATACTATTGCGGCTGCGGCTGCTTCTGCAAACGCGCAAGGAATGATGGATATAGGAGGAACTGTTGTAGGTGCTCCCGTAGATAATATTTTTCCATTCATAACTGGAAATCCTTTCGAGGCAGCTCCTTGGGATTTGTGGGATTCAACAACTACTGTTAATATCGCATTAACATTAGGTTTACCAGCAGCTCAAGGAACAGCAGCTCATAACTCAAATATTGCTCAAAATCCAGATATGAGTTATTCTAAATCAATGGCTTATATGGATTCAACTTTAGGGTATTTCTGTAGAAGAATTGTACGTGCTACAAATTTAGATGGTCTTGCTGGTTTAAATGATTTAATAAGCACAGAATCAGGAATTAACCTATTTCCTAACCCTGCAAATCAAAACTTTACAATTCAATCTGATAAGGGTATTATTACTGAAGTTAAAATATATTCTGCTACTGGACAATTAGTTAAGTTAGCATCAGATCTTTCAGCGAATCAAGTGAATATAGAAAATTTAAATCTTAAAGAAGGCTTGTATTTATGCTCTGTAAAGATAAATGGTCAATCTCATACTAAAAGAATTATCATTGAATAATTTATTTTAAGTTTTGAAATTTACTATTAAAAAATAATATTATTAAAATACTAAAGCCGCCTTCATGGCGGCTTTTTTTGTATCTGTAAAACAATTATATAAATTACTTTAATAAATTTTAAGTTTGTGTTTGTTTTTAAATTAATTGTAAATAATTGAACTTAAAAAAAGAATTATTTAATTCAATTAGATAATTTTAAAAAGTTTAAAACTTCTATTTTTTTAACTTTTTTAGTGAATTATTTGCGGAACATTATCCTTACTTTTGAACTAGTATTTTTTTTCATGTCCTATTTAGAAGATCTCAACGAAAGACAAAAAATTGCCGTAGAAAACATCTATGGCCCGTCGATGGTAATCGCAGGAGCTGGCTCCGGAAAAACTCGTGTGCTAACTTATAGGATTGCTTATATGATTGAGCAAGGAGTTGATCCTTTCAATATTTTAGCACTTACTTTTACCAATAAAGCAGCAAGGGAAATGACAGATCGTATTGGTAAAATTGTTGGGGCTTCCGAAGCAAAGAATATTTCAATGGGGACTTTTCATTCTGTTTTCTCAAAAATATTACGCTACAATGCTGATAGAATTGGCTTTCCAAGTAATTTCACGATTTATGATACGCAAGATTCTAAAAGTCTGATTAAAGATATTATTAAAGAATTTAATCTTGATGAAAAAGCGTACAAACCAAGCTTTGTTTTTGGTATTATTAGCTCAGCAAAAAACAACTTAATTTCTCCAGAAGAATATGCAGAAAATGAGGAATTAACACAAGCTAATAAGCAGAGTCGCATGCCAGAAATTAAACATATTTATATGAGGTATGCCAATCGCTGTCAAAAAGCCGGCGCAATGGATTTTGACGACCTACTCTACTTTACAAATGTGCTATTGAATAATTTTCCTGATGTCCTTCACTATTATCAGCAAAAATTTAAATACATATTGGTGGACGAGTATCAAGATACAAATCATGCGCAATATTTAATTGTAAAAAAAATTGCGGCAGCTTATGAAAATATCTGTGTAGTTGGCGATGATGCACAAAGTATTTATTCATTTCGTGGAGCAAATATTGAAAACATACTGAATTTTAGGGTAGATTACCCAGATTTTAAGCTGTTTAAACTCGAACAAAACTATCGTAGTACAAAAAATATAGTAGAAGCAGCGAATAGTATTATTGAAAAAAATAAAAACCAAATTTTTAAAAATGTATGGACTGGAAATACTAAAGGCGAAAAAATAAAAGTCATACGTACACTTTCAGATAATGAGGAGGGAAGAGTCATTTCAGGAAAGATTTTTGATCTTAATCAAGAATCCGGTGCAAGCTTTAATGATATTGTAATACTTTACCGCACAAATCGGCAATCACGTTCATTTGAAGAATCCTTACGGAAACTCAACATTCCTTACAAAATTTATGGCGGCTTATCTTTTTATCAACGAAAAGAAATAAAAGATTTATTGGCTTATTTTCGCTTAACGGCAAATCCGCATGATGAAGAAGCAGTAAAACGTGTTATAAATTACCCAAAACGTTCAATTGGAAAAACAAGCATTCAAAATATTTTAATTTGTGCAAATAAACACAATGTTAGTTTATGGGATGTTATGAGCGATTTTGAAAAATATCCCTGTGATATAAATAATGGCACAAAAAATAAAATTTATGATTTTGTTAGGATGATAACTAGTTTTAGTGCCGAGTTATACAAAATAGATGCTTTTCAACTAGCCGACAGAATTGCAAAGACAAGTGGCATTTTTGCAGAGCTTAAATCAGAAAAAGACAAAGGCACTGAAGAAATCGAACGATTTCAAAATATTGAGGAACTTTTAGGAGGAATTCAGGAATTTGTAAAAAATTCTGAGATTGATGAATTTAAATCATTAGCTGATTTCATGATTGATGTTGCTCTATTGACAGATGCGGACCAAGATAAAACAGAAGAACGTAACCACGTTTCTTTAATGACAATTCATGCAAGCAAAGGATTGGAATTTCCTCATGTATACATTGTAGGATTGGAAGAAAATCTTTTTCCCTCACAATTGGTTTTAACTACTCGCACTGAATTGGAGGAGGAACGTCGCTTATTTTACGTAGCGCTAACACGTGCAATGATAACTTGCACCTTATCTCATGCCAGCACTCGCTTTACTTGGGGTCAAACTGTTAGCTCTGAAGCCAGTCGCTTTATTGATGAAATTAATTCCATTTACTTAACATTTGAAACACCTCCTCGCGGAACCGGAAGGTCACTAATGAATGGAAATTTTGGAAGACCATTTACCAATGGAGCAAATCGTCAAAGTTCTGGAGTTCCTGGAAATCTAAAGTCACTAAATGAATTAAATAAAGTAGCTCCTAAAAATACGGATAGCTTACATTTAATGGTCGGATTCAATGTTGAACACGAGCGATTTGGCAAAGGAAAAGTAACTCATATCGAAGGTCTTGGTGCAGATAAAAAAGCAATTATTTTCTTTCCACACCACGGGAGCAAAACTGTTTTGTTACGATTTGCCAATTTGAAAGTTATAGAATAAAAACTTCAACATGAACTATAAATTAATGATCTGTGTCAAAAAAAATTGGGCTACTTTCTGATACTCACTCCTATTTAGATCCAAAAATCAAGGAATATTTTAGTAATGTTGATGAAATTTGGCACGCTGGAGATATAGGAAGCATAGAAGTTTTAGATGAACTAATAGCTTTTAAACCAACACGCGCCGTTTGGGGAAATATCGATAACCACGAAATCAGACAGGAAACAAAAGAATTTTTAAGGTTTAAAATTGAAGATGTAAATGTTCTGATTACTCATATTGGTGGGAAACCTTATCAATACTCGCAACCAGCAAAAGAAGAATTATCAAAAAATGGCGCACCAACTCTTTTTATTTGTGGGCATTCTCACATAACATTAGTTCAAATGGATAAAAAACTAAATATGCTTTGGATGAATCCTGGCGCTTGTGGCTACAAAGGTTTTCATGCTGTAAAAACCATTTTACGTTTTTCAATTACTGGAAATAAAATACATGATTTAGAGCTTATTGAGCTTGGAAAAAGAGCTTAAAGAATTAATATCTTATTTCCTTCGTAAAAAAATATAATTTTTATAATTAAAATTAAGACCGATAAGTAGCAAATTATCCTTTAAAAAGTCCTTAAAACTTCTGCTATTTTTAGATATATCGTATTCAAACTTCCAATTTAAACGCCGAATCCGGTCTTTCATTACTAAAGGATGATCATCGTCGAAACGTCTTAATTGAGAAATATGTTTTTCATATTCAAAGGCTTCTACTTTTTCAATATTTTTAGAAATCCATTCATCATTGTGCCACAGTTTACTAAAGTCTTCCTGTTTAAATTGCATTGAACGAGGATCTTTAACCCAACCATAGTGATAAATAAATGCATTTGCAGCAACAACTTTTAATTTTTTGTTGTCTTCTTTTCTAAAGCCTTGTGCATCTTTAAAAGAGTAAATTTGCTTGTTGTTTCGTATTATTCGAATCTCTTTTTTATACCAACTATTTGAAGATCCAATAAAATCATAGGAACCATAAAAATGCTTGTAATCAAAAAGCAATCCGTCAACTTCATGATCAAAAACATATTTCTGCATAGTTAGTTGAATAGAATTCAAATATTTCTCATGTACAATCTCATCTCCTTGTATATAAAAAGCCCAATCTGAATCTGGACTTATTGCTTTAAATGCTTTATTTGTTTCAATAGCTAATACCTCTCCATTAGCACGCAATGAGTCATCCCAAAGCGTTTGGATAATTTTTATTTTCTGAGAATCTATCTTTTGAATTAAGGCCAATGTATCATCATCAGAATTTCCAACTGCAATAATAAATTCATCACAGATTGGGAGAATAGATAGAATGGCTTCAACAATGGGATAATCGTATTTGACTGCATTTCGAATAAAAGTAAAACCACTTACCTTCATCTTACTTATCCAATACTTTTGGAATACGGAAATAGTCTGAGTCTTTTTTCGGGGCATTTCTTAAGGCCTCTTCGTGCGAAACTGTTATTAGTGGAAGGTCTTCACGCAAACGATTTACTTCATCAGACATGAAAATTAAAGGCTCAACATCTTTAGTATCAATTTCGCGAAGTTTATCCATAAAACCAATGATTTTTTCCAAATCAGCTTTTATCCCTGCCTTCTCTGCCCCTTTAAATTCAAGTCGTGCTAAATGAGCAAGATGATCAATCGTTTCATTACTTATGTCCATGGTGCAAATTTAGTGAAAATCAATCTTTAAATTGTGGGAATTCTTCTAAAATGGGGCGATTTATTATATCAAAACATTTTTGAGTTAATTCTAAAACCTCTAATTTATTAATTGTTTCGACTGGAATAAATGGGTGAATATACAAACGACAAACTCCAGGTTGTGCAGGTCCAAGTATGTTTGTGGGATCTGAGAACAGCTTGTAATTACTTGTAAAAGTTAAGGGTAAAATTGGGATGTTAAGAGACTTTGCTAATTTAAAAGCTCCATGTTTAAAAGGAAGCATTTTGGGACAGTCAACATTTGGAATAGTAGCTTCAGGAAAAATAACAAGCGACCAACCTTCTTTAACAGCTTTCTCAGAAAGTAAATATGCCTGACCAGATTTTCTTTTATCCTTTCTATAAACAGGAATATTTAAGTTTTTAAAATAAGTTCTAATTATGGGATAGTACAATAATTCGCTTTTCCCCAAAAAAACAAAAGGATATTTTGGTAAAATAGAATGCATGAAGAAAATATCTAAATAAGAAGTATGATTAGACACAACAACATAAGGACCCTCCGGTAATTCAGCATTTTCAATCGTTTTAACTCTATAAAAACACAAAATACGCATCATCCAACTCCAAAGTATAAAAAGTTTAAAGCTTTTCTTTTTCCATGCTGGACGAATTAAAACAATTAAAAAAAAAGGGTACATGAGAATAGCAATTATAAAAAAAATAATGGCTATGTAAAGTTTCCAAAAAAGACTGAGAACCCCAAAGACTTTGTGCATCTCCAAATATAGCTAATTTTGGCAAAATGTAACTATCAGCATTCAGTATTAATACTTATTTTTGAAAAAAAAAACAATGTCTCGCATATTAACCGGAATTCAAAGTACAGGAACTCCACACCTTGGAAATATTCTTGGTGCAATAATTCCTGCATTAAAATTAGCCAACGAAGGTGAAAATGAATCTTTTCTCTTTATCGCTGATATGCACTCGCTTACACAAATAAAAGATAGTTCGCAATTAAAAGAAAATAGCTATGCCACTGCTGCAACTTGGCTTGCATTTGGTTTAGATACAAATAAAACTGTTTTCTATCGACAAAGTGATGTTCCTCAAGTAAGTGAATTAATGTGGTATTTACTTTGTCTTTATCCTTTCAATCGGTTATCGCTTGCGCACAGTTTTAAAGATAAAGCAGATCGGATGGATGATGTAAATGGTGGACTTTTCACTTATCCAATTTTAATGGCTGCTGACATTCTTCTTTATGATGCTACAATTGTTCCTGTTGGAAAAGATCAGAAGCAGCATTTAGAAATGACCAGAGATGTTGCAAATCGCTTTAATTTAAAATACGGAGAAACATTTATCCTGCCTGAGGAAAAAATTGAAGAGGTCACAATGCTTGTACCAGGAACAGATGGTGAAAAAATGAGTAAATCAAGAGGGAATTATATCGATATTTTACTTCCCGAAAAAGCACTTCGGACACAAATCATGTCAATCGTTTCTGACAGCACACCTTTGGAAAATCCAAAAGATCCTAGTAAATGTGCAACTTTTGCCTTGTACAAATTAATTGCAAATGAAAGTGAAATAACTCAAATGCGAAAAAATTATTTAGCAGGCAATTACGGTTATGGACATGCAAAACAAGCCTTGTTTGAACTAATTCTCACAAAATTTGCTGAACCCCGAGAAAAATTTTCAGCGTTAATGGCAGATAAATCACAAATAGATACAGCACTAAGAATTGGCGCAGAAAAAGCAAAATTAGTTGCAGAAGAAGTTTTAAAACGCGTAAGAACTAAAGTTGGCTACTAACTACTTGAAGTAAATCGGTAAACGCATAAATGTTTGCTCAAAATAAGGACTTCTACAGTAAATAAAATACAATTGATCCCATTCTGAATTCCGAAATTTTTCATCCGCAGCTTTCATTTCTTCATATTCTTTTTTTAACTGCGGATTCTCCTTTAATATCTGAGATATTTGTTCAATAAAAACATAATTCGAAAAGTATTCTTTTTGTTGTAAATACGAATCAAAGAAGTTCCATGAAAGATAGGAATCTTCTGCACGACCTTGAAGAACTGAATGAATAAAATTAGAACCTTTTTGCTTACTTGGAATTAATATATCCCCAGGTTTTAATTTTATAGTTTGGAGACTTGACTTAATTTCTATTTCACTGAGTTTAAAATGGCCCTCATATGGTTTTGAGAGACTTTTATAATCTTTTACAACCAAGGTATTTAGTTGAGAACTACTTTCTTTTGAAACAGTTGTAAAGTAAATTTTATTGAACTTTAAGCGCTCAATAACTTCTTTTTCTTGCGCACCGACAACATAATATTCTGGAATTCTAATTGAATCTTGTGGAAAATAATTTGCAAAATGTGGGATGTTTCTGGCGTAAGGTTTTGTTCTGTCGTAACGAAGGCGTTTTAATCCTGTTGTTTCATCGATAGGAAAATCATGTTCAAAACCTAAAAAAAGAATTGAATCAGGTTTTTCAGTTAGTTTGTAATTGAACTTAAAATAGTCTTGAGTTTCAAAATACTTAAATGCACTTTTACGGGAAAGCTCAATCTTTGTTTGATTTTCAAAGGTCCACTTGAATACTTCTTCCATAAATGCTAAACTTGCTTGAACTCTCTCAGGAAAAGGTTTTAACATGTGTGTTTCTACTGTAAAACTCAAAGAATTAAACAAAGAAGCATAGCCCATAGCGTAGCGGGGTAAATCATTAAATGCGTATATTCCTTGCGCAGGAGTTTCACCTTTTAGTTCGACGTAAGGAAACAAATCAATTTTTTTAGATTTTAATGATTTTCTCAAATAAGGAAGTAACTCAGAATAACATAAATTTCTTATTTCTGGAGCCATTCGTTCTTTCATCGAAGAAATATAGGTCAAAGTATATTGATAATCCGCGCCATTTGAAACATGCATGTCGATAAAAACATCTGGATCTAAAGCATGAAAAATCTTAGCAAAAGTAAAGGCATTTTGAGAATCCATTTTTATGAAATCTCGGTTTAAATCTAAATTCTTTGCATTTCCACGGAAACCATATTCTTCAGGTCCATTCTGATTTGCACGACTTGTTGATGAACGATTCATCATCCCTCCAACATTGTAAGCAGGAATGAAAGCAATTAGTGGAATGTCAGAAGTGTTTTTGCCATTTTTGATCCAAGTATCTATCCAAATCAACATTGCATTGACACCATCAGGTTCTCCAGGATGAATAGCATTGTTAATTAAAATAGTGCTTTCTTCTCTTGCTTTTTTGAGTGTTTTTAAGGAATCTCCAGCACCATTTACAATACAAATATATATTGGTAGACCGTAATCTGAGGGGCCCATGGCATACAACTCAATTTCATTATTTTCTTGAGCTACTTTTTTAAGATAATTGATTAATTCCGGATAGGACGGAGTTGTATTGCCCGACCAAGAATCTTGAGCAAAAACAGAGTTAAAAGCAATAAAAAAAAGGCAAGAAAAGAAATAGTTCATAGCAAATAATGAAATGCTAAAATAATTGTTTTTTGAAGATTAATGCTGAACAAAGTAAGTGTTTCTTTAAGAAAAGCTAAAAATAGCGTAATTTTGCCCCATGCGCATCGATATTCTAACGATTCTTCCCAAACTTCTTGAAAGCCCTTTCTCGATTTCTATTATGCAAAGAGCTCAAGAAAAAGGTCACGTTGAAATCTGTATTCACAACATCCGAGACTTCGCTACAAACAAGCATAAAAACGTAGACGATTACCAATATGGAGGAGGCGCTGGAATGGTAATGAGCATTGAACCTATTGCATCCTTGATTGAAAAATTATGCGAGGAAAGAACATATGACGAAATAATTTACATGACACCAGATGGAGAAGTTCTTGCTCAGAATCACTGTAATGATTTATCCTTAAGTAAAAACTTAATAATTCTATGTGGACATTACAAAGGTGTTGATGAAAGAATTAGAGAGAAATACATTACACGAGAAATTTCAATTGGATCTTACGTTCTTTCAGGAGGTGAATTAGCTGCTGCAGTTTTAGTAGATGCAATTGTTCGACTAATTCCGGGAGTTTTAAACGATGAAACCTCAGCGCTAACAGACAGTTTTCAAGATAAGCTTCTTTCTCCACCTGTTTATACGCGTCCTCCAGAATTTAAAGGATTGAAAGTTCCAGATGTACTTCTTTCTGGAAATACCAAAGAGATCGAGTCCTGGCGAGAAGAAAAA
>JBILPT010000019.1:0-28771 GCA_044373675.1 Crocinitomicaceae bacterium | reverse complement strand
CCTTGATGGAAAATTAGGTGGTGTTGCAAATCTTTTTCCTTTTAAGAAACCTCTAATTATTCGCACGTTAGGGTAGAATTATAAGCTGATTTATCTAAAAAATTAACAGTGTATTCTTTCAGTTCTTTAAAATGAGAAATTAAACTTAAAATTTTTTCTGAGTTTAAGTCTTCCAAATAACTCATTAGATTGATTGTATTTTTTTCAATTAATCCTAATTGTTTGTGATGTGACAAAATAAAATAAAGTAAGTCTTCTTCATTTTGATATTCAAATGAATTACAAATTATAAGCTTCCCCTCTTTTTTTATACTCATTATAAAAGCGGTTCCCTCAAATACAATAGAAATTAAATCATCATTTTTTGATTTGAAGCTATTTTTGATTAAGCACGAGGCATGATGTTGGATTTCAGCTTTAAAAAAGTAATTTCGTTTGAAATCATTTAGCCAATTAGGAATTGAATATACAAGAGATAGGTTTTCATCATAAATTGAATCGTATGAAAGAGTTTCACTTGGATTTAATTCTCCAAAATTTAGTTGGTAATAATTTTCAAGTTGACTTGGTAGAAAAAGTGCATTTGGAATTAATGTAAATTGCGTGGAAAACCATCTAAAATACTGTTGAGTTTCTAAAGAAGAGAAGGGCTTTGATACTTCTATTAATTCTTCATTATGAAATGGCTGCTTTGCGTCTATTCTGTTTTCATGAGCTATTTTTACTGAACTATCACTATTTTTTTTAAGAATAGTGAGTTTAGATGGATGAAAATCAAAAAAATATTTTTCTGACATTTATATTTATTCTTCCTCCCAAGAACCAGAGAGATCACTCATTTCTAATTTACCGAAATAAATAAGTTCTTTTGTTTTTTGTCCTTTGATTTTAGTGAAAGGGATAAAACCTTCTACACGAATTGTAGCAATAGAATCTATTCCAATTAAAATTTTGTCTGATTTTATCGTCCATTCCTTTTTATTCTCAGTAAAAGGTATATAACGCAATGCTTTAGCATCAAATGCACCTAATTCATTATCTAAACGTTCTTTCAGGTAACTTCTATTTTCTGTAAAAGTTGTTTTTATAAAAGAAACTTTAACGGTATCTCTTTTAAAATCTTTTAAATCAACAGGGCAAATTTTTGATTTCGAAAGTTTATATGCCTCGAATTCATTCATATTATTATCAATTGGACGATTATCGCGGTAAATATAATTTCTTTCTGCCTCTGTGATTTTTCTACCTGGCACACTTCCTTCTGATACAACTGTATTTACGCTGTCTGTTTCGATAAAATTAATGATAGTTTCCCAATCTTGGGCATAAGAATTGTATCGTTCGAAGTAGGCTTTTTGTGCAGTTCTTAAATCACTTAAATTAATACGTGACAATTCTTTACACATTTCATAATTTTTTTTGTCTTTCATAGTATCAGAAACACTGTAAAAAGATAGATATAAGACAATTATTGAAATTATTAAAGAACCTATACCGATAATTCGAGTTATTAATGTTGACAATTTTCCTGAAACATTCAAAAAAGAAATTAATGCTGTTATTAGGATTAAAAAGGAAGCAGCGTTGAAAGTCAAACTTTGCTCAGAGCTAAATCCAGTTATTAGCAATGCTAATCCAAGAATCAAGAATAAAGTTGGAACAGAATATTTTTTTAGAAGTAGACCAATGTTTAGCATATTAAAATTTTAATTAAATAATGTCAAATTTAGCATTTTTAATTTTATCAACGTATTTTGTCTATTAAATTTTTGTAATCTTTGGATTATTTAAATGCCAAGCACAAGCCATAATAATTTCGAGCAACTAGTAGAAAGTTATTTTCTATATTCTTTCACTGAAGATCAGAAAAATGCAATGGAAGTATTTATGGATTTTTTTAAATCTGAAAAGCAATTATGTCTTTTTATTTTACAAGGTTTTGCAGGAACTGGCAAGTCATCTTTAGTTGCAGCAATTGTTAAATCATTACAGGAAAAAAAAATAAAAACTCGCTTGCTTGCTCCTACAGGCCGTGCCGCAAAAGTTCTTTCAAATTTCGCGAAAATACCAGCATATACTATTCACAAACAGATTTATTTTTCCGGAAATGAATTAAGCATACAAAAGCCAACATTGGCTAAAAATTTATTTGAAAACACCTTGTTTTTTGTGGATGAGGCTTCTATGATTGGGATTAGTGACAAAAATAATGATACTAATTTATTGGAGGATCTTTTGAATTATGTTTATCAAGGTAAAAATTGTAAGTTGATTTTTATGGGCGATTCCGGTCAGTTGCCACCGGTTGGACAAATAGATTCTCCAGCCCTTAGTAATTCATTTTTTTCTGAAAATTATCCTAAAATAACAGTCTTTAAAGCAGAATTAAAAAATGTTGTTAGAACTACGGAGAATTCCTCCATTTTGACAAATGCAACCTTTATTCGGGATAAATCTATTTTTGCTGCGCCATTTTTCAGGATTATCAATAACAAGGAAACTTTTCGCATTGCAGGTGGCGATTTACAAGATTATTTAGAAACTTCTTATAATGTGGTTGGAATGGATCAAACTATTTTAGTCACCTTGTCTAACAAAAGAGCAAATCAATGGAATCAAGAAATTAGAGGCAGAATATTATTGCGAGAGGAAATCATGGAGCGTGGTGATATTTTAATGGTTGTTAAAAATAATTATTTTTGGTTGGATCCGCAATCTGAAATAGGTTTTATCGCAAATGGAGAACTCATAAAAGTTAAACGCATTATTCGATTCGAAGACCTTTACGGCTTTCATTTTGTGCACCTTGAGATTCTCTTTTTGGATTATCCTGATGAAACTGAAAAAACAGTAATTGTTATGACTGAAGCTCTTTTTGAAGAAGCCCCAAATTTAAAAAGAGAAAAATTAAAGGAATTATTTTTTGCAATTGAACAAGATTATTTACACGAAAAGAACAAGCAGAAAAGATTTCAATTGGTGCTTAAGAATCCTTATTTTTCTGCCTTACAAGTGAAATACGCTTATGCTGTAACCGTTCATAAAGCACAAGGCGGACAGTGGAAACATGTATTTTTGGATTACGGCTTTGTTCCGGATGAATTAAAAAATGAAAATTATATTCCTTGGTTGTACACAGCTTTGACAAGGGCCTCAGAAAAGCTATTTTTATTAAATTTCCCTGAAGAATTTTTTTCAGCTGAAGAATAATTTATAATTACTGCTAGATATATGGATTCATTCGTTCAGAAAGAATTTCAATTTCATTTTTTTTACTAGAATACCCAATAACTTTTGGAATTGTTCTTGAACAATGCCGCGACCACAATCCTAAAGTATTTGCTCCTGTTCCTAAAATACCAAGCCAATCATTTTCCTTGAGTAAAGGAAGATTAACAGCTTTTAGAACGTAATCACCTGCAAAACAAAGTGGACCTGCAATATCGTGAAGATATTTTTCGTCTGAATTGTTTTCTTCTCCTTCGTTATTTAGTGCAATTATGTCAAAATTCCGCGCCAATGTGTAAGCATCACGCATAAAATAATCAGCGCCAAGATGAATAAATGCAATCTGTTTTTCACCACGCTTAAAAGTGTATTCTATTTCTGAAAAAATAAATCCTGAATTTGTATGACACCACTGTCCAAATTCTGTTATTAGTTCAAAATCCCATAGTTCAGGGCACGTTTCTTTTAACTTTTTTACATATTCCGACATCTTTTCAACACATCCATATTTTTCTGCAGCAAGTCCACCACCAATATCCAAAGTTAAAATTCTTCGTTCAAGTCCTTTTTTTTCTAATAAAATATTGGCTTCAATTGCTAAATCAAGAAGTTCTCTAACAGCAAAAACTGCTTTTGTCAAATCTTTCATTTGACTTCCCGCATGTATGTGAAGTTGTTGAATCGGATGAGATAGAATGGCATTTAACACTGCTTCTTTTTCTAAAATAGGAACACCAAATTTCGATTCGTTGTTACTAACACTATAAATTTCAGGGGAATCCATTTCCATAGATGGATTAATTCGAATGCCAAGAGTGAAATTTGGATTATCTGGCATTCTTTTTAATTCCTCTAAACTATTTACATTTAGAATTAGACCATGCAATTCATTATTGCATTTTTCAATTTCACTTCGTCTTTTAACAGGTGAATCGAATACAATTTTATTGGGAGTTGCTCCTGCCTTGATTGCCATTTCAACTTCTTCCATTGAAGCTGCTTCTAAGCTAAATCCCCAAGAAATAATTTTAGCCAATACACTTGGATGAGGGTTTGTTTTAATTGCAATTGCGTGAATAGCATTTGCATGATTAAAAATTGCTCTTAATTGCTCTAAATTAAATTGTAAATCATCCCAAGATTGAAAAATAAGAGCAGAATCATCTTTAGTAATCAAAGAATTTGCGGCCGCATTCCGAAAAGCCAAAAGTGCATTTTCCTTAATATTTTTCACGGAAATAATTTTTTTACAGCATTTTCAATAACTTGAATAAAAGCAATATCACTTTTTGGATTAAATTGATTATTCATAAGTTGCTTTCGAATAGAGTAGGAGCCAATTGCTAGACGAATAAATGATTTCTCACCATATTGAACAGGTTGACCTAAAAATACATGCGTAAAATTTTCGATTCCATTGTGTTCATTTAAAACAAGATAATCAAATAATATTTTTAGTTCTTTGTTATTAAGAGCAACACTATTTTTTATTACCATAAAAGAAATAATACTGTCGTTTGTCAATTCTATATCAGGCATTAAACGAAACAAATCACTTTGAGCTAAGCGACCAATAACAACTTGATTCCATCTACGAATAAGGGCATTAGATTTTTCTTGTGGGAATGCTAAAAATGATTCCATTTCACACAATGCAATTTCCCATCTTAACCTTAATCCGATATTTTTGAATTCGGGTAAATTTTTACGCATTTTTTCGAATTCTAAAGGATAATCATAGGATGTAAAAAGTGAATTATATGTTTCCAATATGCTAGCATCTTTGTCTTTAATTTTTTCAGACCAATATTTTGGCACTAAAAGAGCACCGCAAAATGGAGGCGCCTGATAGAATTTCGAACCTGTAATGCTTATCATTGCTCCTTTACTTATTAGCTCGTAAATTAATTTTCTGTCCGTACGAAATTGGCACATATCAACAACCCACATGATTCCTTCCTTAAATTCATCAATAATTGCCAAATCATCTTTAATTCCTGATTTACTGCCAAAAACAAGATTACCAATTATCAATTCATTAGGAAATTTATTAATTAGATCTCTGATTGCCTGATTTCGATCTATAATATTTCCATTTTCGTTTCTTGCAGGAAGGTAAAAAACCTCTGAATTTATTTTTTCACTAACTTTTTCGCCAATAGGCAAGGGTTTTCCGTATTGGCTCCATTCAGAAAAATAGAGTCCCTCTGCAGCAGCTTTGGATCCTGAGCCTAATTCTTCAGGACATGAAACGATGTTAATTATTTTTTTATTCGGATCAATAATACTTTGAAATAGTAAGGGCAAATACATCAAATCACTTCCGCTTGGCCCATAGAAAACATCAAAATCTATAGATTCATCTATTAACATTGCTTTTAGTCGCTGCGATTGATTTTTAAGGATACTTTCATATTTAGAGTCTTCGTAATTTTTTAAAAACTCAAGACCTACTTTGTAAGCATCAGCAGTTAAAGTCCCACAAGTACAAGACCCTCGGTGGAGCAATTTATCGAATTTTAAAGGATTTAGGTGGTATTTATTTGCATTTGTTTCGGGCTTAATAAATACACGTTCATCGCAACCAGATGTTAGTATTTCTAATAATAAATCATCGTTTACATTTTCCATTCTTCAGTGCAATTTACAGCAAAAAACTTTAATTTTTCATTTGTTTCAGTATTCATTAAAGTTATCCATAAATTATGACTGTTATGAACGAGAGTAGCTGAATTATTTTTTAAATAGTTTGTCCATATTGAATTTACAATATATGTATTTTCAAACTCAAACTCACCTGAAAAAAAATAACGCTTCATGCACACTTCAGTTTCTGAATTTAGAGTAAGTTCGTGCCAAGCGCCTTCTCCTATACCTCCCAAATAAGTTGCTGTTTCCTTGATGTTTTTTGGAATAGTTAAAGGTTGATAATTTTGTCCAACAATTGAATCAGCAGGAAGAAATTTTGCCTTTTTAGTATAAAAAGACTCTAATCCTTTTCGAAATAAATCAGATAAAGCGTCACCAATTACTGCTTTCTCCCATTTCTCACTTCCATTTTCCCAAATCACGAAATCTCCAGAACTAGAAGCAGCCAGCACATTGAAATAAGGAGTTTGAGAATAGGTATTTGGATTATTGAGTTTTTTATATGTGATTGAATTTTCATCTAAACCCTTTAAAATTGCCTTTGCTACTACTTTTCCACAATTTGTTTTATTCTTTTTAAGAGCACCGTATTTTTGGAGACCTTCTTTTTGAAGCATTTTTAGATACTTAAGTGTTTTTTCAATATTAGCACCATAGGTTAATGAAGCATAAATTGCACCATCTCCATGGGTAGCTTTTTTTTTATCTTCTAGTTCTTGAAATATACTACTGAGATTTTCTAATTCTCCTTTTTTATTCCAAATAGGTCTTGTTTCAATTGCAAGTTTTGGATCAGTCTCTTTACTTCTTACTCGGCCATATCCAAGTGGAGAAATGTAACGTCCTAAGTCATAATAAAGTAATTCATCATTTTTTGCTATTAGCATTGCTGCATGTCCGATTCTAAAATTAAGATTTTTTATTAGACCTATTTTTTTAAGAAAACTCCATATTTTTTCTGGTGCTCGTGCTGTAGCAAATGGCCATGCTAGGGAAATAATAGCAGTATTTTTATTATTATCTAATGGGGCATTTATTTCGTGCATTGATCAAGAGATTTTAGAATTATTTTCACTCCATGCAAAGATTGCTTTCTCCTGATTAGGATTTAAATTGACTTTTTTATGAATTTTATGATTTAAATAAAAAAATCGATTTACTTCAGGCAATGTTAACTGCAGTAGTTTTCCATTTCTAAAAAAGGAAAGTGTTTTTGAGCTTGCATCAAAATAGTTTAGACATGAATCAAGATCATGGTTTAATTTTATAGTATTCAATGCAATTAGTTCGTCTCCTAAAGAAAAACCAGCCATATCTGCAGGACTTCCAGGGTAAATAGCACTAATTAATAGGTGATTTGATTGATGAACAGTTTTCATTCCTAAATTCGCTTCGGAATAAGAATTAGAGGGAGTTTGAATAAGTTCAAGACCAATAAAATCCAATGCTTCTAAAAGAATCGTTTCATACGGAGTTGATCCATGAACATAATCGTTAAAGAAATCTTGGAATGAATAGCCACATATATTTTCAAGTTGTTCAATGAAATCTTTTTCTGTATATCCTTTCTTATTTTGAGCAAAATTATAGTACAAGCGCTTCATAACTTCTTGAATTCCTCGCTTATTATTTGTAGCCTTTCTAATTTTTGCATCCATAACAAATGCCAACAGACAGCCTTCAGTGTAAATTGAAACTTTTCTACCGGGAACTCCAGGAACGTAACCATCTAACCAAGTGTCGAAAGAGGATTGTGAAACAGAGTAGGCGAATCTTCCAGGATTGTCCAAATGTTTTTGAAATTGCTTACTTAATTCTCTCAAATAATTTTCAAGAGAAAAAACACCACTCTTTAACAAATAAAGATCACCTAAATAAGTTGTAATGCCTTCGTAGATATATCCCAATTCAGAATAATTTTCTTTTTTGAAATTATATGGCAGAAGTTCTTTTGGCCGAATACTTTTTACATTCCAAACATGATAGAGTTCATGTGAAGAAACACCAAGTAGTTCGTCATAGCGATTTTCAAACAAATCATATGAAGGACCAAGAGTGATTACAGTACTTTTCAGGTGCTCAACTCCATGATAAGCAAGATACGGAAGGGATTGAATGAGAAAATGATATTCGCTAACAGGAAACTCTCCAAAATCTTCGATTTGTTTTTTAGTAAAGTTTCTGAAATCATCAATAACTCTTTCCCATGGAATATTTAATTGATTATTAAACCAAATATGGAAATTAGTATCTGCAACGGAATAAGTTTGTTTCTCTAAGTTTTCAGAGCATATAAAAGGAGAATCTGCTAATTCATCAAAATTTTCAGCAAGCAAAAAGTTATTTTCTTGAACTAAGGAACTTGCAATTGTATAATTTTCTGGAATATTCAATTCAAGGGAAATTGGAAATTGTTCTTTTCCTTCTGCATATAGAAAGCAATTTACTGGATTTACATATAATTGATTTTCGTTATAGTAGCTTGAGCCAGCATTTAGTTCATTTGCATAGTATTGGTATTCAATTCTAATATACTTTGTTTCATTCGAACTTATTTCCCAGGAATCTTTATTGATTTTTTGAAAATTAACTGCTTTATTTTGATCGTTAAAAACTTTAAAATTTTTTATATTTTTGGCGAAATTCCCAAGTTCATAGCGCCCAGGTCGCCAAGAAGGAAGATGAATGATTGTTTTATTTTCATCTACGGGAAATTGCACTTTGATTTTTATAAAGTGTTGCTGTGAATTATCACAATCGATGGTATAGAATATTCTTTCTTGCAAATTATTATGCGTATAATTCAACTTGTAGCTGAGAAATTTTTGAATCTGCTAGGTATTCATCATAACTCATCATTTTATCAATAATGCCATTTGGTGTAATTTCTACGATGCGATTTGCAACTGTATTTACTAATTCATGGTCATGAGATGTAAAAAGCAAGGTTCCTTGGAAATCCCTCATGGCATTGTTTAAAGCAGTTATCGATTCGAGATCCAAGTGATTTGTTGGTTCATCCATCATCAATAAATTTGCTTTCGCCAACATCATTTTAGAAAGCATACAGCGCACTTTTTCTCCTCCAGATAAAACAGATGATTGTTTCATTGCCTCTTCTCCAGTAAATAACATACGACCTAAAAAAGTTCGTAAATAAACATCTTCTCGCTCTTCATCAGTTTGTGCATACTGGCGTAACCAATCTATTAATGAAATTTTCCCAGAAAAATACGTATGATTATCGTTTGGAAGATAGGCAGTTGAAATTGTAGTTCCTACTATGACTTCTCCCTTATCTGCTTTTGCATTCGCGCTTAAAACTTCAAAGAAAGCAGTTAAAGCAACTGAATTTTTTGATATAAAAGCAATTTTATCACCTTTATTAACTATTAGGTTGATATTACTAAAAAGATTTTTTCCATCAGATTTTTTATTTAAGCTATCTAATGTTAAAACTTGGTTTCCAGCATCTCTTTCTTGATGAAAGGTAATGCCAGGATATTTTCTTGAAGAAGGTTTGATTTCTTCTAAATCTAAGTTGCTTAGCATTTTTCTACGACTTGTTGCTTGTTTTGATTTTGCAGCATTTGCAGAAAAACGAGAAATAAAATCCATTAATTCCTTCTTTTTCTCCTCTGATTTCTTGTTTTTGTCAGAGCGTTGCCTTAAAGCTAATTGTGAAGATTGATACCAAAAACTATAATTTCCTGTAAACACATTTAATTTACTAAAATCAATGTCGCAAACGTGTGTACATACGGTGTCTAAAAAATGTCGGTCGTGAGAAACAACAATCACAGTATTTTTAAAATCTAATAAAAAGTCCTCTAGCCACGAAATAGTTTTTAAATCTAAGTCATTTGTTGGCTCATCTAAAATTAATACATCAGGATTTCCAAAAATTGCTTGTGCCAATAAAACTCTAACTTTTAAATCATTTGATAATTCCTCCATCAAGAGGTAATGCTTTGATTCTTCGATCCCAAGATTACTTAATAGAGCAGCGGCATCTGTTTCGGCATTCCAACCTTCAAGATCGGCAAATTCCCCTTCTAATTCTGCAGTTTTCATTCCGTCTGCATCTGAAAAATCTGGCTTAGCATAAAGCGCATCTTTTTCAACCATTATTTCAAAGAGTCTTTTGTGACCCATGATGACAGTCTGAAGTACTTGATTTTTATCGAATTCAAAATGATTTTGGTGAAGAACTGCCATTCTTTTTCCGGGTTCAAGTTCAACTCTCCCAGTTGTTGGATCTTGATCTCCTGTAAGTATTTTTAAAAAAGTTGACTTCCCTGCACCATTTGCACCGATTATGCCATAGCAATTCCCGTTTACAAATTTTACATTTACCTCATCAAAAAGTACTCGTTTTCCAAATTGAAGGGAAAGATTATTTACACTAAGCATTTACTATTTTTTTTCAAAGATAAGGAAAAGAAATTACCTTTTTGAACAGGTGTAAACAAAGGCAGGCGGAAAATTTAGCGCCGTAAAATTTAATTTAACAACAGGGAATAATTTCTTTAAATTTTTAAAAGCATTCAGGGAATATTGGAATTGAATAAAGCTCCCTTTCTCATTTAAGGATTCATGAACAATCTCAAGTATTGAATTACGAAGTTCTTCAGAAAAATTTGCCAGTGGAAGGGAGGATATAATAATATCAGCTTTTTCAAAGCCAAATTCTTTCATAATTTCTCCTATTTTATCCGCAGAGGCTTCTTTAATATGGACATTTGGAAGGTTTATTTTTGCTTTTAATTCTTTACAGAAATCCGGATTTAGTTCCAAAACTATTAGTTGAGTTGAAGTACCGATTTTTTCAATTATTTTCTCAGTAAATATTCCCGTACCCGGTCCAAGTTCAATAATTAATTTTGTGTTTTTAAGTGGAATATGGTTAAGCATTTTTGCTGCAAGAAATTTTGAACTAGGCAGAATAGAACCAATCATCTTTTTATTCTTCCAAAATTCTTTTATGAATGCTTTTGACATATTTTTAATTTTGAATGGATGCCTTTCCTCCATTTATGACGCCCAAAATTTTCCCTTTGATTTTTTTTTCAAAAAAGGGATTGTAGGGGTATTCTGAAATAAGGTTGTTTTTTGTCAATTCCCATTCAATTTCCGGATCAAAAATAGTCAGATCTGCCTTATTGCCAATTTCTATTGCATGTTGTTGAATTTGAGAAATTTCTCTTGCTTTAGAGGACAAGCAAGTTATAATTTGTTCAAGATTTTCTGGCGAATGCTTATTCAATGCTCCAAAAACTGTTTGTAATTGTGCTGCTCCAAAATTTGCATTGTCAAATTCTAGTTCTTTGTCTTCCTGGTTCATTGGACGGTGGTCTGAAACGATTGTGTCAATTGTTCCATCTTTTATACCTTCCCATAATGCTTTTTGATCTTTAGCTGATCTTAAAACTGGCAATACTTTCATAATAGAGTCAAAGTTTAGAACTGCATTCTCACTAAAACATAAATTCATAACATTTACATCAGCCGTTACATTTAGTCCTTTTTTCTTTGCTTTACGAATTAAACTTACACTTTCTTCACAAGAAATTCCAGTAAGATGTAGGGCACCTTCGGTATATTCAAGAAGTCTTAGATTTCTTTCAACGTCAATTATTTCACTTATTACTGGATCTCCTTTCAATCCTGTAGTTATAGATGCTATTCCCTCGTTTACCATTCCGTTTCCGGAAATAGATTTATCACGACTAAAGGCAATAATTTTAACTCCTAAATTTTTTGAGTATAGAAGCGCTCTATGCATCACTCCTGAATTCATAGGAGATAAATCATCTGAAAACAAGCGCACACCAACTTGTGTTAAATCATATATTTCAGATAACTCTTCTCCATGCATTTGCTTTGTAATTGCTGCAATAGGATGAATTTCTACTGTATGGTCTTCCGCTTTTCTGAGTTGGTATTCAACCAATGCTTTTCCATCTACTATTGGATCTGTACTTGGTAAGGAACAAACATGCGTATAACCTCCAGCTGCCGCTGTATCAAGTCCAATTGCTATTGTTTCTTTGTATTCAAAGCCCGGGTCACAAAAATTTGCTTTTAAGTCTACCCAACCACAAGAAACACTCAAGTTATTTGATTCAATACAAATGGCTTCTTTATCAATAATATCTTTTGCTACTTTCTGAATGAAGCCATTTTCAATTAATAAATCTCTATTTTCATTGTTGAAACTTGAGTTTCTATCAAATATTTTAGCATTTTTAATAAGTATTTTCATTCAGTTGTTATTTCATAAATCTTAGTAATGCAATTTCAGTTGTAATAAAAAATAATCCTAAAACTAAGAATAATTTCCAATATTCATAGGGTTTGTCTACTTCAATATTAGCTGAGCTTTGTCCATTTTCAATTTTTTCATACTGACAATTGCTTATTCCCTTATTTTTAAAGGCGTCTAAAATCTCTTTTTCATTTTTATAATCTAGTTCAGATTCTTCTCGACTATAGTTTAAAGCTAGTAAACCAATTTCATCATCTGTTTGAATACTAAAATTACCAGCTTTTAATTTTTCAATTGCTTCCATTCCAGAAATAGAAATAAAGTTTTGATTTCCAATTTTTTGGATGATTGGAATAAACTCACTATTGTTTCCAATTAATTTTAGTGCTTGCTCGTTTACGATAGGATCTAGTACTGCTATTCTATTTTCTTTACCGATTAATGCGAAAAGCGGGTAATTTTGAGTAGATAATTCTCCTGCACGTAATAAGACCGTTGGAAATAATGCATTTCCGATAAAATTTCCGAAATCGGTATTGAGGGAACTTAAAAATAAATAGGCGTTTTCTTTTGATTTAAGAAGCAAGGGAGCACCGTTTCTAAAAGAAATTAGTGGAAATGCTGTCTCCTGCTTTAAATTTTTTGAGGAATAACTTTTTGTAACACTTGGAAGGTTTAAACTTTTATTTTCTTTCTCAAAAACACCTCTAAAAAACGGGTCTTTAAAGTTAATTTGGTCTATTTTTAATCCGTTAGAAACAAAAGGGCCAAGTTCAGGCAAATTTAATGCTTTTAAAAAAAGCCTATATTCAGAAAAATCAATGTTATTTCCTGGAAAGATAAAAATACTACCTCCCAATTTATTGAATTCAACAAGGTCTTCATCCATTCCACTTGATATAGAATTTAAACCATTTAAAATTACAAAGTCACATTGTTTTAGTTTGTCTTTTGTGAATTCAACATCTTTTATGCTTTGTGTTTTAAAAAAAGGCTCAATATTAAATACTTTCGTTACATTTTCTGATGCCGCTTCTCCATTAATGATTAAAGTGTTAGAATAATCTGCTACTCGATAGGAGAAATAAAAATCATCATCCCAATATAGTTGTTTGTCATTTATACTAACTTTCCCATTTTTCTGTCCATTTTCTTGATCTGTAATTTGAAAACTTATAATAGATTTTTTTCCTGCATCAATATCAATAAAGGAAGTTCTTTGTTTTTTTTCAATTTCTAATTCAAGTTCAAGGTTTGTGGTAGCTTCTTCCGCATCATTTTTTATTTGAATAAACAGTTCATTTGCTTCTCCTTTTTTATGAATTGGAGAGCTAAACCAAAGAGAATCAATATAGATATTACTTAGATCTTGAGGTAATAACTGAATTGGATTGTAGAAATGAATTTTATCCTCAGCTATTTTATTCATTATAAATGTGCTATTTTGAAAGTCAGAAAGCAACACATACTGTCTGTTTGCTAGTTTTTGGTGCTCCAAATTTTCTTTATCAAGAAAAGTACGTTGCCAATTGATTATATCTTCTAAATTACGGTTGATTGGTGTTAATTCTATTTTATCTAAGTAGTCCAATGCTTCAATTTTGGAGATTAAGCGTTGCTCAATTCCGTCTAATTTATTGGTTGAGAGAAGAATCGCGGTTTCCAAGGGTGTGTTTTTTAGCAATCTTCTAGCTAATTCACGTGCTTCAGAAATAAGTTCACCCTCTGAACCTTTGGCACTCATTGAAAATGAATTATCGATGTAAATTGCGAGCACATTTTTACCAGCAGAATGCTTTAGTTTTCCTTTTTGAATAATTGGTTGAGCAAAGGCAAGAATAATTGAGGTTAATGCAAGTAAGCGAGCAAATAAAATAAGTAAGTTCTTTAGTTTTTTAGTAGATTTATTTTCTTGCTCAATAAACTTTATAAATTTCAAAGACGAAAAGAATAAGGTTTTATATCTTCTAAAATGAAATAAATGAATTAAAACAGGAATTATTAGGAGACTTAGAAGCCAAAGGAGTTTGGGATAAACTAATTCCATAATGCAAAATTAAGGAATTTAAACGGTTTTTTCAACTCTTAGATAAAGATTGGCTTCCATTTAAAGCTATAAAATCAAATTATTGGCAATTATTTGATCTCTTGAGCTCGCTTTTTATACTCAGCTGATTTTACGTCATTGCCAAGTTTATAGTAGGATTTCCAAAGAATATCTAAAACAGCTTTTTCATTTGGATTTATAAGAATATACTTTTCTAATACAACTAAGGCACGATTGAGTGTTTCTTCTGATTTCTGAACAAGTAAAGGAGCTTTAGGATCATTCAAATCCAATTGATCAGCACCTGTTTTTAAATCGTTCGCCCAATTAAAAAGATGAGCTCCAAGTTGATATTGGGCTTCGGTATAATTTGGGTCAATTTCAATTGCTTTAATCAATGCCTCTTCGGCTTTTTCATTTTCCTTCAAATCAATGTATGAAGTACCCAATACGTAATATAGTTGCTTGTTTTTTGGATCAATTGCTAATGCTTTATTTAGGAATTTTTCTGAATTTGTTAAATCTCCTTTTTGTAAATTAATATTAATAATAGAAATTATAACATCAATGTTTAATGGTATAATCTTATGAGTTTCTTCAGCTATTTTTAATGCCCCGTCAAAGTCCTTTTTTTGTAATAAGCTATCAACTGCATAATTTAAACTTAAAGATGCATTAATAGAAGCATCCTTATAATCTACACCTAGAAATTCTTGAATTGCATATGCTGCAGAAAAAAATTGTGTTGCTTGGTCAAATTTTCTTTCATTATAGGATTTAAGACCCATTTCAAAAGCCATTCCAGATCGAAAATTTATGAATTGGCCTGCATCTTCAACCCATGTTTTTTTTGGGTCAGCCATCACTTTTTTGAAAGATTCTTTTGAAATAGCTTCATATTCTTTTAGTAATGGTTCATTTAGCTCATTTCCAGAAATAGCCTTTATAGTAGACAACTCAATTAAGGCAAAATAAACTTCTGCACGGTAAAAATGCATTTTTACATCTTCAATTGTCTCAGGATTTACGGCTGCAAGATCAATGAAGACTTTCGCATCATTAACTATTTTTTGTCCAGCGTCTAGCCCAGACATTGGATTGTATTTTTTCATTAGCATCGCAGCATCTGTAATATTTTTCTTTTGAGAATACACAGAAAATGGTATGCTTGCTGTCGTTAAACCTAGAATTAAAAAATATATAAACCTCATAAAATATTATTTTTAGTAATAAACAAAATTAATGTTATTTTTCATCATCATCATCATCTTCTTCTTCTTCTTTGTCATCATCTGAAGGTTCATCTTCATCTTCTTCCTCAATTTCTTCAACACCTTCAATTTCTTCTTCTTCAATTGGCCCTAAATCTTCAACAACTTCATTTAAAGCTTCGATAACTTCAATGTCTTCATCTTCGTCTTCGGTTCTAGGAACACGAGCAATTGCAGCAATTTCAGCTGTTCCTTTGAGATTAATCAAGCGAACTCCTTGCGTTGCTCTTCCCATTGTACGAAGTGTGTCAATGTGCATACGAATTGTCACTCCTGATTTTGTAATGATCATTAAATCATCTTCATCTGAAACAACTTGAATAGAAAGTAATTTCCCTGTCTTCTCCGTAATATTTAAGGTCTTAACACCTTTTCCACCACGGTTTGTTATTCTGTAAACAGGTTCTTTGTCTTCGGGATCATTCAAATAAGTACGTTTGCCATATCCTTTTTCGGAGACAACTAATATCGTTGAGAAAATATCTTCAACACAAATCATACCTATAACTTCATCATTTTCTGCTGTTAGCGTAACGCCTCGAACTCCTGCAGCATTTCTTCCCATTGGTCGAACTTTGGCTTCATTAAAGCGAATAGCGCGCCCAGAACTTGTTGCTAAAACAATTTCATTCTCGCCATTTGTTAATCTCGCTTCTAAAAGTTCATCATTTTCACGAATCGTAATTGCATTAATTCCGTTTGAACGAGGTCTAGAATAAGCTGCTAAAGATGTTTTCTTTATCACCCCAAGTTTTGAACACATAATAATATAGTTGTTCTTGATGTATTCTTGGTCTGTTAAATCTTGCACTTTCACATAAGCTTTAACTTTATCATCTTGAGGAATATTTATTAAGTTTTGAATAGCGCGACCTTTTGCTAGTTTATTCCCCTCCGGAATTTCGTAAACCCGCATCCAAAAGCATCGACCTTTTTCTGTGAAAATCAATAAATAATTATGGTTTGTTGCAACAAATAAATGCTCTAAGAAATCTTTTTCGCGTGTTGCAGAACCTTTGGAGCCCATTCCACCTCGATTTTGAACTTTATATTCTGCTAAATTAGTGCGTTTGATGTATCCAGCATGAGAAATTGTAATTACAACCTCCTCATCGGCTATAAGATCTTCCATACGCATTTCTGAAGCTGAATATTCTATGCGAGAACGACGCTCATCGCCATATTTGGCTTTCATGTCTTTCAATTCATCTTTAATAATTTGCATGCGACGTTCCTCGTTTGCAAGAATATCTTTTAAGTCTGTTATTGTAGCCATTAATTCCTCAAACTCAGCGCGCAACTTATCTTGTTCAAGTCCAGTTAATTGACGTAAACGCATATCTACAATAGCGCGCGTTTGAATTTCAGATAAACCAAAGCGCTCTGACAATCTTTCTCTAGCATTATCAGGACTTGCGGATGATTTAATAATTTCTATTACTTCATCAATGTTGTCAGATGCGATGATTAAGCCCTCTAAAATATGTGCTCGTTCTTCGGCTTTTCTTAAGTCAAAGCGTGTTCTTCTGATTACAACTTCGTGACGGAAAGCCACAAATTCACTAATCATATCTCGCAAGTTCAACAAACGAGGACGTCCATCAACCAAGCAAATATTATTTACAGAAAAAGAAGTTTGAAGCGCAGTAAATTTATAAAGTTTATTCAGAACAACATTTGCGATTGCATCTCTTTTAATTTCAAATACAATGCGCATTCCATTTCGGTCAGATTCATCTCTTAAATCTGAAATTCCCTCAATTTTCTTATCGTTTACTAAATCAGCGATCTTTTTGATCATCTCTGACTTATTTACTTGGTAAGGAATTTCAGTAACAATTATTTGTTCTCTACCGTTATTATCTTCTATTTCAGCTTTTCCGCGAATAACAACTCTTCCACGTCCAGTAAGAAATGCATCACGAACTCCCTCGTAGCCATATATAATTCCGCCTGTAGGAAAATCTGGTGCTTTTACATAATTTAAAAGTTCTTCAATTTCGATGTCTTTATTATCAACAAAAGCAATTATTCCATTAATCACTTCTGATAAATTATGAGGTGCCATATTTGTAGCCATTCCAACTGCAATTCCAGACGCGCCATTTATAAGAAGATTTGGAATCTTCGTGGGCATAACGGTTGGTTCTTCTAAGCTATCGTCAAAATTTGGACGAAAATCTACGGTTTCTTTTTCGAGATCTTCAAGCATTTCTTCCGCAATTTTCCGCAATCTAGCTTCAGTATAACGCATTGCAGCAGGGCTGTCTCCGTCAATTGATCCAAAATTTCCTTGTCCGTCTACCAATGGATAACGAAGAGACCATGGCTGAGCCATTCGAACCATCGTGTCATAAACAGAGCTGTCACCATGAGGATGGTATTTACCTAAAACTTCACCAACAATTCTTGCAGATTTCTTGTGCGGACGATTGGAATAAACTCCCAAATCTTGCATTCCGTACAATACTCTTCTGTGAACAGGCTTAAATCCATCACGAACATCGGGTAATGCTCTTGAAACGATAACTGACATCGAATAATCGATGTAAGCTGATTTCATTTCATCTTCAATGTTTATCTGAATTATTTTTTCACCATCTGCCATAACTTACTTTCTTTTTTTAATTGAAATTTTCATAAAAATATGAAGTATTCAAAATTAGTAAATTATTGAAGTCAACTGAATTTTTTATTATGAATTTACTAACAAAATCAACTAGTAAATTGTGAATAAATAGCAAGTTTTAGAATTATTTTAAACTTATATTTGTATTTCTATAAATAAACTTTAAATGGACGCAAAATTTTCTCCTCGAGTTAAAGATATGATTAGTTTCAGTCGCGAAGAAGCTCTTCGTCTTTCTAATGAATTTGTAGGTGCAGAACATCTACTACTTGGGCTAATAAGATTAAATGAAGGAACTGCAATTCATCTTCTCAACGAATTTAATACTGATTTGAAAAAACTGAAGGCTGATTTGGATAAAATTCTTTCTAAATCTTCTGTTCCAAATTTATTGAATACAAATTTACCACTCCTAAAGCAAACGGAAAATATCATTAAGCAATCTTACTTGGAGGCAAAACAATTTAAATCAAGTACTATTGGAACTGAACACATGCTTTTAACTATTTTACGTTATGAAGACAGCGCAGCGTGTCAATTATTAAATAAATATGGTATTATGTACGAAAACACAAGAGTCGAATACGAAGCTTTAAATGGAATTAATGAAGAGCCAAGAGCAGACTTTCCATCTGATAGAGATGAAGAAGAAGATCCATTTACAGCTCCAAGTAAACCAGCAGATCCAAAATCAAAAACACCTGTATTGGATAATTTCGGTCGCGATTTAACAAAAATGGCAGAAGTTGGAAAGCTTGATCCAATTGTTGGCAGAGAAAAAGAAATTGAACGCGTTAGCCAAATTTTATCTCGAAGAAAGAAAAATAATCCGATTTTAATTGGCGAACCTGGGGTTGGAAAAAGTGCAATTGCTGAGGGTTTAGCATTGAGAATCGTTCAACGAAAAGTATCTCGTGTTCTATTCAATAAAAGGGTTGTTTCTTTGGATTTAGCTTCTTTGGTAGCCGGAACAAAATACCGCGGACAATTTGAGGAGAGAATGAAGGCTGTAATGCAAGAGCTTGAGAAAAATCGAGATATTATTTTATTCATTGATGAAATTCATACCATAATTGGTGCAGGTGGAGCGAGTGGCTCCTTAGATGCTTCAAATATGTTTAAGCCAGCTTTAGCTCGTGGAGAGCTCCAAGCAATTGGAGCAACAACTTTGGATGAGTACAGACAATATATTGAGAAGGATGGAGCGCTAGAAAGAAGATTTCAAAAAGTTTTAATTGAACCTACAAGTATTGATGAGACAATTCAGATTTTAAATAATATAAAGGAACGCTACGAAGATCATCATTCAGTAATTTATACGGATGAAGCTTTAGCGGCTTGTGTAAAATTAACAGAGCGCTATATTACAGATCGCCATTTACCGGACAAGGCAATTGATGCTTTAGATGAGGTTGGTTCTCGTGTTCACATGAAAAATATTAATGTTCCGCAAGACATCGTTGATATTGAAGAAAAAGTGGAGGCCTTAAAACTTGCAAAAGCAGAAGTAATTCGCTCGCAGCAATACGAAAAAGCTGCTGAGTTGCGTGACAATGAGCGTAAGCTTCAAGAAGCATTAGAGTTAGCAAAAACAAAGTGGGAAGAAGATGCTAAAACTAATAAAATTGTTATCACAGAAGAAAATGTTGCCGAGGTTGTTTCTATGATGTGCGGTGTGCCAGTGACGAAAGTTTCAGAATCTGAAACCGGGAAATTGGTGAAAATGGCGGAATCAATTCGTGGAAAGGTTATTGGTCAAGATGATGCTATTAGTAAAGTTGTAAAAGCGATTCAACGAAATCGTGCGGGATTAAAAGATCCAAATAAACCAATTGGATCTTTCTTTTTTCTTGGACCAACTGGTGTTGGTAAGACGCAATTAGCGAAAATATTGGCAAAGAATTTATTTGATTCCGAGGATGCCTTGATACGCATCGATATGTCTGAATACATGGAGAAATTTTCTATTTCGCGCCTAGTTGGTGCTCCTCCGGGATACGTAGGGTATGAAGAGGGTGGACAGATGACAGAGAAAGTCCGCAGAAAACCATATTCAATTGTATTGTTAGATGAAATTGAAAAAGCTCATCCCGATGTGTTTAATCTTTTGCTTCAGGTTTTGGATGAAGGACATATGACAGATGGTTTAGGTCGAAAAATTGATTTTAAGAATACGATTTTAATCATGACTTCTAATATTGGCGCACGTCAATTGGCAGATTTTGGAACGGGAGTTGGTTTTGGCACAAAGTCACAAGAAGATTTGAAGGATGAAAACACGAAATCTGTTGTTCAAAATGCTTTGAGAAAGGCTTTCTCTCCAGAGTTTTTAAATCGCGTTGATGATATGATTATGTTTAAGTCTTTGGGAAGGCCAGAAATTCATCAAATAATTGACTTAGAGTTAGAAAAATTATATGGAAGGATAAATGATCTAGGTTATATAATTGAGTTAACAGAAAAAGCTAAAGATTTTATTGTTGATCGTGGCTACGATGAGAAATTTGGTGCTCGACCTTTAAAGCGTGCAATTCAAAAGTTCATTGAAGATCCACTTGCTGAGCAAATTATCAATGCAAGTCTTAAAGCTGGAGATACAATTTTAATGGATTTAGAAGAAGGCAAAGAGGAATTATCAGTTGTTATTAAAAAACAAAAGACAGGTAAGAAGTCTGATTGATAATTCAGCTTATAACTTAGCGCTTAAATACTATTTCCTCATTTTCTAAACGAAATCTTGGTCCCCAAATCCCTTCTTCTGTGCCAAGGCCAACGGAGATAATCATGTTTATTTCAGCTCCTCGTGGAAGATTAAGGGCTTTTTTTACGCGTTTCTCATCAAATCCTTCCATTGGGCAGGAATGAAATCCCTCTGCTGCGATAGAAAGCATGAATGTTTGTGCTGCGAGTGCGCAAGATTTATGAACCATTATTCGCTGGTTGGCAGTGCCTCCTGTTCTGAAAAATGGTTTTCTGAGGCCCATCGTAAAGCTAATTATTCTTCGAATTGACGACATTATTCCAAAACCATCGTTCATGTAGAGCAAAGGCATTACTTTTCCGTAGTAATTCATCCCCATTTTTTGTGCTTTATTGGGTTCGCCAACAATCGTCGATTTAACCATGTCCAAGTTCCACTTCGCACGACTTTTCCATTTGTCTTTGCGGGTAACGAAAACCACCATTTGTTGTGCAGTTTGTGCGGCACTCTGGCCTAAACACAAGGGGACAAATGTCTCTAGCATCTCCTTGGATTGAATCCAATAAAATTCCCATAATTGCATGTTGCTGCTATTGGGAGATAATGCTGCGCGCTCAATACTTTTTTGAATAACTTCATTTGGTACTTCAATATTGGGATCAAACTTTCGATTTGACCTTCTAAAATTTACAATCTTATCAAATTCCTTAGAAAACATACTTTATTTTTAGCATTCAAAGTTCAGTATTTTTTTTAAATAGCATCTTTATTTTCTCTCAATTGTGACAAATAAATAATAGTAAGTGAAGTTCTGACACTTTTACATTCAATTTTAGAAAATTTATGACACCTTGTCTCAGTTTCAAGATTGGCAGTATCTTTGAAAGCAAAAGATTCAAAATAGTATTATGTCAAAAAAACAACAAAAAGTCACTGAAGCTGCAGAAGTCAAAAATCCTGAAGCTGAACAAATAGAACAAGTTATTCCTGAGAAATTAGAGCCAACACAAGAAGAAAAATATGCTGAATTAAACGATCGTTTTCTGCGCTTGTACGCTGAATTTGAGAACTTTAGAAGACGTACAAATAAAGAGCATTTAGAATTAATTTCAAGTGCAAATAGTAACTTATTGAAAGATTTAGTGCCTGTTTTAGATGATTTTGAACGTGCAATAACAAACAATGAGACTTCTGAGGACATTGCAAGTGTTAAAGAAGGTTTTTTGTTGATTTACAATAAATACAAAGGCATTCTCGAGTCAAAAGGTGTAAAACCTATTACTGCTAAAGGAGAAATCTTTAACAGTGATATCCACGAAGCGATTGTAAATGTTCCGGTTGAAGATGAAAGTCAAAAAGGAAAAGTAATTGAAGATATTGAAAAAGGATATTACCTAAATGATAAGGTTATTCGTTTTTCGAAAGTTGTAGTTGGCCAATAAGCAAGAAATATGAGCGAAAAAAGAGATTATTACGAAGTTCTAGGCTTATCTAAAAATGCGAATGATGCAGATATTAAAAAGGCATACCGCAAATTAGCAATCAAATACCATCCTGATAAAAATCCTGATGATGCTGGTGCAGAAGAAAAGTTTAAAGAAGCTGCTGCAGCTTATGAAGTATTGAGTAGTAGTGAGAAACGTGCGCAATATGATCGTTTTGGTCATGCTGGAATGGGCGGACAAGGTGGTTTTGGTGGTGGAATGAACATGGACGATATTTTTTCGCAGTTCGGTGATATCTTTGGCGGTTCTTTTGGTGGAGGTGGATCTTTTGGTGGAAGCAGAAGTGGTTCAAGGGTTGTTCGTGGCACGAATCTTCGTGTGAAAATGAAGATGACTTTAGAGGAAATAGCACTTGGCGTAAAGAAAAAAATAAAAGTAAATAAACTTGTAAATGCTGAGGGTGTAACGTATAAAACGTGTCAAACGTGTAATGGAAGTGGACGAATTCTTAGAATGGCTCAGACTTTCTTGGGTTCTATGCAAACACAATCAACGTGTCATGTTTGTCAGGGTGCAGGAAAAATGATAGATAAAAAACCTTCAGATTCTGATGCTCAAGGTTTAAGACGCCAAGAAGAAGTAATTGAAATCGATATTCCAGCAGGTGTAGAGGAGGGAATGCAATTAAGTGTTCAAGGAAGAGGAAATGCGGGTCCTTACGATGGTGTTTCTGGTGATTTAATCGTTGTAATTGAAGAAATTGAACACGATAAATTACGCAGAGAAGGTCAAAATTTACACTATGATTCTCTGGTGAATTTTGTGGATGTTGTTTTGGGAGAAAGTATTGAAGTTCCTACAATTTCAGGGAAAGTAAAGATTAAAATTGATGCTGGAACTCAAAGTGGAAAGGTACTCAGACTCAAAGGAAAAGGGCTTCCAAGTGTTCAAGGATATGCAACAGGTGATTTATTCGTTCATATAAATGTTTATACACCTACAAAAATTTCAAAAGAAGAAAAAGAATTACTTGAAAAATTAAAAACAAGTCAAAATTTTATACCAACTGAAGAGGCAAGGGATAAAAGTTTTTTTAAACGCATGCGAGATATGTTTTCCTAATGTTCTTCATAGATAAAGCCAAAGAAGGAAATAATAGTTTTTCGAGCTATCTTTTAGGAATAGCACTAATTATTTCAGTTTATCTATTTGGTTCTTATTTTCTAATTCTTGATCTTCAATGGAATTTTGGAATTGAAAGTTTTGATGGTATTTCACAAAAAGAAATTGTAAGAATTCTTGGAAATAACCGTTTCTTAGCCTTGCTTATTGTACCTTTTTTATTCGTTGCACTATTTTTAGTTATCCATACAAAGTTTGTTCACAAAAGAACTGTTTTAAGTATTTTTTCTGGACGTAAAAACTTTGATTGGAAAAGAGTTTTATTTAGTTTTTCACTACTTTTTTCTGTCTTATCACTTTTTCTTTTTATTCAATATCAGAGCTCTGATAGTTTGATCTTTCAGTTTGACCTTCAAAAATTTATTCCTTTATTTTTTATTGCAATTTTCTTACTTCCAATTCAAACTAGTTGCGAAGAACTTCTATTTCGTTCTTATATTCTTCAGGGAATAAAAATGCGAACAAAAAAAAATAGTGTTGCTGTTTTAATTTCTGGACTTATGTTCGGGGCAATTCATATTGGAAATCCTGAAATTGCAAAAATTGGCTATCACATTATAGTTTATTATATGCTTGTTGGTGTTTTTTTAGCACTTATAAGCTTGTTTGATAATGGAATAGAATTGGCGCTTGGTTATCACGCAGCAAACAATGTTTTTGCAGCTCTCATGATCACTAATAATTGGCAGGCATTTCAAACTGATGCAGTATTTATGGACATCTCAGATCCGGGAATGGGACTCGATACAATTATTGGTATTCTATTTATTTTACCGCTTGTTTTTTTTATTTTTTATAAAAAGTATAAGTGGCATTCTCTTAAAGAAATGTGGCAAGACAAATTGTAACTTCTAGCATTTTTTTTAGCTTTACAAGTCAATGTTAGAAATTAGTAATTTAAATAAGTCTTTCAAACGGAAATTTGCCCTTGATGCAGTTTCCTTGAAGATTCCTAAAGGTGAGATTTATGGTTTACTTGGACCAAATGGTGCAGGAAAAACTACGCTTATTCGAATTGTAAATCAAATTATTTCAGCAGATAGCGGGAAAATTCTTTTTGACGGTCAATTAATGTCTTCTGAACACCTTCGATCTATTGGATATTTACCAGAAGAACGCGGCTTGTATAAAAATATGTTTGTTTTAGAACATTTAGTTTTTTTAGCGAAACTTCGTGGACTTTCATCTTCAGATGCTTTGAAGAATAGCAAGTTTTGGTTAGATAAATTAGCGATTTCTGAATGGTCGAATAAAAAAATTGAAGCGCTTTCAAAAGGAATGGCTCAAAAAGTTCAGTTCATTGCTTCTCTTGTTCATAATCCTGATTTGCTAATTTTAGATGAGCCCTTAAGTGGATTTGATCCTGTGAATGTTGAATTAATCTTAAAAGAACTCAAGGAATTAAAAGCAAATGGGAAAACAATTCTTCTTTCAACGCACAATATGCGCAGTGTCGAGGAAATCTGTGATCGTGCTACTTTAATTCATGATGCTAAGATTCTTGTTGAAGATACTGTTTGGAATCTCCGTGAAAAAAGTAAGAAAGGCACATATTCTATCCGTTTTAAAGGAAATATGATTGCTTTTGTCAATGCACTCTGGACAGATTTTGAATTGCTTGAGCAAACTGAAATAGGTGAACAGCGCTTTCTTACACTTGTTAAAATGCGTGGAGAAAGATCAATGAACGATTTATTAAATGCTTTAATGGGTGAAATTAGTATTGAGGCCATAGAAGAATGTTTTCCGAGTATGCAGGAAGTATTTATTGAATTAATACAAGGAAAGGAGAACAGTGATGAGAAATAGTTGGATTATTGCCCTTCGTGAGTTAAAGGAGCGTGTTTTAAACCCTGCTTTTTTATGGATGCTTTTCATTGGACCTCTACTTTTATTAAGTTGCTTGTATTTCTTATTTAAAGCAGGTGATGAAGGTAAAACTAGTCTTAAGGTTCTTATAGCTGATCCAACGGGAATGATGGAAAATAAGATTGTATCCCAGGAAACGAAGGCTGTTGACTATTATTTTTTTGATGATTATTTAGAATTAGAAGAATTTCGAGACAATAAAAAATACCAGAAATTTGACGCTTTAATTGAGGTGAACGAAAAGATTTTGATTAATAAAAAAGCATTTGTTTTCTACCGCGAAACACCATCCTTAGATGTTAAAATGCAGCTTAAATTTCAATTGGAGAGAAGGGTAGAGGAGGTTATGATTGCTGAATTTACGAATATGGAAGTAGATGATTTCCGTCAAATTAAGCAAGCTCTAAATGTAGATTTTAGAAATGTATACGATCCAAAAAACGAAGCTTCTAATCTAGAGGGTTGGGTTGGATTTATTTTTGGCTTATTGATTGTTGTATTTGTGTTCTTATTTGGCTTAACAGTTCTAAGAAGCACAGCGCGCGAAAAAAGTAACCGGATTGTTGAAGTCTTACTTGCTTCTGTGAAGCCAACTCAATTAATGCTAGGAAAAATAAGTGGTATTGGTTTAGCGGCACTCATTCAAATTCTTGTTTGGTCACTCTTTATTACTTTAGGTTTATTGTTCTTCCGAGCTACTATTTTTCCAGATCTTTTGGATTTCTCAACTTATGAAGGTGTTCAGATGAGTGGTGAAGTTAAGGAGCAATTATTGTCTAATATTCCAAGTCAGCGTTATAACGAGTTCCTAGATTTAGTTTATAAGCGCATCGATTTTACATTCTTCTTATTTCATTTCTTCTTATTTTTTATTGCTACTTACTTCTTTTATGCTGCATTTTTTAGCGCAATTGGTGCAATGTCAGGATCTGAATCTGATGGACAGCAATTTTTGATACCTCTTCTATGTATTTTAGGGCTTTCTGTTTATTCAGGATATTATGCTATTTATTTTCCCGATGCTGAATTAACTTCTTGGCTTCAATTTATTCCTTTTACTTCTTCGGTAATTGTGATGGTTAAATTAGCACAGGGTTATCCAGAAGGAACTTATTATTTAGTTTGGCTTTCTCTACTAACGCTTATTTTATTTACTGTTCTTTTGCTTTCAATTGCAGGTCGCATCTACCGCAATGGAATTTTACATTTTGGCTTAAAGGCAAGTCTTAGAAATCTATTTTATTTCATGAGGAAATAAATTCTGTTAAACAAAAAAGGCGACCGAAGCCGCCTTTATTTTTTTTTGTAAACTTTAGATTAGAATCTCCAACCCATTCGGATTGCAGAACCACCACCAAAATTCATTCCAGTTGCTGCATCACCATCACCTACTTTGTTAGATGAATAGTTTAAAAGGCTCATTTCTAGACCTACATATATATTTTCAGATATGTAGTAATCTAAACCAGCACCAATTCCAAATCCTAAAGATGAAGTTTTAACTTCAACTGCATCTCCTGCATTTGTTCCACCAAAATTTACACCAGCGGTAAAATATGGAGACATTTTGTCGTTTCCTGCAAGGTGGTATTCAAAACCAAGACCAATTGAATTAGAACTTCCTACTGTAGTATCAGAAGAACTGCTGTAACCAATAGTTAAACGTCCAGCCATGTTATCTTTGAAAAAATAACGTGCACGAACACTAGGAACTTGCCAAGCAAGACCACCTACAGATGTAGGGTTTATAGTTCCTTCCAATGTGTAAGGATTATCACTTGTTCCTTTTTGTGCAAACATTGTTCCTGACAAAGCTACTGCACTTACTAAAATCAATAATTTTTTCATAATCTTAAAATTTAATTAGTTAAAAGTTTGGTCAAATATACGCGGCAAGTTTCATATGGTTTCATTTTTTTTTTTAACATTTGACTATTAATAAAATTTTAAAATACTTTTCTTGTCTTTGGCCCTTGTTTTTAATAGGGTTTCAAATAAAATTATAAAGTCATAAAATGTTTAAAACTCTGTATTTTTTTTTTTAACTTGGGAATAATTTTCAACCTTAAATATGGTAAAAGCTGTCATAGATTTGGGCACAAACACCTTTAATTTACTCATTGCGAATGTAAATAAAGGGAAAATATATCCTATTTATAAAGATAAAGAGGCTGTTGGGCTAGGTCTTGGCGGTATCAATGAACAGCGTATTTCTGAGCAAGCAATTGCTCGTGCTGTACTTTGTTTGTCTGGTTTTAAGAAAATCTGTGATAATTTTGGAGTTGAGCTTATTCATACATATGGTACTTCTGCAATTCGAGATGCTAAAAATCAAAGTGAATTTCTAAAACAAGTTCTTGATTCTACAGGAATAATAATAACTGTTATAAGTGGGAGAGAGGAAGCGCATTTAATTTACCAAGGAATTCAGTATTCTCATAAATTTACAAAAGACAGTATCATTATGGATATTGGTGGAGGAAGCACCGAATTTATAATAGCCAATGCATCCGGTGTAATAGATTTAGTTTCTTTAAATATCGGAATTTCTAGAATTTTTCAGTTCTTTTCTTTCAATGATCCAATGACTGATTCAGATATTGAAGTCGTTGAAAATTATTTAGAGCAAAATTCTGAAGGATTTTTTAATAATAAGCATTGTGATTTATTGATTGGAGCTTCTGGAAGTTTCGAAACATTTTATGAGTTAATTTATAAAAAGCCATTTTCTAAGTTATACAAAACTCATTCCTTAGATTTTACTCTTATGCTTGAATTATTAGATACTATAATCTACTCAACACGAGCAGAGAGAGATATAAATCCTTATATTATTCCTATGAGAAAAAAAATGGCGCCTCTTGCTGCCATAAAAACACGATGGGTTATTCGGAAGTTGAATATCAAGGAAATAATTGTTTCCCCATGTTCCTTAAAAGAGGGAGGCTTACTAATTTAAGATTTAAAAATCATCTTAATTTCTTTATCTTTGCACAAATTAAAGGGTAAAACTTGTAATTTTTAAATACTATTTGGCTCCGTGGCGCAACTGTATAGCGCACTGGATTTCGGCTCCAGCGGTTACAGGTTAGAATCCTGTCGGGGTCACAAAAGGAACCCAGCACGAAAGTGCTGGGTTTTTTGTTTTCAGGATCGTTCAAAATTTATTTTGATAAGAGATTGAAAATTAAAAAACCGATAACTGCTTCAGCAGTTTGGGTTATATGCTTGGAATGCCCAATGCGCAATGGATAATGAAATAATCCTGTTTATTTCCGATAAAGCCATTTGGGAATAGGAAATGTTGTAATTTGTGCTTATTGACGAAATTTCCAGGAGATCATATTTCATTGAGCTTTTGAGTAACTAACTACCCAAGACTAAAACCCATAAAAAAACCCAGTAAAGTAAAACAATACTGGGTTAATTTTGTGGGGGTTGACGGGTTCGAACCGCCGACCCTCTGCTTGTAAGGCAGATGC
>JBILPT010000046.1:0-9371 GCA_044373675.1 Crocinitomicaceae bacterium | reverse complement strand
TAATTTTTTTGACCCAATGCTTACTTGAATATCATCAGAATGGATTTCTACACCAAGTTCCTTTTTAAAATATTCAAACATCCACATATCATGATTTCCATAAAAAAAATGCACTGCAATTCCATTATCTGTTAGTGCTGCTATTTTTCCTTGAAGTCGAGAGAAGCCTTTAGGTATTACATGCTTGTATTCAAACCAAAAATCAAAAATATCGCCAACTAAATAAATGCAATTTGCGCTTGATTCAATAGATGTAAGCCAAGCAACAATCTCTTTTTCGCGTTGTAAACTTTCAGCATCATTAGGAGCTCCTAGATGAAAATCAGATGCGAAATAGGTATATTTTTTATTTGTTTCCGACATTTAATGACCAAAAATTTGAAGTAGTTCATTTGACAATGCTTCACCTCTTAAATTGAGTTTAATTATCTTTCCGTCTTTATCAATCAGAACTGTAAAAGGTATAGAATTTACTTTATATATTTTCCCAACTTTAGTATTCCATCCTCCTAGATCACTGACATGATTTGACCATGAAAGTTTATCTGCAATTATTGCGGACTTCCATTTTTCTTTGTCTGTATCAAATGAAACACTCATTACTGTAAAACCATCATTCTTATATTTTTCATAGGACTTAACAACCGCTGGATTCTCTTTTCTGCAAGGTGCACACCATGATGCCCAAAAATCAAGAAGAACAACTTTTCCTCTTAAATCTGAGAGTTTCATTTTTGTTTTTTGATCTAACATAAGTTCTTCAAAATCAGGAGCGAACTTGCCAGGTGAGATTAAAATAGCGTCTTCTTTTAATTTTTTATTTGCAGCATAATTTTTATAAATTTCTTGAACAGTAGGACTAATACTAAAAGCAGAATTAAGTTCATTAATTACCGGCTCTAATTGTGCAACATCTTTTTCTTGAATGTGCTGTAATGCAAAATACAAAGCCGCAGAATTTTTATTTGCCCTAATATAAATTTGTAAATCATTCATAAAAAGCATGTTTTGTCTCTCCATGTAGTCATTAATTACTTTTACTCTAGTTGAATCTTTGTTTATAGCGATTAATGCTGAATCAATTTTTTGGTTCCATTTTCTAGAGATTATTGAAAAGTCATTTATAATTTTAGATTCATCTGAACCAACGAAGTTGCAAAAATTAGCGATATTTGAACCGTCTCCATAAATCTTAAAACTACTATTTTCTCTTAAAATTAAGTTTATATCGTCTTTCCCTACTCTTAAAACATAGTAGTCTGTTGATGGAACTCTTCCTTTAAAACTAAAATTACCTTGTTCATCTATAGGAAATTTATGGTAATCTTTGTATAGTTTTTTTCCTTCTGGACTTGTGTAAATTTGCGCTAATATTAGTTCTTTAACAGGAGGTTTGAATATCAAGCCCGACAAGCTGACTTGAATATCAGATTGACTAAAGCTCTTAATAGAAATGGAAAAAAATAAGCAGATTAATATTTTTATTTTCATGATATTTTAATTGATAATTTCCGCAATTTTTTGTTCGAGTGCTGCACCTCGAAGATCTTTTCCAATTATTTTACCTTCTTTATTAACCAAAATTGTGTGTGGAATTGCTTCAATGGAATATAAATTAATCATAGATGACTCCCATCCCAATAAATCGCTTACATGATTTGGCCAAACAAGCCCATCAGTTAAAATCGCATTTTTCCATGCATTTACATCTTCATCCAAAGAAACAGAGAGAATTGTAAATCCTTTTTTTTGATATTTGGAGTAAAGTTTCACTAATGTTGGATTTTCTTTTCTACATGGCACGCACCACGATGCCCAAAAATCAATTAAGACAATTTTTCCTCGTAACTCGGACAACTTTACTGTTTTTCCTTCAGGTGTATTTAAACTAATTTCAGGGGCTAGAATTGTACCATTTTTATTTCTGGAATATTGAGTATATGCATTTTCGATATCTTCCACTTGCCTTCTAAATGTTTCTGAAACAGTTGTTTTAGGGTAGCTTTCTTCAAATGCCTGAGCAACTACTTTTAGTATTTTCAGGTTGTTTAGGTCCCAATTATCGAAACTAGAACTTGGAAATAGTGAGCCAGTCATGACGATATTAAATGGATTTGATGGACTATCTAGGATTTTTCTTTGTGTTACAGCTTCTAGTTTATTTTTAATTTTAAGGAATTGAATAGTGAGTTCTTCGATTGAAACACTTCCTTCCTTCGCCTTTAAATTTTCCTGTTCTAGCTGAAATTTTTTCATTAATCGGAGGTAATCATTCATTGAACTACTCCATTTTGTTCCTGAAGCATTGGGCTCTGTTCCAAAATTACTGGTAGAGCAATTGATTTTTAGTTCATCTCCTGGCACCATTGTTACAGGAATTACATTTTGTGGATTTTCACCAATTCTAAGTAAATAATATCCAATACTTGGTATGTTACCTTCTAATTTAAAACTTCCTGAAGCAGAAATAAGGGTATCAGCAACTGAAATTAATCCTCTATCACTAGGCGCCTCTAAGTAGATCCTTAAATTTTCCGCACCTTTTATTTCTCCAGACACAGAGAAATTTATTTTTAAGGGTTCAATATTGTTTTTTGATTTACTCCATATCTTATAGCTAATTGTACCTATAACACATATTAATGCTATTATTAGAGCGGTTTTGTATTTATATAGGAATTCCTTCATCTTTATAACTCTAACATTTTTCGCATTAAACTATTTGCGATTTTTGGGTCTGCTTTACCATTTGAAACTTTCATTAATTTTCCCATAAAGAAGCCTGTAAGTTGTTTGTCACCTGCTTTATAACGTTCAACTTCTGCTTTATTTTCTTCGAATACTTTAAGAATGAAATTTTTTAAGGTGTCCTCGCTTGAATCTTGTATTAAATTTAGTCTTTCGGCAATTAACAAAGCGGGCTCTTCGCTTTTTAACATTTCTGGAAAAATTTTCTGAGATGCAACAGAACTTGAAATTTTCCCCTCATCAACAAGTTTAATCAATGAGGCAATTCGCTCAGTATTTAGTGGGAACTCATCTATTTCTTTTCCGAATTCATTTAAATATGATTTTATATCACCCATAATCCAGTTTGCTGCGGCTTTGTAATTTTTAGTGTGAAGAATTAATTCTTCGTAATACATCGCAATTCCTTTATTATCAGTTAAGTTGTAAGCGTCGTATTCAGACAAACCAAATTCTTTGGTGTATTTCTCAAAAAGTGCGCGTGGCAAAGTTGGCATGTCCATTTTTATTTCGTCAATCTGTTCTTGTTTGATAAATAAAGGCTGTAAATCTGGTTCTGGAAAATACCGGTAATCATTTGCTGCTTCTTTGCTTCGCATAGAAATTGTAATTCCTTTTAAGGCATCAAATCCTCTTGTTTCTTGTGAAAGCTTTCCTCCTGACTCAAGTACTTCTATTTGGCGAGTTATTTCAAATTCAATTGCTCGCTGAACATTTCGAATAGAATTCATGTTCTTCACTTCGACTTTCGTGCCAAAAGCATCCTGCCCTTTAATTCGTACGGAAATATTAGCATCACATCTTAAGGAACCTTCTTCCATATTTCCGTCACAAATATCGAGATAGCGAACTAATTTTCTAATTTCACTGACATAATTATAGGCCTCCTGAGAACTTCTTAATTCAGGTTCTGACACAATTTCAAGTAGGGGAGTTCCTGCTCTGTTTAAGTCAACTAAAGTATCATAAACATCAACATCGTGAATGCTTTTTCCAGCATCTTCTTCCATATGGATTCGAGTGATATTTATTTTCTTTTCTTGATTTTCTTCTGTTCGAATTACAATACTTCCACCGGTGCAAATTGGTGTGGTATCTTGGGTAATTTGATATCCCTTTGGTAAATCTGGGTAAAAATAATTTTTTCTTGCAAAATGTTGTTCGCGCGCGATAGTGCAACCGCAAGCTATTCCCAAACGAATTGCAAAATCAATCGTTTTGGAGTTCATCTTTGGTAAAGTTCCGGGATGTCCAAGTGTTATTACACTAATATTCGTATTTACTTGCGCACCGTATTCATTCACATCGTTGGAATACGCTTTAGTTTTGGTCAACATTTGCGCGTGAACCTCTAATCCAATTACTGCTTCGTATTTATCGCGTACTTCCTTTTCCATTCTTTTATATTCGAGAAATCAATTCTTTCATTATTAAGGTCATCTTTGGTTCTTGTTTACCCGCAACTTCAATTACATCTTGAACACTTACTTTTTGAATTTTTCCAGGAACTCCTAAATCTGTGATGATTGATATCGCAAAACAAGGAATATCCATGTGTCGAGCTACAATTACCTCAGGAACGGTCGACATTCCAACTGCATCAGCTCCTGTATTTCTAACATATTGGTATTCTGCTGGTGTTTCTAGTGTTGGACCTGTTAATCCGGCGTAACATCCTACTGCAATTCTAATATCGTTTTCTTTCGCAATTGTCTGCGCCAAAGCAATCATGGTTGAATCATAAGGTTCGCTCATGTCTGGAAATCGTGGTCCTAATTCATCAAAATTTTTGCCGATAAGAGGATTTCCAGGAAAAAGGTTAATGTGATCGTTTTGAATCATAATTTCCCCAACTATAAAATCTGGGTTTACACCTCCTGAAGCATTGCTTACAAAAAGTCGTTCAATTCCCAATAATTTCATAACTCTAACAGGAAATGTAACTTGTTGCAATGTGTAACCTTCATAATAATGAAAACGACCTTGCATTGCCACAACTTTTTTTCCGCCTAATTCACCAAAAATTAATTTTCCCGAATGACTTTCTACCGTTGAAACAGGAAAATTTGGGATGTCCTCATAGGGAATTTCATCGATAATATTTATTTCATTTACTAATCCTCCTAAACCAGTTCCAAGAATAATTCCAATATTTGGTTGAACATTTGTTTTTGAGCGAATATAAGCTGCAGATTCTTTAAATTGCTGTAACATATTTTTTTATTAAAAAATTAAATTCATCTTCATTTTCAATCTTTAAATCAATAGGCAAATAATACCAAGGATAGTTCTCTAATTCGTCAGCTGTTAATTTAGTTTGAAGACGAACATAATCTTTTTCAGAGGTAATAATTGCAGTGTTTTCTAGTGCAAAAGTATCAAATTTTTGGTGGATTTGCTTTATATCTGAGGAATCAAAATTATGATGGTCAGCAAAGAGAAGTACTTCCACTTTATACTTTTTTCGAAGTTCAATAATTAGGGTTTCCGGTTGAGCTATTCCACAAACTAATAAAACTGTTTCAAATGAAGTTCTTTTTGCACCAAAAGAGATTAGTTCTCCATATTCTATTGAACTAAAAAAAATGGGTTTTGAGTATTTTTGCATGCATTCTATAATCCTATTTTTATGAGTGGCTTCAATTGATTCGGGACATTTGGTAATAACAATACAATCAGCTCTTTTTGCGCCGCATCTTGCTTCTCTAAGGTTGCCAACAGGAAGAAGAAAATCACTTGAAAAAATTTGTTGAAATGGTGTTAGAAGTATAGAAAATCCAGCATTTACTGATCTATGTTGAAAAGCATCATCGAGTAATAAGATGGAGTTTTTAGTTTGTTTTTCAAGAAGTTTACTTGCTCCAAGACTTCTTTTTTCTGCAACAGCAACTGTAAGCTCAGTTTTAAAGCGTTTCTTATACAGCAGTGGCTCATCTCCAACATCATCAGAAGTAGAATCTTCGCTTACTTCTTTGTAGCCATCTGTTTTTCTGCCATATCCACGACTTAAGATTTGAACTTGGAAATCATTTTTTAATAAATTTGTCAAGTAAATAGTCATTGGTGTCTTACCACTTCCTCCAACTGATAAATTTCCAATACAAATTGATGGTTCTTGTAGTTTTTGAGATGTAATAATTCCCCAATCGAAGAAAAGATTTCGTATTAAGGTAATTATGTAATACAAAAAAGAGAATGGGAAAAGAAAATAGCGAAATAAATTCATCTAGCGAATTTACAAAGCATTCTCTTAATTTATATGATAATCAGATAATTCTTGCTCGTCGGCATAATAAAAAACTCTTATTAGAGCAGTATCGTTTAAGAAATCAATCTTTCCAATTTCAAAGCGATTAATAGCTAAGCCAGTACGGTTTTCTAAATCTGCTTTCATTTCTTCATATTTATCAGGTGTTATAAGGTCTATTCGCTCATAATTGATTGTTTTTCGAGTTTCGTGCTTCATTAACCAAACGTATTCTAGAATATACGTTAAGATTACAACAGAAAAATTAATTGTGCCTAATTCAGCCATGCTCAATTTATTTGCTCCTAAAGCATTTACAACACTTATACCAATTATCAAAAATAAGTAGGTCATTTCTTTAATTTCAATGGCATCTGTCCGATAGCGAATAATTCCAAATATTGCGAAAAGCCCCAAGCCCATTCCAGTATCAATATCTAATTTCTTTAAGCCGAAGCAAAGAAAAAAGGTAATTGTACCAATTAAATAGTAGGTGAAAAGGTAATCTTTCCGTTTTGTTTTGGGATAATAGAGGTAACGAATAATGATTGTAAGAAAAAATATATTTATTGCAAACCTCAATAAAAGCATATAAAAATCGTCATTAAACCAAATGATGGACGTTGAATCTGTAATAATGTCTGCAGATTTTTTTAATTGGAAAAAAATAAAGTTAAATAGTTGTGTCATTGTTCATTTTTTTTAAATAAAGTAATTTTCTTTTAAAGCGGTTAAATTTTAATTTACCTTCTCCATATAATTCCATTGAACCTAAGCAATATTTACTTAGTCGGTAGGGTCTTAGACCTCTTGTTTTCATTAATTTAAAAAATGGAGATGAACGATTTATTTTCTCTTGTTTTAATTCTGCAATTACAAGGTTTGAAAATGGACAATTAGTTTCCTCAAATTTAAATTCAATGTTAAAGTCTAAGGTTAAGCGTTCATTTAAAAAATTGTGAACAAGGGTTATACGCTGAAATGAATTCCAAATACTTGGATTCAAACTCATGGATTTTTTGAGTTGCTTATCAATAAATAGCTGTTGTTTCTCTTCAAAAATTGGGTTAAAATCTTGCGTTTCTATTCTTTTTTTATCTGTTCTACCTTTAAATTTGTGTTTAATTTCCAAGAAGAGTAGATTTGATTCTACGTATTTTCGAATCCTGACTTTAAATCGATTTGTTTTTCCTTTGTGATGGTCTTGAAAAAATGAAAATTTCTCATCATCAAAATAGAGACTTTCGTATTTTGGTATCCGTATCGTATTTATTTCTAATACTTTATATTCTGCTTTAAGCTCGTCTAACAATTCTTCTAATAAGCCAATACGAAAAGCAAATTTGGTATCGATACGATTCATCAATTTTACACGATCCATTTCAGCAAGTGAAATAGGTAAAAATTGATTTATTATGTTATTTGTATCTTGCATTAGTGTTAAGACAAAGTTAAGAGATTTAGGAAATAAAATCTTATAAGTTTACTAATAATTTAGTTTCCTTGTTAGATGATTATAATTCTATCATAATTATTATTCTTTTTGGAAAACCAAAAGTGCTTTTTTTACTTGTTTGTATATCTTTGCTTTATGAGAAAAAAAATACTTCTTTTGGGCTCTGGAGAACTAGGAAAAGAATTTGTAATTGCCTGTCAAAGATTAGGTCAATATATTATTGCAGTTGATAGTTATGTTGGTGCTCCAGCAATGCAAGTTGCCCACGAATTTGAGGTTACTGATATGTTAAATGGTTCAGAACTGGATCGTATTATTTCAAAACATCAGCCAGATATCATCGTTCCAGAAATTGAAGCAATTCGGACAGAGCGATTTTATGACTATGAAAAACAAGGCATTCATGTAGTTCCGAGTGCGAAGGCTGCAAATTTCACGATGAATCGAAAAGCGATTAGAGATTTAGCTTCAAAAGAACTGGGAATTAAAACTGCAACCTATCGCTATGCTACAAGTTTTCAAGAATTAAAAGATGGTGTTGAAGTTTGTGGAATTCCATGTGTTGTAAAACCATTGATGTCGAGTTCTGGAAAAGGTCAATCTGTTATAAAATCACATTCTGATATTGAAAAAGCCTGGTTGTATGCTATGGAGGGATCACGGGGGGACTTAAAAGAAGTAATTGTTGAGGGGTTTATTGATTTTGATTATGAAATCACGCTTTTAACAGTAACTCAAAAAAATGGTCCAACTTTATTTTGTCCGCCAATTGGTCACCGCCAAGAAAGAGGAGATTACCAAGAGAGTTGGCAACCGATGCCAATGAATCCAATTTATTTAGCTGAAGCTCAGGAAATGGCTCAAAAAGTAACCAAAGCATTAGGCGGAGCTGGAATTTGGGGTGTTGAATTTTTCATTACCAAAGAAGGGGCCTATTTTTCAGAATTATCACCACGACCTCACGATACTGGAATGGTCACATTAGCAAACACCCAAAATTTTTCACAATTTGAATTGCATGCACGAGCTATCTTAGGTTTATCAATTCCTGAAATATCCTTAAGTCAAAATGGAGCAAGTGCAGTAATTTTAGCAAGTGCTCAATCGGATAGTGAACCTGAATTTAATGGTTTTGAAGCGGCAGCATTGATTCCTAAATCAGATTTTAAAATTTTTGGAAAGCCTACAACTCGCTCTTACAGAAGAATGGGAGTAGCTCTTGCATATGGAACTGAAAATATTGAAGAATTGATTGAAAAAGCAAAACTTGTTGCATCAAAAATTACTGTAAAATGAAAAAAATAGTTTTTATAACCCTCTTTATATCTTTTCTAAAAGTTGAGGCTCAATCGATACATTACAATCTTCGGATGCCAAAGCCTCAGAATCATTATTTTGAAGTCGAAATGATCCTTACAGATTTTAAGGAAAAGCAAATTGAACTTAAATTGCCTGTTTGGGCTCCTGGTTCTTATTTAGTACGTGAGTTTTCTAAAAATATAAATCTTGTTAAAGCTTATGATCAAAAAGGAAATTTAATGGAGCTAGATAAAAAAACTAAAAATTCATGGTCCTTAAAAATTAATGGCGAAAAAAAAATAGTCATAAAATATGAGGTGTATGCTTTTGAACTTTCAGTGAGAACTTCATTTCTAGATTTAAGTCATGGTTTTGTTTCTGGCTCCGGTGTTTTTATGTACGCCGAATCGTATCAAAATAACAAAGGAACTTTGGATATTTTTCCACATTCAACTTTTGCCAAAATAACAACTGCTTTGCCAAAATCATTAATTCCTGAAAAAATAGGTGGAGTTGACAAATTTACTTTTGAAGATTATGATCAATTAGTAGATTGTCCTATTGAAATTGGAAATCAAGTGGTTTTTGATTTTATGGCTTCAGGTGTAAAACATACTGTTG
>JBILPT010000018.1:0-30837 GCA_044373675.1 Crocinitomicaceae bacterium | reverse complement strand
CGGTGGTCGCCGTATCATTAGATCCTTCACACGCAATGGGTTATGCTTACGGTGTTCCTTCGCTTTCTAAAGCTTGTGTTGCTATGGGAATTGATGGCTTATTGATTGAAACACATCCTAATCCAAAAATCGCGAAATCTGATGCTTCTCAGCAGTTAAATTACACTGAATTTGAAGCCTTGTTTAACCAATTAAAAGGAGTTGCTGCAAGTGTTGGCTACAAAATGATATAAAATGCAATTAGAACAAAACATAAAAGGTCTGTGCTCGAAATTTGGAATTGAATTCAAAGATTTCTTAGATGATCTTGAAGTTGAAAATGTTCACGAATTGACTGTTTACGATTTAGAAGCAATATGTGAGGAATACGATATTGACATGTATGCTTTGCTTTTTAAACCAATATTCAAACCTGAATTATATAAAAAAAAGTTATCGGCAATCAAGTTTCTAATTATAGATGTTGATGGCGTAATGACAGATGGTGGAATGTATATTTCAGAAAATGGCGATCAAATGAAGCGTTTTAATGCGCAAGATGGAATGGCTATGCAACATTTAGTGAAAAATAACTTTCAGATTGGTATTATTTCTTCTGGAACTACAAATTCAATGGTTCAAAAACGAGCTGAAATTCTTGGAGTTCAGCATTGTTATGTTGGTCGTGAACCAAAGATTTCTATTTTAAAAAATTGGTGTGAATCTTTGAATATTGACTTATCTGAAGTTGCCATGATTGGAGATGATATTAATGATCTAGAAATAATGAAACAAGTTGGTATTGCTGTCTGTCCTAAGAATGCTGTTAATGCTGTTAAATCTCTTGCTCATATTCAATTATCTAAGAAAGGTGGAGATGCTTGTATTCGGGAATTCATCGATAATTACCTTTTAAAAGAGCCTATTCAATAAATTTAAATATGAATACTATTACAATTGGAATAATTCGAGAAGGAAAGGTTCCACCTGATTTCCGTGTTCCCTTGACTCCAAAACAATGTAATGAGATTCAAACACGCTTTCCAAATGTGAAAGTTCTCGTACAAACAAGTCCAATTAGAATTTTTAAAGATGAGGATTACCAAAAAGAAGGCATTGAAATAGTAGAAAACTTAAGCGATTGTGATATTATTTTTGGTGTAAAGGAAGTTCCTATTTCTTATTTAATTGAAAACAAAACATTTTTCTTTTTTTCTCATACGATTAAAAAACAACCTTATAATAGGGAACTTCTTCGTGCTCTTTTATCTAAAAAAATTCGCTTAGTGGATTACGAAGTAATAAAAGATAAAAATAATAAGCGTCTTATTGGCTTTGGTCGCTATGCTGGAATTGTTGGTTGTTACAACTCTTTTCTAACATATGGATTGAAAACTAAAACTTTCGAACTGAAGCCTGCGCATTTGTGTGCTAATCGCCAAGAAGTTGAAGAGGAATTAAAAAAGGTAATCTTACAGAAAGATTTTAGGGTTTTACTAACTGGATTTGGTCGTGTTGGAAACGGAGCTCGAGAAATTATCAAACTTTTACCAATTAAGGAGGTTAGTCCTGAAGATTACCTCACACAATCCTTTGAGGAACCAATTTTCGCTCAATTAGAAGTTGAAGATTATTATGGACGAAAAGACGATTCGCAATTTATTAAATCTGAGTTCTATTCAAATCCAGAATTATATAAATCAACTTTTAAGCGCTATGTTTCAATAACCGACATGTATATTCCTTGTCACTTTTGGAATGCAAAGGCTCCAAACATTCTTTCTCAAGAAGATTTACAGGAAGAAAATAAGCGAATAAAAGTCATCGGAGACATTTCTTGTGATATTGCTGGACCAATTGCTGCAACGATTCGCCCAAGTAAAATTGGAGATTCAATCTATGGCTATAATCCATTTAGCGGAAAAGAAACTAATTTTATGGAAAGTGATGCTATCGCTGTTATGGCTGTTGATAATTTACCCTGCGAATTACCTAAAGATGCTTCTGAAGATTTTGGTGATGAATTACTCAAGCATGTTTTGCCTGCTTTATTTGGAGATGATCCTGATAGGATTATTGAAAGAGGTACTGAAACTGATTTCTCTGGTAACTTAACAGAGGGATTTCAGTATCTACAAAACTATCTAGAAGGAAAAGAATAAAACTAAATTATTCACTCCTTTTTCAAATTGTACTAGCGCAACCATTTCAAATTGCGGGAATACATGAAAATAAATCCAACACAAAATAATACATTAAATATAACTAATACACTTGGGACATTCTGTGGCGCAACAAATAAGTAAGATTGTAAAATCCATAAAAAACTATAGATAATATAAGCGTGAAAACCTATTTTCTTTCCTTTTAGCATAAAAATTGCTGCAAGTAAACCACAGAGAGAAACAATAATTGAAACTGTAATATAAGCCATAAAATTAGTATACATCGCCTCAGTCATTATTTGAACTTTTTTGATAACATCCACCCAATAATACATTTCCTGATCTATCAATAAGTCGAGTGACTTAGAAATTTGACTGTTTGCTTTTGCTATTTCAGCTTCTGACGGTTTAGCAGAAAATAAAGAAAAAAGACCATTAACTAATGTAAGCCCTGCATTACAAATTGTCATAATGCACAAAACAAGTAAGAATTTAGGACGCTCCATATTTTCTTCCTGATACTCATTTATTTGATACTCATCTTCCATACAGATTATTTAAAGTGGATTTTTTACAAAATTTAAGGCTGCTTTCATATCTAAAGAGGTATTTCTATCAGCCGCTAAAAAGGAGACTTCATTTCTAAAACTAGCATGCAAGTTTTCAATCTTCTGAGAACTTTTTAAAGGTCGGCGAAAATCTAAAGCTTGTGCAGCATTTAATAATTCAATTCCTTGAATAGCAAAACAATTTTCTATAACGCGTGCTAATTTAGTAGCTGCGTTCGCGCCCATGCTTACATGATCTTCTTGACCGTTACTAGAATCTATCGTATCGATGGAAGCTGGCGTGCACAACTGCTTGTTCTGACTAACAATTGACGCGCAGGTATATTGAGCAATCATTAATCCAGAGTTCAATCCTGGATTTGCAACTAAAAATGGAGGTAAACTTCGACTTCCTGAAATCAACTTGTAAATTCTTCTTTCTGAGATACTTCCCATTTCAGACATTGCAATCGCCATAAAATCTAAAATTAAGGCCAAGGGCTGTCCGTGGAAATTTCCTGCAGAAACAATATCATCTTCATCAGGAAAGAGTGTCGGATTGTCCGTTACAGCATTAATCTCTCTTTCAATTATCAAAGAACAATGATCTAAGGTGTCTTTTGTTGCTCCGTGAACTTGTGGTATACAGCGAAATGAATACGGATCTTGAACATGCTCTTTTATCTTGGAAACAATTTCGCTCCCCTCAAGATATTGGCGAATTAGTTTAGCTGTTTCAATTTGACCTGGATGATTTCTTATTGAATTTACATTATCCTGAAAAGGATTAATTCTTCCATCAAATGCATCTAAAGACATGCTAGCAATTAGGTTCCAATTTTTCCATAAGTGATTAGAATTTGCAATGCAAGATGTGGCGTAAGCAGACATAAACTGTGTGCCATTCAACAAAGCTAATCCCTCTTTTGATTGAAGTTTTATTGGAAGTAAATTAAATTTCTTAGCTATTTCAGCTCCAGTGTATCGTTGACCCTCAAACTCTACTTCCCCTTCTGCAATTAATGGTAAAGACAAATGGGCAAGCGGAGCCAAATCTCCAGAAGCACCCAAACTTCCTTGCTCGTAAATAATTGGAGTAATATGCTGATTGTAAAAAAATAAAAGTCGCTCAACAGTTTCTAATTGCACTCCAGAGTTTCCTTTTGACAAACCGATAACCTTTAAAAGCAACATTCTCCTGACAATATCCTTTGGAACCTCATCGCCCATTCCACAAGCGTGAGATAGAACTAAATTGACTTGTAATTGAGAAAGTTCAGTTTTTGAAATCGCAGTATTACACAAAGAACCAAAACCTGTATTAATTCCATAAATTAAATCCGTTGATTTTTCGAGTTTCGTGTTTAAATATTCTCTGCAAGCTACAATGGATTTTTTTGCATTTTCTCCTAAGGAAACAATAGCGTTTAAATTGAAAGTTTTTTCAAATTCTAAAATAGAAATATATTGATTGTCAATGTAATAAGTTTCCATAATTAAAGTATTACTTTCGAATCATTTGAGCAAAATCTTTGGCAAAATAGGTCAGAATTCCATCTGCTCCGGCTCTACGAATACTCAATAAAATTTCATAAACTGCTAAATCATAATTTAGATAACCGCTTTTAGAAGCTGCATAAACCATTGCGCATTCTCCACTTACATTGTACGCTGTAATTGGAATAGGAAAATTTTCTCGCAACATATGAATGACATCCAAGTAACATAAAGCAGGTTTTACCATCAACATATCAGCTCCTTCATCAAAATCTAACTGTGCTTCTAACAAGGCCTCTCTCTTATTTGCAGGATTCATCTGATACGTTTTTTTATCGCCAGATTTTGGAGCAGAATTTAAAGCATCTCGAAATGGTCCATAAAATGCACTTGCATATTTTGCAGTATACGACATAATACTAACATGACTAAAACCATTTTGATCTAATGCTTCACGAATTACCCCCACACGTCCATCCATCATATCTGAAGGTCCAATAATATCAATTCCAGCTTGAGCTTGAGCCAATGACATTTTTGCTAATATAGGAAGTGTTGTATCGTTGATTATTTTGCCGTTTTCCACATAACCATCGTGACCATCAGAGGAATAAGGATCCATTGCAACATCACTCATAAGTACAGATTCAGGAAAACGTGCTTTAATTTGTCGAATGGCTTCCAAATAAAAATTATCTTCAGCATAACTGTAAGAAGCAATTTTATCTTTTAAAACTTCATCAACACATGGAAAAATATCGAATGTCTGAACACCAAGATTCATACATTCTTCAATTTCAGGCAATAAACGATCAAGCGACCAACGGTAATTATTTGGCAAAGAACTTACTTCTTCTTTTATATTTTTTCCGTCTTTCAGGAAAATCGGATAAATTAAATGCTGGGGACCTAAATTTGTTTCTTCCACCAAATTTCTAATGGCAGCTGACTTTCTATTTCTTCGAGGGCGAATATTCATAATCTCTTACATTAGCATTCCACCGCAAACATGAAGTGTTTGTCCAGTGATATATGAAGACATATCTGAAGCTAAAAAAACTGTTGCTTTTGCAACATCTAGTGGCTGACCTCCGCGCTTCAATGGAATTCCATTTCGCCATTCTTCCACAACTTTCTCATCCAATGATTTTGTCATTTCTGTTTCTATAAAGCCTGGGGCAATTGCATTACAACGAATATTTCTAGACCCTAATTCTGCAGCAATTGATTTTGTAAAACCAATTAAACCTGCTTTCGATGCAGCATAATTAGATTGTCCAGCATTTCCTTTAACTCCAACTACACTTGACATATTTATAATAGAACCTGATCTTGCTTTCAACATTGGTCGCTGAACAGCTTTGGTTAAATTAAATGCAGATTTTAAATTTACATTTATTACAGCATCCCATTGCTCCTCAGTCATTCGCATCAATAAAGTGTCTCTTGTAATTCCTGCATTGTTTACCAAAACATCGATTGTACCAAATTCCTCTACAACATCATCTACTAATTTCTGTGCAGCATCATAATTAGAAGCATCAGAAAGAAAACCTTTTACTCTGCCACCATTTTTCGATAATTCAATTTCTAATTCGTGCGTTTGATTATTTGAAGAAAGATAAGAAAAGGCAACTGTTGCACCTTCAAGAAGGCATTCTTCTGCAATTGCTTTTCCAATTCCACGAGAGGCACCAGTAATCAAAACAACTTTATTCTCTAGTAATCCCATAAATTCTAATTTTTAGACAAAATTAAGCATACTATCTGTCTCCTACGCAAATTAACTTAAGAAGTTGTTAATTACACGTCTTTTTTAAAAGATTTACAATTCATTTGCATCATAGACAATTAGTCCTTTTACAAAGGTCATCCAAGAATAGTTTTGTTGAAATTTCACCTGCGATTGAACTTTGCGTTCAAAAATGACAAATGTTGCGTCCTTTCCTTTCTCCAGCGAGCCTAATTTATTTTCTTGAAATGAGGCAAAAGCTGCCCAAATTGTCATTCCACGTAGCACTTCTTCCAAAGAAATTGCCTCATTCATATAAAAACCCTCGATAGATTCGTCCGTCGCTGTTCTTCGCTGAACTGCCGCATGAATTGTCAAAAATGGATTCGTTCTTTCAATAGGAAAATCTGTTCCAATTGCGAGCATTCCAAATTGACTTAGCAACGTTTTGTAAGCATAAGCACCTTTTATGCGATCTGCTCCAATTCGGTTTATTGCCCAGCGCTGATCTGAAACTGCATGAGTAGGTTGCACTGAGGGAAAAACAGAATAATCTGCAAATTTTTTAAAATCATTTGGATCAATAACTTGAGCATGCTCGATTCGAAAACGATGATCCTTTTTCTTTTGAAAAGCATCCTTATAAATTTCCAAAACCAAAGCATTTGCAGAATCACCAATACCGTGGGTATTCATTTGATAATCATTTTCAATACAAAATCGCGCCATATCCTTTAATTCCTTCACACTTGTCAAGAGTAAACCATGAGAATGAGCAGCATCATCATAACTTTTCTTCAAATATGCACCTCTAGAACCCAAGGCACCATCTGCCCATACTTTAAAGCTTTGAATAGATAAGTTTTTATATCGAAATTGGCCGTATTTTTTTGCAAAATTTAGATTTTCCTTACTCATTCTCAACATGGCATAAATATCTAGTTTAAGAGATCCATTTTTTACCATATTCTGAAATAGCGAAATGTGTCGATAGTCAATTCCAGCTTCGTGAACACCAGTTATTCCATATTGAAAAAGTTCTTCTTGGATTTCTATTATTGCTTTAGATAAGTCTGCATCCGAAAATTTTGGAATTGAAGCTTCAACAAGTCCTATTGCATTGTCTATCAAGATTCCAGTTGTTTTTCCGTTCTGATCTAAACTAACTTCACCCCCATCGACAAAAGACTTTGAAGTAATATTTGCTTTCTTCAGAAGACAATCGTTTACGAGTGCTGCATGACCATCAATTCTGTAAAGACAGACTGGAATTGAAGGAAATAACTTGTTTAATTCTGCATTTGTTGGTAAATCGTTCGTCCCCCATAAAGATTGATCCCAACCTGTTCCGACAATAAAATCTTTGTCTTTTAAACTTTTGTACTTTTCACAGCGAACGAGCACCTCATTTAATGATTTTGAATCTACTAAGTCTAAGGTCAATTTTTGCTGTGCATAAAGCAATAAATGCCCATGTGCATCTGTAAAACCAGGAAAGATATCTTTGCCTTTTGCATCAATTGTTTGATCGGCTCTGTATTTATTTAATATCTGCCTTTCAGGTCCAACTTCAATTATTTTTCCATTTCTAATTGCCATTGCCTCCTGAATAGAAGATTCATTATTCATCGTAAAAATGACCGCATTATGAACGATTAAATCAACTTTCTCTCCTTTCATACAAGAAGAAAGAATAAGGACCAAAAATGAAAATAGAAAGGTGTTTTTTTTCATAGAATTTAGAAAGGATATCCGATACCAAAATGAAGAACAGGAACAAATGGTTTTGGCATTTTAGCTTTTGCATTTTCCAATGAACCATAAGTAGCGACACCTTCTTGATAGTATGTTTCTCTATAGTTGCTAAATAAATCATTAAAAACCCACTTCGCACCATTTTGATAAGAAGGATTGTAAATTGGAAAACCGATATCAACCCGGAGTACGAAAAAATCAAGATCTAGACGCGCACCAAATCCTGAAGCAATACAAAACTGACTTAAAAAAGAAGACCAAGCAAATTTTCCACCAATTCTTGAATCTTCTTTATAGGTCCAAATATTTCCAAAATCACTAAAAAAAGCACCTTTTAAAGAACTAGTAATAGGAAACCGATATTCAAAAGAACCTCCAATACGAATATCTGCAACTTGCGTAATTAGACTATTTGAATCAAGATGGTATTTGTACCCGCCTGGTCCTAATGCTCTGGAGCGCCATCCACGATTATCATTTGATCCACCACCAAAAAAACTATAATCGTAGGGCATCGAAGTTGTTGAATTACCAAAAGGTTGGCCTCCACCAATACTTAATTTTAAATGTACTGATTGTGTTTGCATTATATTTCTTGAAGCTATAAATTGATTATCTATTCGTATAAATTGTGAATAAGCTAGATCACGGAACATAAATTGACCTAATTCATTTTTTTCTTGAATTTTTCTGAACATATAAAGTAAATTTCCTGCAGCATCAATCGTAGAATTAAAATAAATATAAGCATCTAGGAATCGTTTTTTACCATTCAAATAATCTCGGTCTTTATTGTTATATTCTATTGAAAATTTGAAATCTTGCCAAATAAATTGACTGCTATAACTATTGCTTAAAAACGGATCGTTAATTTGTAACAACTGTTGATTAAAGCTCTCGCTTTTATCAATTCGTACGTATTTTATCCCCGACATAAATGGAAGTCCTAGTTGGAACACCTGAGTTTTCCCACTAAGAAATTTCCACATGTAATTTAACTGAAAAACTTGTCGATCAAAAATTGAACGCTTTTCAAGATTATAAGCTAACAAAAAGAGTGTTCTTGGTTTTTGTCTTTTTGAAAGCATTGTCAAGGGCAAGGGAAATAATCCTGGAAAATCAAATTTGATACTCGGACCAAACTCAAAGGTATTAAAAGTTTGTTGGCTAGTATTATCATCAAAAATTTTTGGCTGCGATTCAAATCCTCCTCCAAATGATAAGGTGATTTTTTCAGCGCCTCTAAATAGATTTTTATTCGTATAATTCAAAGAGGCCGAAGCTCCTAATAGACCAAATGAAGTAGTGAACTTTGGATCAAAACCAAATGATTGTTTTTCACTTGGCTCTAGGTAATAATGAACATCAATTAAATTTGTATTTGGAACTTCAAGTAAAATAGGTTTTACAGCGCTAAAAACTCCAAGTTGCACTAAAGAACGGTAAGATCGGTCTAGGTAATACTCTTTGTACTTGTTGGTATGTTCTAAATAGTTTTGAAGTTCTAAAATTTCTGGCTTCAGCCAAGGTTTTTCTCCATTGTAAGATAAATTTACAACGCGGAATAAGTTTGGATCATCAGTCTTTATTTTTCCATTGGATTCTTTTATCTGTTTTTTTGTAGCAGGTAACTTCTTATAAACAAAAGAGGAAATAGTACGAATAAATTGAGGTGTCAATGGATCTCTAATATCTAGTTGTTGTTCTTTTAGCAAAGCTTGAAAGTTCCCTTTAAAATTAAGGGTATCAGCTAAATGAAAATAAACATTGTTTATGACTGATTCCACAAAAGGAACTTTTATTAAACTATCAGGATTTATTGGAGATGGAACATATCTATCTTCAAAATTTACGGTGAGGTTTACTTTCATTGTTGATTTCAAAGTATCCGCATTGAATGTAATCGTACTAGCATAAAACTTGTAAATCTGCCTATCACGCATATATTTTGAGATACTGCCTCTATACTCATCAAGATAATCTAGATCAAAGGGTTGATTTACGAGTGGGTCTTTTCCATTTGTATTTATTTGACTTTGTATAAAACTAGAATTATAGGATATGATTTTTTGCTGCCCATTGTATTTTACAGAATCAATAATGTAGCGTGGACCTGTTGAAATATTAAAGTCTATTTTAGCGATTTTTTTTCTCTCGTTATACGTCACTTCTCCTTTCACTTGACTGTAATAAAACCCCTTTTTTCTAAGATATAATCCAATCTGTTCTTTACTTTTAGAAAAAAGCAATGAATCAAATACGATTGGCTTTTGACCAGACTTATATTTTAATCTTTCTAAAAAAAGTAGTTTATTATAAATGGTATCCTTGATTACCATTTCTGTATAGTAATCCTGCTTTTTCGAGCGAGCTTTTTCTATTCTCCGCTGGTTTATTTTAGAATAACGAACTTTTTTTCGCTCTATTTTTTTAGTAAATTTTTCAAATGACTTTTGTCTTCTGTCAGCTAATTTTGAGGAATCAATTGAATTATAGATCCTTAATTTTAATGCAATACCTAAGACTTTTTCGTTTGGTTGTTGTTTTAAAATATATGAAATTTCATCCTTGCTAATTAGCTTACTATCAATTGAAATCTCATTTGATTTCAATAAATAATTCTTAGCTGGCATCTTGCGCGTTAAACTGCAGGAAGTTACACACCAAAGAAATACAAATGATAAATAAATAAATTTTGCTACTTTCACTTTCAAATACAAATTTAAGCATATTACTTTGGAAAAAATTTCATTACAAAAGTTAAAGTGGATTCGAAGCCTACAAATTAAAAAAAATAGGGAAAAGGAACAATTAATTTTGGTGGAGGGAGAAAAAATAGTGCTTGAATTACTTTCACAATCACGATTCAAGGTAAAACTACTTGTTGGTTCAGAGAAATTTCTCATGGAAAATAAAATTAGTACTGATTGTTATAGCGCTAAAAAAGGTGAATTAGAGAAAATGAGTTCGCTCTCAAACGCACCAGATGCTATTGCTGTGGTTGAAAAACCAGAAAAAGAAACCATCAAAAATAATACGCGAACTTTAATTTTAGATGGTATTCAAGATCCTGGTAATTTTGGGACCATCATCCGAACTGCAGATTGGTTTGGAATAACTCAAATAGTTTGTTCGCCTTCCAATGTTGAACAGTTTAATCCTAAAACAATCCAAGCATCCATGGGAAGTGTTTTTCGAATTTCCATTCACTACATAGACTTGCCAGATTTTCTATCAAGTATAAAAGAACCAATTCATGGTGCTTTATTAGCTGGAACATCTATCTATGAGACAAACGCTTCTGAAATGAAGTACTTGGTGCTTGGAAACGAAGGAAATGGGATTTCAAAAGATGTTTTAAGCTATATTTCACATCCTATTTTAATTCCTGGAAGAGGAACCGCTGAATCCTTAAATGTTGGCATTGCCTGTGGTATTTTCTTAGCTGAATGGAATCGGGCACTCTGATTGCTTCATACAGCTGATTTTCTCTTAACTTTGTAGCATGAAAAGAGTTGTTGTTGGTCTTTCTGGAGGCGTAGATTCTTCCGTTGCAGCACATTTATTAGTCAAACAAGGATATGAAGTTATCGGCATGTATATGCGGAATTGGCACGACGAATCCGTAACTCTTTCTGATGATTGTCCGTGGATTGATGATTCAAATGATGCGCTTCTAATTGCAGAACAATTGGGAATTCCTTTTCAGGTTATTGATTTAAGCAAGGAATATAAAGAGCGGATTGTAAATTACATGTTTGAGGAATACAAAATTGGAAGAACTCCAAATCCTGATGTTTTATGTAACAGAGAAATAAAATTTGATGTATTTCTGAAAGCAGCAATGGAACTCGGAGCAGACTTTGTGGCTACTGGACATTATTGTAGAAAAATTCCTCATGCTGACGGTTCTTTTGGCTTATTGGCAGGAAAAGATAAAAACAAAGATCAATCGTATTTTTTGTGTCAGCTATCACAGCAGCAGTTGTCCAAAGCATTGTTTCCAATTGGCGAGCTTGAGAAATCTGAAGTAAGAAGAATTGCACATAAAACGAATCTTATCACTGCAGATAAAAAAGACTCTCAAGGACTCTGTTTTGTAGGAAAAATAAGTCTTCCTATTTTTCTTCAGCAGCAACTGGCTCCAAAAGAAGGAATTATTATTGAAATTCCAGAATTTTTGCCAGATTTAATGCGCTACCACCAAATACCTGTCAACAAAGAAAACATTGTTGCACTGTCAAATCCCTTTTCTTTTCAAGAAAAAGATGGAATTGAAGTTGCAAAACATCAAGGAGCACATTACTACACAATTGGTCAACGAAAAGGACTTCATGTTGGCGGAAGACCAGAACCAAGTTATGTAATTGGGTTAGATACGATCGAAAATATTGTTTATACAGGGCAAAAAGATAGCCATCCTGGCTTAAACCGACATGCATTAAAGTTGGAGAAAAGCAGCTTGTCGTGGCTTCAAGAAATAACGATTCCTCCAAAAGGTTTAAATTGCATGGTGCGAATTAGATACCGTCAAAACTTTCAGAAAGCAGTATTATTGCTTCACGATGAGGAATATTATATTTTATTTGAGAAAAAACAAAGAGGAATAACTCCAGGGCAATTTGCTGCTTGGTACCTAAAAGAAGAATTGATAGGTTCTGCAGTTATAGCGCATTAATTCAGGTGAATGCTAAACAATTCTGAATAGTTTTCTTCAGAATCTTCTCCTCGGGATAAAACATCTAAAAGATAAGCAACTTGAAAAATTGTTAATGGACTATTTGTTCCTAAATCGCGGTGTTTAGATAATTTTATTTCAATTTGTGCTGCGGTTTGAATTCTTAAAGATTGCATTGTATTTACAGTTATTAAATTTATTGCTCACTTTACGGAATGAATTCGTGTAGGGTTACACTCCATTTGAAAATAACAGAAAATAAGACAAATTTTCAGTGCTAAAGAATTGGCACATGGATTGACAAATCTATAACGCAAAGTAATTTATTAATAAATTAGCGCTGCTTATACAACTAACTGACAAACTGTCGCAATAAATAAAGCGAATATGAGTAAAATAAATGATGTAGATTTTTTTGGATTTTCAGGAATTGAAAACGATGCTGAATTTATCCCCTTAATTACAGCTGAAGAGGAAGAAAATGTAAACAAACAAGTTTTTCCAGATGAACTTCCAATTTTACCCCTACGAAATAATGTTTTATTCCCTGGAGTGGTTATTCCTATTACCGTTGGAAGAGATAAATCTATAAAATTAATTCAAGAAGCAAACAAAGGAAATAAAATAATTGGTGTTGTTTCACAAAAAAATCAAGAGGAAGAAGCACCAAAATTTGAAGATTTAAATAAAACTGGAACAGTTGCTCAAATCATTCGGATGCTAAAAATGCCTGATGGAAGCACGACAGTTATCATCCAAGGAAAAAGAAGGTTTGAAATTGTTCAAGCCCTTCAAACGGAACCGTACATGCGGGCAAAAGTTTCTGTTTTTAACGAAATTCCAATTAAAAAAGGCAACAAAGAGCTGGACATCATGCTTAAAACCATAAAAGATCTTGCTCTTGAAATTATCCGAGATAGCCCAAACATCCCTTCTGAAGCACAATTTGCGATCGGAAACATTGATAGCCCATCATTTCTTGTGAATTTCATTTCTTCAAATATGAATGCCGATGTTTCTAAAAAACAAGAAATGTTAGAAGAAACTGATATCAAAAAACGCGTGATGATGGTGATGGAACACCTAACATTAGAGGTTCAAATGCTTGAAATGCGCAATGAAATTCAAAATAAAGTTCGTAAGGATTTTGATAAGCAGCAACGCGATTATTTTTTACAGCAGCAAATGCGCACCATTCAAGACGAATTAGGCGATAACCCACAAACGCAAGATGTTCAAGAATTTAAAGATCGTGCCGAAAAGAAAAAGTGGAACAGTGTCATTGAAAAATTATTCAAGAAAGAATTAGAGAAAATGCAGCGCATGAATCCGCAAGGTGCAGAATATACTGTTCAGATGAACTACCTCGATCTATTATTAGATTTACCTTGGGGAGAATATACCAAAGACAACTTAGACCTCAATCGCGCACGAAAAATTCTTGAAAAAGATCATTTTGGCTTGGAAAAAGTAAAAGAAAGAATCCTCGAATACCTTGCAGTTTTGAAAATAAAAGGAAATATGAAATCTCCCATTCTATGCTTTTATGGACCTCCGGGAGTTGGAAAAACATCTCTGGGGAAATCCATAGCAGAAGCATTGGGAAGAAAATATGTTCGGATGTCTTTGGGAGGTTTACACGACGAAGCGGAAATTCGTGGACACCGAAAAACATATATTGGTGCTATGCCAGGACGTATTGTTCAGAACCTTAAGAAAACAGCTTCGGCAAATCCAGTATTTGTTTTAGATGAAGTAGATAAACTTGGGCGCAGCAACCATGGCGACCCATCTTCTGCCCTTCTTGAAGTTTTGGATCCAGAGCAAAATCATGCCTTTTATGACAATTATGTAGAAACGGAATTTGATCTTTCTCGTGTTCTATTTGTCGCTACAGCAAATAATCTCTCAATGGTGCAAGGTCCCTTACTCGATAGAATGGAAATAATCGAAGTAAATGGATATACCATTGAAGAAAAAATTCAAATTGCAAAGCGTCATTTACTTCCAAAACAAATTACAGAACACGGCATTACTAAAAAAGACATACTTGTTGAGGATAAAATTTGGGAGAAATTAATAGAAGAATACAGCAATGAGTCTGGAGTGAGAGGCTTGGATAAGTTGGCCGCTAAATTGGTTCGAAACAGAGCGAGACAAATTGCAATGGATGAAAAATTTACTGCAAAAATTTCTCAAGCGGATTTATTCACCTTTCTTGGAGCCGGAAGATCCCGCACAAAGTACGATAACAACGAAGTGGCAGGAGTTGTAACAGGTTTAGCTTGGACAAGTGTTGGTGGAGATATTCTCTTCATTGAATCAAGTATTACTAAAGGAAAAGGGAAATTAACGCTTACAGGAAACTTAGGCGATGTAATGAAAGAATCTGCAGTAATTGCGCTAGAATTTTTAAAAGCACATAGCGCTTTCTTAGGCCTAGACCAAGAAATATTTGAAAAACACAACGTTCATATTCACGTTCCTGAGGGCGCAACACCAAAAGATGGACCTAGTGCCGGAGTAACAATGCTTACCTCTCTTGCATCGCTTTTTACGCAGCGAAAAGTAATGAAAAACTTAGCGATGACCGGAGAAATAACCCTTCGTGGAGATGTTTTGCCTGTTGGTGGCATTAAAGAAAAAATTCTCGCAGCAAAAAGAGCAGGTATTACTAACTTAATTCTTTGTAATAAAAATAAACAAGATGTAGATGAGATAAACCAAGATTATCTTAAAGGTTTAACGATTCATTATGTCTCAAAAATGAACGAGGTTTTAAATCTTGCATTGTTAAAAGAGAAGGTGAAAACTGCTAAAGAAATTAATTGAAATTATATTCAGAAAACTAAAGATTTAAAAAAGAAAAAAGAGAATTTCAGTCCTAGTTTTATTGAATTATAATTTCACAAAAGGCAAGGTAACACTTCTATCTTTTTGGTTAAACTGGACATAATAAATCCCTTTTAATTATTAACCCTGAATTTGCATGCCCATTCTTTTTAATAATTTAAGATGAGAGTAAATACCGCTGAAATAACTTGTTACACTTGGCTCTATCCCATTTTTTTTAAGTGTGTTGAATAAAATGACATTAAGTTTTGGGTAATGATAATGACTTATATTCGGAAAAAGATGGTGTGCAATATGATTATTGACGCCACCGAAAATAAAGTTGCCAAGATGACTGAATGGGTAGAAATTATTTGAACTTTTAATTTGATTCATAACCCAGGAAGTATCAATCAAACCATTTTCATCTGCCTTTGGATAATTAGACCCTTCAACATGGTGAGTGATAAAAAACGTTAATAAAGTATAGAGAGATTGCACTATATGCATGGCAATTCCAGCTATTACTAATGTTCCAATTGACTGATGCCCAAAATAAAACGGTAAAACAAAAAGATAAGTAATGTAAAAGCTTTTAAGGAAAAAGAAAGTAAAATAATACCTTAATCTTTCTCTGTTATTTATATGATTAGATTTACTAAGCACGATAAAATCTTTGATGAAAACCCAATAAAAAGAATAAGTGGCATAAGCGAAAGGTGCATATATATGTTGAAATTTATGGTACCATTTTAACTTACTTGTAGGTAATACTCTTATTAATCCTGTAATTGCAAGGTCTGTGTCAAAATTCTCCACATTGGGTGCATAATGGTGAGAATTTAAGTGCCTTTCTTTCCATGCTTCAGGATGAGCGCCAACAAGGGTATAGATAAACTCAAATCCAATATTGTCCCAAAATGGTTTTTTAAAAATAGCATGATGGGAGAAATCATGTGCAAAATTAAAACAAAGCAAAACAGCAATAAAACCAAATGCAACAAAATTAATTATGAAAAGAACAGGATTCTCTATAATATACATTAAGCAATATGTACTTATTGTCAAAAAACCATAAATCAAGGACTTGAAAATAAAATAATTATCAGCATCTTTTTTTTCTATTATAAGATTATCGTTTATTTCCTTTTGGATTTCAACAAATAATGCCAGATCCTTCTCTACATAAAGATGTTTAGCTTTCATATACTAATGTTTTAGGGTTTTGTTGATGCCCCATTTTATAAAGGAAACGATAATAAGACTTATATGCTTCAATGTAAGGCATGTTCATATAGTTAATGTTATGTTTTTTTGCAGTTTCTTTAAATATTGGTAGAATATTCAGATAATGAACATGACTTATATTTGGCAAAAGATGATGAAGGGAATGAGCATTAAATCCACCAAGTGTCCAATTTAAAAAAACGCTCTCTGCGTTATAGTCAACAGAAGTAACCATTTGTAATTTTGGCCAGCTCATATTTAGTTTATTGTTTTCATCAGGAACTGGATGTTCCACGTAATCAGAAAGATGCGAAACCCCTAAAACACTTGTAAAGATTATAGAAACCATAAAATGATTTAAAATAAAAACAAGTAAAACATGTGTAAATCCAAAAGGTAGAAATAACAAGGGAATAACAAACATATATCCGAGGTAAATTAATTTAAAGAGTATTAATTGAAATACTTCTAAGGGTGGAATTTTAATTTTAATTGTTCGACTTGAGTAATTAAATAACATTAGAGTTTCCCTTATAAAAAACCAATTGATTGAATATAATAAGCTTAACAATGGAGCATACAAATATTGAAATTGATGATGCCATTTTAGAGGTTGAGAAGCAGTCATTCTTAATAAAGGATTGTTTAACACATCAATATCACTCCCTTCAACATTTGTATACAAATGATGCGATTCATTATGATTTTTACCCCAGACATATGCGTTGTTTCCTTGCAGATTAAAACTTAAAGAAAACAAAAAACGATTCCAAAATTTACTCTTTACAGCTACACCATGAGCTGCATCATGAGATATATTAAAAGCAGTTAGCAGCACAGACAATCCCATTAATAGATAATACACATAAAATTCTACTAGAGAAGAACTTGTGATCATAAGGGTATAGAATAATAGGTCAAAACTGAAATACATAATAATTTTGAATAACATTATGTTGTTTCCTGTTTTTTGAATACCCTTTTTAGAAAAATACTCGTCGATTTTTTCATTAAGTTCTTTGTAAAAATTGGAACCCTCGTCTTTGCTAAATTTTAATTTGTTCATTTTTGTTTTTTAATGTTACACTAAAAAATCTACCAAGAGATAAAAGTCCTAGAGTAAAATAACAGTAACTACTATTAGATCCAGTTATAAATATAATACTAAATTTTAACAAAAGGCAAGGTCAGACTTCTATCTTTTTGTTTTACAAGAACATAATACATTCCTTGCTTAAAATCTTGAAGATTGACTTCAATATTTGTAAACGTTTCTTGTGTGTTTACACTTCGTTTCTCTAAAATACTTCCATTGAGATTATAGATAATAAATTCAGTTTTTTCATCAAAAGTTAAAGCATTCTCTATAGTCAAAGTAATCAATGAACATGCAGGATTTGGAAATAAACGAACAAAGCGATCAGAATTATCATCATCTTGATCTACAGAAGCAGTACATGAAATAAATTGAGTTCCAGGAGATCCTCCAGGGCAACCTACAAACCAAGAAAGACCACTGTTTTGATCTAAGTAACCATTATAGAAATTGTATTCATTTGTAAAGTTAAGTGCTGAGGGGATAGCCGACCAAGGAGCAAGTGTGTCATAAGTAAAACTATTTATTAAGGTTTCGGTATTATCATAAATTCGAATGCCATCATCTGAAGAAAGACCAAAATTAAATTGACCTGTAAAATTAGAAACCAAAGGATGTTGTTGTGAGAACAATAAAAGGTCATTTGAAATAACGATAAATGAATCAGGAGGTATGCTTACAGAAGGAAAAATGTATTCATTATCATTTTTTGCATCTTTAAAAATATATGAATTCAGATTGATTGTTGAAGATGTATTATTATATAATTCAATCCAATCGCCTGCATTATTAGAAGAATTACCATTGTTATAATTAAATTCACTGATAATTATAGGTTCTTCGCAAGGAGAATAGGCTTCTCCAGGTGATCCTCCAATACATCCGCAAAACCACGTTAGTGAATCTAAAGGAAGTAGTGAAATGTTTTTATTTTCTAAGGTTCTGCCCCAGCCATCAGCACATTTTGGATACGGTGATTCATCAGTATAAACTGCAGATACTCGAATATTTTCAAAGGGATTATAAAGTTTAACAGAATCCCATTTATTACTCCAAACGAAGCCTGTTCCTCCCACAAAATTACTTACTTGTGGGTACATTTGACTAAAAAGATTTGTGTTTTCACAAACGACTAAATAAGCTCCAGGATTAAGAATAGTCTGGTCTTCAAAGGTAAATTTATCCCAGTAGTTTTTTGATTTTATTGACCAGGCTGTTAAATCGATTGGAGCAGTCCCAAAGTTGTGTAATTCTATCCAGTTTCCTCCATCAACAGTTGGGTCTGGATTGTAATTAATTTCAGAAATTGTAATTTTTTCTTGTTTTGGAGACCCTGAAAAATGAGCTCTAAATAAATCATTATTTTGAATATTAATTGTTATACTTTCTTCAGTATAATTAAAAAGAGAAAGTGTTAAGTTTTCGCCCCAATGTTGAAAGGTGTATCCAGGGTTTGCAATTGCAGTTATTTTGACAGGATTTCCATTGAAATATACTCCTGTCCAAGGTAGATTTTCAGGAACGATTGTGGAGATTTTTATATATCCTGCCCCAACTGGAAAAACATCCAATGTCACATCAACTTTGTTTACCAAGTTATATTCACTTACTATTTGATCTCTCACAAAGTCGTTTCTGTTGGCAAACTGATCTAAATGCGTGTTATGAATATTAGTGTAATTACCCATGTTGCTGTTTCCAGTCCAAAGTAATAATGATCTAGGATAATCAACTAATAGCTCGCTGTACATGCTGTCAATTATTCCTTGGTAATGATCTGCTTGAAATGTAGTATTCATCAAATCTGCATACCGATTTATAAAATAGTTTTTGAATTTCGGATTTTGAATAAGACCATTGTAAATATCCCAGAAAGGAGTTCCTTGACTTTGGTTTTCAAACCAGTCAAACATATTTGATGTATAATTTGTCCAGCCACCAAGTCCCCATTCTAAATCCTGAAGAAAAAATCGCCATTTATTATCAAAAGTTCTCGTTCTGGCCATTTTCATATTATTATAAATCCAATCGGCATTTCCAAACCAATTTTCACCGGCCATATAGTCTGTAAAATTGAAAAGATCCAAGCGTTTATGACATTCATCAAAATAATTAGGTAGATAGGGATTTGTATTTGCAATATAATCCCGCATAGAATAAAAAGATGTATTTGAACCTTTAACAGTCCTAATAACTCCTGCTCCATAAAAGTAGCTTACGGATAAGAGATCAATACTGTCTCTGTCGTTTCCATAGTTATTTTCGAAGTAGCCTTCATTTGCCTTTTCTCTAAGTTCGTAAACTCCAAAATATGCGCCATTAAGAAATACAACTGCAGGTGTGTAAGCTTGAGAATTTACATTTGTTTTACTCATTATTCGATTAAATGTAGCATCTCTTTGTGGGTATTGATTCCAGAAATTACTTCCGTTTCGTATATACAAAGCGTAATAATCAGTAATAAATGGTTTTTGAGGGATAATTGGATAATGTACTGGTTTTCCTTCCCCAAATACAGTATTTGCTGGCTCTATTGTAACACTGTGTTGAGGGTTTGAACGACTGCCTCCGGCTCCACCGTCAGGTTTTACAGATGAACGTGTTTCAAATTTTTTGATTCCGTCTTTATCAAAATATTCAACAATACAGGGTTTTTTCCAATCTGTCCACCAGTTGTCAAAAATACCATTAGCGCCATATAAATCTGCGGAATCAATCGTAAGTGATACAATTGGAAGTTCAAAATCTTCAGCAAATAAAAAAGTTTCGCCTGCAATGATACTAGGCAATAAATTTGCACCAACAGACGAAAAACAGGTGACTTTTAAAACAGTATTCGTATTGATACTGATTGGGCCAGTAACAAGCGCTGAATTTACTTTAGGATTTGAGCCATTTGTTGTGTACCGTAAAATTCCGTTAGATACAGAATTATTTATAACCGAAACAGAAATCGGACCTTGAAAAACACCTCCTATATTTACAATTGTTGGTTGCTTTTCATATCCATTGTATGCTAAAGCACTATTATTTGAAGCATTTGGTGTAGGAATTGAAAATATAGAAATGTTGTTGCTTCCATTTGGAAACTTACCACAAGACATGTTTGGTTCTAAATCTAAAACTACTAAGGAATCTATTAAGACTCCAGCAGGATTTGATAAGTAGAGCGTTTCCCCAACTGTACTGATGGAAAAATTTGCTTCTAAATTTGTGCCGAAAGATGTTGCAAAGTATGGGTGAACAGTATTATTGTAGAATATATTTGATTGATTAAACCCAAAGCTTAAATAAGGTTTACAAGTCAGGTCGGACGAGTTTGCATTTACGTTGTGTAATTCTATTGCCAAAACATTTGCACCTATTACGAGTGCGGATTGAAGCAAATTAATATCTATATCAAAAGAGGAAATCGCTCCTCCTTGTGGAAGCGTAGCTTCATGATCTGTGGAAAATTCATTCCATAAAGGAGGTGTTCCCATAAGTCCAGCACGTGCTATTTCAACGCCGTTAATATATGCAACAAATCCATCATCATAATCAATGTCTAAAAGTGCTTCACTGATTGCTGTTATATTTGTACATTGAAATGTAATTCGAGAGTAAATTGTTGTTATTGGAGCAGTTAATACTGTGGCGTCATCTCCATCTCCGAATCCGATACTTGCAGTACCATTTAACCAGGAGCTGCTGTTAAATGAGTTGCTTTTCCAATTAGGAATTTCTGCAGTGGGTATTTTGTATTTCCAAGTACTTTCTGCAAAAACGGCTGTTTCATAATGATTAACAAGATTAATAGCATTATTTCCATTGGCAAAGACTGTTAAAAAATTAAGCGCACCTATTGAAGTAGGAGGAAATATCCATTTCATTAAATTGCTTGGATCATCGCTAAGTCCATATCCTGAAATATTTGCAGAGGAAGAACTTGCATTGTAAATCTCAATCCAATCTGGGCTATCTCCGTTTGGTAGTAGAATAGTATTTCCATTTGAATTACTAGCCTCATTGATTTTAAATTGCCCGAAACTTGACAATGGATAGAGTAAAAAAAGGAAGAGGTATTTTCGCATATATAGCATGATATTTTTCCAATTGTAAGCTGTAAAGATAATAATTTGATGTATTTTCAAAGTGTTTCATTAATAAAATTCAAATAACTACCTTTACAATCAGTTTGAGAATGTATGGCACAAAAATTTATAACAAGGGCAGAAGATTATTCGAAATGGTATAATGAATTGGTGAATCGTGCTGATTTAGCAGAGCACTCTGATGTTCGTGGTTGCATGGTTATTAAACCATATGGTTATGCAATTTGGGAGAAAATGCGAGATATTTTAGATGCTAAATTTAAGGAAACTGGACACCAGAATGCTTATTTCCCTCTGTTTATTCCAAAATCTTACTTGAGTAAAGAAGCGAGTCATGTGGATGGTTTTGCTAAAGAATGTGCTGTTGTTACTCATTATCGTTTAAAAAATGCCGAGGATGGAAGCGGATTAATTGTCGATCCAAGTGCTAAATTAGAGGAAGAACTAATAGTTCGACCAACTTCCGAAACGATTATCTGGAATTCCTATAAAAAATGGATTCAGTCATACCGAGATTTACCAATATTAATAAATCAATGGGCAAATGTTGTTCGTTGGGAAATGAGAACACGTTTGTTTTTGCGTACTACCGAATTTTTATGGCAAGAAGGTCATACTGCACATGCGACTAGCAAAGAGGCAATTTCTGAAGCAGAACAAATGTTAGATGTCTACGAAGATTTTGCTCAAAATTATATGTCAATGCCTGTAATTAAAGGACGTAAAACTGAAAGTGAACGTTTTGCTGGAGCAGAAGATACTTTGTGTATTGAAGCAATGATGCAAGACGGTAAAGCATTGCAAGCAGGCACATCTCATTTTTTGGGTCAAAATTTTGCAAAAGCATTCGAAGTAAAATTTGCCGATAAAGAAGGAAAATTAGAGTATGTTTGGGCAACATCTTGGGGAGTATCAACGCGCTTAATGGGGGCTTTGATTATGACGCATTCCGATGATGAAGGTTTAGTTTTACCTCCTGCCTTAGCTCCAATTCAAGTAGTTGCTATTCCAATTTATAGAACAGAAGAAGAACTGAGTGCTATTTCAGAAAAAATGCAGGAATTGGCATTGAAATTAAAATCCAAAAATATTTCTTTCAAATTTGATGATGACGATCAACGACGTCCAGGATGGAAATTTGCAGAGTATGAATCGAAAGGCGTACCTATTCGTCTTGCGATGGGTCCTAGAGATTTAGAAAATGGAAAAGTTGAGATTGCAAGACGCGACACAAAAACAAAAGATATTATTGATTTTGATGGTTTAGATTCTTACATCGAAAAATTACTTTCAGAAATTCAGTTAAATTTATTTCAACGTGCAAGTGAATTTAGAAGTTTAAACACCAAAAAGATAGATTCTTATACTGAGTTTAAAATAGAAATTGAAAAAGGTGGTTTCTTCTTAGCACATTGGGATGGAACTGCTGAAACTGAAGCCAAAATTAAAGAGGAAACTCAAGCAACAATTAGATGTATAGCGCTAGATCAGGAAGAGGAGGAAGGTCTATGTATGTTTTCTGGTAAACCATCTGTTGGCCGAGTTATTTTCGCAAAAGCTTATTAATTGTCAGTTTTTAAGTTCAAGGAATTTACGATAATTCAAAAAGTGAGTCCACTTAAAGTTGGAACGGATAGCATGCTTTTAGGCTCTTTCATTTCCAGCGATTCAAAACTCCAAGGTTTAGATTTAGGAGCTGGCACTGGCGTTTTATCCTTAATGTTAGCTCAGAAAAATCAAAAATTACAAATTGATGCAGTTGAAATTGATGCTAATGTTGCTAATGAGTGTGATCTTAATTTTCACAATTCGAAATGGAGAAAAAATTTAAAGTGTATTACCGCTGATTATCTTCAATTTGAATTCAAAAAAAAATACGATTTAATTTTTTCTAATCCTCCTTATCATTTTGAAAATATATTAAGTCCAGATAATGGAGTCAATATCTCTAAGCATTCCTTACTATCTGATTTCATTCAATTTTTCAAACTTGTAAAGCAGCTGTTAACTGAGAATGGTGATTTTTGGATTATTCTGCCGTTTTCTTCTTCAGATCAACTAACTAAATTGGCTAGTGAGCATGGACTTTTCCTAAAAGAGTATATCTGTATTCATTCAAAACCATCCAAGAAAAATATTCGTGTAATCATGAATTTTTCGACTAAAAAACAAGATGCTATTCGAGAGAAAGAAATTGTTATTCGAAATGAAAATAATCTATACTCTGAGGAGTACATTGCTTTAACAAAAGACTTTCATTCTAAGGATTTGTGTTAATAGAAAAAGCATATTATTTTTTCCTCCAATCTCCTAGATTTGTACTCAATCCAATAGAATGATTTTGGCCTGCCTTGGAGTAGTATAAAAATCCGTATTCAAATTTTATTTTCTTAAAATTTATAGCAATTCCAGTTGAGAAACCTGCCATTCCTGGTCGATCAAGTAATTTTAATTGTTGTCTCCTATGGTAATCAAATCCTAGTCTAAACCTAGTATTTTTACTTGCTAATAATTCTACTTGGAAGTTAAGATGATGCATGATCTTAGTAAAAAAAGAGCTAGTCTTTAAGGGAATTGTATATCCAGTTAATGCATCATACGTTGGCTTTAAATTTGGATCTTCGTAAACAATATTCCATTTATTTAATTGCTGTCCCAAAATTGAAAATCGAAAAGGTGCATACTTTAATTTATAGGAAATTCCTGCTTGAACGTTGATTGGTAAAATACTCTTTGAGCTTGTTGTATAATCTTTAAAAGTAAAGCCAATATTTTTAACTGAAAATCCTGCAGAAAACAATTCATTTGGATGTTTAATAAATGCTCCAAATCCAAAAGTCATTCCATAGGCTGAGTATGTTTCTAAATTAGATCCTAAAAAAGTGAGTGAGCTCCCAATACTAATTAATTTATTTACAGCTCTACCAAAGCTCATTCCAATTGCATAATCGCTCGCTGTAAATGTTCCCAATCGATTTCCAGCTTCATCGTACGACTCAAAGTTTCCGTAACTAATATATTTTATAGTTGGTGCAAAAACTCCATATTTTGTGTTGAAAGCATAATTTAGCATTCCTATAGAAATTCCATTTGGCAGAATACTTTGGTTTATTTGTAGCATCCTCACAGATTTTGAATTTAGCAATGCTGGATTTTCTGCTGCCATTGACAAATCATTGTCCTGAATTGCAATTAAATTTCCTCCTAAGGCATTACTTCGAGCTGAGTAATTTGCATTTAAAAAAGCAAAGGCATTTGATCCTACATATTGTTGTGAAAATAAAAAACAGGGTAGTAAAAAGAAAAATAAAGCCAAAAATTTCATATATATTTAACGTAGCTAAAAAGTAAAAATTGTTAAATAATAACTTATTCTTTTTTATTTTTTCAATTTGGTTAAATATTTTGAGAACAAATTTCAATAAAATTAAACATGCAAATTTGGATTTTTAAAAATCCATATGTCGTTCTTTTTTCTCTGGATAGATATCTGAAATAGTAACCATAATTCCTGTTTCTTCCACATTTCCAAAATCTGAATTTATAGCAGTTCCGAATGTTTTCATGCTAGAAGAAAGCCCCATATAAATATTAATTAAAGGTGGGATAAATTCTCCTCTTTCTCGTAAGTAAGAATTTAATATTTTGATTCCCTCCTTGAAATCTAAGTTTTGTAAAAAAACTGAATAATCAATTTTGTTTTCATTGTGTAAAAGAGGGTGGAAGGGAAGCATTAATTTATCTATGTCTGGAAAATAGTAATCCAAGAAATACAAAAGAAAATCCCTGCATTCAATATTGTAATTTGGATACATTGTTACTTTGCCAAACAAGTAGTTTATTTCTGGATTTAATTTTACAATTGCTCCTAATCCATCCCAGATATTATCTAAAGCAAAAAGTCCTTTACGTGGATTGATATTTGGTTGAAAATTAGGTTGTACCCAGCTTCTTCCTAGTTCAATAGTTTTTGTTAGGTAATTTTCTATGAATTCAGTATTAAAATTAAAATAATGAGCTGTAGATAAATGAATCTTTCCATCTTCAGCAATAGCGTCAGCACATTTTATAAAGCGATAACCTCCAATAATTTCTTCATCTTCAGGTGACCAAACGATTAATTGTTTATAGCAATTCTTGTGAGTGTCAAAATAATCTATATCAAGTTTTTCTCCAGTTCCTCCTCCAGAAGCACGGAAAGTAATTTCTCGTAATCTACCAATTTCTAAAAGCGTATTTGGTGCTGAAAAATGGTCAAGAATATAAATTTCATTATCTCCTTTTCTCGTAGTTCTAACAAATAAATCTTTTGTTAATTCACTTTTTAATATTGAGCGAGAGATAGGTTCTATAAGTGTTTTCAAACTTCTTTTTTTAAGGCGTATAGTTTTTCTCTAATTTTTAAGGTAGCTTCATTGTCGGAGAGTGTAGAATATTCTTTGCTTACGTTTATAGGCTTTCCCACAGTAAAGTTGAAAGTTTTATTTTTTTGCTTGTGTAATTCATCTGCTAAATAGAACATTTCAATATTTGATTTTATGCCTATAAATTCCCTAAAATTTGAAAGTCGATAAAAGAATTTTGATAATTCTCCATCAATAAAAATTGGAATAATATCACGGTTTAATTCTCTTGCGTAGACAACAAAGGTTCTTTTCCATTCTAAATCTTCAATCTTACCTTTAACTTTTCTGCTAACTTTTCCAGCAGGGAATATACAGAGTGCATGGTCAGCATTAAATGCTTCGCTAATTTGCTGACGAACTGTAATTTTATTTTTCCCAAATTTATTTACCCCAACAAACATAGTTTTTAAAAAAGGAAGATTTAGCAAAAGATCGTTAACAATGAATTTAAGGTCTCGTCGATGATCTTTTAACGCGGAAATTAAAGCAACAGCATCCATCCCGCCTAAAGGATGATTCATGGCAAGAATAACGGGGCCATCTTTAGGAATGTTTTCTATACCTCGAATTATAATTTTCACATTAAATGATTCCAACAACTTTGTGCAGAATTCTTGATTTTGAATATTTTTATTTTCATTAAAAAAAGAATTTAATTCTTTTTCATGTAATATCCTTTTTAGGTATTTCAATATAAATCTTGGTAGAAATTTCGCTAAACGAGGGTTTTTACTCTTGATTAAACGTTCAAGATTTACGATATTTTCTTCTTCCATAATTTCAAAAATAGCTTAATTTTTTAATGTTAGTAAATTTATTAAAATTAATCTATTAAAAACTGAAGGGAAGCTTTAACCCATCATATGCAACAAAGACATTTTTTGGTAGTTCTTTTTCTATTTCTTCTTGTTTTCCGAATAAATGAGAAATATGAGTTAGGTAGGCTTTTTCTGGATTTATTTCCTGAATAAATCGGAGGGCTTCCTCTAAATTAAAATGAGATACATGACTATTTCTATGCAAAGCATTTATAATTAAGGTTTTAGTTCCTTTTACTTTGTTGATTTCTTGTTCTGAAATTGTTTTTGCATCTGTAATGTAAGTGAAATCTCCAAAACGGAATCCAAGAACAGGAAGTTTATGGTGAAAAACTTGAATTGGAATAAAGGTAAGATTTTTTTCAAGATCAAAGGGAGTTAAATCAATCTGATTCACTGCAATTTTTGGTATTCCTCGGTAACGAGTTTCTGTAAAAATATAATGAAATTCGCGCCTAAGCGCGTCTTCTACTTGTTTAGTGGCATAAACTTCCATTTTGCGTTGTTCACGGTAATTAAATGCTCTTACATCATCTAATAATGCCAGATGATCCTTGTGTTCATGTGTAAAAATAATGCCTCTTAATGTTTTTACTTTTTCACGGAGCATCTGCTGCCTAAAATCTGGACCGGAGTCAATTACATAATTTTCTTCTTCTACAGAAATCATAATTGATGATCGCGTTCTATTGTCTTTAGTTGAATTTGATTGACAAACATTGCATTCACAAGCAATTACTGGAACTCCTTGAGATGTTCCAGAACCAAGAATTGTAACAATGCCGAATCTCATGGAACGAAGGTATAAATTTGGATTGAGAAACTTTCTATTTCAACAATTCAATAACCTCAATTTTACAAATAATAATTATCACACAAAAAATATTTACATCTAAATCTAAGTCTATTTTAATTTATTTTTTTTTGTGTGCAATTTTTTTTAATTTTACTCAGTCTATATAGGATAATAAAAAATATGAAAAAAATAGCTTTTGTAATTTCAGTAGTTTTATCAGTGTTAATATCTTCAAGTAATGCATATTCACAAATTGCAACTTGTGTTAATTCTAATTTTTCAACTAATTCCTTTTTAAATTGGACGGGTTCTACAGGATATATGAATGGTGTAATTTATACTCCTAATCCCGGAATTCAATCTCCCCAGCACGAAATTATGACAGCTGGTGGTTTTGATCCAGCTATAGGCTGCATACAATTACCAGTTGTGCCTCCAGGAGGGACATATTCTGCAAGAGTTGGAGACGGAACCGGAACTGGAGCTTTAGCTGCTAGATTGCAATATGCATTTGCAGTAACGCCACAATCTAATTTGATTACTGTTCAGTATGCAGTTGTTTTACAAGATGTTGGTCATAGTCCTTCTCAACAACCTCGTTTTGAAATACAACTTTTAAACCAAGCGGGTGTTCCTATTCCCTGCACCTTTTACCAAGAAGCTGCAGCTCAAGGAATTCCAGGTTGGGAATCTTGTGGACAAATAAGATATAAAAACTGGACGACTTTTGCAGTGGATGTTTCTGCTTATGCAGGGCAAACTATTACGCTTGATGTAGCTACAGGAGATTGTTCTTTGACTGGTCATTACGGTTATGCTTATGTATCAGCTTTTTGTAGCTCTGTAAATGTAACTGCTCTCTATTGCGAAAATGGTAATAGTAATTCAGCAACACTTACTGCACCTGCTGGATTTGCAAATTATGTTTGGACGGATGCTGCAGCACCTTATACCCAACTTGGAACAGGTCAAACAATTTTTATTCCTAATATCACTCAAGATTCTGTTAATTGTGCTATTACTTCCTCGAACGGATGTGTTGCCAATCTGACTACTCAGGTTTTACCTGCAGAAGTTATAGGTAGTATTGTAGATTCTAACGTGTGCCAAGGAAATCAAACCTTGCTTTATAATTTAACTTCATTTACAAATTCTGCAGTTGACAGCGTTCATTGGTCTTCATCTGATGGTTATACTGATACAACCTTCAATTTTGCTCATACTTTTTCTAGTCCTGGAGTCTATAATATTGAGTTAATTATTCAGAATACATCAAATTGCATCGATACTGTTCTAACTTCAATAGAAGTTTTTGAAAATCCAACCGCCACCTTTGGCTTCGACGATGTTTGTCTTGGGCAAACAGCTATATTTAATGCAAGTAGTAGTTTATTAGGAAACGATACAATTACTAATTATTGGTATGTAAATAACGATACCTTGGTTGGAGATACCGTAACCGTATACTTCAATGGCCCAAACAATTACCAGGTAGATTTGGTAGCGATTACAGAAAACGGTTGTTCGGATACAATTTCACAGCAATTTACCGTATTTAATAATCCAACTGCTAACTTTACCTTTATAGAATCTTGTATTGATGAACCAGTTATTTTTAACAATACAACTGCAAGTATTTCACCTTTTACCCAATTTGGTTGGTATTATAACAACCAATTGCTAGACACTACAGTTGACCTTAGTTACATTTTTAATACTCCTGGAAACAACACCATATCTTTAGTTGCTGTAGATTCTTTTTCCTCAACTGTTTTTTGTGATGATACGATCAGTTTTAATTTCTTTGTTCACGATTTACCAATTACATCCTATATAGCTGATACTATTCAATGCGAGGATGTGCCTTTTACAATAAATAATTTTTCATCGGTTTCTACCGGTGAAAATCTATCTTTCGCTTGGTCTTTAGGGGGAAACCCTATTAGTACCAATCCGAATTTAAGCACAGTTGTTGCCAATGCGGGTGTTTATCCTATCAATTTAACTGTAACGTCCTCTTTCGGTTGCGAATCTGATTCAACTATTGATATGTATGTAATGTCTACTCCAGTTCCACCTGTATTAAGTTTTAATGAGCCTGAGTGTCCTGGAGATCCATTTTATTTAACTGCCATAGGTGAACCTAATTCAACTATTATTTGGACAGGTCCAAACAACTTCCAATCCACACAATTTAGCAATACTTTTCTTTTAGATGTTAATGGAATCGGAACTTATACTTCTTATCTAACTTCACAGTATGGTTGTATTTCTGATACTTCACAAATAGATGCAACGATAACCTATATTATGTCATTTGAGGACTTTGATTTTCCAAATGTAATTACAGCAAATGGTGATAATACAAATGATGAATTAGATTTAAAGAAATATTTCATGACCTGTGATAAATTCAACCTGTATATTTTTAATCGTTGGGGAAATTTAGTTTGGGAACAAACTCAAGAATCACCATTTTTTAGAGGAAATGACAAAGGTGGTGCAACTCTTGAGGATGGAGTGTACATTTTTAAACTTGTCTTTGAAAACTTCGAAAAGCAAGGATTTATTCATGTTGTACATTAATTAAAGTAGTTTTTGGTTAAATTAAGATTGAGAAACTTTAAATTTCCACAATTCTTTCAATTTGACCTTTACGAATAAATTGATTGATAATTGTTCGAATATCTTTGTTTTCCTTTTGATCATCGATGTATTTTTTCCAATCTTTTGCTTCTTTTCCATGAAAATGAAAAGGTGCAAAACCATGACCTCGATAGGTTCCGTTTTCAATTAGAACTAAACTTTTCTCTGAATTATTTCGTCCTTTATCTACGATATAAAATGTTTTATTCTCTAAGGTTATTGTTGTCACAAAATCATTTACTCGTTGATTATATTCGTTTGGATTTATTATATTTATACAGGCGCCATCACAAGTTTTAACAGAATACTGAAAGCAACCACCAGAAGAATTATATAGATCACACAATTTTTGGCATAATTTATATTTCTCTATAATTTTCAGTAAAAAGGTTGTCCCTTCTTTTTTGGAAGTAAAACTGGCGATTGGGTAGGCAGTTTCTTTAGCACTAGATTTTATCTTCAGACGAATGTATCCATTTGAATCTTGCTCATCGAAAAGTCCAAAAGGAAAGTGATTTTTTCGGAGTTTTCTATTATAAATGGGTTGTTTTTCTTTAATTAATTGGGA